>NZ_JATAAG010000025.1:166359-170480 GCF_030341915.1 Pseudomonas sp. BCRC 81390 | reverse complement strand
GGAGCGGCCTTGTGTCGCAATGGGCTGCGCAGCAGCCCCCGAATCCTGGGCCTGGCTCAGGATCTGGGGGCCGCTGCGCAGCCCATCGCGACACAAGGCCGCTCCTACACGGGACGGCGGGAGGCTCTAGCGCAGCACGCCTTCTTCTACCAGCAGCTTGAGGATGGCTTCGGCGCCTTCCTGCGGAGTAACGTCTTTCAACACCTTGCCACCGCCACCACTGGCCTTGGCGGTTGCCGCCTTCATGCGGTCGGCGCCGCTCTTGGCCTTGATCACCTTCAGCCGCTTGGGCCGCGGACGGGCTGGCTGCAGCTCGGCCTCGGCCAGCAGCGAGTCTTCGACGATGGCCACGTTACGCGCCGCCAGGACACCACGGCGCGCCGGCCCGAAGGCACTCTGGCGCGGCTTGGGCGCGGCGTTATCCACAGTCGCCAGCAGCGGCAGGCGCACCTTCAGCCGGCGCCGCTGGCCACGTGGCAGGGCCTGCAATACCTGGGCGGTGCCGTTGTCGATCGATTCCACTTCGGCCAGGCCCACGATCAACGGCCAGCCGAGTTTTTCCGCCAGCAGGAACGGCAGCATGCCCGACCCTTCGCCGGTCTCTGCCTGGCTGCCGGTCAGCACCAGCTGCGCCCCGGCGTCACGCAGGTAGTCGCCCAGCACGCCCAGCACATCGGCACCGGCCGGCTGCTCCAGCACATCCAGGTGGTCCAGGCCCATGCCCAGGTAGGCACGCAGCGCTTCTTCGTGTGGGTTGCCGGCGTGCACCACCTGCAAGTTATCCCCAGCCAGCTGCAAGCCCAGTTCCACCGCGCGGGCATCCTGCTCGGCGCGGCGTGCGCGGCCGGAGCTGGGGTGGGCACCGATGGAAACCAGGCTGATCACTTTCGTACTCATGCTCGTGCCCTTATGCCGCGTCGCGCTGGCCGCCGCTGCGGTAGTTATCCACAGCTTCGATCAGTGCCTTGAGAATTGCCGAGCTGTCGCCAATTACCGACAGGTCGGCCCGTTTGATCATGTCGCAGCCTGGGTCCATGTTGATAGCCACCACCTTGTCGCAGGCACCAATGCCCTGCAGGTGCTGGATCGCACCCGAGATACCCACAGCCACGTAGACCCGTGCGGTAACCCAGGTACCGGTAGCGCCCACCTGGCGGTTGCGCGGCATGAAACCATCATCCACTGCCACCCGCGAGGCGCCTTCGGTGGCGCCCAGCGCTGCAGTAGCCTGGTGGTACAGGTCCCAGTCCTTGACCCCGTTACCACCGGAGACAATGAACTCGGCCTCGGCCATGGCAATGGTGGCCGGGTCGACGGCCACCGAGCCGAGGTCTTCGATACGCGACAGGCTGCGCGGAACACTTGTGGACAACTCTACCGGCAGCGCTTCATGGCGGGTTTCGCTGACCGGCTCGGCGCATTCGGCCGCCGCCAGGATCAGGCGCGGCACGGCGCGTTGCAGGTCTTGCTGGCCGGCACCAGCACGGCCAATGCACTGGCCGTCCTTGACCTGCCACACCCGCGTCGCCGGGCGTTCGCCCAGCGCCGCGCCCAGGCGTCGGCCGAGTTCGCCGCCACCGGTGCGGCTGTCGGGCAGCAGCCAGTGGCGCGGGGTGAACTGGTTATCCACAGCGCGCAGGCCCTGTACCAGCTGCTCCGGTGCATAACCTTCGTAAGCTTCGCCTTCGATGACCAGCAGGCGGTCCACGCCGGCTGTGGAAAAGTTGCTTTCCTTGTGCTCGCCAAACACCACCGCCAATACCGCGCCGTCGCTGCCGGCCAGGCTGTGGGCCAGGCCGAGCAGGTCGCGGTCGTGGCTGCTCAGGCGGCCACCGACCATGTCCGGCACCACGGCGATGTAGAACGCCGGCGCCGTTACCTGGTGCAGCGGCAGCTGCACTTCGACCGCCGCCGTGCGGCGCCCGCCCACACCGGTGCCCTGCTGGGCGCCGCTGCGGTCGATGCGCTTGAGGCCAGCCGGGCCGATGAAGCCCGCGGCTATCGCGTGAGGGTTCTTGCGGATCAGGCCGTTAGGCCCCATCCAGCGGGTTTGCTGGGTCTGCATCGCTGCATGCAGCGGGTGCAGACGGTTACGGGCGATCCACTCGGCGCGCGGGTCGCGGCGGATAATGTCGCTCATCAGTGCACCTCCGCAGGTTCACGTTTGGCCGTTTGCGTCTTGGCGGCAGCAGGCGCGTCCTCTTCGATCAGCACGTCGGCGACCAGCTCGGCCAGGTCCTTGATCTGTGGGCGCGGTTCGACCACGCCTTCGAGCATCGCGGTGCACTGTGGGCAACCTACTGCCACCAGCTCGGCCTCGGTCTGGCGGATATCGTCCATGCGCATGTCGGGAATCCGCTGCTTGCCGGGGATGTCGGTAATCGGCGCACCGCCGCCACCGCCACAGCAGCGCGAGCGGAAGCCGGAGCGTTCCATTTCGCGCACCTCGATGCCCAGCGCCTTGAGCACTGCCCGCGGCGCTTCGTACTCGCCGTTGTAGCGGCCCAGGTAGCACGGGTCGTGGTAGGTGACGCTGCCACCTTTGTGCTGGCCAAGGTTGAGCTTGTTGGCCGCGATCAGTTCGGCGATGTAGGTGCTGTGGTGCTGCACTTGGTAATCACCACCCAGTGCGCCGTACTCGTTCTTCAGCACATGGAAGCTGTGTGGGTCGCAGGTGACGATGCGTTGGAACTTGTACTTGGCCAGGGTCTGGATATTGCGCTTGGCCAGTTGCTGGAAGGTCGCTTCGTCGCCCAGGCGGCGCGCCACGTCGCCGCTGTCGCGCTCTTCCAGGCCGAGCACGGCAAAGTCCACGCCAGAGGCCTTGAGCACCTTGACGAACGAACGCAGGGTGCGCTGGTTGCGCATGTCGAAGGCGCCATCACCGACCCAGAACAGCACTTCGGTGGTTTTCACCTCCGACAGCAGTTGCAGGTTGAGGTCGGCGGCCCAGTTCATGCGCCCACCGGGGGCGAAACCGCCCGGGTTGTCGGTGGCGATCAGGTTGTCCAGCACCTCGGCGCCCTTGTTCGGCGTGGCGCCCTTTTCCAGGGTGAGGTGGCGGCGCATGTCGACGATGGCATCGACGTGCTCGATCATCATCGGGCATTCCTCGACGCAGGCGCGGCAGGTGGTGCACGACCACAGCGTTTCGGCGTCGACCAGGCCATTGACGATCGGCTGGTGCGGGTGGCCGCCATGCTCGCCGATCGGCTTGCCAGGGTACGGGCTGCCGGCGAACTGGGCGTCGGTACCACCGGCCAGGCCGATGACCATGTCCTGAATGAGCTTTTTCGGGTTCAGCGGCTGGCCGGCGGCAAACGCCGGGCACATGGCTTCACATTTGCCGCACTGCACGCAGGCATCGAAGCCCAGCAGTTGGTTCCAGGTGAAGTCCACCGGTTTTTCCACGCCCAACGGCGCGTTCGGGTCTTCCAGGTCCAGCGGCTTGAGGCCGGTGGAGCGGCCGCCGCCGAAACGCTCGGCACGGCGGTGCCAGGCCAGGTGCAGGGCACCGGCGAAGGCGTGCTTCATCGGCCCGCCCCAGGTCATGCCGAAGAACAGCTCGGACACGCCCCACAACACGCCCAGGCCGAGAATCGCGACCATCACCCAGCCGCCGGTATTGGCAGGCAGGATGCCGGCGACCGGCAGGGTGGCGATGAAGAAGCTCACGGCGAACGCCAGCAGGCTCTTCGGCAGGCGCATCCACGGCCCCTTGGACAGCCGCGATGGCGGGTTGAGGCGGCGCTTGAAGACAAAGATGGCGCCGGTGAACATGATCACCGTGGCCACCAGCAGCGCGTAGCCGAGGATCTTGCTCTGCAGGCCGAAGCCGTGCACCAGGATCGCCAATGCGGCAGACAGCACGAAGCCGCCTGCGGTGGCCACGTGGGTCTTGGACATGTACTTGTCGCGCTCGACCACGTGGTGCAGGTCCACCAGGTAACGGCGCGGCATGGCCAGCAGACCGCCGACCAGGTTGACCTTGGATGGCCGGCCGCGCCGCCACATGCGCACCCGGCGCAGGGCACCGAGCACTGCCAGGCCAAGGGCAGCGAACAGCAGGATGGGTAGAAGGGTGTTCAACATGGGAGGCTCCCACAACAGCTGGATTCTTG
>NZ_JATAAG010000025.1:115906-166168 GCF_030341915.1 Pseudomonas sp. BCRC 81390 | reverse complement strand
CGCCCCCCCCCCCCCCCCCCCAAGGCCGCTCCTACAGGGGGGCCAGTCCCGCCTCTAGAGAGGCGGTGCGATCAGAAGTCCTTGCACAGGCGCAAGGCGTCGTAGATCGCCGCATGCACGTTGCGCTGGGCCACGCAGTCGCCGATGCGGTACAGCAGGTAGCCTTCGCCCGGCTGGCTGAGGATCGGCTGTGGCTTGATGGCGAACAGCGCCTCCACGTCGATCTGGCCCTTGTTGCGCGAACCTTCCTTCAGCGCGTAGTACAGCTGCTCGTCAGGACGCACGCCGTTCTCCACTACCACCTGGTCGACCACACGCTCTTCCTTGGCGCCGGTGTATTCGTTCTCCAGCACCGCCACCAGCTTGTCACCCTCGCGGTAGACCTTTTCCAGCATCATGTCGCCGGTCATGATCACTTCTTTCGGGTAGATGCTGCGGTAGTAGGTCGGGAAGCTGGTACCGCCCATGGCCACGCCCGGCTTGATGTCGTCGGTGACGATTTCCACCTGGCTGCCCTTGTCGGCAATGAAGTCCGCCACCGACATACCGGTGAATTCGCAGATGGTGTCGTAGACCAGTACGTTCTTGCCCGGTGCCACCTTGCCTTCGAGCACATCCCAGCTGCTGACCACCAGCCCTTCGGCGGCGCCCCAGTGCTCGTTCTGCTCGAGGAACGAATGCCCACCCACCGCCAGCACGATGATGTCCGGGCGCAGGTCCTGGATGGTCGCCACGTCGGCAGCGGTGCCCAGGCGCAGGTCGACCTTCAGGCGTGCCAGCTCCAACTGGTACCAGCGGGTGATACCGGCAATCTGGTCGCGCTGCGGCGCCTTGGCGGCGATGGTGATCTGCCCGCCGATCTGGTCCTTCTTCTCGAACAGGGTCACGTCGTGGCCACGTTCGGCAGCCACGCGGGCCGCTTCCATGCCGGCAGGGCCGGCGCCCACTACCACCACCTTGCGTTTGGCGCCGGTGGTCTTCTCGATGATGTGCGGCACGCCCATGTATTCACGGGAGGTCGCGGCGTTCTGGATGCACAGCACGTCCAGGCCCTGGTACTGGCGGTCGATGCAGTAGTTGGCACCGACGCACTGCTTGATCTGGTCGATCTGGCCCATCTTGATCTTGGCGATCAGGTGCGGGTCGGCGATGTGCGCACGGGTCATGCCGACCATGTCCACGTAGCCGCCTTCGAGGATACGCGTGGCCTGGTTCGGGTCCTTGATGTTCTGTGCGTGCAGTACCGGGACCTTGACCACTTCCTTGATGCCGGCCGCCAGGTGCAGGAACGGCTCCGGCGGGTAGCTCATGTTGGGGATGACGTTGGCCAGCGTGTTGTGGGTGTCGCAACCCGAGCCGACCACACCGATGAAGTCGATCATGCCAGTGGCGTCGTAGTACGCGGCGATCTGCTTCATGTCTTCATGGCTGAGGCCGTCCGGGTGGAACTCGTCACCGCAAATGCGCATGCCCACGCAGAAGTCGTCACCGACCTCGGCGCGTACGGCCTTGAGTACTTCCAGGCCGAACTTCATGCGGCCTTCGAAGGTGCCGCCCCACTCGTCGGTACGCTTGTTGACCCGCGGGCTCCAGAACTGGTCGATCATGTGCTGGTGCACGGCCGACAGCTCGACGCCGTCCAGGCCGCCCTCTTTGGCGCGGCGTGCGGCTTGTGCGTAGTTGCCGATCACGCGCCAGATTTCTTCCACCTCGATGGTCTTGCAGGTGGCACGGTGCACCGGTTCACGAATACCCGACGGCGACATCAGGGTCGGCCAGTTGAAACCGTCCCAGCGCGAGCGACGGCCCATATGGGTAATCTGGATCATGATCTTGGCGCCATGCTTGTGCATGGCGTCGGCCAGGTTCTGGAAGTGCGGGATGATGCGGTCGGTCGACAGGTTGACCGACGACCACCATTCCTGCGGGCTGTCGATGGCAACGACAGACGAGCCGCCGCAGATCGCCAGGCCGATACCGCCCTTGGCCTTTTCTTCGTAGTACTTCACATAGCGGTCGGTCGTCATGCCGCCGTCAGTGGCGTAGACCTCGGCGTGCGCAGTGCTGAGCACGCGGTTACGGATGGTCAGTTTGCCGATCTGAATCGGCTGGAACATTGCTTCGAATGCCATGACGCTATCTCCGGCTTACAACGGCTTGACGACGAACAGGCCATCTTCGTGGCCTTCTTCCGAACCGCCGTAGACCTGTTCGGCCACGGTGCGGATCGAGCTGCCGCGGGCAGCGAGAATCTGGTCCATGGCGCCGGCGAACCAGCCGGTGAACATGTAGTCGACCTTGCGGCCACACTTGCCATAGACGTACACGAACGCCGAGTGCTTGAGCTTGACGCTGCAGGTCCCCTTGTCCAGGTCGATGTCCTGGATCTCGAACAGGCCCCAGCCGCGCTGGCTCAGGCGCTTCATGTAGTGCTCGAACACCGCCACGCCTTCCAGGCCATGGCATTCGGCTTCTTTTTCACACCAGTGCCAGGCGGACTTGTAGCCGGCCTTGTAGAGGATCTCGGCGTACTTGTCGGCACCGAGGACTTCTTCGATACCCATGTGGTTGTTGACGAAGAAATGGCGCGGCACATACAGCATCGGCAGCGCGTCGCTGGTCCAGACACCGGTCTCGCTGTCGACTTCGATTGGCAATTGCGGGGCGATCTTGGCCATGGAAACTCAACTCCATAAAAACTTTGTTTGGGATGCCCCGGCGTTGCTGGCAGGGGCTTACAGGCTTGGAGAGCGGCTTATTCGCCCCACACGTCCTTGAGGACGTTGACCCAGTTCTCACCCATGATCTTGCGCACCACGCGCTCGGAGTGGCCGCGCTTGAGCAGGGTTTCGGTGAGGTTGGGGAATTCGCCCACGGTACGGATACCCAGCGGGTTGATGATCTTGCCGAAGTTGGTCAGGCGACGGGCATAACCCTTGTCGTGGGTCAGGTACTCGAAGAAGTCCTGGCCGTGGCCCTGGGTGAAGTCGGTACCGATACCGATGGCGTCTTCACCGACGATGTTCATGGTGTACTCGATGGCTTCGGCGTAGTCATCGATGGTCGAGTCGATGCCCTTGGCCAGGAACGGCGCGAACATGGTCACGCCGACGAACCCACCGTGGTCGGCGATGAACTTGAGCTCTTCGTCCGACTTGTTGCGTGGGTGTTCTTTCAGGCCCGACGGCAGGCAGTGCGAGTAGCACACCGGCTTTTTCGATTCGAGGATGACTTCTTCGGAGGTCTTGGAGCCAACGTGGGACAGGTCGCACATGATGCCGACGCGGTTCATTTCGGCGACGATCTCGCGGCCGAAGCCCGACAGGCCGCCGTCACGTTCGTAGCAACCGGTGCCCACCAGGTTCTGGGTGTTGTAGCACATCTGCACGATGCCCACGCCCAACTGCTTGAACACGTCGACGTAGGCGATCTGGTCTTCGAATGCATGGGCGTTCTGGAAGCCGAAGAGGATGCCGGTCTTGCCCAGCTCCTTGGCCTTGCGGATATCAGCGGTGGTGCGCACCGGCATGACCAGGTCGCTGTTGTCGCGAATGAGCTTCTGGCTGGCGGCAATGTTGTCGACGGTTGCCTTGAAGCCTTCCCAGACCGAAACCGTGCAGTTGGCCGCAGTCAGCCCGCCCTTGCGCATGTCTTCGAACAGCTCGCGGTTCCATTTGGCAATGATCAGGCCGTCGATGACGATGCTGTCGGCGTGAAGTTCGGCTGGGCTCATCAGGCTGTCCCCTTTTATTGAATAGGTTGGCGCCAAACCTTGTGCCGGCGCTTTGGGGCCAGCATATGCCTGTGCCCAACGGCGCCCCGATGCAAAAACGACAGGGGGTTTGCCGAAAGCGTCAATGCGCGACAACGCGCCTGTTCCAGCGCCTTGACGACGCCGTTCGGGGATGAGAGACAGTCTCGATAACGACGTTTTCCAGGGTTTTATGAACATTTGTTCAGGTAGCTACCGCGGCGCCGTCGTCTGAGCGAGAATCCCTGCGATTCGTCAGCCTGTTGAGGAGAATACGGATGAAATCAATGGCATGGCTGGTACTGCTGGCTGTCGTGTCGGGCGCCCAGGCCGGCGAGGAAGAAAGCACCCCGTGCGACAACGTCGAGACCGACCAGCAGACCTACGCCTGCGCGGCATTCAACAAGCAGACTGCCGAACGCGAGCTGAAAGCGGCCTATGACGACCTGATCCAGCGCATCCGTGACCAGTATGCCGACGATAACGGCCAGGCCGACGCCCTGGCTGCGCGGATGGACGCGGCAGAAAAGCTGTGGACGCAGCTGCGTGACGCCGACTGCAAGGTTGAAACCTTTGCCGAGAAGCCTGGCAGCAAGGCGTTCCAGGCGGCCTGGGATACCTGTGTGGCGCAGCGCAGCGATGACCGCTCGGAGTACCTGCAGTCCATCGGCCAGCAGTAAGCCTGTACCGGCCTCTTCGCGGGCACGCCCGCTCCCACAGATACTGCGCAAAGCTCACGGGCGGCGGGGTTCCTGTGGGAGCGGGCGTGCCCGCGAAGAGGCCGGTACAGGCGCAAATCAAACCGCCCGGGCCAGGCGGTCCTCGCGCGGACAGCGCTGATAGCGCGCCCGATAGCAGCGGGTAAAGTACGAGGCCGACTCGAACCCGCACGCCACCCCCACCTCCAGCACACTCATGTCGGTCTGGCGTAACAGCTGCCGAGCCTTGTCCAGCCGCAGGCGCAGGTAGAAACCGCTGGGCGTGTCGTCCAGGTGCAGGCGAAACAGGCGCTCCAGCTGCCGCCGGGTCACCTGCACCGCATCGGCCAGCACCTGGGTATTGAGCGGCTGCTCGGTGTTGCGCTCCATTTCGCCAATCACCTTCACCAGCTTCTTGTTGCTGATGCCGTAGCGGCTGGCGATCTGCATGCGTTGGTGGTCCTGGCGCTGGCGGATACGCCCGAGCACGAACTGCTCCGAGACCTGCACCGCCAGTTCGCTGCCGTGGGCCTGTGCAATCAGGTCGAGCATCAGGTCGATCGACGCGGTACCGCCGGCGCAGGTGATACGCCGCCGGTCGATCTCGAACAGTTCCTGGGTCGCCTGCAGGTTCGGGTAGTTCTCCTTGAACGCTTCGAGCGCCTCCCAATGCACGGTGGCGCGGTGGCCATCCAGCAGGCCGGCCTCGGCCAGCACCACCGCACCGGTGTCGATACCACCCAATATCACCCCGTCGCGGTCGAGGCGGCGCAGCGCATGTTGCAAGGCTGGCCCGTAGCAGGCCAAGGGGTCGAAACCGGCCACGATCAACAGGACGCCGCCAGGTTCGGCCGCCGCCAGCGCCGCATCGGCGTTCACCGACATGCCATTGCTGGCCTGCACCGCGCCGCCATCCAGGCTCAGCACCTGCCAGCTGTACGACGGGCCTTTGAAACGGTTTGCCACCCGCAGTGGCTCCAGGGCGCTGATGAAGCCAATCGCCGAGAAACCGGGCAACAGCAGGAAATGGATGATTTGCGGCATTGCATGCTCCACGGCAAAGGTGGTCGCCTCCG
The DNA here is from genome assembly GCF_030341915.1 of Pseudomonas sp. BCRC 81390. Classification (NCBI taxonomy): domain Bacteria; kingdom Pseudomonadati; phylum Pseudomonadota; class Gammaproteobacteria; order Pseudomonadales; family Pseudomonadaceae; genus Pseudomonas; species Pseudomonas sp. BCRC 81390. The sequence continues at coordinate 160,643 of NZ_JATAAG010000025.1, read as the reverse complement.
TGCAATTGTTGGTCGCCAGGGTGCGATTTTCCACCCTGGCAGCAGCGTAGCGTGTTCACACGGCCCAGAGAGGCCGGCCCCTATAAAAAACGCCCTGCCGATGGAGAGCCACCATGCAACGCTTGATCCGCCGCAGCCTGTTGTCCGTAGCCCTGAGCACTATCGTCGCTTCCCCGCTTTATGCCGCCGAACCCGCGGCCTGCAAGAACGTCCGCCTGGGCGTGGTCAACTGGACCGACGTCATCGCCACCAGCGCCATGGCCCAGGTACTGCTCGACGGCCTGGGCTACCAGACCAAGCAGACCAGTGCCTCGCAGCAGATCATCTTCGCCGGCATCCGCGACAAACGCCTGGACATGTTCCTGGGGTACTGGAACCCGATCATGACCCAGACCATCACCCCGTTCGTCGACGCCAAACAGGTGAAAGTGCTCGACAAGCCCAGCCTGGAAGATGCCCGCGCCACCCTGGCGGTGCCGAAGTACCTGGCCGACAAGGGCCTGAAGACTTTCGCCGATATCCACAAGTTCGAAAAGGAGCTGGGCGGGAAAATCTACGGCATCGAGCCAGGCTCCGGCGCCAATACCCAGATCAAGGCGATGATCGCCAAGAACCAGTTCGGCCTGGGCAAGTTCCAGCTGGTCGAGTCCAGCGAGGCCGGCATGCTCGCCGCCGTCGACCGCTCGGTACGGCGCAAGGAAGCCGTGGTGTTCTTCGGCTGGTCGCCGCACCCGATGAACGTGAACATCGACATGGTCTATCTCGGCGACAGCCAGGACGCCCTGGGGCCTGACGAAGGCCGCGCGACGGTCTGGACAGTGACCGCGCCGGACTATGCCGAACGTTGCCCCAACGCCCACCGCCTGTTGGCCAACCTCAACTTCAGCGCCGAAGACGAGAGCCGCATGATGCAGCCGCTGCTCGACCACAAGGACCCGTTGGAATCGGCTCGCCAATGGCTCAAGGATCACCCTGAGGACAAGGCCCGCTGGCTTGAGGGGGTGACCACCTTCGACGGCCAGCCGGCGGCGGACAACCTCAAGCTCACCGCCAACTGATCCGGCCTCTTCGCGGGCATGCCCGCTCCCACAGGTACAGCGACACACTCAGGGTCACGTAAACCCTGTGGGAGCGGGCGCGCCCGCGAAAAGCCCAACACAGCTATCACAAGGAACCCACCATGAACCACGACGTCATTATCACCTGTGCCCTCACCGGCGCCGGCGACACCGCCTCGAAAAGCCACCTGGTCCCGGTCACCCCCAAGCAGATCGCCGAAGCCGCCGTGGAAGCCGCCAAAGCCGGCGCCACCGTGGTTCACTGCCACGTACGCGACCCACAAACCGGCCGCTTCAGCCGCGACGTGGCGCTGTATCGCGAAGTCATGGAACGCATCCGCGAAGCCGACGTGGACATCATCGTCAACCTGACTGCCGGCATGGGCGGTGACCTGGAAATCGGCCCGGGTGAAACACCGCTGGAATTCGGCCCGGGTACCGACCTGATCGGCCCGCTGGAACGCCTGGCCCACGTCGAAGCGCTACTGCCGGAAATCTGCACGCTGGACTGCGGCACCCTCAACTTCGGCGACGGCAATTCGATCTACGTTTCCACCCCCGCGCAACTGCGCGCCGGTGCCAAGCGCATTACTGAGCTGGGAGTGAAAGCCGAACTGGAAATCTTCGACACCGGCCACCTGTGGTTCGCCAAACAGATGATCAAGGAAGGCCTGCTCGAAGACCCACTGTTCCAGCTGTGCCTGGGCATCCCGTGGGGCGCCCCGGCCGATACCACCACCATGAAGGCGATGGTCGACAACCTGCCGGCCAACGTCACCTGGGCCGGCTTCGGCATCGGCCGCATGCAGATGCCGATGGCCGCCCAGGCGGTGCTGCTGGGTGGCAACGTGCGTGTGGGCCTGGAAGACAACCTGTACCTGGACCGTGGCGTGCTGGCCAGCAACGGCCAGCTGGTCGAGCGCGCGGTAGAGATCATTTCGCGCCTTGGCGCCCGTGTGCTTACCCCGGCCGAAGGGCGGGACAAGATGAACCTCAAACGCCGCTGATCCATTCAGGAGAACACCATGACCTTCATCACCCAGATCAAGACTTTCGCTGCCCTGGGTAGCGGTGTGATCGGCAGCGGCTGGGTCGCCCGCGCCCTGGCCCATGGCCTGGACGTGGTCGCCTGGGACCCGGCGCCCGGCGCCGAGCAGGCCCTGCGCAAGCGGATAGCCAATGCCTGGCCGGCCTTGCACAAGCAAGGCCTGGCGCCGGGCGCTTCCCCGGACCGGCTGAAGTTCGTCGCCACCATCGAGGAATGTGTACGTGATGCCGACTTCATCCAGGAAAGCGCACCGGAGCGGCTGGAGCTGAAGCTGGACCTGCACGCGAAAATCAGCGCCGCGGCCAAACCCGACGCCATTATTGGCAGCAGCACCTCGGGCCTGTTGCCCAGCGAATTCTACGAATCGGCCACCCACCCCGAGCGCTGCGTGGTCGGCCACCCGTTCAACCCGGTGTATCTGCTGCCACTGGTGGAGATCGTCGGCGGCAAGCGCACCGCCCCCGAAGCCATCGAAGCGGCCAAGGCCATCTATACCGCGCTGGGCATGCGCCCGCTGCATGTACGCAAGGAAGTCCCCGGTTTCATCGCCGACCGCCTGCTCGAAGCGCTGTGGCGCGAAGCCTTGCACCTGGTCAACGATGGTGTGGCCAGCACGGGCGAAATCGACGATGCGATCCGCTTCGGCGCCGGGCTGCGCTGGTCGTTCATGGGCACCTTCCTCACCTACACCCTGGCCGGAGGCGACGCCGGCATGCGCCACTTCATGGCCCAGTTCGGCCCGGCGTTGAAGCTGCCCTGGACCTACCTGCCAGCACCAGAGCTGACCGACAAACTGATCGACGATGTGGTTGAAGGCACATCGGAACAACTGGGCGAACGTAGCATCGCCGCGCTGGAGCGCTATCGTGATGACACCCTGCTGGCCGTGCTGGACGCTGTAAAAACCAGCAAGGCCAACCACGGCATGGCCTTCGGCGATTGAGGACCCTGTAATGCCCGCACTGATCACCTACCGCACCCCGGTCCAGGAGGACTGGGTCGACTACAACGGGCATCTGCGCGATGCCTTCTACCTGTTGATTTTCAGCTACGCCACCGATGCGCTGATGGAGCGCATCGGCCTGGATGCCGACACCCGGGGGCAAAGCGGCAATTCGCTGTTCACCCTGGAAGCACACATCAACTACCTGCACGAAGTGAAGCTGGGCTGCGAGGTGTGGGTGCAAACCCAGATCATCGGCTTCGATCGCAAGCGCCTGCACGTCTACCACAGCCTGCATCGGGCAGGGTTCGACGAGGTGCTGGCGGCCAGCGAGCAGATGCTGCTGCATGTGGATTTGGCCGGGCCGAAGTCGGCGCCGTTCAGTGAGCGCAGTGTCGGGTTGCTGCAAGGGTTGGTGGATGAGCAGCAGAATGTGCCCCCGGCTGAGTTCCTCGGCCGGGTGATAGCCCTGCCTACGCCAAACTGAGCAGCAACATATGACCTGTGGGAGCGGGTCATGTATTCAGGCAAAAAAATAGCCCCGGGAAGCCGTGAGCAACCGGGGCCAAGAGCGAGCAGCATCCACGTTGCACGAACGAGGGTGACCAAACCCTCCGTTGCGGTAGATGGCTTGAGTTTGCGCAGTTAGCGGCAGTTCGATTTAGCCGTAAACGACCTGTTCTTAGCCAAAGCAGCCATGGCGCCATTCTGTGGTTGCGGGTATGTCGCCAGCGTCACAGAATCGGTCGTAAATCACAGCAGCACTCTCTTAGCGATAAAAGGGACAACAGCCATGATGCATGCGGATTTGATTGACCAGGACGACCTGGCAGGCCACCTGCGCGCGCGCGGGTTCGACATTCCGGCCGGTGCCAGCGCCGAGCAGGCCTGCGAGGCGGTGGTGCGCGGGCTGACCGAGCCTAATGCACGGGCGTTGAAGGGGATGGTGGAGCAAATGTATACCGGCAGCGCGACGATCCTGCCGGCGGTACGCCAGGCCATCGACAAGCAGCTGTTGCCGGCGCTGGCGCAGTTCAACCAGCGCGCCTGAGCGTTTTTCCTGTACTGGCCTCTTCGCGGGGTAAACCCGCTCCCACAGGTACTGCACTGCTTTTGAGTTCAGTGCAGTACCTGTGGGAGCGGGTTTACCCCGCGAAGAGGCCAGTGCCGTTTCAGAGCCTTACACTGGCAAAGGTCGACTCGTTGCGCGCCTGGCTCAGGGCAGCCATTGGCCCACTGTGCGGCGACAAGGTCATGGCCTGCGGGATCGGCATCATGGCCACCTGCTGCGCGGTGTTGGAACCCACACGCTCGTCACGCGGCGGAATACCGAAATACTCGCGGTAACACTTGGAGAAGTGCGGGGTCGACACGAAGCCGCATACCGAGGCCACCTCGATGATCGACATCGGCGTCTGCTTCAGCAGCTGGCGGGCACGAATCAGGCGCAGTTTCAGGTAATAGCGCGACGGCGAGCAGTGCAGGTACTTCTGGAACAGCCGCTCGAGCTGACGCCGCGACACCGACACGTACACCGCCAGTTCGTCCAGGTCGATCGGTTCTTCGAGGTTGGCCTCCATCAGCGCGACGATCTCCTGCAGCTTCGGCTGGTTGGTGCCGAGCATGTGCTTGAGCGGCACGCGCTGGTGGTCCTGTTCGTTGCGAATACGCTCGTAGACGAACATCTCCGAGATTGCCGCCGACAGCTCGCGCCCATGGTCGCGACTGATCAGGTGCAGCATCATGTCCAGCGGCGCAGTGCCGCCAGAGCTGGTGAAGCGGTTACGGTCCAGGGTGAACAGGCGGGTACTCATGTTCACCCGTGGGTAGGCTTCCTGCATGGCCGCCAGGCATTCCCAATGCACGCTGCAATCGAAGCCATCGAGCAGGCCGGCGCAGGCCAGCGCCCAGCTGCCGGTGCACACCGCACCCAGGCGGCGCGACTGGCGGGCCTGGGCCTGCAGCCAGGTGACATGCTCGCGGGTAACGGTGCGCTGGATGCCCACGCCGCCACAGACGATGACGGTGTCCATCGGTGGGGCGCTGTGCATGGCCGCGTCCGGGGTGATCTGCAGGCCGTCGCTGGCCCACACCTGGCCGCCGTCGACGGTCAGGGTGTGCCAGCGGTACAGCTCGCGGCCGGACAGCTGGTTGGCCATGCGCAGCGGCTCGACTGCCGAGGCCAGCGAAATCAGGGTGAAATTGTCCAATAGAAGAAACCCGATGGACTGGGGTGCTGTGCGGTTCTGGGTGGGATTCCCGGAGGTGTAGGACGTCATCGCGATTTCTCCTCACACAAATGCAGGGTATGCCTCAGGCGGGCATTCATTTCTTGTTATTACCCCTGTTTCATGTGCAGGGGCTTGGTGCCAATCTCAACGCAAACGCCGTGCCTGAAATTGAACGGCTATCCAAAAAAACCTGAAAACGACGCCTTTATTCGGCAAATCAGGTGCTTCGATCGAGCTGGCAAGTCTTTGCAAACCGCCGTGCTAGCGCCTTGCATGTAACAACTGAGCAATTTGGTGACACGCTTAGCGTTGGTTGCCCAGAAACGACACTATTTAGTGTCACCGACAAAGCTCGTACTGATAGCGACAGCCGACGATTGGTCAGCTTAGGCCACGCACTGAAACAGGGCGCGGCGCACTTGAAACGTTCAAGGGCCTCATCACGGATGAAATCGCTCCTACCGGGTCATGCATCCCTGTAGGAGCGATTTCATCCGCGATGAGGCCCTTAAGGGAGCTCAAAAACTCAGCATTCAATGGCGCTGACCGCCAGGCCACCGCGCGAGGTCTCTTTATATTTGTCGTGCATGTCGGCCCCGGTGTCACGCATGGTGCGGATCACCTGGTCGAGGGAAATGAAGTGCTCGCCGTCACCACGCAAGGCCATCTGCACCGCGTTGATGGCTTTTACCGCAGCAATGGCGTTGCGCTCGATGCACGGCACCTGGACCAACCCGCCAACCGGGTCGCAGGTCAGGCCGAGGTTGTGTTCCAGGGCGATTTCGGCGGCGTTTTCCACCTGCGGCGGGGTCGCCCCCAGTACTTCGGCCAGCCCGGCAGCAGCCATGGCACAGGCCGAGCCGACCTCGCCCTGGCAGCCAACCTCGGCACCGGAAATCGACGCGTTCTTCTTGCACAGGATGCCCACCGCCGCCGCGGCGAGGAAGAAGTCGACCACGCTGGATTCGGTCACCGCGTCACTGAAGCGCATGTAGTAATGCAGCACCGCCGGAATGATGCCGGCAGCGCCATTGGTTGGCGCAGTGACCATGCGCCCGCCGGCAGCGTTCTCTTCGTTGACCGCCAGGGCGAACAGGTTGACCCATTCCATGGCGCTCATGGTCGAGCCGATCACGTTGGGCTTGCCGATTTCCTGCAGGCTACGGTGCAGCTTGGCAGCGCGGCGGCGTACGTTCAGGCCGCCGGGCAACGTGCCTTCGTACTTCAGGCCGTTGTTGACGCACTCTTGCATGGCCTCCCAGAGCTTGTGCAGGCCGGCGCGGATCTCTTCCTCGCTGCGCCAGACTTTCTCGTTGGCCATCATCAATTGCGACACGCTGAGGTCGTTTTGCTTGCACAGGCGCAGCAGTTCGGCGGCACTGCTGAAGTCGTACGGCAGCTCGGTCTGGTCGGCATCCAGCACGCCGCTGGCGGCCTGGGCGGCATCGACCACGAAGCCGCCACCCACCGAGTAGTAGGTGTCGCGGTGCAGCTCGCCCTGCTCGCCTTCGGCAATCAGGGTCATGGCGTTGGGATGGTACGGAAGGTTCTCGTCCAGCAGCAGCATGTCGCGGGCCCAGACGAACTCGATGGGCAGGCGGTTATCCAGCAGCAGCGTGTCGGTTTCCCGCAGGTCGGCGATACGCGGCACGATCTGGGTCGGGTCAATGGCGTCAGGCCATTCGCCCATCAGCCCCATGATGGTGGCGTTGTCGGTGCCGTGACCGATGCCGGTGGCAGACAGCGAGCCATACAGGCGCACTTCGATCCGCTTCACACGCTCCAGCTCGCCGCGTTCGCGCAGGCCCTGAACAAACAGGGCGCCGGCACGCATGGGGCCGACGGTGTGGGAGCTGGAAGGCCCGACACCGATCTTGAACAGGTCGAACACGCTGATGGCCATTGTCGAATCACCTCTTGCTGGGCTTGTCTCTGCGCGCCATGCGCAGGGCGGTGCAGCTGCTAGGCTGAAGCAGCGGGCCGCCTTGAATGCACGCATCATCGGGCTTTTGCCGTAGCCCTCGCCGTCTGCAACCGACGTAATTTTGTCCAGCAGCGCCGCACGATTCCGGCCCTCGCCACGCCGTTTTACGGCGGCCTGGCGACGTAAAGATGCGGCCGAGGGGGTGGAAAAATCCATAAGCGACATCGCCTGTACTGGATACGACCCGTTCCGTACTGGTTACGACTCCACCAGTAGGCGATTGCCCGGCGCTGGAGGATTATCGAAAGCGACTCGTAAAGCACGGCCACGCATCCTGCCCTCTGCAGGCCTTGTCGACCGGACACCCAGAATGCCCGGCGACCCACGCGAACCCGAAGACAAAATCCACAGGAGTCCATCCATGAAAGGTTCACTCTCGCTGTTGCTGGTTGCGATGCTGACAGCGCCCGTGCTGGCCCATGCCGCCGAGCCCGAGCAATGTCAGACGGTCAGGTTCTCGGATGTCGGCTGGACCGACATCACGGTCACCACCGCCACCACCAGCGTTGTCCTCGAAGCACTGGGTTACAAGACCCATACCACCATGATCTCGGTACCGGTGACGTACAAGTCGCTGGCCACCGGCAAGGACCTGGATGTGTTTCTCGGCAACTGGATGCCGACCATGGAGAACGACATCAAGCAGTATCGCGACGCCGGCACTGTAGAAACCGTGCGCGCCAACCTGGAGAACGCCAAGTACACCCTGGCAGTGCCCCAGGCGCTGTATGACAAGGGCCTGAAGGATTTCAGCGACATTCCCAAGTTCAAGAAGGAACTGGACGGCAAGATCTACGGCATCGAGCCGGGCAACGATGGCAACCGCACCATCCAGAGCATGATCGACAAGAACGCCTTCGGCCTGAAGGACGCCGGTTTCAAGATCGTGCAGTCCAGCGAGGCCGGCATGCTGTCGCAGGTCGACCGTGCGCAGAAGCGCGGCGAAGCCATCGTGTTCCTCGGCTGGGAACCGCACCCGATGAACACCCGCTTCAAGATGCAGTACCTGACCGGCGGGGACGACTTCTTCGGCCCCGAGTTCGGCAAGGCAACCGTATTGACCAACACCCGCAAGGGCTACGTGCAGGAATGCAGCAACGTTGGCCAGCTGTTGAAGAACCTGTCGTTCGAGCTCAAGGATGAAAGCACCATGATGGGCTATGTCCTGGACGACAAGATGAAACCCGACGCGGCTGCCAGGAAGTGGCTCAAGGAAAACCCAGCCAAGCTGGATGCCTGGCTGGCCGGTGTGACTACCGTGGACGGCAAACCAGGCCTCGAGGCAGCCAAGGCCAAGCTGACGCAATAACGAAATATGCAATAGCGCTACCCCGGGGCCAGGTCGTGTCTGCCCCGGGTTGAGTTCAATCTATGCAGGTGGAAGCTCGCTATCATGCTTATCGATCAGAAAATACCCCTGGGGCAGTACATCGCGTCGTTCGTCGAATGGCTGACCCAGAACGGCGCGAATTACTTCGACGCCATCGCCCAAGGCCTGGAATTCATGATCCATGGCGTCACCAGTGCCCTGACTTTCTTCAATCCGTTCGTGCTCATCGCCCTGTTCGCCGCCTTGGCGCATTTCATCCAGCGCAAGTGGGCGCTAACCGCATTCGTCGCGCTGTCGTTCCTGCTGATCCTCAACCTGGGCTATTGGCAGGAAACCATGGAAACCCTGGCGCAGGTCACCTTCGCCACCGTGGTGTGCGTGGCTATTGGCGTGCCACTGGGCATCGTCGCCGCGCATAAACCGATGTTCTACACCGCCATGCGCCCGGTACTCGACCTGATGCAGACGGTACCCACCTTCGTCTACCTGATCCCCACCCTGACCCTGTTCGGCCTGGGTGTGGTGCCGGGGCTGATCTCCACCGTGGTGTTCGCCATTGCCGCGCCAATCCGCCTCACCTACCTCGGCATCTGCGACGTGCCGCAGGAGCTGATGGACGCCGGCAAGGCGTTTGGCTGCTCGCGCCGCCAGCTGCTCACCCGTATCGAACTGCCGCATGCGATGCCGAGCATCGCCGCCGGCGTAACCCAGTGCATCATGCTGTCGCTGTCGATGGTAGTGATTGCCGCCCTGGTCGGCGCTGACGGCCTGGGCAAACCTGTGGTCAACGCACTGAACACCGCTGATATCTCCCTGGGCTTCGAAGCGGGCCTGGCGATCGTGCTGCTGGCGATCATGCTCGACCGTATCTGCAAGCAACCGGACCTGCCGGCAAGGGGTGAAGCATGAGCATCATTCGATTCGAAGACGTCGACGTCATCTTCTCCAGCAAGCCACGCGAGGCGCTGGCGCTGCTCGACCAAGGCAAGACCCGCGAGCAGATCCTCAAGGAAACCGGCCTGGTGGTGGGTGTCGAAAAGGCCAACCTGGACATCCAGAAGGGCGAGATCTGCGTATTGATGGGCTTGTCCGGCTCCGGCAAGTCGAGCCTGCTGCGCTGCATCAACGGCCTCAATACCGTCAGCCGCGGCAAGCTGTTCGTCGAGCACGAAGGCAAGCACATCGACATTGCCCACTGCACCCCGGCCGAGCTGAAGATGATGCGCACCAAGCGCATTGCCATGGTGTTCCAGAAGTTTGCCCTGATGCCGTGGCTGACGGTGCGCGAGAACATCAGCTTTGGCCTGGAAATGCAGGGCCGCCCTGAAAAGGAACGGCGCAAGCTGGTTGACGAGAAACTCGAACTGGTGGGCCTGACCCAATGGCGTAACAAGAAGCCGGACGAACTGTCTGGCGGCATGCAGCAGCGCGTGGGCCTGGCCCGGGCGCTGGCGATGGATGCCGACATCCTGCTGATGGACGAACCGTTCTCGGCACTCGACCCGCTGATTCGCCAGGGCCTGCAAGATGAGTTGCTGGGCCTGCAGGCCAAGCTGAGCAAGACCATCGTGTTCGTCAGCCACGACCTGGACGAAGCGCTGAAGCTGGGTAGCCGCATCGCGATCATGAAGGACGGGCGAATCATTCAGTACAGCAAGCCGGAAGAGATCGTGCTGAACCCGGCCGACGAATACGTGCGCACCTTCGTCGCCCATACCAACCCGCTCAACGTACTGTGCGGTCGCAGCCTGATGCGCAGCCTGGACCAGTGCAAGCGGGTGAATGGTTCGGTGTGCATCGATCCCGGCATCGACTCGTGGCTGGACCTTGGCGAAGGTGGCTCGATCAAGCGTGCACGCCAAGGGCAGAACGGGCTTGACCTGCAGAACTGGGCACCGGGGCAGGATGTGGAGCTGCTGGGCCGCCGCCCAACGTTGGTCAATGCCGATATCGGAATGCGCGAGGCGCTGCAGATACGTTATCAGACCGGCAACAAGCTGGTGTTGCAGGACAACGACAAGGTGGTTGGGATTCTTGGGGATACCGAGCTTTACCACGCCTTGCTAGGCAAGAACCACGGGTGATGCAATTGGGGCCGCCTTGCGGCCCATCGCGGCTGAAGCCGCTCCTACAGGGACCGCGCAAGCCTGGAAATTGGCGCGGCCCCTGCAGGAGCGGCTTCAGCCGCGATGGGCTGCAAAGCAGCCCCAATCATTGGTTCAGCGCACCACGATCCCGCGCGAAGCCATGTAGGCCTTGGCCTCCGGTACCGTGTACTCACCAAAGTGGAAGATACTGGCCGCCAGCACCGCACTGGCATGCCCTTCCAGAATGCCGTCAGCCAGGTGCTGCAGGTTACCCACACCACCCGACGCAATGACCGGAATACCCAGTGCATCACTGATCGCGCGGGTAACGCCCAGGTCGAAGCCGCTCTTCATGCCGTCCTGGTCCATGCTGGTCAGCAGGATCTCGCCAGCCCCCAGGCCTTCCATCTTCTTCGCCCACTCCACCGCGTCCAGCCCGGTCGGCTTGCGCCCGCCGTGAGTGAAGATTTCCCAGCGCGGAGCTTCCCCCGGCGCCGACACCTTCTTGGCATCGATGGCCACGACGATGCACTGCGAACCGAAACGGTCCGCCGCCTCGCCGACGAACTCCGGGTTGAACACCGCTGCCGTGTTGATCGACACCTTGTCGGCACCGGCATTGAGCAGGTTGCGGATGTCCTGCACGGTGCGCACGCCACCACCCACGGTCAGCGGGATGAATACCTGGCTGGCCATGCGTTCGACGGTATGCAGGGTGGTGTCGCGGCCATCGACGCTGGCGGTGATGTCGAGGAAGGTGATTTCGTCGGCACCTTGCTCGTCGTAGCGACGGGCGATTTCCACCGGGTCGCCGGCATCACGGATGTTCTCGAACTTGACGCCCTTGACCACCCGGCCGTTGTCCACGTCCAGGCAAGGGATGATGCGCTTGGCCAGTGCCATGGTTCAGTCCTCAGCCTTGGTAGTTGTCGCAGAAGGCCTGGGCCTCGGCAACATCGAGGGTGCCTTCGTAGATGGCACGGCCGGTGATGGCGCCGATGATGCCCGGGGCCTTGGCGTCCAGCAGGGCCTTGATGTCGCCCAGGTTGTGGATGCCGCCCGAGGCGATCACCGGGATCGAAGTAGCTTCTGCCAGCGCCTTGGTGAAGGGCACGTTGCAGCCCTGCATCATGCCGTCCTTGGCGATGTCGGTGTAGACGATCGCCGAGACGCCATCGGCCTCGAAACGCTTGGCCAGGTCGATGACCTGCACCGAGCTCACCTCGGCCCAGCCGTCAGTGGCAACAAAGCCGTCTTTCGCGTCCAGGCCAACGATGACCTTGCCCGGGAAGGCCTTGCACGCCTCGGCGACGAACTCCGGCTGCTTGACTGCCTTGGTGCCGATGATCACGTAGCTGACGCCAGCCTTGACGTAGTGCTCGATGGTCTCCAGCGAGCGGATGCCACCGCCGATCTGGATCGGCAGAGTCGGGTAGCGCTTGGCAATGGCGGTAACCACTTCACCGTTGACCGGCTGGCCTTCGAAGGCGCCGTTGAGGTCGACCAGGTGCAGACGGCGGCAGCCACCCTCGACCCACTTGGCGGCCATGCTCACCGGGTCGTCGGAAAATACCGTGGAGTCTTCCATGCGGCCCTGGCGCAGGCGCACGCAGGCACCGTCCTTCAGATCGATAGCGGGGATAATCAGCATCTTGGGAACCTGTCTGTTCTTGGGGTTTCAGGGCTTCTCGAGCGCCCACAGATCGCTTTCGATGCTGTCGAACCGCTCCTTGAGGTGCAGCTGAACATCGGCAATCGCCCTGTTGTAGTAATGGGGTGCAATTTCCTTGCTGAACACATCGAGGACCTCGGCCACCTCGAACGAACCCAGCGTCAACTCGAAACGGTCTTCGAGGAAGCGCTTGAGCGTGTCGAGCGCGGCGCGCTCCTGCTCGGGGGCCAGAGTGATTACTGGGGCCTTGGTCTTCGACCTGCTCATTTACCAGCGCCCGTCCCAGGCGACGAAATTCTGCAGCAGCTGCAGGCCATGGGTATGGCTCTTCTCCGGGTGGAACTGCACGGCAAAGCGCGAACCATCGGCCAACGCCGCAGCGAAGTCGACGCCGTAATGGCCGCGACCGACCACCTGCGCCGGCTTGCCGGCATCGATGTAGTAGCTGTGCACGAAATAGAAGCGCGCACGGTCGGGGATGTCATGCCACAGCGGGTGATGGTTGGTCTGGCCGACCTCGTTCCAGCCCATGTGCGGCACCTTCAGGTGTTCGCCGTCTTCCTTCAGGCCCTTGCCGAAGAAGCGCACCTGGCCGGGGAACAGGCCAATGCAGTCGACACCGTCGTTTTCTTCGCTGTGCTCCAGCAGTGCCTGCATGCCTACGCAGATACCCAGGAACGGGCGGTCCTGGCTGACTTCGCGTACCAGGCTGTCGAAGCCCAGGCGGCGGATTTCAGCCATGCAGTCGCGAATCGCGCCCACCCCCGGGAACACCACGCGGTCGGCCTCGCGGATGACCGCGGCGTCACTGGTGACCAGTACCTTGCCGGCACCTACATGCTCGAGCGCCTTGGCCACCGAGTGCAGGTTGCCCATGCCATAGTCGATTACGGCTACCGTCTGCATTTACAGGCACCCTTTGGTGGAAGGCATCTGCCCGGCCATGCGCTCGTCGAGGGTGATGGCCATGCGCAGCGCGCGGCCGAATGCCTTGAACACGGTTTCGATCTGGTGGTGGGTGTTGTGGCCACGCAGGTTGTCGATGTGCAGGGTTACCAGGGCGTGGTTGACGAAGCCCTGGAAGAATTCCTGGAACAGGTCGACATCGAAGCCACCAACGCTGGCGCGGGTGTAAGGCACATGCATCTGCAGGCCCGGGCGACCGGAAAAGTCGATGACCACGCGCGACAGCGCTTCGTCCAGCGGCACGTAGGCATGGCCGTAGCGGAAGATGCCCTTCTTGTCACCGATGGCCTGGGCGAAGGCCATGCCCAGGGTGATACCGACGTCCTCGACGGTATGGTGATCGTCGATATGCAGGTCACCCTTGCACTCGATATCCAGATCGATCAGCCCGTGGCGGGCGATCTGGTCCAGCATGTGTTCAAGGAAAGGCACACCGATATCGAACCGGGCCTTGCCACTGCCATCGAGGTTGATCGAGCACTTGACCTGGGTTTCCAGGGTGTTGCGCTCGACGGACGCCTTACGTTCAACCATCACCAGCTCCGCAAAATCATTGGGCGAAAAGGGCTTCATTATAGGCCCAGAACGCGCCCGCTTGAAACGCGGATGACATATGGCAAGGCAAGGAACTGTGGGGATGGACGGGCCTACAGGTCTATACAACCTGGTACATGGGGCTGCTTTGCAGCCCATCGCGGCGCGATGCCGCTGCTACACAGGATCGCGCAATCCCGACGCTCACGCGATCCCTGTAGGAGCGGCCTTGCGCCGCGAAAGGGGCGCAAGGCGCCCCCAGACAGGCACATCAATGGAACAGCACAGCCGTCTTCTGCAGGGTCACCCAAACACCCCACGCCAGCGGCACGACCACCACCGCCCAGGCCAGCAGCACCAGCGGCAGGCTACCCGGCGCTGCTTTCCACTCCAGCGACTGCACGTCATCGGCGCCCTTGTCGTGGCTCAGCGCCCGCTCGGCAGCCAGCTCGGCATCGCTCATGAAGTACTTGTCGGCCACCGGGCGCACCAGCATGTTGCAGACAAAGCCCAGCACCAGCAGGCCGGCAAGGATGTAAAGGGTCATGTCATAAGCCGCGGCACGTTCCACCCCGGCGGCCAGCTGATATTCGCGCAGGTAGGTGATCAGCACCGGCCCCAGCACGCCCGCCGCCGCCCAGGCAGTCAGCAGGCGCCCGTGAATGGCACCGACCATCTGCGTGCCGAACAGGTCGGCCAGGTACGCGGGCACGGTGGAGAAGCCACCGCCGTACATCGACAGGATGATGCAGAATGCCGCCACGAACAGGGCTACGTTACCCAGGTGGCCCATGTTCGGCACCAGGCTGTACAGGCCAACCCCAAGTGCGAAGAAGGCAAAGTAGGTGTTCTTGCGGCCAATGTAGTCGGAGAACGAAGCCCAGAAGAACCGCCCACCGATGTTGAACAGGCTCAGCAGGCCGGTGAAGCCGGCGGCGATCGCGGCAATCTGCGCCAACTGGGCGCTGTTCAGCTCGCTGAAGCTCAGCCCGTTGCCCAGCAGCTTGCCGGCGAACACTTCCTGCAGCAACGGCGAGGCCATGCCGAGAATACCGATACCCGCCGACACGTTCAGGCACAGCACCAGCCAGATCAGCGCGAACTGTGGGGTTTTCCACGCCACGCTGACGTGCACGTGGCGGTCGGTGACCATGGTGTTGCCGGCCTTTTTCGCCGGGGCAGTCCAGCCTTCGGGCTTCCAGCCGGTCGGCGGTACGCGATAGGCCAGGGCGCCGGCCGTCATGAACACGAAGTAGATCGCCGCCATGACCACGAAGCTCTGCCACACCCCCACTTCCTGCGCGTTGCCGAAGTGCCCCATCAGCGCCGTGGCCAGCGGTGCACCGACCATGGCGCCGCCACCGAAGCCCATGATCGCCATGCCGGTGGCCATGCCGCGTTTGTCCGGGAACCACTTGATTAGGGTCGAAACCGGCGAGATGTAGCCCAGGCCCAGGCCAATGCCGCCGATTACGCCAGAGCCCAGCCACATCAGCCACAGCTGGTGGGTTTTCACCCCTATGGCCGAGATCAGCATGCCGCCACACCAGCACAGCGCCGACACCAGGCCGGCCTTGCGCGGGCCGGCGTGTTCCAGCCAGCCACCCAGCACTGCCGCCGAGCAACCGAGGAAGACGAAGAACAAGGTGTAGATCCAGCTCAGCATCGAGATCGGCCAGTCACATTCGGCGCTGAACATACGGGCGATGAAACCCATGTCCGCCGCGCAGGCGACCGGGGCGGTGATGCCGAGGGCTTGCGACAGGGGTAGCCAGAACACCGAGAAGCCATAGGCCATGCCGATGCACAGGTGAATGGCCAGGGCGGCCGGCGGAACCAGCCAACGGTTGAAGCCCGGGCGGGCGATAATGCGCTCCTTCGACAGGAAGCCTGGCGCGCTGGCCAGCCCCTCTGCCGTGATGGTACTGCTCATGGATTCGATCCTTTTGTAGGTAGACAGTGCTGGCGGATGGCAACCCGGGCTCTTGTTCTCGCACGCAGGGCGAACTGGCCTTTTCCCTGGGCAACGGACCGCGACAATGGGTCGCGGCCGCCCCGCAAAGCGGCACAAGGGTACCAGTTCGCAGATGACATGAAAGCAATCTGATATCGTTATTTTTCGCCTGGCTGAATCGGTATTTCGGCGCTATCTGCACCGGCCTCTGCGCGGGCAAGCCCGCTCCCACAGGTTCATCTCAGCTTTTGACACCTGTGCAGTACCTGTGGGAGCAGGCTTGCCCGCGAGGAATCCAACACCGAAGGAACTGCCGAAACCACAACTGTCGAATCCCGCAAAGTAGGAAATGCCCTGTATCTCTTGTCGAATACGCAGGGCCCACCCCTGCGGCGCTATACTCTGCCGTTCGGAATTCACACAACGTACTACAAGGACTCGCCCATGAAAGCGTTCGGCAAAATCCTGGGACTTGGGCTTCTCGGGTTGCTGCTGATCATCGTGGCGCTGGGCTTCGCCCTGACCCACCTGTTCGATCCCAACGACTACAAAGACGAGATTCGCCAGCTGGCGCGCGACAAGGCACACGTCGAGCTCACGCTCAACGGTGACATCGGCTGGAGCCTGTTCCCATGGCTGGGCCTGGAGCTGCACGAAGCAAGCATCGCCACCTTGAACAAACCCAAGGAGCCGTTCGCCGACCTGCAGATGCTTGGCTTGTCGGTGCGTGTGCTGCCACTGCTGCGCCGCGAAGTACAGATGAGCGACGTGCGCGTCGAGGGCCTGAACCTGACCCTGGCGCGGGACGAACAGGGCCATGGCAATTGGGAAGACATCGGCAAGCCGTTGCCCGCACAGGACGCCGGCGCGCAGGCCACTGCCCCAGCCCAGGCACCCGCCGAACAGCAACCGGCAGCGCCCCCCAGCAACGACCGCGCGGTCAAGCTGGACATCGACAGCCTGACCGTGAACAACGCCCGGGTGCAATACACCGATGCCAAGACCGGCCAAAGCTATAGCGCCGAGAGCATCCAGCTGAGCACCGGCCCGGTCCACGAAGGCGCGAATATCCCGCTCAAGGCCAGCGCCTTCCTCAGCGCCAGCCAGCCGAACATCAAGGCCCGCACCGAGCTGGCCGGCGAGCTGCGCTTCGACCGCAAGCTCAAGCGCTACAACTTCGAAGACATGCGCCTGTCGGGCGAAACCTCGGGTGAGCCAACCGGTGGCAAAACCGTGACCTTCGCCGCGCAGGGCCAACTGCTGGTCGACCTGGGCGCCAATGTCGCTTCGTGGAGCGGCCTTAAAGTATCGGCCAACCAGCTGCGCGCCCTGGGCGAGCTGAACCTGCGTGACCTGGACAAGGCACCCCAGCTCAGCGGTGGCCTGTCCATCGCCCAGTTCGACTTGCGCACGTTCCTCGACAGCATTGGCCGCCCGCTGCCGGCCAGCAACGACCCGGCAGCCTTCTCCAGGCTGGAACTGGTCACCCGTCTGCAAGGCACGCCGAACAGCCTGGCCCTGGAAGACCTGGCCGTGAAGCTGGACGACAGCACCTTCACCGGCCGCGTGGCCGTCGAGGATTTCGCCAAGCAAGCCCTGCGCCTGCAGCTCAAAGGCGACAGCTTCGACGCCGACCGCTACCTGCCGGCCAAGAGCGAGCAGGCCAAGGGGGCCACTGCCGCGCGCCAGGCCGAGGTCAAGCAGCAGGAAGCCGGCGCGGTCGCCGGCGCCGGCACCACGCCGCTGCCCAACGCCCCGACCCAGGTGGCCTGGAGCGACGACAAGCTGTTGCCGGTCGACCGCCTGCGCGCCCTCGACCTGCAGGCCGACCTGGCCTTCGGCGCGCTGACCCTGGATAAACTGCCGATCACCGACGCCCAGCTCAAGGCCACCGGCCAGGGCGGCCTGCTGACCCTGCAAACCCTGCGTGGCGGGCTGTACAACGGCACGTTCGAGGCCAAGGGTACCGTCGATGTTCGCCCTGCCGTGCCGCAACTGGGCGTCAACACCAACATCCAGCGGGTACCGGTGGAGCACTTCATCAAGACCGAGGGTAAGGACCAGGAGCCGCCGGTCAAAGGCCTGCTGACCCTGAACAGCGACCTGACCGCTACCGGCAACAGCCAGAAGGCGCTGGTGGATACCCTCAACGGCAACGCCAATTTCGTCATCAACGACGGCGTGCTGGTCAATGCCAACCTGGAACAGCAACTGTGCCAGGCCATCGCCACGCTCAACCGCAAAGCGCTGAACGGCGAGCCACGCGGCAAGGACACCCCGTTCCAGGAGCTGCGCGGCAGCCTGGTGGTGCGCAATGGGGTCGCCAGCAACCCGGACCTCAAGGCGCGCATCCCGGGCCTTACCGTCAACGGCCAGGGTGACCTCGACCTGCGCGTGCTGGGCATGGACTACAAAGTCGGCGTGATTGTCGAAGGCGACCAGCGCGCCATGCCCGACCCGGCCTGCCAGGTCAACGAACGCTATGTTGGCGTGGAAGTACCACTGCGTTGCCGCGGCCCGCTGGAGCTGGGCGCCAAGGCCTGCCGCCTGGACCAGGATGGCATGGGCAAGGTCGCCGCCAAGCTGGCCGGCAACCGCCTGCAGGAAAAGATCGATGAAAAACTCGGAGACAAAGTGAGCCCGGAAGTGAAAGACGCGCTCAAGGGGCTGTTCAAGCGATGACCCCAGAGCAGTTCTCCAGCGCTGTGCTGGATTGGTATGACGAGCACGGCCGGCACGACCTGCCGTGGCAGCAGGGCATCACCCCGTACCGGGTGTGGGTGTCGGAGATCATGCTGCAGCAGACCCAGGTCAGCACCGTGCTCAACTACTTCGACCGCTTCATGCAGGCCCTGCCGACCGTGCAGGCCCTGGCCGAAGCGCCCGAGGACGAGGTGCTGCACCTGTGGACCGGCCTGGGCTACTACACCCGGGCGCGCAACCTGCAAAAAGCCGCGAAGATCGTGGTCGAGCAGCATGGTGGCGAATTCCCGCGCAGTGTCGAGCAGCTCACCGAGCTGCCCGGCATCGGCCGTTCCACCGCCGGCGCCATCGCCAGCATCAGCATGGGCATCCGTGCACCGATCCTCGACGGCAACGTGAAACGCGTGCTGGCCCGCTACACGGCCCAGGCCGGCTACCCTGGCGAGCCCAAGGTGGCCAACCAGCTGTGGGCCACGGCCGAGCGCTTTACCCCGCAGCAGCGTGCCAACCACTATACCCAGGCGATGATGGACATGGGCGCCACGCTGTGTACCCGCAGCAAGCCCAGTTGCCTGATCTGCCCGCTGCGGCGCGGCTGCGAAGCGCACCTGCACGGCGAAGAAACCCGCTACCCGGAACCCAAGCCGCGCAAGGCGCTGCCACAACGGCGCACGCTGATGCCGCTGCTGGCCAACCACGAAGGCGCCATCCTGCTTTACCGCCGCCCCTCCAGCGGGTTGTGGGGTGGCTTGTGGAGCCTGCCGGAACTGGACGACATCGCCCAGCTCGACGACCTGGCCTACCAGCACGGCCTGCGCCTGGCCGAAAGCCGCGCCATGGACGGCCTGACCCATACCTTCAGCCACTTCCAGCTGGCGATCGAGCCCTGGCTGGTGCGCGTCGACCCGCTCGGCCAGCACGTGGCCGAGGCCGACTGGCTCTGGTATAACCTCGCCACCCCGCCGCGCCTGGGCCTCGCCGCCCCGGTGAAAAAACTGCTCAAACGCGCGGCCGACGAACTGATTGCAGGAGACGCCCGATGACCCGCACCGTGATGTGCCGCAAGTACAAAGAAGAACTGCCAGGCCTGGAGCGCCCGCCCTACCCCGGCGCCAAGGGCCAGGACATCTTCGAACACATCTCGCAGAAGGCCTGGGCCGACTGGCAGAAGCACCAGACCATGCTGATCAACGAAAAGCGCCTGAACATGATGAACGCCGAGGACCGCAAATTCCTCCAGGGCGAGATGGACAAGTTTTTCGCCGGCGAAGAATACGCCCAGGCGGAAGGCTACGTGCCGCCCTCGGAATGACCCCACGGAACGTAAGCGACGGAATTAATTTAAAATTTTTTCAAAAAGTCGTTGACGGGCGGTCTGAAAGTCTATTTAATTCACCTCGTCGCCCAGATAGCTCAGTCGGTAGAGCAGAGGATTGAAAATCCTCGTGTCGGCGGTTCGACTCCGTCTCTGGGCACCACCTTCAGCTTCTGGTGGTTGCAAAGTTACCCGAAGCGACAACAAGAAACCCGCCTAGTGCGGGTTTTTTGTTGCCTGCGATTTTTTCAGAAGCTGCGCTCATACCTCTTTGCAGAGCGCAGCCACTGTTCAGGCAGCCGGTTTAACGAGCGCCAAACTCTTCCTCCGTCATTTGCCCAAGGTACGAAACGCATACCAGCTCCAGGTCCGCTTCCGGCGCTGCCGCTACCAGCTCACGCAGTTTGCTACCCGGTACCTTGTATTCATCAAGGGCAGCGACAGCGGTTCGAAAAGACATCTGCTCGTTATCGTCGTAGCTTGCGAAGGTTGCCATGAAGTAATGCTTCATCATCAGTCTCCTGTTTCCTCTGCTTCATGCAAAGGGCCCATGAAGGCTAAAGAGGGGAAGCCGCTGGAAGCAGGTGGAAGGATCTCTGCCAGAAGCCCGTGTGCAATAGGCCGTACAGTCATTCTCATGCGCAACACTTGGGCTCCCCGAGTAACTGCGCTTCAATACGTGTACTTTTTCAGACCACCCAGGATTTCCCATGGCCACCCCTAGCAAGCAACAGAAACGCGCCAAACGCGCCGCCAACAAGGCTAAACAGAACCGCATGGTACGCAGCGGCCAGGCGGTCAAGGCCAGTGCAGGCGACAGCGCCAGCATCGAGCAGGTATACAACAAGGCCATGGAGTCGGGCAGCTACGACGCGCTGTTCAAGAAGATGAAGGAAGCCCAGGAGGGCGGCCTGGTACCGATGATCTCGGTGTTCCTGGTAGACCCACTGCTGGGCCTGGTGCTCAAGGGGCACAAGGAAGAACACGCCACCGACTACATCGTGCTGGTGTTCAACGCCTACCGTAAGTGGCTGGACGGCGCCGACGAAGAGGCGACCATGGCCTGGCTGGAGAGTGATGAATTCCAGGCGGCCTATGTGGCAGCCTCGGAGCTGGTTGCCAAGCAGCAACAGCAGCAGAAGCAGTTTGGCTGACCGGGCCAGGTAGCCGTTCCGGCCTCTTCGCGGGCTTGCCCGCTCCCACAGGTTCACCGCCAGCCTGAAGGCAACGCCACCCATGTGGGAGCGGGCAAGCCCGCGAAAGGGCCGGAACAGACAACAAAAAAGGCCGCGCCCTGCACAGGACGCGGCCTTTTCATTGCAGCCAGCGCGGATCAGTTATCCAGCGCTACCCGCCCGGCAGCTTCGCGCTTGCGGTGCACCAGCAAGCCAGCCGCCACCACACCAATGCTCAGCAGCGCGGTCGCGATGATTTCGGCACGGTGGTCTTCACGCAGCGCCATCACCACCAGGATGGCAATGATGAAGGCGATGGTCGCCCAGGTCAGGCCCGGGAACAGCCACATCTTGAAGGTGATCTTCTCGCCACGGGCCTCACGCTGGGCACGCATGCGCAGCTGCGACACGGCAATCACCAGGTACACCAGCAGGGCAATGGCACCGGAGCTGGCCAGCAAGAACTCGAACACCTGGGCCGGGGCCACGAAGTTGGCGAACACGCAGAGGAACGCCGCTGCGGTGGACAGCAGCACCGCCACATGCGGGGTCGCCGACTTGGTGGTGCGCTGGGCGATGGCCGGGGCGTCACCGCGCTTGCTCAGCGAGAACAGCATGCGCGACGAGGTGTACAGCGCCGAGTTCAGGCAGCTGGTTACCGCGATCAGCACGACGATGTCGACGATCAGCTTGGCATTCGGCACGCCGATGCGGCTCAGCACGGTCTGGTAGGAACCGGTTTCGGCCAGTGCCGGGTCGTTCCACGGCACCAGGGCCACGACCAGGAAGATCGACACCAGGTAGAACAGGCAGATACGCCAGATGACCGAGTTGGTAGCACGGCTGATCTGCTTGCCCGGGTCCTTCGACTCGGCCGCAGCGATGGTGACGATTTCGGTACCCATGAACGAGAACATGGTGGTCAGCATGGCTGCCAGCACCGCGCCCAGGCCATTGGGCATGAAGCCCTGGGTGTCGAACAGGTGGCTGGCACCGCTGACCTGGCTGCTCGGCACAAAGCCGAACAAGGCAGCACAACCCACGGCGATGAAGCCGATGATCGCCAGCACCTTGAGCAGGGCGAACCAGAACTCGAACTCGCCATAGTTCTTCACGCTGCACAGGTTGGTCAGGGTCAGTGCCAGGGTGATGACCAGGGAGAACGCCCACAGGTCAACCGCAGGGAACCAGGCATGCAGGATGGCTGCGGCGGCGTTGGCTTCCAGCGGAATCACCAGCACCCAGAACCACCAATACAGCCAGCCGATGGTGAAACCGGCCCAGCGCCCGATGGCGCGGTCGGCATACGTAGAGAACGAACCGGTGTCAGGCGAGGCGACCGCCATTTCACCCAACATGCGCATGACCAGTACTACCAAGGTACCGGCGGCAGCGTAAGCCAGCAGCACGGCCGGGCCGGCAGCGGCAATGGCGTGGCCGGAGCCAACGAAAAGGCCGGCGCCGATCACGCCAGCGATGGACAGCATGGTCACATGCCGTTGTTTGAGCCCCTGAGCGAGGTCATTGGAATTGTTACCGCTCATAAAACTACCTTTGTAAGGAGTGGACCACGCCGACTGCGGGTACAAAGCGCGCCAAGGGTTGACCTGGGCGTCGCTGCAATCGGCGGTTTCCTGCTGGCAATAAGCGCGCCATGTGCTGAATGCATTCGTCAGAAAGCCCGGCAGGCCTTTCAGCACGCGGTTCGGAGGGCTTTCGGCCAAGAGCTGACCGAAAGGGCATCAAATCTTCGGATTACTGAAATACCCACTTACAAACGCACCAAAGGTGCTCCTCGGTAACACCTTTGCACCGCTGCAAGGCAAAAAAGTGCAACCCAAAGGTACAACCGAACACCTTAGAAGGGCCTCTGCCGGTGAACCCATTTTCACCAGCGCGGTTACCTTGGCGGTCTGAATCTACCCGCGAATGGTCTAAAAGCGCTTCCCTGAGCCGACCAAAGCTGGCACCATCGCGCCTTTTTTCATCAAGGCTCTGGTGCTGGGCGAGACCTTCGCGGACATCCGCGCGACGTTGCGCTGCAGCGATGCGACAAACTGCCCCACCAGCGCCCCGAGCACCTGGCGCCCCTGTTGGCCGCCGCGATACCGCTATGCTAGCTTGGCGCTCGCCAGGAAGGCCGCCAACAGCTGGGAACGCACCCGAACACAATGAGGACCGCACATGGCTCAGGCCACGCCCGCGCTGGAAATCCGCAACCTGCACAAACGCTACGGCGAGCAGGAAATTCTCAAGGGCATTTCGCTGACCGCACGC
Organism: Pseudomonas sp. BCRC 81390; assembly: GCF_030341915.1. NCBI lineage: Bacteria > Pseudomonadati > Pseudomonadota > Gammaproteobacteria > Pseudomonadales > Pseudomonadaceae > Pseudomonas > Pseudomonas sp. BCRC 81390. Next base: position 137,366 of record NZ_JATAAG010000025.1, on the reverse strand, counting down.
GACGGTGACGTGATCTCCATCCTGGGGTCGTCCGGCTCCGGCAAGTCCACCCTGCTGCGCTGCATCAACCTGCTCGAGAACCCGCACCAGGGCGAAATCCTCGTCGCCGGTGAAGCGCTCAAGCTCAAGGCCGCCAAGAACGGCGACCTGGTCGCCGCCGACAACCGCCAGATCAACCGCCTGCGCAGCGAGATCGGCTTCGTCTTCCAGAACTTCAACCTGTGGCCGCACATGTCGATCCTCGACAACATCATCGAGGCGCCGCGCCGCGTACTTGGCCAGAGCAAGGCCGAGGCCATCGAAGCCGCCGAAGCGCTGCTGAACAAGGTCGGCATCTACGACAAGCGCCACAGTTACCCCGCCCAGCTTTCCGGTGGCCAGCAACAGCGTGCCGCCATTGCCCGTACCCTGGCCATGAAGCCCAAGGTCATCCTGTTCGACGAGCCCACTTCGGCGCTCGACCCGGAAATGGTCCAGGAAGTGCTAAACGTTATCCGCGCATTGGCCGAAGAAGGCCGTACCATGCTGCTGGTCACGCACGAGATGAGCTTTGCCCGGCATGTGTCCAGTGAAGTCGTCTTCCTGCACCAGGGCCTGGTCGAAGAGCAGGGATCGCCGCAGCAGGTGTTCGAAAACCCGACCTCGGCGCGTTGCAAGCAATTCATGTCCAGCCACCGTTAACGGAGCAATACATGCACACTTACAAGAAGTTTCTCCTGGCAGCTGCTGCCACGCTGGTGATGTCGGCCAACGCCATGGCCGCAGAAAAACTGCGCATGGGTATCGAAGCCGCCTACCCACCGTTCAACAACAAGGATGCCAGCGGTAACGTGGTCGGCTTCGACAAGGACATCGGCGACGCCCTGTGCGCCAAGATGAAAGTCGAATGCTCGGTCGTCACCTCGGACTGGGACGGCATCATCCCGGCGCTGAACGCCAAGAAGTTCGACTTCCTGGTGTCGTCGCTGTCGATCACTGACGAGCGCAAGCAGGCAGTGGACTTCACCGACCCGTACTACTCCAACAAGCTGCAGTTCATCGCGCCGAAGAACGTCGACTTCAAGACCGACAAGGCCTCGCTCAAGGGCAAGGTGATCGGCACCCAGCGCGCCACCCTGGCTGGCACCTGGCTGGAAGACAACTACGGCGATGACGTAGAGATCAAACTGTACGACACCCAGGAAAACGCCTACCTCGACCTGGTCTCCGGCCGCATCGACGGCATCCTGGCCGACAAGTACGTGCAGTACGAGTGGCTGAAGAGCAAGGACGGCTCGAACTTCGAGTTCAAGGGCGAGCCGGTGATGGACAGCGACAAGATCGGCATTGCCGTGCGCAAGGGTGACGACAAACTGCGCAACGACCTGAACAAAGCCCTGGCAGAAATCAAGGCCGACGGTACGTACAAGAAGATCAACGACAAGTACTTCCCGTTCAGCATCGAATGACCCGCCCAGACTGGCGCGCCCTTGCGGCGCGCCAGTCCCTAGAATGACCTGCCCATGAATATCGACCTGCACGGATTCGGTCCGGCCATGATGGCCGGCACCCTGATGACCGTAAAACTGGCGCTTTGCGCCTTGCTGCTGGGCCTGGTTTTGGGCCTGCTCGGCGCCCTGGCCAAGACTTCCTCGGTCAAGCCTCTGCAATGGCTTGGCGGTTTCTATTCGACCCTGGTACGCGGCGTACCCGAACTGCTGTGGGTGCTGCTGATCTACTTTGGCACCGTCGGCTTGATGAACGCCCTTGGTGAGGCCCTGAACATGCCGGGCCTGGAGCTGAGTGCCTTCGCAGCGGGCGTGATTGCCCTGGGCCTGTGCTTTGGCGCCTATGCCACCGAAGTGTTCCGTGGCGCGATCCTGGCGATCCCCAAGGGCCACCGCGAAGCCGGCCTGGCGCTGGGCCTGTCCAAGGGCCGCATCCTGTCGCGGATCATCCTGCCGCAGATGTGGCGTATCGCCCTGCCCGGCCTTGGCAACCTGTTCATGATCCTGATGAAGGACACCGCCCTGGTGTCGGTGATCGGCCTGGAAGAAATCATGCGCCACGCACAAATCGGCGTGACCGTGACCAAAGAGCCGTTCACCTTCTACATGGTCGCGGCCTGCATCTACCTGAGCCTGACCATCATCGCCATGACCGGCATGCACTTCATGGAAAAACGCGCCGCTCGCGGCTTTGCGAGGGCCGTGTAATGAACTGGGAAGTGATCATCAAATGGCTGCCGCGCCTGGCCCAGGGCGCGACCCTGACCCTGGAGCTGGTAGCTATTGCCGTGGTGGCCGGGCTGATCCTGGCCATCCCGCTGGGCATCGCCCGCTCCTCGCGCCACTGGTATGTGCGCGCCGTGCCGTTCAGCTACATCTTCTTCTTCCGCGGTACGCCGCTGCTGGTGCAGTTGTTCCTGGTCTACTACGGCCTGGCGCAATTCGACGTGGTGCGTTCGAGTTCGCTGTGGCCTTACCTGCGCGATCCGTTCTGGTGCACGGTGCTGACCATGACCCTGCACACCGCCGCGTACATCGCCGAGATTTTGCGCGGTGCGCTGCAGTCGATCCCCAAGGGTGAGATCGAGGCGGCACGGGCGCTGGGCATGTCGCGTGGCAAGACGCTGTTCTACATCATGCTGCCGCGCGCGGCGCGCATCGGCCTGCCGGCGTACAGCAACGAAGTGATCCTGATGCTCAAGGCCAGCGCCCTGGCCAGTACCGTGACCCTGCTGGAGCTGACCGGCATGGCCCGTACCATCATTGCCCGGACCTACCTGCCGGTAGAAATCTTCTTTGCCGCCGGGGTGTTCTACCTGGTGATCTCGTTCGTGCTGGTGCAGGGCTTCAAGCTGCTGGAGCGCTGGTTGCGCGTGGATGCCTGCCAGGGCCGCTGAAACCTCACTGACGGCTTCGCGGGCACGCCCGTTCCCACAGGTGTAGCGCCAACCTTGAATGTGGCGCTATACCTGTGGGAGCGGGCGAGCCCGCGAAGAGGCCCTCGGACCCACCACACATCCTTGCCATGCCCAGCCACCTCCACAGCCACCACCTAAGCACCCGCTTCCAGGCCCTCGACCAGTTCCTGACCGAGCACCAGCCGCTGTGGAAACCCCGCCCCTTCACCACCCTGCAAGTGGAGTGGGAAACCGAGCATCCAGCACTTGCCGCCCACCTGCGCCAATGCTCCCTGGCAGACGCAGAAATCGAAAGCACCGCCTCTACCTTGCCCGCCCCCTTCCCGCAACTGGCCCGGCAAGCCCAACAGCTCTCAACCCTTGGCCACCTCCCGGCCGCCGACCTGCCTGCCGCCGCCCACCGCCTCGACGTCGCCGTCCCTGGCCGCAAATGGCAGCAGATAGAAGCCTTCGCCAGCCACTTGGCCTTCCGCGAGCAGCCCCGCCACTGGCTGGACTGGTGTTCCGGCAAAGGCCACCTCGGCCGCCGCCTGCTGCAACCCGGCCAGCAACTGACCTGCCTGGAATACGACGCCGACCTGGTCGCTGCCGGCCAGGCCCTGAGCGCGCACCATCACCTGCCGGCGCTGCACTTGCACCAGGATGTGATGGCCGACGACAGCGCCCGCCACCTGGCGGGCGACAAAACCGTGGTTGCCCTGCACGCCTGTGGCGACTTGCATGTACGCCTGATGCAGCTGGCCAGCCAGCAAGGCTGCCGGCAACTGGCCGTGGCCCCTTGCTGCTACAACCGCATTGCGGCGCAGCAGTACCAGCCGTTATCCACAGCCGCGCAAGCCTCCAGCCTGCAGCTGTCGCTGGATGACCTGGGCCTGCCGCTGAGCGAAACCGTTACCGCCGGGGCCCGCGTGCGGCGCCAGCGCGACACCTCGATGGCCCGGCGCCTGGGCTTCGACCTGCTGCAGCGCCAACAGCGCCAGAGCGCCGAATACCTACCGACGCCTTCTTTACCTGTGGCCTGGCTGGAAAAGCCTTTCGAGCAATACTGCCGCGACTTGGCCGAGCTCAAGCAACTGCAACTGACCGGCAACCCGGACTGGGCGGCCTTGGAAACAGCCGGCTGGCAACGCCTGGCCGAGGTCCGCAACCTGGAGCGCGTGCGCAACCTGTTCCGCCGGCCGCTGGAGCTGTGGCTGGTGCTGGATCGCGCCCTGTTTCTGGAAGAACGCGGCTATAACGTGCAACTGGGCCTGTTCTGCGACTATCCATTGACCCCACGCAACCTGCTGATCCTCGCGGAACGCGACCATTAGCCGCAGTACAACCTGTGGATAACTCTGTGAACAAGCTTGTGATTAGCTGTTGGATCCAAGCGCTATTTCAAGCGCTTGGCTTATTCCGCCCAGTACGTCAAGCCCAGTAAAAACAGGCGTTTGCGCAAAGACCGGCGGAATGCTGATGCGGCATGCATTTCGCGCAAGGCGCCAATGCCACTTGTGCATAAACATTTGTTGTGGTTGGCGACCACAGCTGCCAACGCAATCCCTGTAGGAGCGGCCTTGTGTCGCGATGGGCCGCAGAGCGGCCCCGCTTTTAGCGTAATTACAGAGAGTACTGGGGGCTGCTTCGCAGCCCATCGCGACACAAGGCCGCTCCTACACACACCCGTCCGCGTCAGGATTCAGTGCGCCTTGTTCCTGGCAATCTCGACATCGTTCATCAGCGCCTTGGCCATGTCGCACAAATAATCGGCCGCACCGAGGAATTTATGGTCATCCTCCATATCCCCCTCGCGCACCAGGTGCTTGATGTAGCCCATCAGAATCGAGACGTGCTCGTAGACGGCATCGACCGGGACGCCGGGCTCGACGCGTAGCAGGTTGAGAGACGGGTTACCGGCTGCGAGGAAGGTTTCCACGCCTGCGGTGGTGATGGGTTCGATGATATTTTTCTTCATGGCATAGTTCCTTACTCGGGGAAGACACTGCCATAAATCTTTCTCACGGATTTGGGTGGCAGCCGTACGCGGGGTGAGAAACCGGTCGAATAAGGAAGCCCGGCCAGACCGAAGTCTGCCCGCGTACGGCCACCATAAATGGGTAGCGCTTATTCGAGTCGGGTTCTCACACCCGGTCGCCAGAGCGACCCGAAAACGGTATCCGTGAGCCATTTCCCCGACAACAGCGAGACTTCGGCGGCGCGCGTAGGATAGGTCCGAAGCCCCCAAACCTTGAAGCATTTGCCCCCAAGTTCAGAATTTTCTGACCCCTATCTTCACAGCGGCGCGCTACCTGCAGGAGCGGGTTCACCCGCGATAAGGCCCTGCCAGGCCACACAAGGCTAATGCTCAACCACCGTAACGGTGTATCATCCGCCCCCCAAATCATTAAAAAGTGACGTCGCGCGCTGCCCGCCAGCCCCGCGACCTTCTGGCGTTGCGCCAGAACCGACAATGGACTAACGGACCCGACCATCGTGACCCAGACCAAGCCCCTCGCCCTGCTGTTCCTCACCCTGGCCCTGACCGCCTGCGCCAGCAGCACCCCGCCCCAACCCCACAGCAGCCTGGACTGGAACCACCCCGGCATGCAGCTGGGCGGCGACAACGGCCTGCCCCTGCGCACCGAAAGCCCGTGCCGCAAGCGTGGCTGCGACAACGACAAGCTGTTCTTCAACCCAGGCAAAACCGAGCCAAGCGTCACCACCATCCACCGCGGCTGGTAGGAAAATTCTTCTTTCAGGCCGGTGACTTAGCTCATTTGCGAACAATCGCAAGGAAGTGGTTTACAGGCGCCAACCGATCGTTATAATGACGCCCCACTGCCGGTATAGCTCAGATGGTAGAGCAACTGACTTGTAATCAGTAGGTCCCGGGTTCGATTCCTGGTGCCGGCACCATACGCAGTATCAAAAAAGGCTCACCGAAAGGTGGGCCTTTTTTGTTTTCAGCCTCGCCAGGGATCGAGCAGAAACAGAAGGCTTCAAGCCAACGCGATCGGTGTGGGAGCTGGCTTGCCTGCGATGGGCTGCGAGCAGCCCCAACATTCTCAAAAACGCACAAAGCCCTAAAAAAGAGACACATCTCTCAACAGAAACGCTTTGACGTCCCCATCCAGCCCCGCTACGATTTATCTTAAATTTTAGATATTTCTACTGAGGCATGTCCATGGCGCTTCAATTCCACGAAAGCCCCTTCCACGCCACCCACGATGCAGAAACGGCCAGCAAAATGGCCCTGAAAATGGACCTGTCCATCTTCATCACCGACTGCATCAAAAAAATGGGCCTCAAACAGCATGATGCCGCAATCAAGCTGAACGTAACCCAATCCCGAATTTCCGAGCTTGCAAACGGCAAGATCGAGAAATTCACCTTGGATGCCATGATGGACATGCTCGATAAGCTAGGCTTTCGCACCAGCCTGACCCTGCCCTCCAATGATGCCGGTTCACCTCCCCAGATCGTGATCACCCAAACGCCTGGTAGCTAAACCCTATACCCCATTTTCCGCAGCTCGTGCTTTAACTCCTTCATCCGCTCTTCGGCGACCTGCAACGCATGCCGATCGGACCGGTTGGTCGTTTTCACGAACGAATGCAGCACGACGACCATGTCGGCAAATTTGGCCACATACACTCATCGGAATGCAGGACTGCCATTGATGATGAGCTCAATGGCCCCCGTTCCTACTGATTCCGTCAACGATTTGATCGGCCGCTCAGGGTCCTGGCCATACTGGATGCGTCGCAGGTCTTTGCCGAAATCGTCCTGAACGTCCTTGGGTACGCGGCGTATTTGCGCGATGCAGTTGGACGCGGTGAGCTCGCCGTCAGTAGCGCACAGAATCGGCTATCCAGCGTTAACAGGACCATGGCAGCGCTTCGCGGTGATCAGTACGTGAAGTTATCAAGTCCGAGCAAGGCGCTCGGTATGCAGCGCACCGGGGCTCGACAAACGGCGCCGCAGGGACAAAGCCGCGAACAGGTTAAGCAGATTTACGATGCGCTTTGCCGCGCTAATCTGCAACGGGCCGCCGCGGTTGTTTTGTTGGCGCGAGCCACCGGCATGCGCTTGCGTGAGGCCATCCTGGCTGACCTGCCACGGCTGAGCCGTGAGGCTAAAGAGCTAGGTCGAATTAACATTCAGAATGGCACCAAAGACGGCCGCGTCGGCGCTTCGGCGCCACATTGGGTTGCTGTGGACGAGTATGTTCGAGGTGCCTTTGGGTTTGCACGGCAGGTGTCTCCTGCGGGTAGCCGCAATCTGATCGCCCTCGACGAAAGCTACGTGAGCGTTTTGCAACAAGTAGTACGTCCCGAACGGGATGTCCTGCACACACATGACCTCAAAGGCTTCCATGAACTGCGAGCGGCTTACGCATGTCAGCGCTATGGGCAGATCACCCAACACCGCCCGCCTATCAACGGCGGCCAATGTTGCCAGGTTGAAGGGAACCTTGATCGAGAGGCCCAACGGCAAATCAGCTATGAACTGGGGCATGGTCGGATCGACGTAATCGCGGCTTACATTGGAGGGTGATCATGAGTAAGCCATTCGATATGGAACTTTTCTTGGCTGCAGTGCTGACGGGTTCGCACGCAACGCGGCAACGTAATCTGCGCCAGGCGAAAATTATTTAGATTGTAATCGGAGAGCACTGGCGGCGAGAAAACCCGTGGACTTGGCAAAGAAAGCATGTGGCGTGGTTTCTCAAGCATCGCTTGAGCGAACGCAGTGATGCTACAAGATATTACTACGTGCTGACGGTCCGGCTGCTCGCTAGACGTTTAGCAACATGGTGGGTTTTCGATCTCTGATCGCATTCGATATTAATTATAGCGACGGACAGCAAAAATTTAGAGCCCGGCGCATTGCTGCCGGGCACTAATTTACCAAAAACTATATACCAAGGTAATTTGTGTAAAGATATGCAAAACCGTAACGGGTTTTGCTTCCAACCATGTATGGAGTAATAATCTTGTTTGCAATCAGAGTTTGCTTAAACTCTTCCAGAGTACTATTTTTGATTGCTTGCTCATCATTGTTATTATTTTTTATATCCTCTAGAAGCCTATCAAAATCATCCCCGTTGAGAACGTTACGCTTATAGCGAGCATCGATTTTGTTGTTCGCAAAATCCGAACAAAATATCTTCACAAACTCATTCCCTTTCTCATTCCACAAGTCTTCAAGATAATTAACCACAGCATCCTTTCGAACTTGACTACTGGTGCAATATGCGAGACCAAGAATAGAGTTTTTACGATAATTCTTTTCGCTATCCTGCTCTTCCTGCTCCCTTATAGCATTTGTGATCAAATCTATGAACGGGCGAAGGTTAACTGTTTTGTCAGCGCTTTGGATATTACGATAAAGATCTTCATACGCAGTGCTGGACGTACCATTTCGCTTAGGCTTTGGCGCGCCAAAAAAAGCATTAATCACTGGCTGGATCAAGTGCTTATCCAGCGGCAATTGATTATGTTCGTGATCTCGCGTTTTTAATTTTTTACGTATCTGGTTAATCAGATTAGGGTTTGCAAGCGAGCGATTTAAGAATTCAAAGAAATTATCTTTAGAGTAACTAAAAACAATCTTCAAGAAGTATGAGAATATTTCGTTCTGCGACCACTCAAGATTTATAGTGCGTGGACTGAATGAATTTTTGTTTGTGAGATTTCCAAGACGATCATATAGATCACGACGCAGGAATAATTTAGGATGGATGTAATCGTATGAAAACCGCATTACGATTTTAACGAGAGGAGCAATGACGTCGTTCCAGAGGAAAGGCTTTACGATATTATCCAACTGATCGAAAGTTACTATCAGCCGCTTATCCTGCCTTTTGAGATCGGTATTTATCTGAGTTAAATCTTCCTCAATCCTGCTATAGGCATCCGCGTTATTTAAAAGCGCTTTGATTTTCTCTTGCGCTGCGAAATTATCAAGCTCAATCAATAAGTCTCTATTCCTACCACCATAATCACCTCTCGAGCAAATCGAGTTCCAGATATAAAACATCCAGAATCTTTTGATCGAAAGTTCATCCTTAATAAGTTCGTCGAGACCTAGGAATTCAAAGTTGTCATTATCAAAATTAGTGATATTTAGAACATGATAATCCAAGTGCTTTTTCTGCGCCTTGGAAATAAGCATTTGAAAAAAACTGTCGATTTGTAGAGCTTTGTAAAATGCTGTTTTGCCGGTACCCTTATCCCCTAGAAGAATACACTTCTCCGGGATAAGCAAATCTTCCATACAAGGACGGAAATAAAAGAAATTCCTTATATACTCAGGAGAGTATTCAATGTTTTCAGCATATAAGTTAGGCAACCTTCCTTTGATATCATTTAGGACTTTGTCTTGAATCGGAGTTTCGCAATCTACCGTGCAGTCCCCATCAATAACTTCGACGTCATTTGGTGACTCAACCACATCAGCAGCCGAGGCAGCGAGCCTTTCAAACTCAGCTTCTTGCTTAACCTCTTCCGTAGAAGTAGTTACCTCATATATATACTTGAAAAACTTCTGGTACTGGGTTGATCCATTTTCACCATTGATAAAATCGTTCAGATCATCCTGATCTTCAAGTGAGGTGCCGATGAGTTCCAACGTATTTTGTCGATCAAAATAAAATACCTCAGCATCGAAAGATGACAGCCCCTGAATCTGATTGGAAAAATTACTGTAACGCTTACTGAAATTGGCGCTGAGGATGGAAAGAACAAAACATGCGGCAATGTTCATTTCGTTAAGGGTTTTGGTTACATACTCTAGTCCCGGCTGGTTTTGGGCATCATCGCCCGCAAGCACAACCACAGAATTAGACAGCTGAGCTAAGGCACCAAAGGTATTATTAAATCCTGTTCGAGAGTCGATGAGTATAACGTCAGGATTGTATTTTTTATTGATATCATCAACAAGATCGCCTAAAACCTTTACCAAACCTTCACCTTGCAGGTCGATTTTGGCTAGGCCTTCAAGATAGGAAATCAAATCATCATTGCTTTCCATTATATTTCCGGCGGGCATTAGATTAATGCTACCGCTGCCGGAGTAACTTTTCTCAATCTCGTAGACATAGTCTTCTATATTGCAACCGCCCAGAAACCCTCTATCATTGAGGTATTCTACAAGGCCGCTTTTGAAACTATCAACTTGAGAGGTATTGAAAAAATTAATAAGCCCAGGCGCTTCAAAGTCGCAATCAATAACAAAAACCTTCTTCCCTTTCCGGGATAGATAAGCTGCTGTTAGTGCAAGTGACGTGGTACGACCAACTCCACCTTTATAGCTAAAAAAAGTTACAACATTGCTTTTTTTACATCTTTTGTGCTCGTCCATAGCCAATAATGCACCAAGCGAGCGGCGTAATCCTACAGAAGTTTTCGCGCCAGAGAACAGATAACTATAATCTTCTTCTTGAGACTTTCTCTCGCTTATGAAGACGCACTCAACGCTAGAATTTTGCAGCTCTTCTATAGCAACCGATTTAGTATAAAGCTCGCCGAGGCCCTTGACTACATCGCTAACGATGTACACTTCAATATTCTGATTGACTCGCAGCTCAATATAAAAGTCAACAATGTTATTTTGAATGACGTTCTCCCGAAGGTCATCCTCCAGCCTATTAATGAAACTAATTGACTTAAGCATACTGATTTCTCACATTTTCCTTAAATATTGATTTGAATGAGCATAAAACTCTTTGATTTGGCTATACTCCAAATCAATATGCGAGTACCGAATCTCAGGATTCCATTCATTTAGCAACCGGTTAATTTCGCCCTTATTGCTGGTGTGGTGTAGCCCACTCACTAATGAGTCAAGAAGATTTTGCAGCGAGCTGAAACTATGGGTTTTTATCCTCTTTTTATAGTTTATACCCACAGCAGCACAGTTTTCCTCATTCACTTCAAGGACTGGATCGTATTGCTTAAGTTCAAATATTTTGAATTTTAGCGCACACTCTATGATATATCCAGACAAATAATACATACTCAAAACAAGAAACTTGAATTCCTCGGTATTAAAATCGCCCTCATCGAACGTTTCCAGCTTAGCCTGTAAGACTCGACAAGCATGATTATGTCGCTTGGCAGACGTTAAGTATTCTTTATATTTCACACGTCACTCCTTTGAACTCGCATAGTGGCACTATACCACTAGCCCAAGCGGAAATGAAGCGGAGCCTTGATCGACTGCTGTGCCTAATGACCTCTATGACGTTTTAAATTGGGCATTTGCATACGCGACTGGTCGCTAATAAACTAAAGGCTAATTCACTTATAGTTTATCAGCTACTCGTAGACAAACATCATATAACCAGCTCAAATTAAGTTAGTCTTCTCTTCATGACTCTATGAGAAAAGTGCTGTAATATTATGCAAACGCAAGCCGCCGCCACACCGAGTAGCCGGGATCAGTTAGTAATTTTCTGAAATGTGTCGAGGGCCGAGGAAAGGGGAGAAAGGGTACTTTAAGGGGTATTTTTTGCACACTCGACAAGGGAATAAAAAATCATGTAGTTGCAATATTTTCGACTCCTGGTGCCGCACCATACGCAGTATCAAAGAAGGCTCACCGAAAGGTGGGCCTTTTTTGTTTTCTACAATCTGCTCGACCCTTCCCCGAACTTGACCCCAATCAAGCCCGCTCCAGACAGATGACTTAGCCTGAAGTCAGCCCCCATCGAGGCAGCCCACCATGGCCAAGAAATTCCCCACAAACCCCAGCGACCCCGAACGCATCTGCTGGGGCTGCGACCTCTACTGCCCAGCCAAGGTACTGGCCTGCGGCAATTCGATAACCAACTGGAAAAACCGATCGACCGCGAGCAGGGAACAGCCCCCAAGCACTGACAACACGTGCACAAAATCAGCGCCCGCCCAGGCCAGAGACATGACAACCATGCAACAGTCTTTTACCAATTCCCCAGGTTTTCCCTAACCCTCCTTTGCCTATCCTAGGCCGCGTCATCCCGCCTGTGATGGACCCATGAAACACTCCCTACCCAGCCGCTACGCCTGCCTCGCATTCTGCCTACTGTTCACCCTCGCCAGCCTGCCTTTGCTGCACCAGCATGCCTGGCTGTGGCCCGTCACGCTGATCACTACCTTGCTCAGCCTGGTCGGCCTCAACGACCTGCGCCAAAGCCACCATGCCGTGCGCCGCAACTACCCGATCCTGGGCAACATCCGCTACCTGATCGAAACCATCCGCCCGGAAATCCGCCAGTACCTGATCGAGGGCGACGACGACAAGCTGCCGTTTTCCCGCGCCCAGCGCTCGCTGGTCTACGCGCGGGCCAAAAACGAAAGCGCCGAGAAGGCCTTCGGCACGCTCAACGACGCCTACAAGCCTGGCTTCGAGTTCATCAGCCATTCCATGTTGCCGGTGAACACGCCGGACCCTGCCTCGTTTCGCATCGCCATCGGCGGGCCGCAATGCCGCCTGCCCTATTCGGCATCCATCTTCAACATTTCCGCGATGAGCTTCGGCGCCCTGAGCGCCAACGCCATCGCGGCGCTCAACCGTGGTGCACGCATGGGCCGTTTTGCCCATGACACGGGCGAAGGCAGTATCAGCCCGTACCACCGCGAACATGGCGGTGACCTGATCTGGGAAATCGGCAGTGGCTACTTCGGTTGCCGCACCGAGGACGGTCGCTTCGACCCGCAGCGCTTCGCCGAGCAGGCCCGCTCGCCGCAGGTGAAGATGATCGAGGTCAAGCTCAGCCAGGGCGCCAAGCCGGGCCACGGCGGCATCCTGCCGGGGCACAAGGTAAGCCGCGAAATAGCCCAGACGCGGGGCGTACGCGAGGGCGAAGACTGCATCTCGCCGGCAGCGCATAGCGCCTTCCGCACGCCGGTCGAGTTGCTGCAGTTCATTGCCAGCCTGCGCGAGCTGTCGGGCGGCAAGCCGGTGGGCTTCAAGTTCTGCCTGGGCCACCCGTGGGAATTCATGGGTATCGCCAAGGCCATGCTGGCCACCGGCATTACCCCGGACTTCATTGTCGTCGACGGCAAGGAAGGCGGTACCGGCGCGGCGCCGCGCGAGTTCAGCGACAACATGGGCGTACCCATGCGCGAGGGCCTGATGTTCGTGCACAAAACCCTGGTCGGCCTGAACCTGCGCTCCAGCATCCGCATTGGCGCGGCGGGCAAGGTCGTCAGTGCCTTCGACATCGCCAGTGTGCTGGCAATCGGCGCTGACTGGGTCAACTCCGCGCGCGGCTTCATGTTCGCCATCGGCTGCATCCAGTCGCAGAGCTGCCACACCAACAAGTGCCCGACCGGGGTGGCCACGCAAGACCCGCTGCGCCAGCGGGCACTGGTGGTGCCGGACAAGGCTGAACGGGTTGCCAGCTTCCACCGCAATACCTTGCATGCGTTGGCAGAGATGCTGGCCGCTGCGGGGCTGGAGCACCCTTCGCAGCTCAAGCCCAAGCACCTGGCGCGGCGTATCAGCCCAAGTGAAATCGGCTTGTTCTCGGACCTGCACACGTTTCTCAAGCCGGGCGAGTTGCTGGGGGGCTCGATTGAAAGCGAGTTCTATGCGCGGATGTGGCGGATGGCGCGTAGCGATAGTTTTGCGCCGGAGACAGGGGACGGGAAAGTGAAGGTTGCGGGGGTGCGGCGCAGGGAGGTGGAGCCGGCGTAACAGTAGAAGCCTGGGGCTGCAGCGCGGCCCCAGGCTTTGATGATCAGAAGATACTGATCGGGTACTCGACGAATACGCGGACTTCGTTGCCGTCGTCGTTGTAGCCGTTCTGCTGCACGGCGTTGTTGGTACGCACGAACGAGCTACGCAGCTTGATCGACAGGTCCTTGGCCGGGCCGTCCTGCACCACGTAACGGATCTGGTTGAAGATCTCGCGCTCTTTACCTTCGCCGAAGCCCTGCGGGTTGGCGACGTTGCGGGTATTGATGTTGTCACCCACCACGTAGGCCAGCTTGTAGGTCAGGCCCGGAATGCCGTAGGCACCGAAGTCCAGGCCGTAGCCCAGCTGCCAGGAACGCTCGTCTTCGGCGTTGAAGTCGGACCAGTACGAGTTAGCCAGGTAGATGGTCGAACCACCGTCACCCACGCCACCGGCGTTCTGGTACCAGCCGTAGTTGTAGCCGGTGCTGCCGGTGCTGCGCTGGTGGGCGATGGTGAACGAGTGCGCACCGTAGGCGTAGGTGGCGGCCAGGCTCCAGATGGTGTTGGAGTCGCCGTTCAGTTCTGCGCTCTTGACGAACTTGTTGTCGATGTCCGACTTGTAGCCGTTGAAGTCCAGGGTCAGGGACTGGTCGCTGGCAATCGGGAAGACGTAGTTCAGGCCCAGGTAGTGCTTCTTCATCACGTCTTCGTTGTCGGCGGTGTACAGCGAAGCGGTGAAGTTGTCGGTGAACTTGTAGCTACCACCGAGCACGTTGATCGACTTCAGGCCACCACCGTCACGGCGCTCGGCGCTCTTGCGCGCTTCCTGGGTGAAGCGGCCGGCGTTCAGTTCCAGGCCCTGGATTTCCTTGGAGGTGATCAGGGTACCGGTGAAGCTTTCTGGCAGCAGGCGGGCGTCGTCGTACTGCAGCACTGGCAGTGCCGGCATCTGGTCACCGTACTTGAGCACGGTGTTGGAGATGCGGAACTTCACTGCAGCGCCACCACGGGCCAGGTTGTGCGGCGAGTTGGCGTTGCCGTTCTCGTCCTTGAAGTCCGAAGGCTTGAAGAAGTCGACACCAGCGCCACCGTTGTGGCCCTTGCCGCCGTCCAGACGCACGGCGTACAGGCCGAATGCATCGACGCCGACACCGACGGTACCCTGGGTGAAGCCGGAGGAGAAGTTGGCGATAACGCCCTGGCCCCATTCGATCTGGTCGTCGGTGCCGTGCTTCTTGTCACGGTTGATGTAGGCGTTGCGCAGCAGGACGTTGGCGTGGCTGTCCTCGATGAAGCCCTTGCTATCGGCCTGGTCATTGGCCTGTGCCTGGGTCGCGGCGATCATCGCCAGGGCGACCAGGCTGATCCTGGTTTTCAACATGTTGTTTTCCTTGTTCCTAATCAAAAACGCTCTGCAATATGACGCCAGGAACCAACGCCCCTTCGTAGGTTCGACGCTTTGCGGATCCAGACTGGAAGGCCTGCCGGTCATGACACGGCGGCTCTGCAGCTGCGTGGCCATGATGATGGCCAGCAGGCGTTGGCCGAATCCTAGCCGCGCGCGTTTACAAATGTCAAAAAATCGTGAAATGAAGGTTGTTATAACCAAAATGTGGGCAAGCCAAGTGCATTTCTGCCCGGCGTTGCGCTATCGGCAGGCAATTTATCTCAAGTAGGAAAAGGCGTACCGATCGCGGTGAGGACGAATTGCCGCATGGAAAGAGGTTATTCGGGGCTTGAGCCAATACAGCGGAAGGAAGCCTGGGGACGAGCTAGGGGGCGCCAGCATCGCTAGCTGACTGGGGGATACGTTAGGTGAAAGTTACCTGTGCCGGCCCCTTCGCGGGGCCGGCGGGTTAAAACAACCGATCAGTGCCACACCGCCATCAGCGCCTGCATTTCTGCTTCGCTGATCAGGCCTTGGGGGTATCGTCCGGCAAGCAGACGTCGTGGGTCGGTCGTCCTGACCCCGTTGCTTCCATGGTGTTTCAACCACTTCGCCACAAGCTTGAGCGATTGGTGATTCACTGCCGATGGGCGCAAAGCCGACTCACTTGCTGCATTCATCTCTACACGTACTCCTTGGCCCGTGGACGGCAAATCTACTTATGTTTTGTTACAGATCGATAGCACGGCCATGCCGGGCTACCAATCTGGCTATCCACTTGAAAACAATACAAAAGATATGCCAGCACAAGCCACCGAATATCGCCCGGAAACGAAAAAGGCCCGTCAGATGACGGGCCTCTTTATTCACGCTGCGCTCAACGTTTGACCGGCGCTGGCTGCTGCTGGGTCAGGCAGTGGATGTTGCCACCACCCAACAACAGCTCGCGGCCGGGGATCATCACCACTTCATGATCGGGGAAAAGCTTCTCCAGGATCGCTCTGGCCTCAGTATCTGCCGGGTCGTCAAAGCTTGGCGCGATGATGCCGCCGTTGACGATCAGGAAGTTGACGTACGAGCCGGCCAGGCGCACCGACGGGTCACGCTCCTGGCTGCCGGCCACCTGGTCGACACCGGCACACTCCTCAGCGGTGGCGAACAACGGCCCCGGGATCGGCATTTTATGCACGATGAATTCACGGCCCTTGGCATCGCGGGTGCGCTTGAGCACCTCCATGGCAGCGTGGCAGCGTGCATAGTTGGGGTCGTTGGAATCATCGGTCCAGGCCAGTAACACTTCGCCCGGGCGCACGTAACAGCAGAAGTTGTCGACGTGGCCATCAGTTTCGTCGTTGTACAGGCCATCCGGCAGCCAGACCACGGTGTCCACCGCCAGATGGTCGCGCAGTACCGCTTCGACCTGCTCGCGGCTCAGGTGCGGGTTGCGGTTGCGGTTGAGCAGGCATTCTTCGGTGGTGATCACGGTGCCTTCACCGTCCACATGGATCGAGCCGCCTTCAAGCACGAAACCTTCGGTGTGGTAGCGCTGGCAGCGCTCCATTTCCAGCACCTTGGCCGCCAGTTCCTCGTCGCGGTTCCACGGCGCATACAAGCCGCCATCGAAGCCGCCCCAGGCGTTGAAGCCCCAGTCCACCCCGCGCACTTCGCCCTGGTCGTTGATGACGAAGGTCGGGCCGGTATCGCGCACCCAGGCGTCATCGTTGCTGATTTCGACCACACGGATGTTCGGCTGGTCGAGTTGGCGACGGGCGTTTTCGTACTGGCCAGCGGAAACCGCGACGGTTACCGGCTCGAAACGGGCGATGGCCTTGGCCAGGGTCACATGGGCAGCCTGCGCCGGCTTGCCGCCGAGGCGCCAGTTGTCCGGGCGCTCGGGCCAGACCATCCACACCTGGGTTTGCGGGGCCCACTCGGCGGGCATGTGGAAACCATCGGCACGGGGGGTGGAGTTGAGGGTTTTCATGGTTGACCTCTGTGGGGGCCCTGAGCCGGACTGTGCTGGGGCGTTTGTGCATTTATAACCGATATATATCGGCATTTGAAGCCCGCCAGTCCGAAAACAATCGACATGAAGCGCCACTAAGCCGATAACAATCGACAGACGACATCCATCAGCCCGAACGGACCGGATATCTACCATAGCTCGGCCCTGGTGAAACGCTGCCGCGCCGAGCGGACAAAACCGGCAAGAACGGCTAGCGTCAATACGTAGGCAAACCGGCCAGCGAACCAACATGAATATCATCCCGACCGCCATCACCGAAGTGCTGATCATCGAGCCGAAGGTTTTCGGTGACAGCCGTGGTTTTTTCTTCGAAGCATTCAATGCCCGGGAGTTCGCCCAACAGGCCGGTGTAACCACCGCGTTCGTCCAAGACAACCATTCGCGCTCCATCAAAGGCGTGCTGCGCGGCCTGCATTACCAGGTGGAAAATACCCAGGGCAAGCTGGTGCGCGTGGTGCAGGGAGAAATCCGTGACGTTGCCGTGGATGTGCGCAAGAGCTCGCCCACTTTCGGCCAGTGGGTTGCGGTGGACCTCTCGGCCGACAACCATCGCCAACTGTGGATTCCACCCGGCTTTGCCCATGGCTTTGCAGTGATGAGCGACGCCGCCGAGTTCCTGTACAAGACCACCGACTACTACAACCCGGTCGCCGATCGCTGCATCCGCTGGGATGACCCAGACCTGGCGATCGAATGGCGGTTGACCCAGCCACCAATACTCTCCGACAAGGACAAGGTCGGCCAGCCATGGGCAAAGGCGGAACTGCTGCCTTAACTAGCGCATAATTGCGTCAGACTTTTCTGGCGCTTTTACGTGATGATCGCAAAACCCACGCCCCCACGCCGTCCCCGCTGGCGCAGCCTGGCCCTGCTGGCCCTGTGCCTGGTTCCGTTACTGTGGCCACTGCATCACCTGGCCGAACGTTATTACCAGCAAGAGCTGGCCTCGCAGAACCGCCAGACCCTTGACCTGTACGTGGCCAACCTGCTCGGAACGTTGCACCGCTACGAGACCTTGCCGCAGATCCTCGGCGACCTGCCGGCGCTGCGCAGCGTGCTGGCCGACCCGTTGCGCCTGGAGGCGGTGACCAACGCCAACCGCCTGCTCAAAGGCATCGTCGAGCAGACCGGCGCCGAAGTGATGTACCTGATGGACGTCAGCGGCAATACCCTGGCCGCCTCCAACTGGGACAAGCGCGACAGCTTCGTTGGCCGCAACTTCGCCTTCCGCCCCTACTTCAATGAAGCCATGGCCGGCCGCTTGGGGCGCTTCTTCGGCCAGGGCACCACATCGGCCAAGCGCGGCTACTTCTTCGCCGCCGCGGTACGTGACCGTGAGCGGATCGTTGGCGTGCTGGTGGTGAAGGTCGACCTCGATCACACCGAAACCCTGTGGGGCCGCACGCCCGAGCAACTGCTGCTGACAGACCACAACGGCGTGGTCATCCTCACCTCACGGCCGGACTGGCGCTTCCGCGCCACCCGCCCGCTGAGCGAGGCCGAGCGCCAGGCCATTATCGCCATCCAGCCCTACCCGACCCAGGCCCCGCAACCGCTGGTGCTCAACCCGGAAGCGTGGATCGCCCAGACCCGCGACATCCCGGAAACCGGCTGGCAGGTCAGCATCCTTGCCCCGCGCATGCTGGTCGACCGCTCGGTGCAGACCGTGATGGCCATCGGTGCCGGCACCTTGCTGGTGCTGGTGCTGCTGGCCGGCCTGGTGATGCAACGGCGCCGCCACTACATCGACCGAATCGACTTCGAGGCCCGTGGCCGGCAGGAACTGGAAAAACGCGTGGCCGAGCGCACCGCCGACCTTGAAGGCCTGAACACCCGCCTCAAGCGTGCCGTGCTGGAGCGCGAGAACGCCCAGCAGGAGGCGGTGCGCGCCCAGGACGAACTGGTACAGGCCGGCAAGCTTTCGGTGCTCGGCACCATGTCGGCCAGCATCAGCCACGAACTCAACCAACCACTGGCGGCCATCCGCAGCTACGCGGAAAACGCCGAAATCCTGCTCGACCACCAGCGCATCGAGGACGCCCGCGGCAACCTCAAGCTGATCGGCGAATTGACTGGGCGCATGGCCTCGATCATCGCTCACTTGCGCGCCTTCGCCCGCCGTGACCGCCATGCACCGGAAAGCGTGGCCCTGCAGCCAGCCCTGGACGATGCCCTCGCGCTGCTGGCCAAGCGTCGGCGCGCCATGGCCGTGGAGCTGATTCGCGACCTGCCGGAAGCCACCTTGTGGGTACAGGCCGGCGAGACCCGACTGCGCCAGGTGCTCGGCAACCTGTTGGCCAACGCCCTCGACGCCTTGACCGAAAAGGCCAACCCCCGTCGCCTGTGGCTAAGTGCCGAACAGCGCGATGACTGCGTCTATCTGTACATTCGCGACAACGGCCCCGGTTTCAGCCGCCAGGCCCTGGAGCATGCCAAGGAGCCATTCTTCACCACCAAGACCCGCACCCAGGGCCTTGGCCTGGGCCTGGCCATCTGCGAAAGCCTGATGCGTACCCTGGGCGGTGAACTGCTGCTGGCCAACCACCCGGAAGGGGGCGCACTGCTGACCTTGAAGCTGCGTGTGGCCGCGCCTGGCGCTACCTTGCCCAATTCGGAGGACCCCTCGGCATGACCACCGAGACATTCATCGACAGCCAAGCCCAGGTCATCCTGGTCGACGACGATCCGCACCTGCGCCAGGCCCTGAGCCAGACCCTGGACCTGGCCGGGCTCAAGGTGGTCGCGCTGGCCGATGCCCAGGGCCTGGCCGAGCGCATCGAAGCCGACTGGCCCGGTGTGGTGGTCAGCGACATCCGCATGCCCGGTATCGATGGCTTGCAGTTGCTGGAACAACTGCATGGCCGCGACAACGAACTGCCGGTGCTGCTGATCACCGGCCACGGCGACGTGCCGCTGGCGGTGCAGGCGATGCGCGCCGGTGCCTACGATTTCCTGGAAAAGCCCTTTGCCAGCGACGCGCTGCTCGACAGCGTGCGCCGCGCCTTGGCCCTGCGCCGCCTGGTGCTGGACAACCGCAGCCTGCGCCTGGCCCTGAGCGACCGCCAGCAACTGGCTACCCGCCTGGTGGGCCAGTCACCGGCCATGCAGCGTCTGCGCGAGCAGATCGGCGCCCTGGCTGGTACCCGTGCCGACGTGCTGATCCTGGGCGAGACCGGCGCGGGCAAGGAAGTAGTGGCTCGCGCCCTGCACGATCTGTCCAGCCGCCGCGACGGCCCGTTCGTGGCGATCAATGCCGGCGCCCTGGCCGAGTCGGTGGTCGAAAGCGAGCTGTTCGGCCATGAGCCCGGTGCCTTCACCGGTGCGCAGAAGCGCCGCATCGGCAAGTTCGAGTTTGCCAACGGCGGCACGCTGTTCCTCGACGAGATCGAGAGCATGAGCCTGGACGTGCAGGTGAAACTGCTGCGCCTGCTGCAGGAACGGGTGGTCGAACGCCTGGGCGGCAACCAGCTGATCCCGCTGGACATCCGCATCATCGCCGCGACCAAGGAAGACTTGCGCCAGTCCGCCGACCAAGGGCGCTTCCGCGCCGACCTGTATTACCGCCTGAACGTGGCGCCGCTACGTATTCCCCCGCTGCGCGAACGCGGCGATGACATCCTGGTACTGTTCCAGCACTTCGCCGACGCGGCCAGCCAGCGCCACGGCCTGCCCCCGCACACCCTGCAGCCGGCCCAGCGCGCCATGCTGCTGCGCCACGCCTGGCCGGGTAATGTGCGCGAACTGCAGAACGCCGCCGAACGTTTCGCCCTGGGTCTGGAACTGGCCCTGGATGGCCAGGCACCGCCTGCCGCGAAACCCGCGGCACCCGTGCTGGGCGGTAACCTCAGTGAGCAGGTCGAGCAGTTCGAGCGCTCGCTGATCGCCGCCGAACTGGCCCAGCCACACAGCTCCATGCGCAGCCTGGCCGAAGCGCTGGGCATCCCCCGCAAGACCCTGCACGACAAGTTGCGCAAGCATGGCTTGAGCTTTGACGGTGGCAGCGGCGGACATGACGATCACGAGGACCACCGTTGATGAATAGCGATAGCCAGTATCTCCAGGCCGTGCTGCACGGCGACATCCCGCTGACCCGCGAAATGGGCCTGGAAGTGCTCGACTGGCAGCAGCGAACCCTGCGCCTGCAACTGCCATTGGCGGCCAACGTCAACCACAAGAGCACCATGTTCGGTGGCAGCCTGTACTGCGCGGCCGTATTGGTGGGCTGGGGCTGGCTGCACCTGCGCCTGCGCGAGCTTGGTATCGATGATGGGCATATCGTCATCCAGGAGGGGCAGATCAGTTATCCGCTGCCGGTGACCGGGGCGGCGGTGGCCCGTTGCGCAGCGCCGGACGAAAAGACCTGGGAACGCTTCGTGACCATGTACCAGCGTCGCGGGCGGGCGCGGCTGACGCTGGAAACCACGGTGAGCAATGCCGGGAGTGATGAGCCGGCGGTGAGGTTCAGCGGGCAGTACGTCCTGCACCGCTGAAACCC
>NZ_JATAAG010000025.1:27794-115774 GCF_030341915.1 Pseudomonas sp. BCRC 81390 | reverse complement strand
GCGGCCTTGTGCCGCGATCGGGCCGCAACGCGGCGCCAAGGTTTCAGCTCCGCCGCCTGAATTGCTGGGGCCGCTTTGCGGCCCTTTCGCGGCACAAGGCCGCTCCTACACGATCGTGTAATGGGGTCAGATCAGGCTCAGGAAGGCCTGGCGCCATTGCGCATTGGCCGGTAACGCCAGGAAATGCGGGTTGAGCAACGACTCCCGCGGCGGGTAGCGGAACGGCAAGCCATCCAGCCCGATCACCTCGCCCCCGGCGCCTTCCACCACCCCCTGGGCCGCCGCCGTGTCCCACTGCGAGGTCGGCGCCAGGCGCGGATAACAATCAGCGCTACCTTCCGCCAACAGGCAGAATTTCAACGAACTGCCAATGTTGGCCAGCTCCAGCTCACCCAGCGCAGCACCCAGCCCGGCCAACAGCGCTTCCTGTTCGGGGCTGGAATGCCGACGGCTGGCGACCACGGTAAAGCGCTCACCCAGTGGCGGTGCATTGCGTACCTGGATTGGCTCAGCGGCTTCACCGGCTTGCGCACGCCAGGCGCCCAGCCCACGGCCACCGAAGTAGCAGCGCCGATTGGTTGGCATCGACACCACACCAAACACCACCTCGCCGTTTTCCACCAGGGCGATGTTGACGGTGAATTCCTCGCTACCGGCAATGAACTCCTTGGTGCCATCCAGCGGGTCGACCAGCCACCAGCGCTGCCAGCGCTGGCGCTCGGCCAAGGGGATATTGCAGTCTTCTTCGGACAGCAGCGGAATCTGCGGCGCCAGCGCCAGCAGGCCATCAGCGAGCACCCGGTGCGCCGCCAGGTCGGCGGCCGTCACCGGCGAATCGTCAGCCTTGCTGGTCACGGCCACATCGGCGCGCCAGAACGGCAGGATCGCCTCGCCGGCCTTCAGCGCCAGCTTGACCACTTGGTGCATCAGTTGCAGGTCGTTCATGCTTCCAGCAGCCCCCGCTGGATCAGCAGGTCTCGGGCCAGGTACAGCGCCGCCAGGGCACGGCCCTCGGTGAACTGCGGGTGCATGGCCAAGGCCGAAAGCTCGCGCAGGTTGACCTTGTCGACCCGCATCGGCTCCGGCTCGTCGCCCTCCAGGCGCTCCTCGTACAGGTCGCTGGCCAGCACCACCTGGATCTTCTGGCTCATGTAGCCGGGCGACAGCGACAGCTCGGTCAGGTGCTCCAGTTGGCGCGCACCGAAACCGGCCTCTTCCTTGAGCTCCCGGTCGGCTGCCGCCAGCACGTCCTCGCCCGGCTCGATCAGGCCCTTGGGCAACGACAGCTCATATTCATCGGTGCCGCCACAGTATTCTTCCACCAGCACGGCATGCTCGGCGTCGAGCATGGCCACGATCATTACCGCGCCGTAGCCATTGCCACGCCCCACCAGGCGCTCGTAGGTGCGCTCGGTGCCATTGCTGAAGCGCAATTGCACGGCTTCGACGCGAAACAGGCGGCTGCTGGCGACGATTTCGCGGCTGAGGACAGTGGGTTTCTGGCGCATGGGGCGGCTCCTTGGCGTGAACGGGTTACTATACCGTGGCTTGCCGACTGAACGAGAATTTCCCATGCCTGTTCTTCCCTGGTCTGCCATCGATACTGTCCTGCTGGACATGGACGGCACCCTGCTCGACCTGCATTACGACAACCGCTTCTGGCTGGACCATCTGCCCCAGCGCTATGCCGAGCTGCACGGGGTAAGCCGGGCCATGGCGGAAATGGAACTGCAGCCGCTGTTCGAACGTAATGCCGGTACGCTCAACTGGTATTGCCTGGACTTCTGGAGCCGCGAGCTGCGCTTGCCGATTCGCGAGCTGAAACGGGAAATCGCCGACCTGATTGCCCTGCGCCCGGATGCCGACACGTTCCTGGCGGCCATTCGCAAGGCCGGCAAGCGCGTGGTGATGATCACCAATGCGCACCGGGACTCACTGTCGCTGAAGCTGGAGCGGGTGGAGCTGGCGCCGTATTTCGAGCGGCTGATCAGCTCGCATGATTATGGCTACCCGAAGGAGAGCCCGCAGTTCTGGGATGCCTTGCAGGCGGATATCGGCTTTGCACCGGAACGCAGCCTGTTCATTGATGACACCCTGGCTATCCTGCGTAGTGCGCGGCGCTTTGGCGTGGAGCATCTGCTGGCGGTGCGCCAGCCCGATAGCCAGGCGGGGCCACGGGATACCGAAGAGTTTGCCGCAGTCGAGGATTACCGGGAGCTGCTGGCAGGCCTGTGAGGGCCTCTTCGCAGGTATGCCCGCGAAGAGGCCGCTACCGGCTGTAGAGATCAGTCAGGAATACGCAGCACCTGCCCCGGGTAGATCTTGTCCGGGTGCTTTAGCATCGGTTTGTTGGCCTCGAAGATCTTCTGGTACTTGTTGGGGTCGCCGTACACCTTCTTCGAGATGGCACTCAGCGTGTCGCCCTTCTCCACGGTCACGAACCGCGCCGCCTGCGCCACCGGGCCGGTTACGGTGATCTGGTCATCGACACTGGCGACACCGCTGATGTTGCCCGCCGCCAGAATGATTTTCTCCTTTTCCTCCTGGCTGGCCACTTCGCCTTGGAGGATGATCTTGTCACCCTCGACCGTGACCTTGATGTTCGGGTTACCCAGGCCGACACTTTCCACGTGCTTTTTCAGCTGTTGCTCGGCGTTGGCATTACCCGGGGTCAGTAGATCGATCAACTTTTCGCCCGCTTCTTTCACAAAACTGAACAGACTCATGACACTCTCCTTGTTGACGTGAAACCGTTGGACAGTGAAGTCTAGGCGAAGACTCCGCCGCCCCCACCTGCATCTGCCATCGACGCGCTCTATCAAGGCATAGACCCTAGCGATTAGACGCCGCCAGCCCGCCCGCCTAGGCTTGTGCTATCTGATAGCTGCCGATAGCTCCGGTGAACAACCAGCCCCGATGAAAAGCAAGCCTCCGCTCTGCGCGGCCTCGCCCTTGTCCATGCCCGCAGCCAGCAACACCTACGATTACGTCCAGCTCAACGACGCCCGACGCGACAGCACCCCCTTGGCCGAAGAAGTGGCCCTGGCCATTGCCTACAACGGCCTGAACCAGGCGGTGATGTTGGTCAGCCCCACCGACCTGGAGGACTTCGCGGTCGGCTTCAGCGTCGGCAGCGGTATTGTCGAAGGTACTGCGGAAATCTACGACCTGAAACTCTCTGGCAGTGGCTCGGCGCTGTATGCCGACCTGGAGATTTCCAGCCGTGCATTCTGGAACCTGAAGAACCAGCGCCGCCAGCTGGCCGGTACCAGTGGTTGTGGCCTGTGCGGAGTCGAAGCGCTGGAGCAGGCATTGCCGGACCTGGCCGAGCTGCCTGGCGCCCCCTTGCCGCCAGCGCAATGGCTGGCCGGGCTGCGGGAACGCATCGATGCCTTCCAACCTCTTGGCCAGCATTGCGGCGCGGTGCATGCGGCGCTGTTCATGGACCGCAACGGCGAACTGTTGCTCGGCCGCGAAGACATCGGCCGGCACAACGCCCTCGACAAGCTGATCGGTGCACTGCTGCGCCAGGGCATCGACAGCCAGGGCGGCCTGGCCATCGTCACCAGCCGCTGCAGCCTGGAGCTGATCCAGAAGGTGCTGCGTGCCGGTATCCAGACCCTGGTCAGCCTGTCGGCGCCGACCGGCCTTGCCCTGCAATGGGCACGCAAACACAACCTCAACCTCATCCATCTGCCCAAGCACAGCGCACCGCGGGTCTACAGCCCTGCGGCGGAGTCGTAACAGTCGTGACCTCGTACCAGCAATTCCCGGAAAACGCCCCAGCCTCCCCCCCTCGCTACAAGCCCTACCACGGCCCCGCCGGTGGCTGGGGTGCGTTGCGCAGCGTGGCCAAGGCCTGGGTCGGCAGCGACAACGCGCTGAAGAACATTCGCGCGCTGCTCAAGACCAACCAGAACGGCGGTTTCGACTGCCCAGGCTGCGCCTGGGGCGACTCGCCGGAAAGCGGTATGGTCAAGTTCTGCGAGAACGGCGCCAAGGCGGTGAACTGGGAAGCGACCAAGCGCCGCGTCGATGCAGCCTTCTTTGCCCGCTACAGCGTCACTTCGCTGCTGGGCCAGAGCGACTATTGGCTCGAATATCAGGGGCGCCTGACCGAACCCATGGTCTACGACGCCCCCAGCGACCGCTACCTGCCGATCAGCTGGGATGCCGCCTTCGCCATGATCGGGCGCGAACTGAACAAGCTGGCCAGCCCTGACCAGGCCGAGTTCTACACTTCGGGCCGCGCCAGCAACGAAGCGGCGTACCTGTACCAGCTGTTCGTGCGCGCCTACGGCACCAACAACTTCCCGGACTGTTCGAACATGTGCCACGAAGCCAGTGGTGTGGCCCTGGCGCAAAGCGTCGGGGTGGGCAAGGGCACCGTCACCTTCGACGACTTCGAACACGCCGATGCGATCTTCGTCTGGGGCCAGAACCCGGGCACCAACCACCCGCGCATGCTCGACCCGCTGCGCGACGCGGTGAAGCGCGGTGCCCAGGTGGTGTGCGTCAACCCGCTCAAGGAACGTGGCCTGGAGCGCTTCCAGCATCCCCAGCACCCGCTGGAAATGCTGACCAACAGCGACCGCCCGACCAACACCGCGTACTTCCGCCCAGCCCTGGGCGGCGACATGGCGATGCTGCGCGGCATGGCCAAGTTCATGCTGCAGTGGGAGCGCGAAGCCCAGGCCAAGGGCGAACCGGCGGTGTTCGACCACGCCTTCATCGCCGAGCATGGCCAGGGTGTCGACGACTACCTGGCGGTGGTGGACGCTACCCCGTGGCAACAGATCCAGACGCAGTCCGGCCTGTCCCTGGCCGATATCGAACTGGCTGCACGCATGTATTGCCGTGGCAAACGGGTAATCATGTGCTGGGCGATGGGCATCACCCAGCACCGCCATTCGGTGCCGACCATCCAGGAAATCGTCAACCTGCAGCTGTTGCGCGGCAATATCGGCGTGCCGGGCGCGGGCCTGTGCCCGGTGCGCGGCCATAGCAACGTGCAGGGTGACCGTACCATGGGCATCAACGAGCGCCCCCCAGCGGCGCTGCTCGATGCCCTGGAAAAGCGCTTTGGCTTCCCCGTACCACGGCACCATGGCCACAACACCGTCGAGGCGATCCACGCCATGCTCGACGGCCGGGCCAAGGTATTCATCGGCCTGGGCGGCAACTTCGCCCAGGCGACGCCAGACACCGAGCGCACTGCCCAGGCGCTGCGCAACTGCGAACTGACCGTGCACATCAGCACCAAGCTCAACCGCAGCCACCTCGTGCATGGCAAGCAGGCGCTGATCCTGCCGTGCCTGGGGCGGACCGACATTGACCTGCAGGCCGATGGGCCACAGGCGGTGACCGTGGAGGACTCGTTCAGCATGGTCCACGCATCCAATGGCCAGCTGAAACCGCTGTCACCGCAGATGCGCTCGGAGCCGGCGGTTGTCGCCGGCATCGCCGCCGCGACCCTGGGCAAGACCCCGGTGGACTGGCATTGGCTGGTGGCCGATTACGACCGCATCCGCGACCTGATTGGCGATACCATTGCCGGCTTCAGCGGCTTTAACCAGCGCCTGCGCCAGCCGGGCGGTTTCTACCTGGGCAACAGCGCCGCCAGCCGCGAGTGGAAAACCAGTACCCGCCGGGCCAACTTCAAGGCCAACCTGCTGCCCGACACCCTGCTCGACGCGCGTGTGGCCGCCAGCGGCCAACTGCCCGACCTGATCCTGCAATCGATGCGCTCGCACGATCAGTACAACACCACCATCTACGGCCTGGACGACCGCTACCGCGGTGTGCGCGGCCAGCGCGAAGTATTGTTCGCCAACGAAGCCGATATCCTCCGCCTGGGCTTCCAGCCAGGGCAGAAGGTCGACATCGTGTCGTTGTGGGGTGATGGGCATGTACGCCGGGTGCAGGGCTTCACCCTGCTGGCCTTCGACATCCCGGCCGGGCAGGCGGCGGCTTATTACCCAGAGGTGAACCCGCTGGTGCCGCTGGAGAGCGTTGGTGATGGCAGCTACACACCGACCTCGAAGTTCATTGCCATCAAGCTGGAGCGGGCGCAGGGCGACGGGCGAATCCTCTAGACTGCGTCGGCCTGTTCACGGCCAAAGCCGCCTGTACAGGTGCAGCGTCAAGTCGAAGCCGAGTGTGTAGGAGCGGATTTATCCGCAAAACAGGCGGCGCGATGGATGGGCACCAATGATCGCGGCTGATACCCCTACAGGGAAAATTACAAACCTGAGAAGTGGTGTTTCCGTGGAATCGGCTATAACCGCAAAGAGGCCAGGAGCCCCACCGCCAAAAACGAAAAAGCCCTGTTCCAGTGCGGTTCAGGGCTTCGTCATAAAAGTCTCAGACAGCGAAAAATCGATAAAGTTTCACTGTAAATACAGCAACTTAGAGAATTGTGTACAACTCGTGTTACTCGTCGGATTTCCATTGCAAGGCGGGCTTGTTAGCCTCAAATTCGCCTCGTCATCCCTATGAGGCTCTCTTGATGAAGAAGTACTCCTCGATATTGTTGTTGTCTTTCAGCTTGCTCAGCGGCGTTGCCATGGCAGGCGGCACCACCGAAGCCGGCATTGGCGGCGCATTGGGTGGGGTACTGGGCTCTGTCGTGGGCAACTCCATCGGCGGTAGCACAGGCGGCGCCATTGGTGCGGGTCTGGGCGGCGCAGCGGGTGGCGCCCTGGGTGCCGACAAACGCCAGCGTGGCGAGGCCGCAATCGGCGGCGCGCTGGGCGCGGCAGGTGGTAACGTAGTCGGTCGCTCGGTAGGCGGCACTACCGGTAGCTACATTGGCGCAGCAGCCGGCGGTGGCGCCGGTGGCGCACTGGGTAACTACCTGGGCAAGGAAGCCGACGAAGATGATTACCACGATGGCCGCCGCTACCGTCGTGGCTATGATGACGACCGCCGTCACTGGGACCGTGGCCACCACTACGGTCACCGCAAGCACAAGCGCCACTGGCGCGACTAATGCCTGGGGCCCCTGCCCCGGCGACAAAAGCCCCGCCCCTGCCAGCGGGGCTTTTTCATGCCTGCAGTTCCAGCGTGACGCCGGACAGGATCACCTGCAACGTCTCTGGCAGCGTTACAGGCCGTCCACTGGCGCGTTCGATGAACACCTGCACCACCGTCCCTGCCGCACAGGCCTCCGGCTCGCCCGGACGGAACAGCGCCAGGCGGTACTGCACCGTACTGCCCGCCAGGCGCGCCACTCCCAACCCGACTTCCAGTACATCCGGAAAGCCCGGCAACGCATAGAAATCCGCTGCGGAACTGACCACGAAGGCTGCCAGCTCGCCGTCGCGCAGGTCCAGTTCGACCTGTTCGACGAGGAACCCCTGGATTGCGGTTTCGAAGAAGCCGTGCACGGTGGCACCGGCGATGTGGCCGTTGACGTCGTTGTCCTGAGGACGGGTGAGGATGGGGTGGAAATGGGAGAAGGCAGTGCGCTGGGGGGCTTCGGTCATCTGGCTGGCTCTTGTCTTCGCGATGGATGCTGACAGTGAAACAGAAAAACCCGATTTCCGCTGCTGGTGCTGGCCCTTTGTAGAGGCGCTTGCCAGCCGGGAGTAACAAAAAAGCCGCCCCGAGGGGCGGCTTTTCGTTGCAACCGGCTGCAGCTTACAGCTGCGGACCAGCAGCCTTGATGGCGTCGGATACGTCGAACTTCTTGAAGTTCTCGATGAACAGCTTGGCCAGGCCCTTGGCAGCCTCGTCGTAGGCCGCCTTGTCAGCCCAGTTGGTGCGCGGGTTGAGCAGTTCGGTTTCAACGCCCGGAACAGCCTTCGGCACGTCCAGGTTGATGATGTCCAGGTGCTCGGTTTCGGCACCGACCAGCGCGCCGCTCTGGATCGCAGCGATCACCGCACGGGTGGTCGGAATGCTGAAGCGCTTGCCAACGCCGTAGCCACCACCGGTCCAGCCGGTGTTGACCAGGTAGACCTTGGAGTTGAAGCCATTGATACGCTTGATCAGAAGCTCAGCGTACTCGCCAGCCGGACGCGGGAAGAACGGTGCGCCGAAGCAGGTGGAGAAGGTCGACTTGATGCCGCCACCCGAACCCATTTCAGTGGAACCGACCAGCGCGGTGTAGCCGGACAGGAAGTGGTAGGCCGCCTGCTCGTTGTTCAGGATCGACACCGGCGGCAAAACACCGGTCAGGTGTCAGGAAGATGACTGCGTTCGGCTCGCCGCCCAGGTTCGCTTCGGAACGCTTGGCCACGTGCTCCAGCGGGTAGGCCGCACGGCTGTTCTGGGTCAGGCTGACGTCGGTGTAGTCGGCATGCTTGTTGGCGTCGAGCACGACGTTTTCCAGCACTGCACCGTGCTTGATGGCTTTCCAGATGACCGGCTCGTTCTTCTCGGACAGGTCGATGCACTTGGCGTAGCAGCCGCCTTCCATGTTGAACACCACGCCCTCGCCCCAGCCGTGCTCGTCGTCACCGATCAGGTAACGGCTTTCGTCGGCCGACAGGGTGGTCTTGCCGGTGCCGGACAGGCCGAAGAACAGGGTCACGTCGCCGGCTTCGCCGATGTTGGCAGCGCAGTGCATCGGCAGTACGTCGGCAGCCGGCAGCAGGAAGTTCTGCACCGAGAACATGGCTTTCTTCATTTCGCCGGCGTAGCGCATGCCAGCGATCAGCACCTTCTTCTGGGCGAAGTTGATGATCACGCAACCGTCGGAGTTGGTACCGTCACGCTCAGGCTCGCAGACGAAGTTGGCCACGTTGAGGATCTGCCACTCACTGCGGCCAGCCGGGTTGTACTGCTCCGGGTTGATGAACAGGCAACGACCGAACAGGTTCTGCCAGGCAGTCTGGGTGGTCATCTTCACCGGCAGGTAGTGCTCGGCAGCCGCCCCTACGTGAACGTAGGAAACGAAGTGATCCTGGGCGTTGTTGAACGCCTCGACGCGGTCCCACAGGGCATCGAACTTGTCGGCCGGGAACTTGCGGTTGATCGGGCCCCAGGCAATGGCGTCCTGGGTGGAAGGTTCTTCGACGATGAAACGGTCCGCCGGCGAACGGCCAGTACGGTGACCAGTCTCCACGACCAGTGCGCCAGTATCGGCTAGTACGCCTTCACCGCGTTGCAGCGCTTCTTTTACCAGCTCATCGACGCTCAGGTCGGTGTACACGGTGTTGTTGGCTTGCGTCATGAGATACCCCATCCGGCCCGAGGCCGAGTGCTCCAAACGTTTTGTAGTTGTCTCGAAAAAACTACTACAGCGAAAAAAGTGGCCGGATTATGCCAGAAACGCCCAAAAAAAGTAGGCCCCTCCTGTCAGAACTGCGCTTTTGCGCAATTCGACAGGAGATTATCCTGTAGTTAAACGTTTCAGTGACGAGTTTCTGAGGCTACGTCCGTGCCGCCACCGGCAAACAATTGCGCCACGTCACTGGCGTCGAAGAAATAGCGCTCGTTGCAGAACTGGCAATCGATCTCGACCTGCCCGCCGCACTCCTCCACCAACGCCTTGGCGTCTTGCTCGCCCAGACTGACCAGCGCATTGCCGGAACGTTCACGAGAGCAGCTGCAATTGAAGCGCAGCGGCTGGATGTCGAACAGGCGCACGGCATCTTCGTGGTACAGGCGGTGCAACAGGGTTTCGTTGTCCAGCGCCCATTCCTCGGCCTTTAGCGTCGTGGCCAGGGCCACCACGTGCTGCCAGCTTTCTTCGCGCTCTTCGTCGTCGGGCTGGCGATCGCGCGGCAGTTGCTGCAGCAGCAGACCACGGGCCTTGCCGCCTTCGGCATGCAGCCAGAAACGGGTATTGAGCTGTTGCGACTGCACGAAGTAATTGGTGAAGCACTCCGACAGGCTGCTGCCATCGAGGTCGACAGTGCCTTGGTAGCGCTGGCCCTTGACCGGGTCGATGGTCAGGGTCAGGTGACCGTCGGGCATCAGCTGCGACAAGGTCGCAGCGGCCGGGATCTGGTCCGCTTCGTAGCGGGCCATGCCGCGGATATCGCGGTCACCGGAGCATTCGACCATCAGCAGCGGGATCGGCCCCGCCGAACGCGCCTGCAGAACCAGCAGGCCATCGAACTTCAGCGCCCCCACCAACAAGGCAGTGGCGGCCATCAGCTCACCGAGCAGAGCCTGCACTGGCTGCGGGTATTCATGACGTGCCAGCACCGCGGCGTAGCTGTCATCGAGAGACACCCACTCGCCGCGCACATCGCGCTCGTCGAAGATGAAACGTTGGGTGAAATCGGTATCAGGCAAGTCGCTCATAGGTTTTGGCTATCTGAGAATAATGACAAAATGGTTACAAGGGTTGTCGAAAAACAAGCGAGAACCCCGTTATAGAGCGCTTACGACGCGCTCCGCGTCCTGTTTGCAATAGAGGTATTTTATGGATAATCCACCACTGTTCCAAGCAAGGTGGTCCTTCGGGCCATTGGCAGCCTGTACGCTGCTTCCCATCGTTCTACTGTGTTTCTGGTTATGGCCCGTTGGCCAGATCCTGTGTCTGACTTTCGACGAATGGCTGTTCCGCAGCCTGAATGCACCGCTGGCCGACAATGCCAGCTGGCGCTACATCTGGACGGTCGGCAGCCTGCGTCCGTTCGACATCGTCGTTGGCCTGATCCTGCTGGCAGTGCTGATTCGTGGCGACTGGGTATTCAAGGCAGCGCAGGTTCGCCAAGCCTTCTTCGGCTTTCTGGTCACGCTGATCCTCTTAGTGGTGATTCGCGCGCTGTTTTCCAAGTGGGTAAACGCAATGGGCTGGCAACACGATAGCCCCTCGATGGTATTCGACAACGTCGTGCACCTGAGCGATTACTATCCGAACCTGGAAAAGGCCTGGGAGCTGAAGGACCGCTCCAGCAACAGTTTCCCCGGCGACCACGCCTCGGTGCTGTTGATCTGGGCACTGTTCATGAACGTGTTCAGCCGGCGCCTGGTGCAGTATCTGGTTATCTGGGGGCTGGCGCTGCTGTTCATGCTGCCGCGCCTGGTGGCCGGTGCGCACTGGGGGCAGGATGACTACATTGGCGGGTTGCTGATGGCCGTGCTGGCGTTGGGCTGGAGCTACTACACGCCGCTGGCGGCCAAGGGCAGTGCGGCGCTGATGCGCTGGACAGCGCCGTTGTTCAACCTGTTGAGCAAATTACCGTTGATCGGACGGATGGCCGTCACCCGTTAAGGCCATGGGGCTGCTGCGCAGCCCCTTTCAATCGAAACTGCCATGCAGCTGGTGAATCTGCCGCCGCTGCTTCTTGGTCGGCCGGCCATCGGTCGTCACCCCCATGGCCCCTGCCTTGCGCATCTCCGCCGCCTGCTCACGCCGACGCACACTCTCTTCGGTCTCCTCGTACAAGGTCTGCGCCTCCGGCGCCCCACGCCGTACCACCGACAGCGCCTTCACCACCACCGTGCGCTCGTCGAACCCGGTGCGCAGCACGAACTCGTCGCCAACCCGCGGCTCCTTGCCCGGCTTGCAGCGCTCGCCCCGGCAATGCACCTTGCCACTCTCGATCGCTGCCTTGGCCAGGGCGCGAGTCTTGTAGAAGCGAGCCGCCCACAGCCATTTGTCCAGGCGGACCTTGTCATCGTCTTCGGCTTTTTGTGCCATCCCGTTACCTCGAACGCTGTGTTTCATCGAACTGTACTACCGTAACGAGCGGATGCAAAAAATCCCCGCCGTGCTTACAGTTCAACACCTCATCAGCAGGGTGCGTTTCGTGAAGACATTTGACCATTTGACAGTGATTGGCCTGCGCGAGTGGGTAGCCCTGCCCGACCTTGGCGTGGCCGGGTTGCGTGCCAAGATCGACACCGGTGCCAGCACCTCCAGCCTGCATGCCACCGAAATCGAACCGTTCGAGCGCGACGGCCAGCCCTGGGTCCGCTTCACTGCCCACCTGGGTTCGGTGGTGCAACTGCGCCACCGTCGCTGCGAGGCACCGCTGGTGACCATGAAGACCATCAAGAGCTCCAACGGCCAGGCCCAGACCCGCTATGTCATCCGCACGTCACTGGCCTTGGGCGATGGTGTGTGGGAGGTGGAGTTCACCCTGGCCTGCCGCAAGAACATGCGTTACCGCCTGTTGCTGGGTTCCAAGGCACTGATCCACGGCCAGTTGGTGGTCAACCCCGGGCTGAAATACGTACAAGACAAACCGGCCTTCCCGGCCACCCTTTCCCCTGTCACAGGTGCTGCATGAAGATCGCTGTGCTGTCGCGCAATCCGCGTCTGTATTCCACCCGCCGCCTGGTCGAAGCCGGAACCCAGCGGGGCCACGAAATGGTGGTGATCGATACCTTGCGGGCCTACATGAACATTGCCAGCCACAAGCCGCAGATCCACTACCGCGGCAAGCCGCTGGAAGGTTTCGATGCGGTGATCCCGCGCATCGGCGCCTCGGTGACCTTCTATGGCTGCGCAGTGCTGCGCCAGTTCGAGATGATGGGCGTATATCCGCTCAACGAGTCGGTGGCGATTGCCCGCTCGCGGGACAAGCTGCGCTCACTGCAGCTGCTGTCGCGGCGTGGCATCGGCCTGCCGATTACCGGCTTCGCCCACTCGCCGGACGATATCCCCGACCTGATTCAGATGGTCAACGGCGCTCCGCTGGTGATCAAGGTGCTGGAAGGCACCCAGGGCATCGGCGTGGTGCTGTGCGAAACCACCAAGGCGGCCGAGTCGGTGATCGAGGCGTTCATGGGCCTGAAGCAGAACATCATGGTGCAGGAATACATCAAGGAAGCTGGCGGTGCGGACATCCGCTGCTTCGTGGTCGGCGACAAGGTCATCGCCTCGATGAAGCGCCAGGCCAAACCCGGCGAGTTCCGTTCCAACCTGCACCGTGGCGGGGTGGCCAGCCTGATCAAGATCACGCCGGAAGAACGCATGACCGCCATCCGCGCGGCTAAGGTGATGGGGCTGAGCGTGGCGGGTGTGGATATCCTGCGTTCCAACCATGGGCCACTGGTGATGGAGGTGAACTCGTCGCCGGGGTTGGAGGGCATCGAGGTGACCACCGGCAAGAACGTGGCGGCGATGATCATCGAGCATCTGGAGAAAAATGGCGGGCCTAACCAGACCCGGACCAAGGGTAAAGGCTGATTGAGACCTGTACCGGCCCTATCGCCGGCAAGCACACAGGGGCATCACAACCTTCGGCCATCGGAATAGCTGTGGAGCTGGCTTGCCGGCGATAGGGCCGGAACCGCCAACCAGACTCACACAGCATTGCGCGGCAGTAGCAACCCCAACGGCAAGCGCACCCGCGCCTCGATCCCACCACCAGAGCGGTTGCGCAGCTCCACGTTGCCGCCATGCTGCGCCGCGATCCGCTTGACGATCGCCAGCCCCAGCCCGGTGCCTTTGCCACCGCGCGCCCGGTCGCCGCGGATGAACGGGTTGAAGATGGTTTCCAGCTCCGACTCGTCGATGCCCGTACCGCGATCCAGCACGCTCAGCACCACGTACGGCGCACTTTCGTCGCCCGATACATAAGCGGCCACCTCCACCCCCTTGCCGGCATGGTGCAAGGCGTTGCCAATCAGGTTGCCGAGCATGCGCTTGAGCGAAACCCGGCGCAGCGGGAACGGCGGAATCGGCTCCAGGCACAGGCGTACGCGTTCTTCCGGCTGGTTGTAAGGCGCCACCACCTCGCGCACCAGGTCGGCCAGGTCGACCTCTTCGAGCGGTTCGTCACGGCCATCGCGAATGAAGGCCAGGAACTGATCGAGGATCGCATCCATGTCCTCGATATCACGGACCATGTCTTCACTCAGCTCGCTGTCACTGTTCAACAACGACAGCGACAGGCGCAAGCGCGTCAGCGGTGTGCGCAAGTCGTGGGACACCCCGGCCAGCATCAGCTCGCGCTCGCGCCCGGCCTGCTCGACATCCTCGGCCATCTGGTTGAAGGCCTTGTACACCTCGGTCATCTCGCTGGGCGTATCGCTGATCGGCAGGCGCACGCTGCGCCCCTGGCCGAGCAGGCGAGCGGCGAATACCAGGCGCTTGAGCGGCTGGTTCAACTGGCGCACGAAGATCCACGCCGAGGCGGTGGACAGCAGGCCAATGGCCAGGAACCAGCCCAGCACGTTCCAGATCTTCTGCCCCCGCAGCGGGTGCGGATACAGCGGCACTTTCAGCCAACCGGGCCCCAGGCTGGGCGCGTTGACCCACAACGCAGGGGGCGCGTGGATACGCAGGCGCACCTCGGTGTCATCGCCCAGCTCGGCCTGCATCTGCCGTTGATAGATTTCACTGTAGGGCCAGTGCTGCTCGCCCTCGGGCACCCCCGAGCCGGTAACCCGGATAAGGCCCGCCGCTTCGGCAATCCTGTCGCGGTTTTCTTCGTCGGCAGCCCAATAGGCACGCAAGGTCAGCGCGACACCGTGGCTGTACTGGCGGTCGACCAGCACGTCCTCGTTCATCAACAGGTAGACCAGGGTCAGGGCCTTTGAGAACAGGACGACGATCAGCACCAGCCACAACGTGCGGGCGAAGAAGCTTTGCGGAAACCACAGCGGTGTCTTCATCAATGGCGAGGGATCATTTGCCGGCGTTCCCGTCCGGCACGAACACGTAGCCCACGCCCCAGACAGTCTGGATATACCGCGGCTTGGACGGGTCCGGCTCGATCATGCGGCGCAGGCGCGAAATCTGCACGTCGATGGAGCGCTCCAGCGCATCCCATTCGCGGCCACGGGCCAGGTTCATCAGCTTGTCGCGGGTCAGCGGCTCGCGTGCGTGCATGACCAGCGCCTTGAGCACGGCGAACTCACCGGTGGTCAGCATGTGCACCTCGTCGCCACGCTTGAGTTCGCGGGTGGCCAGCGACAGCTCGTAATCGCCGAAGGTGACCGACTCGTCTTCACTGCCCGGCGCCCCCGGCACGCTCGGGGCCTGGCGGCGCAGCACGGCCTTGACCCGGGCCATCAGTTCGTCCGGGTTGAACGGCTTGCCGAGGTAGTCGTCGGCGCCCAGTTCCAGGCCCTTGATGCGGCTGAGCTCGTCGCCCTTGGCGGTAAGCATGATGATCGGGATCTGGTTGTTCTGCTGGCGCAGGCGCTTGCATGCCGACAGGCCATCTTCACCGGGCAGCATCAGGTCGAGCACGACCAGGTTGAACACCTCGCGCTGCAGCAGGCGGTCCATCTGCTCGGTATTGGGCACCGCGCGGGCACGGTAGCCCTTGCTGGCGAAGAAACGTTCCAGGAGGCTGCTCAGCCCCGGGTCGTCGTCGACGATGAGAATCTTTTCACCTTCAGCGGTGTTTGGCGTGCCGGTCATGAATTACTCCTCTGGTATCGCCGCGCATTATGGCGTAGCCATTGCTGCACGTTGCGTGAGCATTGTTAGCAGATTTTTCCCCCGGCGCCAGTTCCGGCTGGCCGGGCGCCATCACCGCAAGGCGGTTGCGATGGGTATAATGCGCGGCTTTCATCCAGCGCCGCCGGGCGAAAGACCCACAGGCGCCCCCGTATTCATCAATGTCAGGTGGTTTACATGGACAGCATCAACAGCCGTATCGCCGAGGAACTGGGCGTACGCCCCCAGCAGGTCGAGGCGGCCGTGGGCCTGTTGGACGAAGGCTCGACCGTGCCCTTCATCGCCCGTTACCGCAAGGAAGTGACCGGTAGCCTGGACGATACCCAGCTGCGCCATCTGGAAGAGCGCCTGCGCTACCTGCGCGAACTCGACGAGCGCCGCGCCAGCATCCTGGCCAGCATCGAGGAGCAGGGCAAGCTGACCCCGGAACTGGCCCGCGAGATCAAGCTGGCCGACACCAAGACCCGCCTCGAAGACCTTTACCTGCCATACAAGCAGAAGCGCCGCACCAAGGGCCAGATCGCCCTGGAAGCCGGCCTCGGCGAGCTGGCCGATGGCCTGTTCAACAACCCCGACCTGGCCCCGGAAAGCGAAGCCGCACGCTTCGTCAGCGCCGACAAAGGCGTGGCCGACGTCAAGGCGGCGCTGGAAGGCGCCAAGTACATCCTCATGGAGCGCTTCGCCGAGGATGCCGCCCTGCTCGACAAGCTGCGCAGGTTCCTCAAGCAGGAAGCCGTGCTCAGCGCCCGCGTGGTGCCCGGCAAGGAAGAGGAAGGTGCCAAGTTCCGCGATTACTTCGCC
Organism: Pseudomonas sp. BCRC 81390; assembly: GCF_030341915.1. Classification (NCBI taxonomy): domain Bacteria; kingdom Pseudomonadati; phylum Pseudomonadota; class Gammaproteobacteria; order Pseudomonadales; family Pseudomonadaceae; genus Pseudomonas; species Pseudomonas sp. BCRC 81390. Next base: position 99,654 of record NZ_JATAAG010000025.1, on the reverse strand, counting down.
CATGACGAACTGCTGCGCAACGCGCCGTCGCACCGTGCCCTGGCGATTTTCCGTGGGCGCAACGAGGGCGTGCTGAGCGCCTCGCTCAAGGTTGGCGAAGAACTGCCTGGCACCCTGCACCCCTGCGAGCTGATGATCGCTAACCACGTCGGCATCGAGAACCGCAACCGCCCGGCCGACAAGTGGCTCGGCGAAGTGGTGCGCTGGACCTGGAAAGTCAAGCTGTACACCCACCTGGAAACCGACCTGTTCGGCGAACTGCGCGACAACGCCGAAGGCGAGGCGATCAATGTCTTCGCCCACAACCTGCACGACCTGCTGCTGGCCGCCCCGGCCGGCCCGCGCGCGACCCTGGGCTTCGACCCGGGCCTGCGCACCGGCTGCAAGATCGCCGTGGTCGATGCCACCGGCAAGCTGCTGGACCACACCACGGTCTACCCGCACGCGCCGAAGAACGACTGGGACCGCACCATCTCCATCATGGCCGCGCTGTGCGCCAAGCATTCGGTGGAGCTGATCGCCATCGGCAACGGCACCGCCAGCCGCGAAAGCGACAAGCTGGTGGCCGAACTGGTCAAGAAGTATCCAGCACTGAAGATTACCAAGGTCATGGTCTCCGAAGCTGGCGCTTCGGTGTACTCCGCATCGGAACTGGCTGCCCGCGAGTTCCCGGACCTCGACGTGTCGATCCGTGGCGCTGTTTCCATCGCCCGCCGCCTGCAGGACCCGCTGGCCGAGCTGGTGAAGATCGACCCGAAATCCATCGGCGTCGGCCAGTACCAGCACGACGTCTCCCAGGTAAAGCTGGCACGTGGCCTGGACGCGGTGGTTGAGGACTGCGTGAACGCCGTGGGTGTCGACGTCAACACCGCCTCGGTGGCACTGCTGACCCGTATTTCCGGCCTCAACGCCACCCTGGCGCAGAACATCGTCGCCCACCGCGACGCCAACGGCCCGTTCGCGACCCGCGCGGCGCTGAAAAAAGTCAGCCGCCTGGGTGAGAAAACCTTCGAACAGGCCGCCGGCTTCCTCCGGGTGATGAACGGCGACAACCCGCTGGACGCCTCCGCAGTGCACCCTGAAGCCTACCCACTGGTGCAGCGTATTGCCGCCGACACCGGCCGCGACATCCGTTCGCTGATCGGTGACAGCAGCTTCCTCAAGCGCCTGGACCCGAAGCAATTCACCGATGAAACCTTCGGCCTGCCAACCGTCACCGACATCCTGCAGGAACTGGACAAGCCTGGCCGTGACCCGCGTCCGGAATTCAAGACCGCCACCTTCCAGGACGGCGTCGAAGACCTCAAGGACCTGGAACCAGGCATGATCCTCGAAGGCGTGGTGACCAACGTCACCAACTTCGGCGCCTTCGTCGACATCGGGGTGCACCAGGACGGCCTGGTGCACATTTCGGCGCTGTCGGAAAAGTTCGTCAAGGACCCGCGTGAGGCGGTCAAGGCCGGCGACGTGGTCAAGGTCAAGGTGATGGAAGTGGACATCCCGCGCAAGCGCGTCGGCCTGTCCATGCGCATGAGTGACACCCCGGGCGAGAAGGTCGAAGGCAATCGCGGCGGCAACCGTGGCAGCGGCGCCAACCGCCAGCAGCAGGCACCGCGCCAGCGCGAAACCGCCACTGCCGCCCCAGCCAACAATGCCATGGCCGCGCTGTTCGCCAACGCCAAGCAGTTGAAGAAGAAGTGATGGACGTTCCAGGCGAATACGTCGAAAGCGCCTTCAGCCAGCTGCTCGGCTGCCGCCTGCAACACCTGGAGCCAGGTGTTGCCGAGGTAGCCCTGGCCCTCGGGCCGCACTTGCGCAACCGGGGCCAGAAGCTGCACGGCGGGGCCATCTTCAGCTTGGTGGACATTGCCATGGGCCTGGCCTGCTCGGCCAGCCATGGTTTTGACCAGCAAAGCGTGACCATCGAGTGCAAGATCAACTACATGCGCGCCGTCAGCGATGGCGAAGTGCTGTGCACCGCCCGCGTCTTGCATGCCGGCCGGCGCACCCTGGTGGTCGACGCCGACGTAGCCCAGGGCGACAAACTGGTGGCGAAAGCGCAAGGAACCTTCGCGGTTCTCTAGCCCACCAAGCGGAATGTGCGGTATTTTCAGCAGTGCGCTGGCACTGCTGGAACCGCGTAAACCAGGCGACAACGCCAGTTCCTTTCTTCCTACCCTTGTAGACCGTTATCTCTACCCCCATATTGGGGCGACTGACGCGTGAAGGAATACATCTTGAGCGACCTCCTCAACCGCCGCCTGAGCCTGCTCGGCGCCAATCTTCCCCTGCTCAAGCAGTGCCTGCACGGTATTGAGCGTGAATGCCTGCGCGTGACCGACGAAGGTCGCCTGGCCCAGACCCCACATCCGCCAGCCCTGGGGTCGGCGCTGACAAACGAACAGATCACAACCGATTATTCCGAGTCGCTGCTGGAGTTCATCACTCCGGCGCTGTCCGACCCGGCCAAGGTGCTCGAGAGCCTCGAAGAAACCCACCGCTTCGTCTACAGCAAGCTGGGCGACGAATACCTGTGGAGCCCATCGATGCCGTGCACGCTACCGGCCGAGGAAGACATCCCGATCGCCGAATACGGCAGCTCCAACATCGGCAAGCTCAAGCACGTCTACCGCAAGGGCCTGGCCCTGCGCTACGGCCGCACCATGCAGTGCATCGCCGGTATCCATTACAATTTCTCGCTGCCGGAGGCGCTGTGGCCTCTGCTGCGCAGTGCCGAAGGCAGCAGCGAAAGCGACCGCGACTACCAGTCGTCGGCCTACATCGCGCTGATTCGCAATTTCCGCCGTTACAGCTGGCTGTTGATGTACCTGTTCGGCGCCTCGCCAGCCCTGGACAAGGGCTTCCTGCGTGGCCGCCCGCACCAACTCGAAGAGCTCGACGCCGAAACCCTGTACCTGCCCTATGCCACCAGCCTGCGCATGAGCGACCTGGGCTACCAGAGCAACGCCCAGGCGGGCCTCACACCGTGCTACAACAACCTGGCCAGCTACACCGACAGCCTGCGCAAGGCGGTGGGCACGCCCTACCCGCCGTACGTTGAAATCGGCACACACGTGGACGGCGAGTGGGTACAGCTGAACACCAACATCCTGCAGATTGAAAACGAGTACTACTCGAACATCCGCCCCAAGCGCGTCACCTACACCGGCGAGCGGCCAATCCAGGCCCTGACCTCGCGCGGCGTGCAGTATGTGGAAGTACGCTGCCTCGACATCAACCCGTTCCTGCCGGTGGGCATCGACCTTACCGAAGCGCGCTTCCTGGATGCATTCCTGCTGTTCTGCGCATTGGAGGACAGCCCGCAACTGGATAACGGCGAGTGCGGCCAGTGCACCAGCAACTTCCTGACCGTGGTCAAGGAAGGCCGTCGCCCGGGCCTGGAACTGCAGCGCAATGGCCAGGCGATCAGCCTGAAGGACTGGGCCAGCGAACTGATCGGGCGCATCCGCCAATTGGCCGACCTGCTCGACCAGGCGCAAGGCGGTGAAGAACACGCCAAGGCCCTGGACGCCCAGCAGGCCAAAGTCGACGACGCCTCGCTGACCCCATCGGCGCAAGTCCTGGCGCGCATGACCGAGCATGACGAAAGTTTCGTCAAGTTCGCCCTGCGCCAGAGCCGCATCCATGCCGAAACCTTCCGTGAGCAGCCACTGCCGGTCGCGCGCCAGCAGGCCTTCGAAACCCTCGCTCGCGACTCGCTGGTCGAGCAATCGCGCCTGGAACAGCAGGAAGTCGGCGACTTCGACCTGTTCGTCGGCGCTTACCAGGCCAGCATCCTGGCGATCAGTAACTGATGACCCGCACCGCTACCCCGCGCAAGCCACGCGCCAGCAGCCAGGCGAGGATCGAGGCGATCCTGGCGGCCGCCCGCGAGCTGCTGGCCAAGCAAGGGGTGGCGGCGCTTTCGATCTATAGCGTGGCAGAGCGGGCGCAGATCCCGCCTTCCTCGGTCTACCATTTCTTCGCCAGTGTTCCCGCATTGCTGGAAGCCTTGACCGCCGATGTACACCGAGCCTTTCGCGAGGCCTTGAGCGCACCGATCGACAGCAGCGCCTTCGAGACCTGGCACCAGCTCTCGCGGCTGATCGAACGGCGCATGCTCGACGTCTATAACGAAGATGCCGCAGCGCGGCAGTTGATCCTGGCGCAGCATGGTCTGAGCGAAGTGGTCCAAGCCGACAGGCTGCACGACATGGAGCTGGGCGAGCTTCTGCAAAGCTTGTTCAGCCGTCACTTCCAGCTGCCAGCGATGCCGAGCGATGTGGATGTCTTCGCCTTGGCCATGGAACTGAGCGACCGCGTCTACGCGCGCTCGATACAGCTGTTCGAACAAATCACCCCGCGCATGGCAGAAGAAGGTATGCGCGTGTTCGAGGCTTATCTGGCGCTCTACCTGCCGCCGTTTCTGCCAAGGCGCATCGGCGCCTGAGCAGACATATCTACGGCCGGATAGCACATCAAAGTGGTTTCAATGAGGTTTCTGCGTACGCGCGACCTCAAAGAGACCTTGTTTGATGCACACCTCAAAAGTCCCTCCTGCTGCTACCCTGGAAACACTCGACCTGGCCGACCGTGTCGGTTTCGACCGCCAACTGTCGGGTATGGGCAACCTGTTGGTAGCCGCTCGAAAAACCCTGGGCAATGGCGCCATGCAGCTGCGAAGCCTGTTGAGCCAGGCGCCCGATTTGCAACAGATAGTGCGTGGCGCATTGCAGGCGGAGCTGCACGTCTCGCCTGACACCTGTGGCTTGCGCCATGGCGACAGCCAGATAACCTTGCTGACCTTCGCTGCACGCCTGCTGGCCAACCCGGCGTTCGCCACCCCCTTTGCCGATTGGTCTACCTGGGGTTTCGACGAACAGACAGCACATGCGCAATTGACCGCCGCACAATGGGCCAGCCACCTTACCCCGATCGTCAACGCTGCGAAGCTGCGCGCCCCTCTTAACTACTGGGAAGGACGCATGCCGGGGACTGGCATTTCCCGCCAATCTCACGCCGAAAACCTGCTGCGTCAGCATCTGATCAGCAGCCTGGACATTGCCTATGGCCAAGGCACGCTTAGCCTCGAAAGCTGGCTGCAAGGCCGGCAGCCTTCACCACGCTATGCGCAACTGCAATGGCGATTGCCGACCAACAGGTACCTGACCAGCACCGTCGCGCTGTTGATCGCTCCGGTATCCGGCCAAACCCACTGGCTGATCTATCTACCGGGTATACCGGACAGCGTGCAGCAATTCGCCAACCTTGAGAGCCTGCGCGACTGGGTCTACCAGAACCGCTTCAGGTTCTGGGCGGACCCAAGGTCGCCGGTGACCCAAGGCAACCGCGACGACGTTGTGTTTACCGATACTCAAGGCGATGGCATCAGCCTGTTCATGGAAGAAACCCTGCGCCAACACCAGGAAATTACCGACCACTACCTGCTCGAGGCCTGCAGGCAAAGTGAAACCTCCCCCTTGGACTGGACTGCATTGCGAGCCTGGGAAAACCAGCGCAGTGCAATGGTTGCGCAATATCTGCATCCAGAGGTGGAAGCAGCCATCGAGGAAGTGATTGCAAAAGACACTGCGTTACCTGATGAGGAGGTGCATTTTGCCTGCCTGGAGCAACACCTGCCTGCGGGGTGGCGCCAACAGTGTGTCGAGCGCCAGGAGAATCTTCTGGAACACTACCTGGGCGATACCTTGGAACTCACGTCGGAAAAGGTGTCGCTGTTACGCGAGCGCCAGGCGTCGCTCGACCAGCTTCAGGACGCACATGACGCATACTTGCTGGCGTTGCCTGAACCCGTGAGCCGTGCCAACTTGCAGGCACAGGTCGCTGAAGAAACACATGAAGAACACATCGCCGATGGCTTATGCCAAGCCTTGCTGGAAGAAGCTCGCCTGCAGAACACCTTGGGTGAACTGTCGGCCACCCATCTGGGTTGGGTCGAAAGCCTCATCGACAGGCCTGAGCCGAGCCTACAACGTCCCGTGCTAGCCAGCACATTGGAGCTGGTCTGCGCAGATCGCAAGTGGCCGCTGCGTGGCTACATGACCTTGCGGGCCATCCCCACGGATGACGAGGAAGTGCAAGACCAGACGGTGCTGCTGTACAGGCCAGGCATGCGTGGCGGGTTGATGGCCTTTGCCGATGAGCCGGCACTTGCCAGGCGCCTTCTTGCCACACTTCATGGCGCATGGCCCGATGCCCTGCTGGAGTCAGCGCAGCCAGCCGTTGCATCGGACATCCTCGACGCCCTCTCTGGCTCAACGTCGGTGACCATCACCCAGACGCCGATCTTGTCGCATTTCATGCGGCACTGCGTGGCGTCCATTGTTGCCGCCTTGCCTGGCGTCAGCAGCCGGGAGCAAGCCCGACAGCAACTGTGCATAAGCGAAAACAAAGCCAGGGCGGTAGCGCTGGGACGTTTTGCGGAAAAGAATCGCAGCAGCTACTTCTCCGAGCAATTGGGTACGCTGCGGCACCTGGACGCAAACCAGCTCGCCGCGCTGAGCACCCAGACCAAGACACTCAAGAATGCGCTGCGGGACTCGGCCGAGCTGCTCCAGCTGAGCTTGCCAGCGCGCATGCAGTTCGCGCAGCTCAAGCTGAATGCTCACCTGTGCCGGGCATTCGGCCTGCAGACAGTACCGCACATTACCCTCGACATCGCCGACAGCGTCACTTTGAAACGTGAAGTGACCGGTCAATCGGGAATGCTCGGGGCCGGCTCCCGGGAAGTGCCTGTATTCAGTGAATCGCGCAGCGAAGTCTCGCTGGCATCTTTCATGTTATGGGCGCTGGATGATGAGCGGCGCCACCGCCTGAACAATGCCAACATCAGGTTCGAGCCAGCCGCTGACACTTCCTTGCAGAGCGCACTGACGCCTGCCTACCTGGCCGACCTGATCCAGCAGCTGGACATCGCCGGTGACTACGAAAGACGCATCACCCAAACTTACCTGGGCTTCGAACACGAGTCGGAATGGCAAGTGCAATGGCGCCAGGAGACCCTTCGCACCCCTTACGCCATTCGCCTGCAAATGCTGGTGACGAGCAGACCGACCAGCCTTGAGACCGATGGCCAGCGACTGCTGGAAACGTTTTGCCACGAACAGCTCGACGATGTGAACGCCAGAACGATCACGTATCGTTCGGTCACGCTCAAACCAGGCACCGCGGCAGATGGCTCCAACGACAGCGTGGGGCTTGCGGGCATCTACCTGATCGAAGGTCCTGGCGACCTCACTTTGCTGTATATACCCGATGCTCCCAACGGCACGATCGTCAGGCAGTACACAAGCAGTACGGCAGCCTGCCAGGCGCTGCAGGACATGGCACTGGACAGCGAAATGGCGCGATACCTCGCCAACCAGAGCCTGTCAGGCGACCCCGAACAGCATGAAAGCTACATCAGCACCGCCCTGCAACGAAATTTCCAGAGCTTTCTCGTACCTGGGCCCTCCCGTTCCGAGTCCTTGCCTACCCATGAATGCCGCCTGGATATGGGCATGCACATACGCAGCCACCGCGCCACGTCACGCAGCCAGGCCGACCTGACGCTCAGCGAGCCAGAAATCGCTACACGTCATCTGCTCCTGGGGCTGAGGTTAGCGTTCGGTATCGTGCCGGGTGTTGGCACGCTCATGGCAGTTTATGATGGCTGGCATGCGGCAAATGCCACAGTCAGAGCCTTTGAGCGTGGCAACCTGGAAGAAGGCCTCCAATACCTGGTCAGCCTGCTGCAATCCTTCACCGACGCCATGCTCTCGCTTGCGCCGCTGGCAGCAACCACACCCGCTAACCCGGCAGCTGCGGCACGCCTGCGGACCCTCCAACGACAGCGCCTTGACCCACTGCGGGCCGTGCCTGCGATTCGCAAGACGCGCCCCAGCCCATTCGCCGGCTATGAGACAGAATTGCCCCCTGGCCCGATGTTGCCCTCGACGCTCCCGCAAGGGGCTGGCGTGTTCGAGCACGGGGTAACGCGCCAGCGCTATATCGCAAGGCACGGCACCTGGTACAGCGTCGAGTGGGACCCGTCGTACCTTACCTGGAGGCTCAAACCCCAAGGCATTCGGTCCTATCGCCAACCTGTGCGGCTGAGTGAGCAAGGTAGCTGGGAAACGCCTGGCAGGCTGAACGGGCTTCTGGTCAACGATGGCCTGCAGGGCGGTGGTGGCGCGCTTACCACACTCTACAACCAAGGGGTGGCCTACTGGCGTCAGGCAATTCGTCGCCAGCCACCGCAACTGACCGGTATGAGCCTTGCCCATGACATAAACGGCGAGTTGATACGCATCAGGACGCGCATGAGCACAAGGCAAGCGGAATACCGCAGCGCCATGCATGCCATCGCCGAAGGGGCTCAACCAAGCGACTCGCAACGTGCTGCGATCGCTGATGCACGCAACAAGCTGAGCGCTGAGCTCAACCGCAACATCGACTACAACGCGCGCAGCATAACGCGCCTCAGGGAGCAGCGTGCAACGCTGAGCAGGGCGGATTACAGCAGGTTCACGGCGCTGTGCGAGGCGAACATCAACGAGATGACCGTGCTCGACATGCACCTGGCCGCTGACCGCCTTCTCCTGGCCAAGGCTCAGGTAGATCTCGCCGTCGCGGCCATCCAGGCCCTGCCCGGCCCTTCAGCCCCGACCACCGTGGTGAAACGCTTGGCCCAGGCTTCGCTGAGGGCCAATCAGGAAATGATTGAAACACTGCAAGTGATCGAGCGCCTGGCAATACGTCACCAAACCAGGCGCAATCAGCTGCAGGGCAGAGCGTTGACCGATTACCTGATGCGAGTGGAAGAAACAGGGCTCACCCTGGATGTGGACAATGCGCGGCTGGTCCAGGCAACGATCCTTTCGACCAGCCTGTTCAATGAAAACGCCGTTGAGCACCCGCAGATAGCTGCATTCATGGATCACTTCCACGAGCAGGGCATTGCCTTGCGCAGTACCCTTTCCAGCCAACTGCAACTACCCCGCGCCGGCCTTTCACGTGCCCAGGAGCGTGCCTTCCTGGAAAGCGCGCAAAACCGTTACGCCCGTTATCTGAACCATCTCAAGGCTTGGGAAGACAATTTCGTCGAGTTGCTGTCGCCTGACGATACCGGGGCCTTCCGCCAGCTGATGCGCAAACTCATGGATGACATTGACGCCCAACTCAGCAGGGCCAAAGTCGGCCAGCAACGCCCCGACCGCCGTCCCAATCGCGGCGCTAGCCGCCCACGCTTGTTCGATACCGTGGACGGGCCGCTTATTGGCGAAGCCGTCAGCCAGGGTGGCCAGACCCACATGCGCATCGACCAGCCCAACTCTGACCGCCTGCACACGGCCTATACCATGACCGAAGCCGGCCAGTGGCAGTTATCCACAGCGCAACGTTCCGCACCGACGCAGCCTTTGTCGATACTCGTGGGTGCCGCCAGATCGCGACTGGATGACCTTGCCCGGCTGCAGGCGAGACTGCGCCGCTATCAGACTACCGATGCGCTTCCCCTCGACCTGGAGGACATTGCTCAGTCGCACGCCCAACAGCTGCGCTTCATTGCCGACAGGCTTCGCCAGAAAGCCGGAGCATCGATCACCCCCGAGCAATCCGCCATTTCGCAACGGCTGAAAGCGGCCGCCGAGCAGATGCAGGACCTTGGCCGCGAGCTGCGGGTCGCTCAGACCAAGGCGACCAGAAAGCCGACCGTCGCCTACCTGGAATACCTGGTCGAGCAGCAAGAGGTGGAGGTGGCCTGGTCACGCACGCTGAAGCCGAAACTGGACCGCAAGGGCAACCCGGTCGAGTATCTGGAGGAATACCGGATCAATGATCGGAATACCGGGCAACCGTTGTGGTATGCGCACTTTCATTTCCGGCAAAAACCCGTGCAGGGTTTCACCCGGCTAGAGGCGGGTCACCTGAAGCTTGCCAGCGAGCGCGACCTGGGTGCAGGCGCCTGGCGGGGAAGCATGAACGAGACGCAAGCCAGCCGGCTGTTCGGCCAGCTGCGACCGGCCAGTTAACGCAGCGTCACCACCTGGGCTGGCTAGCAGCCCAGGTGGTGGTCGCTTACAACTTGGCAATGGAAACTTCGGTCGACTTCACGAAGGCAATCACTTCGCTGCCAACCTGCAGCTCCAACTCGCGCACGGAACGGGTGGTGATAACTGAAGTGACGATGCCCGAGGCAGTCTGCACGTCGATTTCCGACAGTACCGGGCCTTCGAGAATTTCCTTCACGGTACCTTTGAACTGGTTGCGGACGTTGATGGCTTTGATAGTCATGATTTGCTTCCTTCTCTAGGGCTTCATTCTGGTAAGTGGGTCATTCAGTGCGCCCAACGCAGCTGCGTGGGCAAAGGAGCGACAGGATCCGGCTCGGGCGCTGCGCCCGGAGCCGACAGAACACGGTTGAGCACTTCGCTTTCCAGCGCGGCCAGGCGGTGCGAACCACGCGCCCGGGGCCGTGCCAGGTCGACAGTGAGGTCGAGCCCGACCTCGCCGTCCTCGATCAGGATCACCCGGTCAGCCACAGCTACCGCCTCGCTGACGTCGTGGGTGACCAGCAGCACGGTGAAGCCGTGCTGCCGCCACAGGCGCTCGATCAATTGCTGCATCTCGATACGGGTCAGTGCATCCAGTGCACCGAGCGGCTCGTCCAGCAGCAGCAGGCGCGGCTGGTGGATCAGCGCCCGGGCCAGGGCCACGCGTTGCTTCTGGCCACCGGAGAGCGCTGCCGGCCATTCGTTGGCGCGGTCGGCCAGGCCCACGGCTTCCAGGGCTTCCAGCGCCCGCGGGCGCCAATCGCCGGACAGGCCCAGGCCGACGTTGTCGATCACCTTCTTCCACGGCAACAGGCGCGCGTCCTGGAACATCAGGCGGGTCTCTTCGCGGGCCTCTTCCAGGGGTGCGGCGCCAGCCAGCAGCTGCCCTGCCGTGGGCTGGTCGAGGCCGGCCAGCAAGCGCAGCAAGGTGCTCTTGCCGCAACCGCTGCGGCCGACAATGGCGACGAACTGGCCAGCCGGGATATGCAGCTCGATGCCCTTGAGCACTTCACGCTGGCCGAAGGTCTTGCGCAGCCCGCTGGAAGCCAGCGGGATGCCACGCAACAGGCGTGGCGGCTGTTCCTTGAGCACAGTCATGCGCCCTCCTTCTTCGCCACTTGATAGGCCGGGTGCCAGCGCAACCACACACGCTCCAGGCCCCGCGCGGCGAGGTCGGCAAGCTTGCCGAGCACGGCGTACAGGACGATGGCCAGGACCACCACGTCGGTCTGCAGGAATTCGCGGGCGTTCATCGCCAGGTAACCGATACCGGCATTGGCAGAGATGGTTTCGGCAACGATCAGGGTCAGCCACATGAAGCCGAGAGCGAAACGCACGCCGACCAGGATCGACGGCAAGGCGCCTGGCAGGATCACCTGGCGGAACAGGCTGAAGCCGGACAGGCCATAGCTGCGCGCCATCTCCACCAACGCCGGGTCGACGTTGCGGATGCCGTGGTAGGTGTTCAGGTAGATCGGAAACAGCGTGCCCAGCGCGACCAGGAAGACCTTCGCCGACTCGTCGATGCCGAACCACAGGATCACCAGCGGAATCAGCGCCAGGTGCGGCACGTTGCGGATCATCTGCACCGAGCTGTCGAGCAGGCGTTCGCCCCAGTTCGACAAGCCGGTGATGAAGCCCAGTACCAGGCCGATGCTGCCGCCGATGACGAAGCCCAGCCCGGCACGCCAGCCACTGATGGCCAGGTGCGACCAGATCTCGCCACTGCGCACCAGCTCGACGCCGGCGCTGACCACGGCGCTGGGCGCCGGCAGGATGCGGGTCGACAGCCAGCCGGCGCTGACTGCCAGCTGCCAGGCGGCCAGCAGCAGTACCGGCAGCGCCCACGGCGCCAGGCGCTGGCCAAGGCTATTGGAAGTTGCACGACTCATGGCCAGGCCCTCAGCTTTGCGCAACGGACTTGGGCAGGATGTCGTTGGCCACCATCTCGCCAAACGGGCTCACGTAGCCGCCAGCCCTGGGTTGCTCCGGACGCTGCACATCCAGGTGCGGGAACAGCAGCTCTGCCACCCGGTACGACTCTTCCAGGTGCGGGTAACCGGAGAAGATGAAGGTGTCGATGCCCAGCGCGGCGTATTCCTTGACCCGCGCCGCAACGGTCGGGCCGTCCCCCACCAGCGCGGTACCGGCACCGCCACGCACCAGGCCGACGCCGGCCCACAGGTTGGGGCTGACCTCCAGCTTGTCGCGGTTGCCGTTGTGCAGCGCTGCCATGCGCTGCTGGCCGACCGAGTCGAAGCGCGCCAGCGAGGCCTGGGCGCGGGCGATGGTGTCGTCGTCCAGGTGCGAAATCAACTTGTCGGCGGCGGCCCAGGCTTCTTCGTTGGTTTCCCGCACGATCACGTGCAGGCGGATACCAAAGCGCACTTCGCGGCCTTGGGCAGCGGCTTTCTCACGTACCTGGGCGATTTTTTCCGCGACTGCGCTGGGCGGCTCGCCCCAGGTGAGGTACAGCTCTACCTGCTCGGCAGCCAGGTCCTGGGCGGCTTCGGAGGAGCCGCCGAAATACAGGGGCGGGCGTGGTTGCTGGATCGGCGGGTACAACAGCTTGGCGCCCTTCACCTGGATATGCTTGCCGTCGTAGTCGACCACCTCGCCTTCCAGCACCTTGCGCCAGATACGGGTGAATTCCACGGACGCTTCATAGCGTTCCTGGTGGTTCAGGTGCAGGCCGTCTCCGGCCAGTTCGTCCGGGTCACCGCCGGTCACCAGGTTGAATAGCGCGCGGCCATTGGACAGCCGGTCAAGGGTTGCCGCCTGGCGTGCCGCCACGGTCGGCGAAATGATGCCGGGGCGCAGGGCGACCAGGAATTTCAGACGCTGGGTCACCGGTATCAGCGACGCGGCAACCAGCCAGGAGTCCTCGCAGGAACGCCCGGTAGGAATCAGTACGCCACCGAAACCGAGGCGGTCGGCCGCCTGGGCGATCTGCTGCAGGTAGCCGTGGTCGACAGCGCGGGCGCCATCGGCGGTGCCCAGGTACTTACCATCACCATGGGTGGGCAAAAACCAGAAAATGTTCAGGCTCATTGGAGTTGTCTCCTCAAGGGTGGCTCAGCCAGGGCAGGGCCCCGGCGCGGCAAGTCAATCAAGGTGCACTGGCGACCTTGGCCGGGGGTGTCCAGATCACGTCCTTGATGCTCAGTGGCTTGGGAATCAGCTTCAGCGCCTGGAACGTGTCGGCGATCTTCTGTTGCGCGGCCACCACTTCCGGGGTGAGCGCTGCGGCGCCATAGCCCTGGCGCTTGACCGAAGTCAGGGTGATGTCGGCGGGCAGGCCCAGCAGCGGTGCAACCTGCTCGGTCACCTGCTGCGGGTTGGCCTGGGACCACTGGCCCACCGCACGGACTTCTTCGATCAGGGTGTTGATCACCGCGGGGTGCTGGGTCGCATAGTTGCGGGTAGCGAGGTAGAACTGGTGGTTGTCGACCAGGCCTTTGCCGTCGCGCAGGGTGCGCGCTTGCAGCTGTTGTTCGGCAGCCGCCTGGTAGGGGTCCCAGATCACCCAGGCATCGACGCTGCCGCGCTCGAAGGCTGCGCGGGCGTCGGCCGGCGGCAGGTAGACGGGCTGGATGTCGCTGTACTTGAGGCCGGCCTCTTCCAGCGCGCGGACCAGCAGGTAGTGCACGTTGGAACCCTTGTTGAGGGCGACCTTCTTGCCCTTGAGGTCCTTGACCGACTGTACCGGCGAGCCCTTCGGCACCAGGATCGCCTCGCTGTGCGGCGCTGGCGGCTCATAGGCGACATAGAGCAGGTCGGCACCGGCGGCCTGGGCAAACACCGGCGGTGTTTCGCCGGTGACACCGAAATCGATGGAGCCGACATTCAACCCTTCAAGCAGCTGCGGACCGCCAGGGAATTCGGTCCACTGCACCTGCACGCCCTGCTCGGCCAGGCGCTTCTCCAGCGTGCCTTTGGCCTTGAGCAGCACCAGGGTGCCGTATTTCTGATAACCGATACGCAGGCTCTCGGCCTGGGCTTGGGTAATGGCGCCGAAGGACACAGCCGCCGCAAACAGGGCGACCAGACCGCGACGCAAGAAGACTGTGCGCATGGCGCTCTCCTGTGCGATGGGGTTCGGGTTGCACCTGCTTGCCTCGTTGTCGGGCGAGTAAGGTGGTGAAGCAATTAAGGCCGGTCAGATACTCCAGCGAGCGCTGATCAGGCGTTCCTTCAGCACGCCGGGGGCCACGGGGCGCGGCCGGCGGGCCAGGGCGACGTGGAAGGTCTCCAGCGAGTCCTGCAGGCGTTGTTCCAGCGCTGGTACCAGCTGCGCGGGCTTGCTGCCGTCTGCGTAGGCAATCTGGCTGTCGTCGGCGAAGATCCCTTGCAGGGTCTCCTGCGCCTTGAGTGCCGACAGCACAGGTTTCAGTGCGTAATCCACCGCCAGCATGTGGGCGATACTGCCGCCGGTGGCGATCGGCAACACGATCTTGTGGGCCAGGGCCCGTTCGGGCAGCAGGTCGAGCAAGGTTTTCAAGGCGCCTGCGAAGGAGGCCTTGTACACCGGGGTGGCAACGATCAGGCCATCGGCCTGGGCTACCAGTTGCTGGAAATGCTGCACCTGCGGGCTGTCGAAACGAGCATGCAGCAGGTCTTCGGCGGGGAAGTCACGTACCTGGAACGTCACCACCTCGACACCACGGTCCTGCAGCCACTGGCGCGAACGCTCCAGCAGCACGCCGGAGCGTGAACGGGTACTGGGGCTACCACCGATTGAGACGACCAACATTGCAGCGTTTCCTTGTCTGGGTTGAGCGTGACATTACCAGCGCCGGCATATATCTAGAAATCATATTTTTTCATTTGTTTATTCCATTTCGACTTTTCATCCAGACGGCCCACGAAAAGGCCATTGCAATTCCCCCTGGCATAAAAAAGGGCCGTCGAAACGGCCCGAATATCCCTGCTATGGCTAAGAGCAATGCAACGAGGAATTCTTCAGCGATTGGGTTGAGGGGTCAGGCGCAGGTACGGCTTGACCGCCCGGTAACCTTTGGGGAAGCGCTGCCTGATCTCCTCTTCGTCCTTCAGCGAAGGCACGATCACCACGTCGTCACCGTCCTGCCAGTTGCCTGGCGTGGCCACCTTGTGGTTGTCGGTCAGCTGCAGCGAGTCGATCACCCGCAGGATTTCGTTGAAGTTGCGCCCGGTACTGGCTGGGTAGGTGATGGTCAGGCGCACCTTCTTGTTCGGGTCGATAACGAACAGCGAGCGCACGGTCAGGGTGTCGCTGGCATTCGGATGGATCAGGTCGTACAGGTCGGACACCTTGCGGTCGGCGTCGGCGATGATCGGGAAATTGACCACGGTATTCTGGGTCTCGTTGATGTCCTCGATCCAGCGATGGTGCGAGTCGACCGGGTCGACCGACAGGGCGATGGCCTTGACCCCGCGCTTGGCGAACTCGTCCTTGAGCTTGGCAGTCAGGCCCAGCTCGGTGGTGCACACCGGGGTGAAATCGGCCGGGTGCGAGAACAACACGCCCCAGCTATTGCCCAGCCACTCGTGGAAGCGGATCTTGCCTTCGCTGGAATCCTGTTCGAAATCGGGGGCGATATCGCCGAGTTTGAGGCTCATGGGCTGCGGCTCCTGTGCTGGGTTCTGTAGCGTGTGGGTTCAATGTGCCTGCGCTCGAATAAAAATAAAAAGAATAAATAACGATTTATTTATAACTAAACTTCACATTAACAAGCAGACACAAAAAAGCCTCGCACTAGGCGAGGCTTCTTGTTTGGCTACGGCTTACAGGAAATTGTAAGTGTAGTTCACGATGAAGCGGGTCTGGTCTTTGTCCGCAGCGCTTTCGCCGCTACCACGGTAAACACCCTGACGCAGGCTGAAGCCCAAGCCTTTGAGGGTGCCTTGCTGCAGGGTGTAGTCGACGCGTGCGTCACGTTCCCATTCGTTATAGCTGCCATCACCCGACTTGTTGCGTACGTCGTCACCACGCAGATAGGCCACCGAAGCCTTGAGGCCTGGAACACCCAAAGCCGCGAAGTCATAGGAGTACTGACCGAAGGTGGTGTTTTCGCCAGCGCGGGCGAACTGGTTGATCATGCTGTCGGTGAACAGGTAGAAGCTCGCGCCGCCGTTGCCTTCCAGCGAAGAGGTGGCGCCGTCCTTGCGGACGCTACCTTGGTTCAGCCAGACGAAACCACCGTCATCACCCACCTGCTGGTGGCCGAGCATCAGCGCGTGGCCACCCAGGGTGTAGGTGAACATGGCGCTCCAGGTCTTGTTGTCGACCTCACCGGTATTCTTCGCGAAGCCACCGTTGTTGTCGAAGGCGTAACCGGTCTGACCATTCTTGCCATCGCTGCTGCTATCGAAGTAGCGCAGGTCAGTCTTGAACGACTGGTTGTCGGCAATCTTGAAGACGTGGGTAGCACCCAGGAAGTGCTGCTTGTAGAAGTCTTCCAGGTTCGAGTAGTAGTACTGCAGGGTCAGGTCAGGAGTGAGCTTGTAGTCACCACCGGCGAACTGGAACTTGTTGCTGTCACGGAAGGCGCCAGAAACGGAAAGACCGGTCCGGTTGCTCGAAGCACGGCCCATCGCGTGGGTCAGCTGACCGGCGTTGACGGTCAGGTTGTCGATTTCCTTCGACTGCAGGGTGCCGCCCTCGAAGGTTTGCGGCAGCAGACGGCCATCGTTGGAGACCAGGATCGGCAGGTTAGGCGCCAGGGCGCTACCGTAGTGAACTTCCGTCTTGGAGAAGCGAGCCTTGGCGTTACCACCAATGCGTGCCCAGTCGTGGACTGCCGAGCCATCCGAGTCGCTTGGGAAGAAGGTGTTGTTGGCATCTGGGCGGCTACCACGGCCACCGTCCAGGTGAATGCCCCACAGTGCTTGAACGTCAACACCAAAGCCTACGGTGCCTTCGGTGAAGCCAGACAGGTAGTCAAGCTTGAAGCCCTGACCGCTTTCCTTCTGGTCGATGCCGCTTTCGCGGTTGTCATCGTTGAAGTACATGGTGCGCGAGCTGAGCGACAGTTTGCTGTCTTCAACGAAACCGGCAGCGCCTGCTTGTTGGGCGAGAACCCCCAATGCCACGGCCAGGGCCAGGCTGGACTTGTACATATTTTGCTCCTCTACGTTCTAATTCTTGTGTATCTCTGGCGGCGGGATCTGCTGCCCCGCTCACCGTGGATTGGCGATTTAGTCCCAAAGCGTGACCATTAAGTCAATCGTTTCTAAACGTTTCGCGACTTTGGTCTAAGACGCCACCTGCGCTACAGGATAATGACAATCCTATAAATCCAAAATGACCGTTTTATGAATTGGTAAGATTTTTCTGGAATATGTTAGGAACTGTTACTGAATTTTGTTGTAAAGGCCTGCCAATTCATAACCAATGGTTATTTGCAAACGTTTGCTCATAACCTAATTCCAGATCGTTCTATCAGGACGGGAAAGCCTAGCAGCGCTCTCGCTTTTCGCCATTGAGTGAAAGCCAAGCAATTGGCTCCTAAGCTAATGCAAAAAAGTTATTTATTTTACTGTTCTTAGATCATTTAGCCTTCTCGCCATCCAACACACCAATGGCTGACGAGAGGTTCACCATGATTCCGCACGCTCCGCTGCGTCTGTTTGCCGCCCTGACCCTCGCCAGCGCCAGCTGGTTGGCCCAGGCCGCCGACCTGACCGTGGCCTACCAGACCACCGTCGACCCCGCCAAAGTCGCGCAGGTCGATGGCGATTATGAAAAAGTCAGCAAGGCCAGCATCGACTGGCGCAAATTCGACAACGGCGCCGACGTGATCACCGCCGTGGCCAGTGGCGATGTACAGATCGGCTACCTGGGCTCCAGCCCGCTGGCCGCCGCTGCCACGCGCAAGCTGCCGGTCGAGACCTTCCTTATCGCTACGCAGATTGGCGCCGGTGAAGCGCTGGTCGCCCGCGACGGTATCAACACACCGCAAGACCTGGTCGGCAAGAAAGTCGCCGTGCCGTTCGTCTCCACCGGCCACTACAGCCTGCTGGCAGCGCTGAAAAACTGGAACATCGACCCGTCCAAAGTGCAGATACTCAACCTCGCACCACCAGCCATCATTGCTGCCTGGAAGCGTGGCGACATCGACGCTACCTATGTATGGGACCCGGCCCTGGGCGTGGCCAAGGAAAACGGCAAGGTACTGATTACTTCGGGCGAGCTGGCCGCAAAAGGCGCGCCGACCTTTGACGCCTGGATCGTGCGCAAGGACTTCGCCGCCAAGCACCCGGACGTGGTCAAGGCCTTCGCCAAGGTCACCCTCGACGCCTACGCCGACTACCGCAAGGACCCCAAAGCCTGGCTGGCCAACCCCGACAATGTCGCCAAGCTGGCCAAGCTGTCCGGCGCCAAGCCTACCGATATCCCGGTACTGCTGCAGGGTAACGTCTACCCGCTGGCAGCCGACCAGGCCAGTGCCCTGGGCACGCCGACCACCCAGGCGCTGACCGACACGGCCACCTTCCTCAAGCAGCAAGGCAAGGTCGACGCGGTACTGCCGGACTACTCGCCGTACGTCAGTGCCCAATACCTGCCCAACTAAGCCTGTAGAAACCGACCGGAGCCTGCCATGGCCTTGCTCGAGCTGGAGCGCATCAGCGCACAGTACCCCGGCGCCGCTACCCCGGTGCTGGCCGACATCAACCTGAGCCTGGGGCCGCGCCAACTGCTGGTGGCCCTGGGGCCTTCCGGCAGCGGCAAGACCTCGCTGCTCAACCTGATCGCCGGCTTCGTCGCCCCCAGCGGCGGGCGCATCACGCTGGACGGCATACCCGTTCAGGGCCCCGGGGCCGAGCGTGGCGTGGTGTTCCAGGACGATGCCCTGCTGCCCTGGCAGAACGTGCTGGCCAATGTCGCCTTCGGCCTGCAACTGGCCGGCATGCCCCGCGCCGAGCGCGAAGCCAAGGCCCGCGAAATGCTGGCCCTGGTCGACCTCGACGGTTTTGCCGAGCGACGCATCTGGCAATTGTCCGGCGGCCAGAAACAGCGCGTGGGCCTGGCCCGGGCGCTGGCAGCCGACCCTCGGGTACTGCTCATGGACGAGCCGTTCGGCGCGCTCGATGCCTTCACCCGCGAGCAGATGCAGGAGCTGCTGCTGCAGGTGTGGCAACGCACGGCCAAACCGGTGTTCCTGATTACCCATGACATCGAAGAAGCGGTGTTCCTGGCCAGCGAGCTGGTGCTGCTGGCACCTAACCCAGGTCGCGTGGTGGAACGCCTGCAACTGGATTTCGGCCAGCGCCATGCGGCCGGCGAACCGGCCCGGGCGATCAAGTCCGACCCGGCCTTCATCGAAACCCGCGAGCATGTGCTGGCGCGGGTGTTCTCGCAACGGCAAAGCCTGCAGGAGCGTGCATGAGCAGCCTGGACCTGCCGGTCACCGGCAAACACAACGCCCAACCCCGGCCAGTCACGAGGCCGCGCGCCCCGCTGGCTACCCGCTGGATCAGCACGCTGACCCTGGCCAGCCTGCTGCTGGCCTGGTGGTTGGTGACCGCAGCCGGCTGGATCGAGCCGCTGTTCCTCCCCGCGCCCGCCGATATCGGGGCCAGGGCCTGGACCTTGCTGACCCAGGGTTACATGGATGCCAGCTTGTGGCAGCACCTGGGTGCCAGCCTGGGACGCATCGGCGTAGCCCTGCTGGCCGCCACCCTCACGGCCATTCCGGTGGGTATCGCCATCGGCTACAACCGCGTAGCGCGCGGCATCCTTGACCCGTTGATCGAGTTCTACCGGCCGATCCCACCGCTGGCCTACCTGCCGCTGATCGTCATCTGGTGCGGCATCGGCGAGCTGTCGAAGGTGCTGCTGATCTACCTGGCGATCTTCGCGCCCATCGCCATTGCCACAGCCACCGGCGTGCGCACGGTCGATCCGGCCAAGCTGCGGGCGGCACAGTCGCTTGGGGCGAGCAGGGCCCAGCTGATCCGTCATGTGATCCTGCCCAGCGCCTTGCCGGATATCCTCACCGGCCTGCGTATCGGCCTCGGAGTCGGCTGGTCGACCCTGGTGGCCGCCGAGCTGATCGCGGCCACCAGTGGCCTGGGCTTCATGGTCCAGTCGGCGGCGCAGTTCCTGGTAACCGATGTGGTGGTGCTGGGCATCCTGCTGATCGCCCTGATCGCCTTCGCCCTGGAGATGGGCCTGCGCGCCCTGCAACGCAAGCTGGTGCCTTGGCACGGGCAAAGCCATTGAACCTTGTTGACCACGCCAGCAGCCTGGCGCCTGATTGAAGAGACCGACATGAGCCTGACCATCACCCCACTCAGCCCGGCGCTCGGCGCCCAGATCAGCGGCGTGGACCTCAGCCACGACATCAGTGCCACGCAGCGCGACGCCATTGAACAGGCGTTGCTGCAGCACCAGGTGCTGTTCTTCCGCGACCAACCGATCACCCCGCAGCAGCAGGCACGTTTTGCTGCCCGCTTCGGCGACCTGCACATCCACCCGATCTACCCCAATGTGCCGGAAACCCCGCAGGTGCTGATCCTCGATACGGCGGTCACCGATGTGCGTGACAATGCCGTGTGGCACACCGACGTGACCTTCCTGCCGACCCCGGCACTGGGCGCGGTACTCAGCGCCAAGCAATTGCCGGCCTACGGTGGCGACACTCTGTGGGCCAGCGGGATCGCTGCCTTCCAGGCTTTGTCGGCGCCGCTGCGCGAGATGCTCGATGGCCTGACCGCCACCCATGATTTCACCAAGTCGTTCCCGCTGGAACGCTTCGGTACCACGCCAGAAGACCTGGCGCGCTGGGAAGCCACGCGGCGTAACAACCCACCGTTGTCACATCCGGTAGTGCGTACGCATCCAGTAAGCGGGCGCAAGGCATTGTTCGTCAACGAAGGGTTTACCACACGCATCAATGAACTGAGCGAGCTGGAAAGCGAAGCACTGTTGCGGCTGCTGTTCGCCCATGCCACGCGGCCGGAGTTCAGTATCCGCTGGCGCTGGCAGGAGAATGACGTGGCGTTCTGGGACAACCGCGTGACCCAGCATTTCGCGGTGGATGACTACCGGCCGAACCGGCGGGTGATGCATCGGGCGACTATCCTTGGCGATGCGCCCTTTTAGTTGATGCCTGCCCAGGCCTGTTCGCGGGCGACCCCGCGAACAGGCCTGGGCAGGAAAGACGGGTCAGCGAACCAGATGCAGGAACTGCATGTGCCGTTCGTACTGGTCGAGAATGTCGTTGATGATCTGCTCCTTGCTGTAGCCCACCAGGTCATAGTTCTGGCTACCTTCGCTCAGGTGCACCTCTGCCCGGTAATAGCGACGGTTCTTCAACTCCTGCGTGCCCAGCCCACCGAGGGCGAACGACGGCGTGAAATAGCCACGCATCTGCACCTGGTAAATGAACGGCTGTTCATCGCCATGGCCAATCTTCAGGCTGACGTTGTCATGGCTCGGGTCGTCCTGGGTAATCAGCGCCAGGCCCTTCTGCTCGAATACCTCGCGCACATCGGCAATCGCCGGGCGTACCACGTCGTCCATGAAGCGGTACACCTCGTCGCGCGACGGGAAATGCACCGCCTGGCTCAGGCGCTGACGCCAGCCGCCGCGCCCGCGGCGTGACTGCGCGAACGGAGCCAGTGAGTGCATCTGCGCGATCTGCCGTTGCGACTCCAGGTAGAACGCCTTGTGCAGCCCCCACATCATGCACAGCAAGATCAGCGAGAACGGCAGCGAGGTCAGCACCACCGCCGACTTAAGCGAATCGATGCTGCCGGCGAACAGCAGCGCGCTGGTGATCAGCGCTGTCATTGCGCCCCAGAAGATACGCAGCCAGTTCGGCCCGTCTTCGTCGGCATCGCCCCCTGTCGCCGACAAGGTCGACAGCACCACGGTGCCCGAGTCGGCAGAAGTGACGAAGAACACGAAGCTGATGAACACCGTCACGGCGATCACCGTCTTGCTCCAGGGGTAGGTTTCCAGCAGCAGGTACAAGCTCATCGCCGGGTTATCCAGCGCCGACTGGCCCAGCGCGGTCATGCCGTGGTTGATCACCTGGTCCAGGGCGCTGTTGCCGAAGATCGACATCCACGCCAGGGTGAAGCCCAGCGGAATCAGCAGCACGCCGAAGACGAATTCGCGAATGGTGCGGCCGCGAGAGATGCGGGCGATGAACAACCCCACGAACGGTGCCCAGGCAATCCACCAGGCCCAGTAGAACACTGTCCAGCCGCCCAGCCAGCCGCTGTTCTCGCCGTAGGCATACACATCGAAGCTCTTGCGCGGCAAGGCCCCGAGATAATCGCCAAGGTTCTGGATCAGCGTATTGAACAGGTGTTGGGTAGGGCCGGCGAACAGCACGAACAGCAACAGCGCGCAGGCCAGGAACAGGTTGATGTCGCTCATCACCCGCACGCCCTTCTCCACCCCGGCGACAGCCACGGCGACCGCCGCGCCCATCATCAGGACGATCAACAGCACCTGCACCCACTGGCTGTGGCTGATGCCGAACAGGTAATCGAGGCCGGCATTCAGGTGCAGCACGCCAAAGCCCATGTCGGCACCCAGGCCGAACACCGTGGCAATGATGCCGAAACCGTCCACCGCGTAGCCGATCGGTCCGTTGATGCGCTTGCCGATCAGCGGGTACAGCGCCGAACGCAAGGCCAGCGGCAGGTTGTGCCGGTAGGCGAAGTAGGCCAGGGCCATGCCGACGAAGGCGAACACGCCCCAGCCGTGCAGGCCCCAATGCAGGAACAGGATCTGCATGGCCTGGCGCCCGGCCTCGGCCGTGCCCGCCTCGCCCTGGGGCGGCTGCAGCATGTGGGTCAGCGGCTCGGAAACACAGAAGAAGAACAGCGTGATGCTGATACCGGCAGCGAACAGCATGCCGGCCCACGACAGGTAGCTGAACTCGGGTTCGTCGTGGTCGGCACCGAGCTTGATCTTGCCGTAGCCGGACAAGGCGGTGACCACCACGAAGACCAGGTACAGCGTCATCGCCAGCATGTAATACCAGCCGACCGTGTTGGCCGCCCAGTTCTGCGCCGCCAGCAACCAGTCGCCAGCACTGCGCGGGTTGGCAATGACCACAAGGCCGAAGAGCAGGATGAAGCTCGCCGCGAAATAGAACACCGGGGGGTTCATGCGGATCTTGCCATTGGCAAGGGAAGGTATCGGTGCACTCATGGGCGGCGCACCTCGTCGAATGACGTAAGGTTCGGAATGAACGGGTTCAGCAAAGGAATCCTCCTGTTGAACACCGGCAGCGGACCAGCGTTTTTCATTGAACAAGCGTTCAAGTTAAACATGGATCGAATTTCAATGCGAATCAGGGCGCTGGTTGGCGCCCTTCTGGGTCGGCCTCATCGCGGCTAAACCCACTCCCACCGCTACCGCACAATTGTTGAGCCTTGTGCGGTAGCTGTGGGGTTGCAGGCAACATCGGTTCAGTTCTTGTCCTGGCAATCCAGCTGCAGGTTGGCCTGGGTAATGTTGCTGTCGGCCGGCACGCTACGGGTCAGCCAGACATTGCCGCCGATGGTCGAACCTTTGCCAATGGTGATCCGCCCCAGGACCGTGGCACCGGCATAGATGACTACATCGTCTTCGACGATCGGGTGGCGTGGCAGGCCTTTGTGCAGGGTTCCCGATTCGTCGCTGGGGAAACGCTTGGCTCCCAGGGTCACAGCCTGGTAGATGCGCACGCGCTCGCCGATGATCGCGGTTTCGCCAATCACCACACCCGTCCCGTGGTCGATGAAGAAGCTCGGGCCGATCTGCGCCCCGGGGTGAATGTCGATGCCGGTGGACGAATGCGCCAGTTCCGAGCTGATCCGCGCCAGCAGTGGCAAGCCGGCCTGGTACAGGTGGTGCGCCAGGCGATGGTGGATGATCGCCAGGATGCCGGGGTAGCACAGCAGCACCTCGTCGACGCTGCGCGCCGCCGGATCACCGTGGTAGGCGGCCAGCACGTCGGTGTCGAGCAGCACACGCAAGCCCGGCAGGGCGGCGGCAAAGCCCTGGACCAGGCTCAGCGCGTGGGCATCGACACCGGCCAGCTCAGCCTTGTTTTGCCGCGCGGCGTAGCGCAGCTCCAGGCGCGCCTGGGCCAGCAAGGCGGTCAGCGCGGCATCCAGGGTATGGCCGACGTAGAAGTCTTCACTTTCTTCGCGCAGGTCGACCGGGCCAAGGCGCATGGGGAACAGCGCGCCGCACAGTTGCTCGAGAATCTGCCGCATCGCCTCGCGCGAAGGCAACTCACGCCCGCCTTGCTCGCCACTGATGCGGCCATTGCGCGTACGCCATTGTTCACGTGCGCCGCGCAGGCCGGCGACAATGCTCTGCAACTGCCAGTGCCCGGATGAAGGTTGTTCGCTCACGGTTTTCTCCTGCCTGAGTAGGCCAGACTCGTTGTTATTGGCAGGTCCGCCCCTTTCGCGGGGTAAACCCGCTCCCCCAGCCACCGACAGTACCTGTAGGAGCGGGTTTACCCCGCGAAAGGGCCTGGCCTGCGTACTTGCAATCCACTCTACGGCAAATCCATCCCTTGGAAAAAACAACGCTTTATTCCATCCTGCACTAAGTCGGGCATAAGCAGCGATGACGGGAAACAGATACTCGCCTACCCTCATTGCAGCCAGCACTGATAGAAATACGAAAAGGAATAATAAAATAATTTTTTATTATTTCCTGGCCTAAATGGCCAACCCTATAGTCGCCACCCACCACTGACAACAAGCGCGGGGCTTCCACATGTCGAAATTCGCCAAACCGCTACTCAACGCCAGCCTGGCTCTCCTGCTGGGTGCCGGCCTGCTCAGCCAGGCCTTTGCCGGCGAACAGCTCAAGACCATCCAGGAAAAAGGCGTGATCAACGTCGGTCTGGAAGGCACCTACCCACCGTTCAGCTTCCAGGACGAGAACGGCAAGCTGACCGGCTTCGAAGTCGAGCTGTCCGAACTGCTGGCCAAGGAGCTCGGGGTCAAGGCCAAGGTGCAGCCGACCAAGTGGGACGGCATCCTCGCCGCCCTGGAGTCCAAGCGCCTGGACGTGGTGATCAACCAGGTGACCATTTCCGAAGAGCGCAAGAAGAAGTACGACTTCTCCGAGCCCTACACCATCTCCGGCATCCAGGCGCTGATCCTGAAGAAGAAGGCCGAGCAGCTGAACATCCACAAGGCCGCCGACCTGGCCGGCAAGAAGGTTGGCGTGGGCCTGGGCACCAACTACGAGCAGTGGGTGAAACAGGACGTGCCGCAAGCCGATGTGCGCACCTATGAAGACGACCCGAGCAAGTTCGCCGACCTGCGCAACGGCCGTATCGACGCCATCCTGATCGACCGCCTGGCCGCGCTGGAATATGCGCAGAAAGCCAAGGACACCCAGCTGGCCGGCGAGGCCTTCTCGCGCCTGGAAAGCGGCGTGGCCCTGCGCAAGGGCGAGCCGGAACTGCTGGCCGCAATCAACAAGGCACTGGACAAGCTCAAGGCTGACGGCACGCTGGCCAAGCTGTCCGAGAAATACTTCGGTGCCGATGTCACCAAATGATCGCTGAAAGCCTGCAACTCGTTGTCGATTCCGCGCCCTTCCTGCTGAAGGGCGCGGGCTATACCGTGCTGCTCAGTGTTGGCGGCATGTTCTTCGGCCTGCTGCTGGGGTTTGCCCTGGCGCTGATGCGGCTGTCGAAGATCCTGCCGCTGAACTGGCTGGCCCGGGTCTATGTGTCGTTCTTCCGCGGCACACCGCTACTGGTGCAGCTGTTCGTGATCTATTTCGGCATGCCGCAGATCGGCATCGAACTGGACCCGATCCCGGCCTCGCTGATCGGCCTGTCGCTGAACATGGCCGCCTACATCTGCGAAATCCTCCGCGCAGCGATCTCCTCGATCGACCGCGGCCAGTGGGAAGCCGCTGCCAGTATCGGCATGACCCGTGTCCAGGCCATGCGCCGGGCCATCCTGCCACAAGCCTTGCGCACTGCCCTGCCACCGTTGGGCAACAGCTTCATCTCGCTGGTCAAGGACACCGCCCTGGCGGCGACCATCCAGGTGCCCGAGCTGTTCCGCCAGGCCCAGCTGATTACCGCGCGCACCTTCGAGGTGTTCACCATGTACGTGGCGGTCGCGGTCATCTACTGGGTGCTGTGCAGCATTCTCGCGCACTTCCAGAACCGCATGGAAGCGCGCGTCAACCAGCATGACCAGGAGCATTGAGCATGATTGAAGTCAAAGGCCTGACCAAGCGGTTCAAGGGCCAGACCGTGCTCAACGGTATCGACCTGACCGTGCAGCCGGGCGAAGTGGTGGCGATCATCGGGCCTAGTGGCTCTGGCAAGACTACCTTCCTGCGTTGCCTGAACCTGCTGGAAACACCCGATGCCGGGCAGATCCAGATCGGCGACATCAGCATCGACGCCAACCGCCCGCTGGGTGGCCAGCAAGGTGCGATCCGCCGCCTGCGCCAGCAGGCCGGGTTCGTGTTCCAGAACTTCAACCTGTTCCCGCACCGCACTGCCCTGGAAAACGTCATCGAAGGCCCGGTGATCGTCAAGAAGACACCTCGCAAACAGGCCATCGAACTGGGCCGGCGCCTGTTGGCCAAGGTCGGCCTGGCAGGCAAGGAAGACGCCTACCCGCGACGCCTGTCCGGTGGCCAGCAGCAACGGGTGGCCATCGCCCGCGCCCTGGCCATGGAACCGGAGGTGATCCTGTTCGACGAACCGACCTCGGCGCTCGACCCGGAGCTGGTGGGTGAAGTGCTGGCGACCATTCGCGGCCTGGCCGAGGAGCGACGCACCATGATCATCGTCACCCACGAGATGAGCTTTGCCCGGGACGTGGCGAACCGGGTGATTTTCTTCGACAAGGGCGTGATCGTGGAGCAGGGCGAGGCCAAGGCACTGTTCGCGGCGCCGAAGGAAGAACGTACCCGGCAATTCCTGCGCAAGTTCCTCGGGACTGCGGCTTCCGAGTAAGCCTGTGCCGGCCTCTTCGCGGGCGCGTCTGCGAAGAAGCCGGCACATCCGCAACAAATCCCTCCTTCTATACATATTCCAAAGAGTTAGTTCATAAAGTTTTTATAAAGCATTAGGGTATATCCACCGGACCACCGGACCAGCACACATCCGTCGCGATCAGCTACAGCGACATAACCAATTTGTGAGGTCAGGAATGGTCAGGATCACAATCACCCCAGTGCGCAACGCCAGGGCATTGAGTGCAGCCAAGGAGCGGCACTGATGTCCAGCCAAGCCAATACCCGATTCCACAGCGATCTCGACAGCTCGCCGGTGCTGCTGCCAGCCAAGGTGCTGCGCAACGATGCCGAAGCCTTGCAAGCGGCCCGCGAACTGGCCGAGATCGCCCGCGAGCAGGCCGCCCGCCGCGACCAGCAACGCAAACTGCCATGGGCCGAGATCGAGCTGTTCACCCGCAGCGGCCTGGGCAGCATCAGCGTCCCCAAGGCCTTTGGCGGCCCCGAAGTGTCATTCGCGACCATCGCCGAAGTGTTCCGCCTGATCAGCGCCGCCGACCCGGCCCTGGGGCAGATCCCGCAGAACCAGTTCGGCATCCTGCAGCTGCTGCGCCTGACCGGTACCGAAGCGCAGCAGGCGGCGATCTACCGCAGCGTGCTCGACGGCTGGCGCATCGGCAATGCCGGGCCCGAGCGCGGCACCAAAGATACCCTCACACTCAAGGCCAGGCTTACCCGGGCCGGCGACGGCTATCGCATCAGCGGAGAAAAGTTCTATTCCACGGGTGCGCTGTTCGCCCATTGGGTGGCGGTCAAGGCGCTGGACGACGAAGGCCGTCAGCGCCTGGCATTCGTCCGCCGTGGCAGCCCAGGGCTGCGCATCGTCGATGACTGGTCCGGGTTCGGCCAGCGCACCACCGCCAGCGGCACCGTGCTGCTCGACCAGGTGCCGGTGGAGGCCGAGCTGGTGATCGACAACTGGCGCCAGCGCGACATTCCCAATACCCAGGGTGCAGCTTCGCAGCTGATTCAAGCGGCCATCGATGCCGGTATTGCCGAAGCGGCGATCGAGGATGCAATCACATTCGTCCGCGAGAAGTCGCGCCCATGGGTCGATGCCAATGTCGAGCGCGCCAGTGACGATCCGTATGTGATTGCCGACGTCGGCCGCCTGAAGCTCGAACTGCACGCCGCCGAAGCGTTGCTGCGCAAGGCTGCGCGGGTCCTCGACGAAGTCAATGCCGCGCCGATCGACGCCGCAAGCGCGGCGCGGGCCTCGATCGCAGTGGCCGAGGCCAAGGTGCTGACCACCGAGATCGCTCTGCAGGCCAGCGAGAAGCTGTTCGAGCTGGCCGGCAGCCGCGCCACGCTTGCCGAATTCAACCTCGACCGTCACTGGCGCAACGCCCGGGTGCACACCCTGCATGACCCGGTGCGCTGGAAGTACCACGCGGTGGGCGCTTACCACCTCAACGGCACGCTGCCTGCGCGGCATTCCTGGATCTGATTTTTTTGGCTTTGGGGCTGCTGTGCAGCCCATCGCGGCACAAGGCCGCTCCTACACGAGCCCCGTGTCGGCATCCCTGTGGGAGCGGCCTTGTGTCGCGATGGGCCGCAAAGCGGCTCCTATAGCCCGGAGCACACCATGACCACCACCATCATTATCAACGATGCCCAGGCCCTGGCCGTCGCCGAAGACATCGCCCAGCAACTGCGCCGCGACAGCGCCCTGCGCGACCGCGAACGCCGCCTGCCGCACGCCGAGCTGGAGCTGTTCACCCGCTCCGGCCTGTGGGCGATCAGCGTGCCCAAGGCCTTCGGCGGCGCCGGCGTGTCCAATGTCACCCTGGCCAAGGTCATCGCCCGCATCGCCCAGGCCGACGGCTCGCTCGGGCAGATCCCGCAGAACCACTTCTACGCCTTGGAAGTGCTGCGGGTGAATGGCTCGCCCGAACAGCAACAGCGCCTGTATGGCGAAGTACTGGCTGGCCGTCGCTTCGGCAACGCCCTGGCCGAACTGGGCACCAGGACTGCCAACGACCGCACTACCCGCCTGAGCCGTGATGGCGACGGTTTCCGCATCAATGGTCGCAAGTTCTACGCCACCGGGGCCATCTACGCCCAGCGCATTCCCACCTCGGTGGTTGACGAGCACGGCGTGCAGCACCTGGCGTTCGTCCCGGCCGACAGCCAGGGCCTGCAGGTGATCGACGACTGGAGCGGTTTCGGCCAGCGCACCACCGGCAGCGGCTCGGTGGTGTTCGACAACGTCCATGTCAGCGCCGCCGACGTGGTGCCGTTCCAGAGCGCCTTCGAGCGCCCCACCCCGGTCGGCCCGCTGGCGCAGATTCTTCATGCCGCGATCGACACCGGCATCGCCCGCGCCGCCTATGAAGACGCCTTGCACTTCGTGCGCAGCCGTAGCCGGCCGTGGGTCGACTCCGGCCTGGACAAGGCCACCGATGACCCGTTGACGCTGAAAAGCTTCGGCCAGCTGGCGATCCGTCTGCACGCCGCCGAAGCCCTGCTGGAGCGTGCCGGCGAATACCTGGACCGCGCCCGCGACGACAGCACCGCCGCCAAGGTTGCCGCAGCTTCCATCGCCGTCGCCGAAGCCCGCGCCATCAGCACCGAGATATCCCTTGCAGCCAGCACGACGCTGTTCGAACTGAGCGGCAGCCAGGCCACCCTGGCCGAACACAACCTCGATCGCCACTGGCGCAACGCCCGCGTGCACACCCTGCATGACCCGGTGCGCTGGAAGTACCACGCCATCGGCAATTACTACCTCAACGATGCCAACCCGCCACGCCGGGGGACCATCTGATGGCCAAGCAGATCCTGCTCAATGCCTTCAACATGAACTGCATCGGGCACATCAACCACGGCCTGTGGACCCACCCGCGGGATACCTCGACCCAGTACAAGACCCTCGACTACTGGACCAACCTGGCGCGGCTGCTGGAACGCGGCCTGTTCGACGGGTTGTTCCTTGCCGATATCGTCGGCACCTACGACATCTATGGCCAGTCGCTGGATGTCACCCTCAAGGAGTCGATCCAGCTGCCGGTCAACGACCCGCTGCTGCTGGTTTCGGCCATGGCCGCCGTCACCCGCCACCTGGGCTTCGGCCTTACCGCCAACCTTACCTACGAGGCGCCGTACCTGTTCGCCCGGCGCCTTTCCACCCTGGACCACCTGAGCAATGGCCGGGTGGGCTGGAACATCGTCACCGGCTACCTCGACAGTGCCGCCCGGGCCATGGGCCTGGCGCAGCAACCTGAACATGACCGCCGCTACGACCAGGCCGACGAATACCTGCAGGTGCTGTACAAGCTGCTGGAAGGCAGCTGGGCCGACGATGCGGTGGTCGCCGACCGCCAGCAGCGCGTCTACGCGCGGCCCGAGCGGGTACGCAAGGTCCGCCACCAAGGTGAGTTCTACCAGGTCGAAGGCTACCACCTGAGCGAACCGTCGCCGCAGCGCACGCCGGTGCTGTTCCAGGCCGGCAGCTCACCGCGTGGCCTGGCCTTCGCCGGCAACCATGCCGAATGCGTGTTCATCAGTGGCCAGGACAAGGCCGCCACCCGCGCCCAGGTCGACAAGGTACGTGCCGCCGCTCAGGCCGCTGGGCGCGACGCGCAGGCGGTCAAGGTGTTCATGGGCATCACGGTGATCGTCGCGGCCACCGAGCAGCAGGCCCAGGCCAGGCACGCCGAGTACCTGCAACATGCCAGTGCCGAGGCCGGGGTCGCGCATTTCGCGGCCTCCACCGGTATCGACTTTGCCGCCTTCGAGCTGGACGAACCGATCGCCTTCCGCCAGGGCAACGCCATCCAGTCCGCCACGCGCCAGTTGCAGGACAACGCCTGGACGCGGCGGCGCCTGTTGCAGCAGCACGCCCTGGGCGGCCGCTACGTGACCCTGGTCGGCGCGCCGGAGCAGGTGGCCGAGCAACTGATCGCCTGGATCGATGAAACCGGCCTGGACGGCTTCAACCTGACCCGCACCGTAACCCCGGAAAGCTTCGAGGACTTCATCGAGCTGGTCATCCCGCAACTGCAGCAGCGCGGCCGCTACAAGACCGCCTACGCCGAAGGCACATTGCGCGAAAAGCTGTTCCAGGCCGACCACCCCTACCTGCCCGCCGACCACCCTGGCTCGGCTTACCGCTTTGCCTCTGCCCCTACCCCGACTGGAGCCCTGCACCATGCTTGAAAAACTGTTCCGGCCCGTCGCGGCCGTTGCCCTCACCCTTGGCCTGAGCGCCAGCGCCCTGGCTGCCGAACCGCTGAAGATCGGTACCACCGCGGCCTTCGCCATCCCGCTGGAAGCGGCTGTGGAAGAAGCACACAAGCAAGGCCTGGAAGTGAAGCTGATCGAGTTCAGCGACTGGATCGCGCCGAATGTCAGCCTCAATAGCGGCGACATCGACGTGAACTACTTCCAGCACATCCCGTTCCTGGAGAACGCCAAGGCGGCCGCAGGTTTCAACCTGGTGCCCTACGCCCCCGGCATCATCAACAATGTCGGCCTGTATTCGAAAAAATACAAAAGCTTCGCCGACCTGCCCGAAGGCGCCAGCGTGGCCATCGCCAACGACCCGATCAACAGCGGCCGTGGCCTGCAGCTGCTGGCCAAGGCTGGCTTGATCAGCCTCAAGCCAGGGGTCGGCTACAAGGCCACCGAGGCCGACATTGTCGCCAACCCGAAAAAGCTCAAGATCCTCCAGGTCGAGGCGGTACAACTGGTACGTGCCTATGACGACGCCGACCTGGTGCAGGGCTACCCGGCGTACATCCGCCTGGCGAACAGCTTCGACGCTGGCTCGGCGCTGCTGTTCGACGGCCTGGAGAACAAGGAATACGTCATCCAGTTCGTCATTCGCCCGCAAAGCAAGGACGACCCGCGCCTGGCCAGGTTCGTCGACATCTACCAGCATTCGCCAGCCGTGCGCGCGGCCCTCGACAAGGCCCACGGCAAGCTCTACCAGGTCGGCTGGGAGGGCTGACATGAGCCAGGCCAGCGCGCTCCGGGCGCCTACCGCACAATCACTGCCAGCGACGGCCAGGGAGCAGGCCCTGCGTCCGGAGGTCAACCAGGCCCACGTGCGCTTCATCGGCCTGGGCAAGACCTACCCGGGCCAGGCGCAACCGGCCTTGCAAGGCATCGACCTGAACATCCGCCATGGCGAGATCTTCGGCATCATCGGCCGCAGTGGCGCCGGCAAGTCATCGCTGCTGCGTACCATCAACCGCCTGGAGCAGCCCAGCCTGGGCCGGGTGCTGATCGACCAGGTGGACATCGCAGCCTTTCACGAAGACCAGTTGGTAGCCCTGCGCCGGCGCATCGGCATGATCTTCCAGCATTTCAACCTGATGTCGGCCAAGACCGTGTGGCAGAACGTCGAGCTGCCACTGAAGGTGGCCGGCGTCGCCAAGGCCGAGCGCCAGCGCAAAGTGCGTGAACTGCTGGAACTGGTCGGCCTGCAGGAAAAACACCACGTGTACCCGGCGCAGCTGTCCGGCGGGCAGAAGCAGCGGGTCGGCATTGCCCGGGCACTGGTGCATGACCCCGAGATCCTGCTGTGCGACGAGGCCACCTCGGCGCTGGACCCGGAAACCACCACGTCGATCCTCGAGCTGCTGCGCGACATCAACCGGCGCCTGGGCCTGACCATCGTGCTGATCACGCACGAAATGGCGGTGATCCGCGATATCTGCCATCGGGTGGTTGTGCTCGAACGCGGTGAAGTGGTTGAGCAGGGCGAAGTGTGGCGGGTATTCGGCGCACCACGCCACGAGGTCACCCGGACCCTGCTCGCGCCCTTGCAAGCCAGGTTGCCCGCCGCGCTGCAGGCCAGCCTGCAGGCGACCCCGGCGAGCCCTGACAGTGCCGTGGTGCTGAAGCTGACCGTGCTCGGCGAGCCGGAGCTGTCGGCCTTGTTCAATGACCTGGGCGGCCGCGTGCGCCTGCTGCAGGGTGGCGTGGAGACCATTGGCGAGCATGCCCTGGGGCAGCTGATCCTGTCGGTGCAACACTCGCCGCACGCGCCCCATCAATTGCTGGAACGCGCCCGCCGCTGGGCCGAGGACGTGGAGGTACTAGGCCATGTGGTTTGATCGCCTGCTCGAAGGCTTGCTCGATACATTGTTGATGGTCGGCGTGTCGTCGCTGATCGCCCTGCTGGTGGGGGTGCCGATGGCGGTATTGCTGGTTACCAGTGACAAGGGCGGGATCTTCCAGGCCCCGGTACTGAACCGGGTGCTGGGCGCTTTCGTCAACCTGTTCCGCTCGATCCCGTTCCTGATCCTGATGGTCGCGCTGATCCCCTTCACCCGCCTGGTGGTGGGCACCACCTACGGCGTGTGGGCGGCAGTGGTACCGCTGACCATCGCCGCCACGCCGTTCTTCGCACGGATTGCCGAGGTCAGCCTGCGCGAGGTCGACCACGGCCTGGTGGAAGCGGCGCAAGCCATGGGTTGCCGGCGCTGGCACATCGTCTGGCACGTGCTGTTGCCCGAGGCGCTGCCGGGGATCGTGGGGGGGTTCACCATTACCCTGGTAACGCTGATCAATTCTTCGGCCATGGCCGGGGCGATCGGCGCCGGGGGCCTGGGGGATATCGCCTACCGCTATGGTTACCAGCGCTTCGACAGCCAGATCATGCTGACCGTGATTGCCATGCTGGTGGCGTTGGTGGCGTTGATCCAGCTGGGTGGCGACCGGTTGGCGAAAGGCTTGAACAAGCGTTGAGTTCTTCGCGGGCATGCCGCTCCCACAGGTCCCCACATCTCTCAGGCCCTGTGCAGTCCCTGTGGGAGCGGGCGTGCCCGCGAAGAGGCCCTCAACCCCAGTACAAATCCGCAGCGGGTACCGGCCGCCCGAACCAGTACCCCTGCCCCAGCTGACACAGCTCCTGCAGCAAAAAGCTGGCTTGCTCGGCCTGCTCGATGCCCTCGGCATGCACCTGCATGCCCATGCTGCGGGCCAGGGCGATGATCACCCGGACAATCGCGATATCGTCCTCGTCCTGCGGCAACCCGGCGACGAAGCCCTGGTCGATCTTCAGCTTCTGCACCGGCAGGCGCTTCAGCCGCAGTAATGACGAATACCCGGTGCCGAAGTCGTCGATGGCCAAGGTCACGCCCAGCTCACGCAGGCGATGCAATTGCTCCAGCGCCACTTCCGGGTCTTCCATCACCGCGCTCTCGGTCACTTCCAGCTCCAGCAAGGCCGGAGCCAGGCCGGTTTCGTGCAGCACTTCGGCCACCTGCTGGTACAGCTCATGCTGGCCAAACAGGCGGCTGGAAATGTTCACCGCCACGAAGGCTAGCTGCCGACCCAGAGCTTGCCATTGCACCATCTGCCGACATGCCTGGCGCAGCACCCAGGCATCGATCTCGGCAATCAGCCCGGTGCGCTCGGCTATCGGGATGAACTCACCCGGCGGCACCAGGCCGCGCTGCGGGTGCTGCCAGCGCACCAGCGCTTCGACCCCGACCTGAAGGCCGCTCGCCAGGTCGTGTACCGGCTGGTAGAACACCCGCAACTCATCCTGCTCCAGCGCCCGGCGCAATTCACCTGCGGTTTCGACCCGGTGCTGGGCGTGAGCGGTCAGCTCTTCGGTATAAAGGGCATAACAGGCCCGCCCGTTGCTCTTGGCCTTGTACAAAGCCGAGTCGGCGTTACGCAGCAATTGCTCGGCACTCAGGGCGTCGCTGGGGAACAGGCTGATGCCCGCGCTGACACTGATGAAAAGGCGATGACCATCGAACAGGAAAGGCTCGCGCATGCGCTCGATGATGCCCTGCGCCAGCTTGCCGGCCTGGCCAACCTGCTGGCAGTTCTCGGCCAGCACCCCGAACTCGTCGCCGCCCAGGCGCGCCAGGGTCACGCCGCTGCCCAGCACCTCGCCGAGGCGCTCGCCCACCAGCTTGAGCAACTGGTCGCCGATGGTGTGGCCAAGGCCGTCGTTGATGCTCTGGAAATGGTCGAGGTCCAGCAACAGCAGGGCACAGCCGCGCTTGTTGGCCTGGGCTGCGGTCAGGGCCTGCTCGACCCGGTCGGTGAACAGCAGGCGGTTGGGCAGGCCGGTCAGCGGGTCGTGGTGCGCCAGGTAGGCCAGCTCCTGCTCCGAATGCTTGATCGCGCTGATGTCGCTGAACACCGCCACGTAATGGCTGAGTTCACCTTCGTCGTCGTGAATGGCGCAGATGGTCTGCCATTGCGGGTAAATTTCGCCGCTCTTGCGCCGGTTCCAGATTTCGCCGCTCCACTCGCCCTTCTCCGCCAGGGTGGCGAAGATCTGCTGATAGAACGCCACGCCATGGCGGCCTGACTTGAACTTGTTCGGGCGCTGGCCGATGACCTCGTCCTGCTGGTAGCCGGTAATGCGCATGAAGGCCCGGTTGACGTGCACGATCTGGCCCTGACGGTCGGTCACCAGCACGCCTTCCAAGGTGCTGTCGAACACCGCGGCAGCCATGCGCAGCCGCTCGCGGTCTTCGTAACGCAGACGCGCGCCACGGCCGATGAAATTGAGCAGGCGCACCCGCGACACATAAATCAACAAGGCACTGAACAGTACCCAGACCACCACGTTGATCTGCCGCCCCACGGTCTGTGCCAGGGGATTGTCGGTCATGCTCTGCAGCACCAGCTCGGCCAGCGTCAGCCAGAGGACCGATAGCACCACATACAGCGCAGCCATGCGCAAGGCGTCGCGAACGGAAACAGACATGTCGGGTGCGATAGCCCATCAGAAAGGAAGGGGCATTATAAAGGCTGAAACATGTCGTGACTTCCTATCTGAACGGCTGACTGGTTTTATTTCCCCACCAAGGGATAATCACCCCTTCCCCCTGCATTCCGAGGGTATCTGCACTTATGTGGTACAACGGCCTGCTCGACTTGTCGGCCTGGCAACTGGTCGGCATCACCTTGTTGATGACCCATGTGACCATCGTCAGCGTCACGGTCTACCTGCACCGCTACTCCGCGCACCGCGCCCTGGAGCTCAACGGCGTGCTCAAGCACTTCTTCCGTTTCTGGCTGTGGCTGACCACGGCCCAGAACACCCGCGAATGGACCGCCGTGCACCGCAAGCACCACGCCAAGTGCGAAACCCCCGAAGACCCGCACAGCCCGGTGTACAAGGGCCTGGGCACGGTGTTGCGCAAGGGCGCCGAGCTGTACCGGGAAGAGGCGCGCAACCCGGAAACCCTGCGCATCTACGGCAAGAACTGCCCGGACGACTGGATCGAGCGCAACCTCTACTCACGCTACAAGCTGGGCGGCATCGCGCTGATGGCGGTGATCGACCTGCTGCTGTTCGGCACCATCGGCATTACCATCTGGGCGGTGCAGATGATGTGGATCCCGTTCTGGGCCGCCGGGGTGGTCAACGGCCTGGGCCATGCGCTTGGCTACCGCAATTTCGAATGCCGCGATGCCGCCACCAACCTGGTGCCATGGGGCATCGTCATCGGTGGTGAGGAGCTGCACAACAATCACCACACCTACCCCAACTCGGCCAAGCTGTCGGTCAGGCGCTGGGAGTTCGACATGGGCTGGGCGTGGATCCGCCTGTTCTGCCTCCTGCGCCTGGCCAAGGTGCAGCGCGTGGCCCCCATCGCCCACCGGGTGGCGGGCAAGGCGAGCCTGGACATGGACACGGCCATGGCCATCCTCAACAACCGCTTCCAGATCATGGCCCAGTACCGCAAGCTGGTGATCGGCCCACTGGTCAAGCAGGAGCTGGCCCGCGTCGATGCCTCGGTGCGCCACCATTTCCGCCGCGCCAAGCGCCTGCTGTCGCGCGAGACCAGCCTGCTGCAGGACCGCCACCATGTGCGCATCGAGTCGATGCTCGCACACAGCCAGGCGCTGAAGACCATCTACGAAAAACGCCTGGCTTTGCAGCAGATCTGGGCGCGCACCAGCGCCAACGGCCACGACATGCTCGCCGCGATGAAAGACTGGGTCCACGAGGCCGAAACCAGCGGTATCCATGCCCTGCGCGACTTCGCGGCGCAACTCAAGACCTACTCGCTGCGCCCGACCGGCGCCTGACCACCGTTGATCGGCACGCCCGCCTGGCAGGGCGTGCCGCCCGGAACTTCCCCCCGTCGCTTCCACTCGAACCTGGCACATCGCCCCGCGTGGCGGGCCGGATGCTGGCCGCACGCTTTCACGTCGAGACCTGCTTCGTGCACATGGCCAAGAACATTACGACACTGCCCGCCACCCAACCTCCCGAGGCCGCCCAAACCTTGCTTGCGCTGCTGCATGCCCAGGGCGAAGTTGCCCGCCTGAGCGAGCGCGAGCAGTTGTTCAGTGCGCTGCTCGACAGCGTCAATGCCGTGCTGTGGGCCTTCGACTGGGAAACCCGTCAGGTGCTGTACGTCAGCCCCGCCTATGAGCGCATCTTCGGCCGCCCCGCCAGCCTGGTACTGGCCGACTACAACGAGTGGCGCGACAGCATCTATCCCGACGACCTGGAGTTCGCTGAACGCAGCATGGCCCAGGTGCTGGCCAAGGGCTCGGTAGAAGACCGCGAGTACCGCATCCTGAACGCCGACGGCCAAGTGCGCTGGCTGAGTGACAAGTGCTACATCAACCAGCAAGGCGATGGCGAGCGGGTGATCATCGTCGGCATT
The DNA here is from genome assembly GCF_030341915.1 of Pseudomonas sp. BCRC 81390. Taxonomy (NCBI): domain Bacteria; kingdom Pseudomonadati; phylum Pseudomonadota; class Gammaproteobacteria; order Pseudomonadales; family Pseudomonadaceae; genus Pseudomonas; species Pseudomonas sp. BCRC 81390. Next base: position 61,999 of record NZ_JATAAG010000025.1, on the reverse strand, counting down.
GCCGAGGACATCACCGAAAAGAAGCAGCTCGAAGGCGAGCTGCAGCGGTTGGCCACTACCGACGTGCTGACCCAGAGCAGCAACCGCCGGCATTTCTTCGAATGCGCGCAGCAAGCCTTCGACAGCGCGCGTGAAGAAGGCACGCCGCTGGCGTTCCTGCTGTTGGACATCGACGACTTCAAGCGCATCAACGACAGCTACGGCCATCAGGAAGGCGACCAGGTACTGCAACGCATCGCCGACAGCGGCAAGGCCGTGCTACGCCGCGGCGACCTGTTCGGGCGCATTGGTGGCGAGGAATTCGCCGCGGTGTTCCCTGGCTGCAACGTGCTGGTAGCCGAGCAGATTGCCGAACGCTTGCAGCGGCACATCCAGCGTTTGAGTTTCAGCCATGGCGAGCACACCTTCGGCGTGACGGTGAGCCAGGGGGTGACCGCATTGACCGATGAAGATGTGGCGCTGGACAGCTTGTATGCGCGGGCCGACGCGGCAATGTACCAGGCCAAGCGCCAGGGCAAGAACCAGATCGTGCGCGGCTGAGCCGTGGGCCGCTAAGCGGCCCCTGAATCTCAGCTGGAAACCTCAGTATCAGCAACCGGCGGCTCTTCCTCGGGCTTCACCTCCGGGTTCTCCACCTTGCGCAACCGGCTCAGCTCCGGCAGGCCAACCTTCAGCAAACGCGCCGTCTTGCTGCTGGCCACCTTGTCCAGCCCCAGCCCAGCCGGCAGCCGCGCCAACTGCCCGGCCAGGTTCATGGCCAGGATCTCCCGCGAATACACCCCGCCGCCCAATTGGTAGATCGCTGCAATCAGCTCGCGCAATGCCAACGGCAACCGCCAGCGCGTGCGCAGCGCCGAGCCGAACGCTGCACCGAACTCGTCGAGCGAGCGCTGCACCTGGCCCTCGTCCAGCTCGCCACCCGCCAGCCGCCACTCCTGCAGGCAGCGCAGCACTGCCAGGTCACCCAGGCAATGCAACAACCCTGCGCAGTAGCAACGCCCTTCGTCCAGTTCCAGCATGCGCGCCAAGGTGCGGCCATATTCGGCAGCGTGCAGCGAAAGGCCCCAATAATGGGCCGCATGCTTCGCCAGCAGCGGGTCACTGAGGCGCGCGCTGCGTTTCAGGGTCATGCCCAGGATCAGGTTCATGCTCTGGGTGCTGCCAAGCTTGTTCAGCGCCTGTAGCAAGGTCTGCACCGGTGCTTCGCGGTGCAACGCAGCGCTGTTGGCTGCAGCAATCAGCACAGCGGTGATCTGCGGGTCGTCACGCACTTCCTCTTCGAGCACCTTGAGGTTCAGGCCCTGGGGGTTGAGGGCGCGCTTGAGCGCCGCCTGCACATCAGCCATCAGCGGCCCGCCATCGGCACTCGCACGGCGCTGCTCGAGATAAGCCGGCAGGCTGGCACCTGCCTGCAACGCTGGCGTCGGGCAAGCGATCTCTTCGCCAACGGCCAGCAGCAGCTCTTCCAGGCGCTTGCGCAGGTTGTCCAGATTCAACGGTTTGCTCAGGTAGGCGGTGGGATGCAGGGGCAGTGCCTCGCGCACGCTGGCGCTGTCACTGCGGTTGCTCATCAGGATGAACGGCAACTCCGCCCTTTTGGCGCGGACCTTGCGCAGCAGGTCGAGGCCATCGACACCGGCCAGTTCACGCGCGGCGATGATCAGGTCGGGCTTGCTCGACAGCGCGCTCAGCGCCTGCTCGCCGTCGGCGCAGACGTGCAGGCGGGCATCGCAGCGCACGCTGAGCAGCATTTCGCTGAGCATGTCGCGTACCCAAGGGTCACCTTCGACGATCAGTACACTCGGTGGGGAGGGGTGCGCAGCGCTCATCGCCAAAACTCCTGAAAATCCCTGACATACAGTCCGTTGCAGCTTGCCAAGCGAGTCCTGCCACAACGATAGCGCCACCGAGCATGTTCCGGGCATAAAAAAACCCGCCGAAGCGGGTTTTTTTATGCCGCGTGTCACATCAGGCGATTTCAGCGAAGCACTCTTCGATGATCGCCAGGCCCTTGTCCAGCAGCGCGTCTTCGGCGGTCAGCGGAACCAGGATCCGCAGGACGTTGCCGTAGGTGCCGCAGGACAGCAGGATCAGGCCCTTCTCGCGAGCCTTGGCCACAACCTGGCCAACAGCGGCAGCGTTCGGGGTGTGGGTGCCTTTCTCAAAGACTTCCACAGCGATCATCGAGCCCAGACCACGTACGTCGCCGATGATCGGGTACTTCTTCTGGATTTCGCGCAGGCCAGTGGTCAGGCGCTCACCGACAGCCTTGCTGCGGTCCAGCAGTTTCTCTTCTTCGAACACTTCGATCACGGCCAGGGCCGCAGCGCAAGCGATCGGCGAACCGGCATAGGTACCGCCCAGGCCGCCCGGGGCGATGGCGTCCATGTACTCGGCCTTGCCGCACACACCGGCCAGCGGGAAGCCGCCAGCGATGGATTTGGCGAAGGTGGTCAGGTCAGGCGCAACGCCCATCTGTTCCATGGCGAAGAAGGTGCCAGTACGGCCAGCACCGGTCTGAACTTCGTCGGCGATCAGCAGGATGCCGTGCTGGTCGCACAGGGCGCGAAGGCGCTGCATCAGCTCTTTCGGCGCTGGCAGGAAGCCGCCTTCGCCCTGTACCGGCTCGAGGATGATCGCGGCGATGTCACGCGGCTCGGCGTCGTTCTTGAAGATGCGCTCGACCGAGGCGATGGCGTCGTCAACGCTGATGCCGTGCAGTTCGCTCGGGAACAGGGCGCGGAAGATGCCGCCCGGCATCAGGCCCATGCCAGCGGAGTACGGCACGACCTTGCCGGTCAGGCCCAGGGTCATCATGGTACGGCCGTGGTAGCCGCCGGTGAAGGCGATGACGCCAGCGCGGCCGGTAGCGGCACGGGCGATCTTGACGGCGTTTTCCACCGCTTCGGAGCCGGTGGTGACCAGCAGGGTCTTCTTGTCGAAGTTGCCCGGGACCAGCTTGTTGATCTTCTCGCACAGTGCTACGTAAGGTTCGTAGGCCAGCACCTGGAAGCAGGTGTGGCTGACCTTGGTCAGCTGCTCTTGCACGGCTGCAACCACTTTTGGGTGCAGGTGGCCGGTGTTGAGTACTGCGATGCCGCCGGCGAAGTCGATCAGTTCGCGGCCTTCAACGTCGATCACGGTCGAGTTCTTCGCGGTATCGACGAAGATCGGGTGGATCTGGCCAACGCCACGTGGGACGGCGGCGACACGACGTTGCATCAAGGATTCGTTGGTCTTGCTCATAATGCCCTCATTGCGCCGGTCTGGAGTGGCGCTTTTATTCGGGGGTGGCTGGGAGTGCTCGCGAACAGTATTCGTTGATCGACTGCCGTGAACGCCCTGGCCACCAGGTACTGCGATGTAAAAAAGGCCAGCGAGACGTCGCTCTCGCGCCCCGCTGGCAGAGGTAAAGCCGTTACCGTGCTATCAGATGCTGATGCACAGGTATTTGATTTCGAGGTAGTCCTCGATACCGTACTTGGAACCTTCGCGGCCCAGGCCCGAAGCCTTGATGCCACCGAACGGTGCCACTTCGTTGGAGATCAGGCCGGTGTTGATACCTACCATGCCGTATTCCAGGGCTTCGGCAACACGGAACACACGGCTCATGTCGCGGGCGTAGAAGTACGAGGCCAGGCCGAACTCGGTGTCGTTGGACATGGCGATGACTTCGGCCTCGTCCTTGAAGCGGAACAGCGGCGCCAGCGGGCCGAAGGTTTCTTCCTTGGCGACGGCAGCGGTCTTCGGTACGTCGACGAGGATGGTCGGCTCGAAGAAGTTGCCTTCGATGATCTTGCCACCGGCCAGCACCTTGGCACCTTTGCCAACGGCGTCTTCGATGTGTTCCTGGACCTTGGCCACAGCCTTGCCGTCGATCAGCGGGCCAGTGGTGGTGCCTTCTTCCAGGCCGTTACCGATCTTCAGCTTGGCAACAGCGGCAGCCAGCTTCTGGGCGAACGCGTCGTAAACGCCGTCCTGCACATAGATACGGTTGGCGCAGACGCAGGTCTGGCCGTTGTTGCGGTACTTGGAGATGATCGCGCCCTCGACCGCCTTGTCCAGGTCGGCGTCGTCGAACACGATGAACGGGGCGTTGCCACCCAGCTCCAGGGAAACCTTCTTGATGTCCTTGGCGCATTCTTCCATCAGCTGGCGACCGATTTCGGTCGAGCCGGTGAACGACAGCTTGCGCACCAGGGAGTTGCTGGTCAGCTCGCCACCCACTTCGCCGGCGCTGCCGGTAACCACGCTCAGCACGCCAGCCGGGATACCGGCACGATGGGCCAGTTCGACCAGGGCCAGGGCGGAGTACGGGGTCTGCGAGGCCGGCTTGAGCACCATGGTGCAGCCAGCGGCCAGGGCCGGGCCGGCTTTACGGGTGATCATCGCGGCCGGGAAGTTCCACGGAGTGATGGCCGCGGTAACACCGATTGGCTGCTTGATGACGATCAGGCGCTTGTCTGGCTGGTGGCCAGGGATGGTGTCGCCGTAGACGCGCTTGGCTTCTTCGGCGAACCACTCGATGAACGAGGCAGCGTAGGCGATTTCGCCCTTGGCTTCGGCCAGCGGCTTGCCTTGTTCGGTGGTCATCAGGCGCGCCAGGTCGTCCTGGTTCTCGATCATCAGTTCGAACCAGCGACGCAGCTTGGCCGAGCGCTCTTTGGCGGTCAGGGCACGCCAGGCAGGCAGCGCCTTGTCGGCGGCTTCGATGGCGCGGCGGGTTTCCGCAGTGCCCATCTTCGGCACGGTACCGATGACTTCACCGGTGGCCGGGTTGGTCACCTTGATGGTCTGGCCGTTGTCCGCATCCAGCCACTCACCGTTGATGTAGGCTTGCTGGCGGAACAACTGAGCGTCTTTGAGCTGCATGTCGGCTTCCCGAATTGTTGATTGTTGAAAAGCGCCCAAGGCAAGGCATCGAGCGTTTGAAATCTCAAACGAATGCTAAGCGGCTGCTGGGGTGTTGGACAATAGGCTGTTCGAAAAAAAGAACGAATGGTTGAACACCCTGGCGGAAATTTCATGATTCTGTGCTGTGGCAGCCGGCCTCTTCGCGGGCGTGCCCGCGAATGGCCAGTACAGGTTAGACGAACGAGCTGAAGGGATTGTGATGGGAGGACCGACGGCCCTCCCGAATGGGATGAATCAGAACGCCTTGGCCAGGTCGATCACCAAGGCCCGGTAACCCACGCTGCCCGGCTGCCGGCTGTGCACCTTCAGCTCCACCAGCACCTCCTGGGTCCCGCGCCGCACCTCGTTGAGCACGGTGGTGGTCAGTTTCTCCGGGGTCAGGAAGTTCACCGATGCCGAATAGATGAACTGGGTGTCGGTCTCCGGCCGGTAAGCCACCACCGAGGTCACCGGGCTGTACCACTCGTCACCGCGCTCCTTGCCGTACTCCCATACCTGCTCGACGGTGCCCTTGGCCTCGTCGATGCGGTACTCCACCGCCCGGCTGTAGTTACCGGTCAGCCTGGTCGGCGCAAAGTCCCGGCCCCAGCCATTGTCGAACACGGTCAGCGTGCCTTTGCCGGTCAGCCAGGCGGTGTGCTGGGTCCACGACCAGTCGAAGCCTTCGCCCGCGACCGGGGTAAGTACTTTCTCGCGCAGGCGCTCAGGCCACCCCTGGGGCGAAGCGAGGATCCACTTCACCTGTTTGTCGCGACCAATCTTGACCACGCCCTGATGCCGTGCTGAAACGATGATGCTGTCGTCATCGGCGTCGTAGTCGATGGCATTGACATGCGCCCAGTTACGTCCGGTCCCGACCCCCGGGGTGTCGCCAAACGGCAAGTCGCCTTCGGCCAGTTCGTTGGCCAGCCGCTCGTCCTGCTTCTGCACGCCTTGCGGCAACTGGATCGCCGCCTTGCCCAGGGTTTCCAGGAGGTCGCCACGGTACGGGTCGAGGATCTGGTTGAGGTCCCAGAAGTCCAGCACATCACCGGCCTCGTTGACTTCGATGATGTGGTCGCGGATCGAACGCACGCGCTTGCCGTCAGGCCGGCGATAGTCGCTGGTGCCCACCCGCAGCAGGTAGGTGCCGTTGGCTGTCTCGCGGATTTCGTGCGAGAAGTCGGCGAACTTGTCGGGCAGGCTGCGCTGCCAGATACGCCGGCCAAGCAGGTCGTACTTGGAATAGGTCTGGCCCTGGCCCCAGATCAGCTTGCCGTCGCGGGTTTGCTGGAAGCCCATGGTGCCGCCCAGGCCATCGCGGCGGTTGGCGTCGTGGATCTGCTCGATGTCCAGGTACCAGCGCACGTCACCGTTACTGTCGGCGATCCAGTTGTTGCCCACCTGGTCCCATTCCGCCGCGCCACCCAAGGCATTCCACTTGAAGGCGCGGCCACCCGGGATATCACCGAGCAGGTGGTTGAACAGGTACAGGCGCTTTTCGAACCCTGGCGCCACCTTGATCGGCTGCACTTCCGGCAATGCTGCGGTCTGCTTCGCCACCACCGGCAAGCGTACCGCCGGGGCGTAGATCTGGTACTGCTCGCGAATACGTTCGCCCTCGAGCTTGTAGGTCACTTCCACCTGGTTGACGTGATCCGGGTACAGGCCGAATACCGGGATGCCGCCATAGGTCCACAACGATCGGTCGGATACCTCGTAGGCGATGTCCACACCGCGTTCACCGCGCCCCAGCACGCGCACATGGGCGGCGCTCAGGCTACGCCCGCCGTCGCGGATGATCGCGGTCAGCGGCGCCAGGCGGTACGGGTTGACCACCACGTCGCCGAGCAGCGCTTCGTCGGGTTCGGGGACCTTGGCAGTCAGGCAGGCGCCTTCAGGCAATGCAGGGGTTTCGGTCTTGGCATTCATGGCAAAGCTCCTTGTGCTCAGAAGTCGTAACGGGCGGTGGCGCCGAACGTGCGCGGGGTGCCGAGTACGCCGGCGTAGCCACCGTTGGCGGAGTTCCACAGGCTGGTGAAGTAGGTCTTGTCGCCGGCGTTTTTCACCCACAGCGACAGGTCGACCACGCCGTCGCCCTGGTCCAGGCGCACACCGGCGGACAGGTTGACCAGTGCATAGCTGGGGATCTGGCCGAAATCGGAATCATCGATGGTGCCAACCGCCTTCGAGCGGAAGGCGTAGCTGGCGGTGACGTAAGGCTCGACATGGTCGGTGGCCTGCCACTTGTACTGGGTGTTGAGGTTGGCGATGTACTTGGAGGCACCCACCACCTGGTGGCCTGACAGGTCGCAGGTGGCGGTGGCATTGGCCAGGCTGACCTCGGGTGGGCATGGCGCATCTTCATACTCGGTGTAGCGCACGTCGTTCCACGAGCCGTTGAAGTTGACCGTGAGGCCACGGATCGGCAACGCCGTGGCTTCGAACTCCAGGCCACGCGAGCGCACGCTGCCGGCATTGGCCAGGTACTGCACGCGGTTGATCTGGTCGTAGACGTTGGCCTGGTAGCCATGCACTTCGGCCCAGAACAGGTTGGCATTGAGTTGCAGGCGATCGTCGAACAGCGTGCTTTTCAAGCCGACTTCGGCGTTGTTGATCCGCTCGGTGCCAACCAGCAGCGAATCGGTGCCCAGCCGTGGCGCAGCACCAACGGTCAGGTTGATGCCCCCGGACTTCTCGCCATGGGTCAGGGTCGCGTAGCCCAGCAATTGCTCGTTGAAGCGGTAGCTCAGGCCAAGCAGGCCGGAGGGGCTGAAGCTGTACTGGTTGAGGTCGCCCGAGTCATAGGCCCCGACCCTGCCCTGGCGCGCGGCAGCGGCCGCACCGGTCACGGCTGTACCGCCGGTCGGTGCGTCACGGGTTACCCAGGCGCTTTTTTCTTCATAGGTACCGCGGACGCCGGCCGTGAAGTCCAGGCGCTCGGTGATGTGCCAGGTGCCTTGGGCAAACAAGGCGTAGCTGTCGGTATCGATATGGCCGTCGCCGATGGTGTCGACGTTGGCCAGGGCCCCGGCCGGCGTGATGTTCCAGATATCCGCCTGCGGCCCGTAATAGGTGAAGGACTTGTTGTCCAGGTCCTGCTTGAAGTAGTAGGCGCCCAGTACGTAGTCGAAGGCACCACCGGTGGGCGAAGCCAGGCGGATTTCCTGGGAATACTGCTTGTCGCGCACCGACACCCCGGCACTGTAGAACACCGGCACATTGAGGCCGTCGTCGTTGCGCGGCGTAAAGTCCCACCAACGGTAGGCAGTGATCGAGGTCAGGGTGAAGTCGTTGGGCAGGGTCCAATTGGCCTCGACCGAGGTACCGCCCTGGAACACCGTCACCTGCTGGTCGGCGTCGAAATTGACCTTGCGATCCTTGCCCGACACCAGTGTCGCACCCGCCTGCGCGGCCAGGCTTTCGTAGCGGTTGACACCATTGATGGTCGGCCCGGTGCTGTACAGGCTGAGGATGCCGTTGTCCGAGTCCTCTTCGTTGTACTCGCCGATCCAGCGCAGGTTGAAGGTGTCGCTGGGCTGGAACAGCAACTGGGTACGAAAGCCCTGGCGCTTGCCGCCGTTGAGGTCTTCGCCATCATGGATGTTCTTCACGTAGCCGTCGTCTTCGGTCCGGTAGGCGCTGATGCGCCCGGCCAGGGTTTCGCTGATCGGCCCCGAGAAACTGCCCTGGGTCTGCAGGTAGCCGTCTTCGCCAATCGATTGCTGGATGCTGCCTTCGCGATGGAAGGTCGGCTTGCGCGTAGTGATGTTGAGCACGCCGGCCGTGGTGTTCTTGCCGAACAGCGTGCCCTGCGGGCCACGCAGCACCTCCAGTTGCTCGACATCGAGCAGGTCGAACACGGCCATGCCCGGGCGGCCGAGGTAGACGTTATCGAGGTAGATGCCGACGCTGCCCTCCAGGCCGTCACTGGCCGGGTTGTTGCCCAGGCCTCGGATCGAAATGCTCGACTGGCGCGCATGCACATAAGCGACGTTGGTACTGGGCACCAGCTGTTGCAGATCTTGCACGCGGTAGATGCGCTGGGTTTCCAGGGTTTCGCTGTCGAGCACACTGATCGGCGCGGGTACGCTTTGCGCGGTCTCTTCGCGACGGCGAGCATTGACCGTGACAGTGCCGAGCTTGGCTTCCTGCTCTAGCGCGGGGGTGGCAGTGACCGGCTCGGCGGCGAAGCTGCCGCTGGACGCCGCCAGCAGCACGCCGGCGGCCAGGGGTTGCAAGGTGAAACGCGACGCGCGCACAGGCCAACGGGAAAATCCGGACATGCAAATGCTCCTTGAGGCGAGGCCCTGGCGAGCATTTCCGTTGGCGGAACCGAATCGCGGTCAGTCGGGCTTATATTCTTTTAAGAAATATAAATATTTTGAATTCATATTTTGTGGAATAAGTGACACCCTTTATAAGGGGGCTAACCCTTGTCAGCAATTGCATTCGACCGAAAGTTTCAATGTAAAAAATGCATATCGATCTCCGTCAGTTGCGCCACTACATTGCCCTCGTCGAGCACCGCAGCTTCGTCGCTGCGGCGGCTGCGGTTAACCTCTCGCAGTCGGCGTTCAGCCGAAGTATCCAGACCCTGGAACACAACATCGGCTGCCGCCTGGTCGACCGGGCCAGCAAGGAACTGGCGCCGACCCGCCAGGGCCTGCTGGTACTGGAGCATTCACGGCGACTGGTGCACGGCGCGCACAACCTGGTCAACGAGATTCACCAGTTCAACGGCGCCACCACTGGCGTGGTGCGTTTCGGTTCCGGCCCGGCGCCAGCCGGTGGCCTGGTGCCGCGCGCGGTCGCGCGCTTCGTCGCCGAGTACCCGGCGGCGCGTACCTGCTTCCAGGTGGATAACTGGCAGGCACTCAACCGCAAGCTGGTAGCCGAGGAGATCGAATTCTTCGTTGCCGACACCCGCCAGTTCGAATCCGACCCGGACTACCAGGTCCACAAGCTGACGCCACAGCGCTGGCATTTCTGCTGCCGCGCCGGCCACCCGCTGACCGAACGCGATAGCGTGCGGGCGCGGGACCTGTTCGACTACCCGCTGGCCACCACCTTCCGCCCGCCGAATATCCGCAAGATTCTCAGCGACCTCAGCGGGCGACAGGATTTCCTGCCGTCGGTGGAGTGCGAGCATGGTTATGCGCTGCTGAATGTGGTGTTGCATTCGGACACCATCGGCATCGCCTGCAATGCCAACCTGCGGCCGTACCAGCGTGAGGGAGGGTTGGTGGCGTTGCAGCTGGCCGGCCTCAAGCCGGAGCAGGAAGAAGCGTTCTATACCCGTTATGGCGTGGTGAGCCGCGTGGGCTATGGCTTGTCGCCCCTGGCGCAGGGCCTGGTCAGGCAGTTGATCGCCTGTGATACCGAGGTGTAGAGGGCGGGTGCCTTGGCCCGGTTTCGCGAAAAGTACGGCGTACGCAGATTCAATGTGGGAGCGGCCTTGCGTCGCGAAAGGGCCGCAAAGCGGCCCCGGCAATATCAGCCTTTACGCGTGGTCCGACTCAATTGGCCATCGACACCCACCGGCACCTCGCCGGCGAGGGTGACCCGACGTACCACCCTCGGCTGGGTCCCGTAGTCATCCACTGCATAATGCTGCGTCGCCCGGTTGTCCCAGATCGCCACGTCCCCTGCCTGCCAGCGCCAGCGTACGGTGTTCTCCAGGCGTGTTACATGCCCCTGCAGCAACGCAAACAGGTGCTGCGAATCGGCCAGCGAATAACCTTTGATGCGCTTGACGAAATGCCCCAGCTGCAACGCTCGCTCGCCACTGATCGGGTGCACACGCACCACCGGGTGCTCGGTCTCGTACACGGTAGAAGTGAACACCTTGCGATAACGCTCGAGCTTGGCCGGGTCCACGTCGGGCTTCACCGTGGCATAGTCGTATTCGTTGCTGTGCACCGCCCACAATTTGTCGGCGAGTTCGCGCAGCGGCTCCGGCAGTTCCTGGTAGGCAGCGGCAGTGTTGGCCCACACCGTGTCACCGCCCGCGGCCGGCGCCACCACGCTGCGCAGGATCGAGGCCTTGGGGTAGGCATCGACGAACGTCACGTCGGTGTGCCAGGAGTTGGCCCGCTGGCCTTCGGCACCATCGAGCTGCAACAGGTAGCTGGTACCGTCGACCACCGGTACGGTGGGGTGGGCAACCGGCTCGCCGAGCAACTTGGCAAAGGCTTCCTGGCTGTGGTCATCCAGCTGGGTCTGGCCGCGGAAGAAGATCACCTTGTGCTTCACCAAGGCAGCCTGGATGGCATCCACGGTGGTGGCATCGAGGTCGGCAGACAATTGCACGCCACGGATTTCGGCGCCGATGCGGCCGGCAACCGGGTGGATGTCGAGTTCGAGGGTTTGTGGCGCGGTGGCCAGTGCAGCGTTGCTCATGGTCTTGGTCCTTGCAGTGATGGTCGGGGGGTGAGAATTCAGCGGGCGGCCTGCACGGCCTGCTGCGGGTTCAGGGCAGCATCGAGAAAGCGTGGCTCGATCCATTCGGCTACCTGGAAACCACGGCGGATCAGGCGTTCCTTGGCGGCCAGGTCAACGCCTTGCTGCAACTGGCCAACGAAGTCGGCGTCCAGCCGTGGGTCGAAGTAATGGGCGAGGTCTTCCTGGGCAAGGTCATCGCGCAGGATGCTGCGCGGCCAGTTGGCGTTGGCAGCCACCAGGTCGACATAGGCCTCGCGGTTGTGCTCGTCCCGCAGCCAGCTGCTGGCCTGCTGCTGGGCGTTGACCAGGCGCTGGACCAGCTCCGGGTATTTGCGGATGAAATCGCCCGTGCCCAACAGCACTGCCTGGGTACTGCCGGCACCTTGCAAGTCGCGGGAGCTGATCGGCAGCTCGACCAGCCCGCGCTCACGTAACGACAGCAGGCTGGAAAGGCCCCAGGTGGCGTCGACCTGCCTGGCCGCCAATGCCGCGTTGGCGGCGTTGAAGTCCAGGTTGATCACTTTCAGGTCGCGCTCGGTCAGGCCCTGGCTGGCCAGGGCGCTGGCGAACGACAGCTGGTTGGCGGTGCCGCGGAACACCGCCACGCGTTTACCCTTGAGGTCGTGCAGGGTCTTGATGCCGGAACCGGGCACCACACCCAGGTAGCTCTTCACGCCACGCACGCCCGCCGAAAGCACATGGGTGTCCAGGCCATTGGCTTTGCCGACGATCGCGGCCAGATCGCCCAGGTAGGCGAAATCGGCCTGGCCGTTGGCCAAAGCCTCGTTGATCACGGGGCCGGCCCCTTTGAAGAAGTGCCAGTCGATGCGGATGCCGTCCTTGGCAAATTCCTTCTCCAGCAGCTGCTGGTCACGCAGCACATCGACCACGCCGCCAGCGCTGGGCTTGCTACCCGCGCTCAGGTCGGGCACGGCGATACGAATGCTCTCGGGCTTGGCGGGCTCGGCCGCGTGGCTGGCAAGGGTAAAGGCCAGCCCGAGGGCGGTGACCAAGTGGCGTAACGGGGTTTTCATGGCGAGGCTCCTTGGCAGGCTGCCACCGGCGATGGCCGGCGCTTTGGCCAGAAGCTAGGCAGGTCTGGTTAGAACCTACAAAGACCAAAACTTCATTTTTAAGTAACTGGATGCCATAAGTGAGGATCCATGCGGGGCGCGGGGCAGCTTGCGGAAAACGCATGGAAAATATGAGCAAAACGCAACGGCGAAGGGGTTCCTCATGCATGGTTTGCATGTTCTTATCTCTTGAAAGTCACTTGTACGGATTTTTAATTCCATAAGTGAATAACATTGGAATGCTTCGAGAGATGGCCGATGAATGGAGTTCTGAGCAGAAATCGGGGAGGGCCGCTGCGCGGCCCACTCGCGGCGCAAGGCCGCTCCCGCAGGGACCGTATCCTCTCGGGGGCGCGGGCCCGGCCTTGGTTGCTGCCGGCGTTGCTTGCGCTGCTGTGGGTGCTGGCGGTCCGGCAGCACTGGATGAGCGAACAGATCCTGCCGGCACCTTCGCTGGTGTGGCAGAGCGCGCTGGAGTTTGGCTCCGGCGAACTCTGGGGGCACTTGTGGATAAGCCTGCAGCGGCTGTTCTGGGGGCTGCTGGCGGGCATCAGCAGCGGCCTGCTGCTCGGCGCCTGGCTGGGCACCTCACGCCATGCACAGACCCTGGTGCTGCCAACCTTCGTGGCCCTGGCGCAGATCCCCACCCTGGCCTGGATCCCGCTGTTCATGCTGTTCTTCGGTATCGGCGAGCTGCTCAAGCTGGTGGTGCTGGTAAAGGCCGTGGTGGTGCCGGTGACCCTGCACACCCTGGTCGGCGTGCGCGATGCACAGCCCAAGCTGCGCGAAGCCGCCGCCGCCTTGCGCCTGCCAGGCCACCTGTTGTTCCTGCGCCTGCTGCTGCCGACCGCCCTGCCCGCCTTCCTCACCGGCGTGCGCCTGGCCCTGGCAACCGGCTGGACCTCGTTGCTGGCCGTTGAATTGCTCGCCTCCAGCGAAGGCATCGGTTACCTGATGGTCTGGGGCCGACAGCTATTCATGCTCGACCTGGTGCTGCTGTGCATCCTGGTGATCGGCCTGGTTGGCGCGCTGCTGGAACGTGGCTTCTCGACCCTGGAACAGCGCCTGCTGTACTGGCCGCAACCAGCCACTGGCGAACAACAGCGCGGGCCCATTCCACGGGGCTGGCAAAGCCTTTTGCTACCGGCGGCGTTGCTGGCGCTGTGGCAGGTCAGCAACAGCTTCGGCTGGGTTGACCCGAACATCCTCACTTCCCCGCTGAACGTATTGCACACGCTGTTCAGGGGCCTGGCCGATGGTTCGCTGCCAGAGGCCATGCTGCTGAGCCTGCAGCGCACCCTGACCGGCCTGCTCCTGGGCGGCGGCGCCGGCTTGCTCGGCGGGCTGTTGCTGGGGTTGTCGCACCACGCAGAACGCCTGTTCGGGCCAAGCCTTTCGGCACTGCGCCAGGTGGCACTGTTCGCCTGGGTACCCTTGCTCACCGCCTGGTTCGGCCTGGGCGAAGCGGCCAAGCACGTGTTTGTCGGCATGGCCGCATTCTTCCCGCTGCTGATCGCCACCCAACGTGGTATCGCCGGCCTGTCACCACAACTGGGCGAAGCGGCCCGCACACTGCGCCTGAACCTGTGGCAACGCCTGCGCCTGCTGGTGCTGCCGGGTGCCGCACCGGCGATCTTTGCCGGCCTGCGCCTGTCACTGATCTATGCCTGGCTCGGCACCATCGGCGCCGAGTACTTCATGCCCTCGGACGGCGGCATCGCCAGCCTGATGATCGGCGCCCAGCAACTGTTCCGCATGGACCAGGTCATGGCCGCGATGGTCCTGATCGGCCTGGTCGGCGCCCTGCTTGGCACCCTCGGTCAACGCCTCGAATCGCGCGCCACGCGCTGGAGAACCGCATGAACGCTTTCAATGCATCACACCTGCACGCGGCCAACCAGGCCGACACCACGCCACCACTGGTCAGCTTCGAAGGCGTCGGCAAAACCTTCAGCGTCGATGGCCAGCCGTTCGAGGCCATCCGCAATTTCAACCTGGCCATCAACGAAGGCGAGTTCATCGCCATCGTCGGCGCATCAGGCTGCGGCAAGTCCACCCTGCTGCGCCTGCTGGTCGGGCTGGATACCGACTACAGCGGCAGCATCCGCGTCGATGGCCAGGCGGTCAGCGGCATCGGCGGCGAGCGTGGCATCGTGTTTCAGGAGCATCGCCTTTTCCCTTGGCTGACGGTGGAGCAGAACATCGGCCTGGGCCTGGTCAACGAAAACCTGACCCAGGGCGAGCGGGCCCGGCGTGTGCACGAGTTCGTGCAACTGGTGGGCCTGGTCGGTTTCGAATCGGCCTACCCGCACCAGCTGTCCGGCGGCATGGCCCAGCGCGTGGCGATTGCCCGTGGCCTGGTGGCCAGCCCACGCATCCTGTTGCTCGACGAGCCGTTCGGCGCACTCGATGCACTCACCCGCCAGCAGCTGCAGGATGAACTGTTGGCTATCCGCGAACGCGCCGGCATCACCACCTTGCTGGTGACCCACGACGCCGAAGAAGCCACCTACCTGGCCGACCGGGTCGTGGTGCTGGAGCCGCGCCCCGGTCGCATCAAGTCGGTGGTGGAAGTCGACCTGCCGCACCCGCGCCTGCGCTCTGGCGTGGCATTGCATGGGCTGCGCGAAAGGGTCCTGCATCAGATCACCAGTGACGGCGGCTACCTGCCGCCGCCAACACGCCGGGTAGAAGGGCTGCGGCCAGAACTGATCGCCTTCTAGGTCCGCTCCGATACCGGAAAAAACGCTCGACTGCGGACGTGGTACTGCGTGCATTCGATAACAACCTGATCGCGCAATACAGCAGCCACATGGCCAAGGGGGTGCAGCTATGCCACCCCCAGCCCGCGCAAGTAATCCCAGGGGTAGATACCCCGTTGGTGGCCATCGCTGAACAACAGTTGCACGCCGTAACCCTGTGGCTCGATGTGCTCTACCCGTACATCGTCCTGCACCACGCCAATTGCACCGCGCAAACGGGCGGCACGGCATTGCGAGCACGGGCAGGCACCGCGCAAGCGCGCATGGCTGATGACCTGCTCGCCATCCTGCCAGTGCACGGTCAGTTGCCCTGCCTCGCGTTGATTGCGTATTGCACTCGGGCTGTTCATCGAGCAGCCCCGCGCAGCTGCGCCAGGGCGATGCGGACGGCCTTGCGCACTTCTGGATCGCCGTCCGCTTCGGCCGCCTGCAACGCCGGCAAGGCACGGGCTTGCCCCAGTTCACCGAGCGCCAGCGCGGCTTCCTTGCGCAGGTTGGCAATGCCATGGCCGAGCAAGTCGGCCAAGGCATCCAGCGCCTCGCCATGACGCAAGCGGCCCAACGAGCGGGCAGCGCGCAGGCGTACTTGCCAGAAGCCATCGTCCAGCGCCGCCACCAGTGCCGGCCCCGCCTGGGCATGGCCCACCTTGCCCAGCGTCGTCGCGGCTTCTTCACGCACTTGCCAGGCGGCATCGCGCAGGGCGCCAACCAGCGTCGGCAACACCGCAGGATCACGCGCAAGCCCCAATGCGCCAATCGCTGCGCGACGTACTTCGGTGTCGGGTTCATGCTCGGCCAGCTTCGCCAAGGCGGGCAGCGCTGGCGTGTGCTTGAGCCAGCCCAGAATACCCACGGCTTCGCGACGCACTGCCGCGTCCTGGTCCTCCAGCGCCCGCAGCGCAGGCCCGGCAGCGTCGTCCAGGCGCAACTCGCGCAGGGCGCGCAAGGCACTGGCGCGGACAAAGCCATCGGCGTGGGTCGTCCACGGCAGAATCAACAGGCCGGCTTCCGGGGTCTTCAGCTCGCTGAGGCTCTGCGCGGCAGCCAGGCGTACGGCTTCGGCACCATCCGCCAGCGCGGCGCACAAAGCCTGGACAACTTCCGGCTCCTCCCAGGCTTCCAGCAGGCGCGCGGCCTCGGCGCGCACGTCGTCAGCGCCATCGACCAACAAGGCATCGGTGAGCCACGGCAAGGCCTCGGGGTCCTCCAGGTCGGCCAATTCGATCAAGGCAATGCGCCGCACGCCGGCGTCGTCGGCTTCGAGCCGTAGCAGCAGAGCGAGAATGTCGGGGTTGTCGGTGCTTCTTACAGTCATAGCGCGATCCTGAGCGGCGGATGGTCGGTGGCGGGCAGGCCAAGCGGCGTCAGGCGCGGCAGTTCGCGGCCTTCTTCATGGCGCAGCAAGGCCAGGCAATGGCGTTTGAGGTGGGTAAATTCAGGGCTGGTCAACAGGCTGGCACGGCGCGGGCGGGCAAAGTCCAGGCGCAGGTCTTCAATGAAGCGACCGGGGCGCGGGCTCATCACCAGAATACGGTCGGCCAGGAACAGGGCTTCGTCGATATCGTGGGTGACGAACACCACGGTGGTGCGGATGCGCGCCCAGATATCCAGCAGCAGCTCCTGCATGCGTGAGCGGGTTTGCGCATCCAGGGCACCGAAAGGCTCGTCCATCAGCAGCAGACGCGGGCGGTTGATCAGCACCCGGGCGATCTCGGCACGCTGCTGCATGCCGCCGGACAACTGGCTGGGCCAGCGCTCGGCGAAGTCGGCCAGGCCCACCAGCTGCAGCATCTCGCGTGCCTGCTGGCGGCGCTCGGTCTTGTCCAGGCCTTGCATCTTCAGGCCGAAGCCGACGTTGTCGAGCACGCTGCGCCAGGGCAGCAAGGTGTGGTGCTGGAACACCATGCCGCGCTGCGGCGACGGCCCGGCGATGGCCTGGCCATCCACGTTCAGTTGGCCGCTGCTTGGCACCAGGTGTCCGGCCAGGGCGCCGAGCAAGGTCGACTTGCCACAGCCCGACGGCCCGAGGATACAGACGAACTCCCCTGGCTCCACGGCAAAGTCCAGGCGCTGCACCGCCTCGAAGGCTTCACGGCCCTGCCCCAGTCGAATCGTCAGGCCATGCCCATCGATGCGCCCGGGCGCCTGTTGGTAACGGTTCATCAGGCGGCCCTCGGTGTGCGGTACCAAGGCGTAGCCAGTGCCCCCAGGCGCTTGACCAAGGCGCTGCTGCCCATGCCGAGCACGCCAATCAACAGCATGCCGACGATGATGTTTGGGTAGTTCTGCAAGGTGTACGACTCCCAAGTGTAGTAACCGATGCCGAACTGCCCGGCGATCATCTCGGCAGTGACCAGGCAGAACCACGAGGTGCCCATGCCGATGGCAAGGCCCGTGACGATGCTCGGCAACGCGCCAGGCAGTACCACTTCGCGCAGGATCGCCCAGCGCCCGGCGCCGAGGCTGCGCGCCGAGGCCACCAGGCGTGGGTCGACGGCTTCCGCGCCATGCACGGTGTTGAGCAGGATCGGGAACAGCGCACCGGTGAAGGTAATGAACACCATCGACAGCTCCGACGACGGGAACATCAGGATCGCCAGCGGGATCCACGCCACAGCCGGTATCGGCCGCAGAACTTCAAGTGGCGGCAGCAAGGTGTCCTCGGCCCATTTCGAGCGGCCGATCAGCAGGCCGATGGCCACCCCCAGCAATGCCGCAGCGGCATATCCGGCAAACACCCGCGACAGGCTGCTGCCAAGGTGCGCCAGCAGCGCGCTGGAGGTCAGCAACTGCCAGGCCGCCTCCAGCACCGCTTGCGGCGTTGGGACGTAGGTGAAGGTCAGCAGGCCGAGGTCCAGCTTGACGCTGGCGGCCACCTGCCAGAACAACAGGCAGGCCAGCAGCGAAGCCAGGCGCACGGGCCATCGCTTGAGGTCGCGGGTCATCTCGGTGCCTCCCGGTCAGCGCTGGGCGACCAGCTTC
Organism: Pseudomonas sp. BCRC 81390; assembly: GCF_030341915.1. Taxonomy (NCBI): domain Bacteria; kingdom Pseudomonadati; phylum Pseudomonadota; class Gammaproteobacteria; order Pseudomonadales; family Pseudomonadaceae; genus Pseudomonas; species Pseudomonas sp. BCRC 81390. The sequence continues at coordinate 43,845 of NZ_JATAAG010000025.1, read as the reverse complement.
TGGTTGGCACTGACGAAGTCCAGCGCTTCGCCACCATGCGCCTTGGCGTACTGTTCGGCCTGGTCCTTGAGCAGGAAGGCGGTCAGCTCGCCGTGGGCATTGCGCACGAACCAGGCCTGGTTGGCCAGCAGCTTGATGCCGCTGTCGGCAGCCTGGGCGTAGATCGCGCGGATGTCCTTGCCTTGCTGTTCCAGCTGGGCCAGCGCGCCAAGGGCAGCTTCCGGCGAGGCATAGTGGCGCACCTTGTCTTCACCGCGCACCCAGATCTGCGCCAGGCGGCTGAAGTCGGTGATCGGCTTGCCCGTGAGCGCATCGTTGGCCTTGAGCGGCAGCGGGTCGTAGTGCTTCAGCGCCTCGTCGTAATCCAGGCCGGCCTGCTTGAAGGCCGCACGGATGTACTGGTCGTCGATGAACTGGCCGGTGTCGAGGCCGCGGTCGGTCTTCTTCAGCAGCTTGAGCGTGTCGATGGAGGTCGTTACCGCCTGGCGGTATTCAGGCTTCCAGGTCAGGTCGCGGGTCTGCAGACCGAGCGGGCCGTGGAACAGGTAATTGACCTCGGCCTCGATGCCGGTGACCTGCTCGATCAGTTCGCTGTATTTTTCCGGTTCTGCAGCGATCAGGCGGTCGGCTTCCAGGCTGGCGCGCAGGTAGGCGGTAACCACTTCCGGGTATTTCTTCGCATAGTCGGCGTCCACCAGCGCGCCATGGAATGTCGGCGCGTTGGCCTGGGCACCGTCGTAGACCTTGCGGGCAAAGCCGCGGTTGGGGAACAGCTCGGCGAACGGCACGAAATCGGCGTGAGCTTCGATGCGGTTGCTGCGCAGGGCGGAACCGGCGATCTCCGGCGCCTGGGCGATGATTCGCACGTCTTTCTGCGGGTCCCAGCCCTGGGCCGCGACGGCGCGCAGCAGCATACCGTGGGCGGTGGAGCCGAACGGCACGGAGATGGTCTTGCCCTTGAGCTCAGCCAGCGACTGCACCTTCGACGCTGCCGGTACGACAATACCGTTGCCGCTGCCATGCACACTGCCCGACAGCACGCTGATGAACAGGCTGCGCTTGCCGGCATCCAGGTGCGCGACGCCGTTGAACGAGCCGGGGAAATCGGCCATGGCGCCGAAGTCGAGCTTGCCGGCGACCATCTCGTTGGTCAGCGGCGCACCGCTGGTGAAGTTCTTCCATTCGATCTGGTACTGGGCATCCTTGTACTTGCCATCGTGCGGCAGGTACTTGTCGAGCAGGCCCAGTTCGCGAATCAGCAAGCCGCCGGTAGCGCAGTTGATGGTGGTGTCCTGGGTGCCGATGGCGATGCGGATGGTTTCGGCGCTGGCATTCAGGCCGGCGAGCGCCAGCGCGAAGCCGGCCACGGTTGCTACAAGGCGCATGGTGTTTCCCCTCGAATCGTTTTGAGTTGTGTAATCGTCTCCGCCACCGGGCTTGGGTGGTGGGAAACGAGGGGGCATTACAGGAGGCGCGTCCGGTGGTTCGCCGGATGGCGGGAATGAATCAGCGCAACAGGTACGGGATATCGACCTTGACCGCGCCAGTGGGGCAGTCTTTCTCGCAGGGCATGCAGTACCAGCACTCGTCGAAGGCCATGTAAGCCTTTTGCGTGGCCGGGTTGATCGCCAGCAGGTCCATTGGGCAGACCTCGACACAGACGGTGCAGCCTTTTTCGGCGATGCATTTGTCTTCGTCGATGGTCACCGGGGCGCTGCTGCGAAAGAAGATTTCCTGGGGCTGGTAGGCCATTTCACGGGGTCCTTGGGGCCTTCATGGGCACCTGTTTCATCTAGAGGCTTGCAGGTTCACCTGTGGAGACGGGGCCGACGCCTCGATAAATCCGCTCCCGCAAGGTGAGGTGTCGCTCAGGCGGCATCGGTTCTGACCCTCAAGCGGTCATAGGCAGTCTGCTCTTCGGCATCCAATGCGATCAGGTACGGCTCGACTGCTTTCCTGAAACTGGTCATTTCACCGTTTTCGCCTTTTTTCAGGTGGCAATGGCAGAACCACTCGGCATCGTTGCGTTCGGGGAAGTCCACCCGGTGGTGGTACAGGCCCCAGCGGCTTTCCTCGCGGAACAACGAAGCGCGCGCCGCCATCTCGGCACAGTCGCGGATTACCGAGACTTCCATGGCGCGCATCAGCTCATGCGGGTTGCTGGCCTTCATCTGCTCAAGGTCACGCTCGATTTCGGCAAAGCGCGCCAGGCCAATTTCCATTTTCCTGGTCACCTTCGGCGGCTGCAGGTAATCGTTGACCATGCGTCGCAACTTGTACTCCACCTGCGCCGGCGGCAGACCATGCTCACGCTGCAGCGGGGCGAACACCCGCGCGCGTTCGCGCTCGACCTGCCCGGCATCGACCTCGGCCAGCTCCCGACCGGCCACGTATCGCGCGGCATTCACCCCGGCAAACCAGCCATAGGTGAAAGCACCGAGCATGTAGTTATGCGGCACTGCGGCCATGTCGCCGGCGGCATACAGGCCCTTGACGCTGGTCTCGGCCTTTTCGTTGACCCACACGCCCGAAGCCGAATGCCCGGAACAGAAACCGATCTCGGAAATGTGCATTTCGACCATGTGCTGGCGGTAGTCAGTGCCACGCCCGGCATGGAACTGTCCACGGCTGGGGCGCTCGTTGCTGTGCAGGATGTCTTCGATGGTCTGGATGGTCTCCTCGGCCAGGTGGTCGAGCTTGAGGAACACCGGGCCGTTGCCACCTTCGAGCTCCTGGTGGAACTCCCACATCATCTGCCCGCTCCAGTAATCGCACTCGATGAAGCGCTCGCCCTTGCTGTTGGCGGTATAGCCACCCAGCGGGCCGGTGACATAGGCACAGGCCGGGCCGTTGTAGTCCTTGATCAACGGGTTGATCTGGAAGCACTCGAGGTTGGCCAGCTCGGCGCCAGCATGGTAGGCCATGGCGTAACCGTCACCCGCGTTGGTCGGGTTCTCGTAGGTCCCCATCAGGTAGCCGGACGACGGCAACCCCAGGCGCCCGGCGGCGCCGCAGGCGAGAATCACCGCCTTGGCCCGCAACACGCGGAACTCGCCGCTGCGGCAGTCGAAGCCGAGGACACCCGCCGCCGCCCCTTCCCCATCGAGCAACACACGGGTGCAGACCATGCGGTTGCTGATCTCCACCCGGGCGCGCTTGAGCTGGCGGTACAGCACCTTCTTGATATCGTGCCCCTCGGGCATCGGCAGCACGTAGGCGCCCATGTGGTGAACCTTCTTCACCGCGTAGTCACCGGTTTCGTCCTTCTCGAACTTCACGCCCCAGCGGTCGAGCTGCTCGATGGTCTGGAAACTGTGGGTCGCGTAGGCATGGACCGTGGCCTGGTTGACGATGCCGTCATTGGCCACGGTGATTTCCTTGGTGTATTGCTCGGGGGTGGCGTGGCCGGGAATGATGGCGTTGTTCAGGCCATCCATCCCCATGCTGATGGCACCGCTGCGCTTGACGTTGGCTTTGTCCAGCAGCAGCACGCGCAAGTGCTTGTCGTGCTCCTTGGCCTTGATCGCCGCCATCGGCCCGGCAGTGCCACCGCCGATGACGATGATGTCGTAGTCCTGGGTCTGGATACTCATGCCTTGCTCCCCTTCTGACGGTCGATACGCAGGCGGTACTGGAAGGCATCGCCACGATAATACAGGTGTTCGAAGTCCAGGGGTGTGCCATCGGCGGCGTGGGTCAGACGCTCGATACGCATGATTGGCGAACCCTCCTCCACCTCCAGCGCCTGGGTCAGGTCGCTGTCGGCCAGCACCGCATCGATCGCCAGGTCGGCGTGGCCGAGCGCGATGCCGCAGTCGTTTTCCAGCAGCAGGAAGATGTCACGGGTGACCAGGTCGGCCTTTTCCAGTTTTTCGCCAATGGCCTTGGGCAACCAGGTCAGTTCCAGGGACACCGGCTCGCGGTTGATCAGCCGCACGCGGTGGATCTCGGTGACCAGGCTGCCCTCCTCGACCTGCAGGCGCGCCGCCACCAGGGCACTGGCGGGCACATGACGGAAGCTGCGCAGGCGGTTGATCACTTCGTAACCCATCTGCGTCAATGACTCGCCCAGGCCCTGCAGGGTGCTGACGTTCTGGAACGCCTTGGGCTTGGCGACGAAGGTACCTTTACCGTGGATCTTGAAGATCAGCCCTTCTTTCTGCAGGTCGCCGAGCGCCTGGCGCACGGTTATGCGGCTGACATTGAAGGCCTTGCCCAGTTCGCTTTCGGAGGGCATGCGGCTGTGCGAGGGATAGGTGCCATCAAGGATGCGCTCGCGCAGCAGTTCCTTTAGCTGGGTATAGAGCGGTACCGGGGACAGGGGAAGCAGTTCGGCCATGGGTCTCTTCGCTGGTCAGTGACTTGTTATAACAAGTTGTGACCAGAGCCTAGAGGGTATAAGCCTCGACAGCCAAATACTGATATCGCATATGGTTAGACGGATTTGCTGTGGCTTGTGCCGACCCTGTTCGACACCTCCAGCCCCAAGAAGGAAAAACAGCTACAGATCAAGGCGATGGACGCCATCGGCACAGATGGGTATCATGCGTGCGCGTTGCACTCGTAGCTCAGCTGGATAGAGTACTGCCCTCCGAAGGCAGGGGTCGTGGGTTCGAATCCCGCCGAGTGCGCCATCTCCTGGAAAAGCCCGCCTTAGCGCGGGCTTTTTCGTTTGTGCGACATGTCGCGTTTCTGGCACTCCCGTGCCACCGGTGATTGGTGTTAGCGTGGGCGTCTTCCCGTTCCCGACGGGTAACCCACACAATGATTGGCGAAGGAATGCGCACAACCATGCACCTGAAAAAACTTACCGCCACCACCCTGCTGCTGGCCAGCATCGGTCTGTTCACCCTCCCGGCGCAGGCCAACCTTACCCAGCAGCAGTCGGCTGCCATCGTCAAAGCCTTCGACGGCAGCGACCCAAGCGACTTCAAGCAGTTCCTCGGCAAGCTCAAGGGCAACGACCTGGCCAAGGCTGACAACCTCGAGGCAACGCTCGATGCCTACCTGGCTGGCAAGCCACTGGCAGCCGAGCAACAGAACGAGATCAACCGCCTGCTCGGCCTGTACACCCGCATCAAGTACGGCAAGGCCGCCAGCGAAACCCTGCGTGAACTGGTGGCGATCCCGACCTTCAACGTCGAAGGCACGCCGCAGCATGAAAACCCCGAGTTCCTCAAGATCGCCGACAAGATCAAGGCCCTTGCCGAAAGCTTCGGCCTGGCCTTCCGCAACATCGACAACCGGGTGTACGAGATTTCCCTGGGCAGCGGCAAGGAAGTGGTCGGCATCCACGCCCACGCAGACGTGGTGCCAGTCAACCCGGACAACTGGAAGCTGGCCGATGGCACGCGCCTGGACCCGTTCAAGGTGACCTTGGTTGGCGACCGCATGTATGGGCGCGGCACCGAAGACGACAAGAACGGCATCGTCGTGGCGATGTACGCACTGAAAGTGGCCAAGGACGAGAACCTGCCACTGGCCCGGCAGTTCAAGCTGCTGATCGATACCACCGAAGAAACCAGCGGCGATGCCATCCCGTACTATTTCGAACGCAACCCCACGCCGGACTACAACCTGGCGCTCGACGGCGGCTACCCGGTGGTCATCGCCGAGAAAGGCTACGGCACGATCATGGCCAGCTTCAGCAAGCGCCCGGCCACTGGCAAGGGTGCGGAGATCGTCAACCTGACCGGCGGCCTGGCCACCAACCAGATTCCGACTACCTCCGTGGCGACACTGGTCTCCGATAACCCGGCACAGCTTGCCAAGCATCTGCAGCAAGCCGGCGCCAAGTACGTGAAGCAGCATGGCGGCGATTTCAGCATCGACGCCAAGCCCGATGGCAACAACGTGCTGCTGACGGTGACCGGCGTTTCCGCCCACTCTTCTGAGCCGGAATCTGGGGTGAACCCGGTGGCGCGCATGCTTGATTTCATCAATGGCCTCGGTCCGCAGGTGCCGATCAAGCACAACCACTTCACCGATGCCGCCCGCTACGCCGCCGACAACTGGGGCCTGGACTACCTGGGCAACAAGCTTGGCGTGGCCTTCAAGGACTCGTTCATGGGCCCGTTGACGGCATCGCTGACCTTTGTCGGGGTTGATGACAAGGGCCTGAAACTGGCCGTGAACCTGCGCATCCCCAAAGGCAAGCCGATCGCCACGATCAAGGACGAACTGGCCGACAAACTGGGCAAGTGGACCCGGCAAAGCCACACCTCGGTGGCCTTCGACTACAGCCTGGACGAGCCGATGTACCGCAACCCCGAGGGCGAATGGGTCAAGGCCCTGCTTGATGTCGCCACCGAGAACCTGGGCATGAAGCACGAGTTCGGTACCTCGGCAGGGGCGACCTCGGTGCACGACCTGCCCAACGGCGTGCAGTTCGGCCTGGCCATGCCGGACGTGAAATACACCGGGCACAACGACAACGAGTTCAAGACCGTGGAACAGTTCATGCTGGACCTGCAGGTGGTGAGCGAGATGGTTGCGCGGATCGGGCAGATGCCGAAGCTCTGATCACCAGTTGCGGCCCTCCTCGCAGGCACGCCCGCGAAGAGGGCCGGTACTGGCCGGCCACATTCATGACGTTTTTCAATCGACTCCATGCCGTTTCCTGCATTGCCGTGCAGAGCGCCGTACCGGATGCTTTATTTACTCCGAGACATGGCTTTTCCACCCGCAGAGGCTCGTATGAAGACCGTCGAACAAATCCTCAAGACCAAGTCCCAGCACCAGACCGTTTACACCATCGGCCCGGATGACTCGGTACTCGACGCCCTGAAACTGCTGGCGGAGAAAAACGTCGGTGCGCTGCCCGTGGTCGAGGGCAACCAGGTGGTGGGTATCGTCAGTGAACGCGACTATGCGCGCAAACTGGTGCTCAAGGGCCGCTCTTCCGCCGCCACGCCAGTGCGCGAGATCATGAGCGCGCCGGTGGTGACCGTAGAGCCGAAGCAGAACCTCGAGTACTGCATGAACCTGATGACCAACCGCCACCTGCGCCACCTGCCGGTGGTCAGCAATGGCGAACTGCTCGGCCTGCTGTCGATCGGGGATCTGGTCAAGGAAACCATCGCCGAACAGGCCCGCCTGATCCTGCAGCTGGAACAGTACATCCGCGGCGAATGAACGCCCTCAATGGTAGGCACGCTCCAGCTCGTCCAGTTGATGGTCGAAGCTGCGCAGGCGTGCCGACCAGGTGTACACCAGCACTTCCAGGTCACGATTGAGCACGGCGGTGTTGCCATGGCCGCTGTGGGTAGGCTCGCCCAGGTCCAGCTGGTAGCGCTCACGGGCCATCGCCTGGGCAACGCTGGACAGGTCGCGGGCATTGGCCAGCCAGTGGTGATGATGGTCATGAACTTCGCGGTCCAGCACCCGACATTGGTTTTTCAGCGCATCCAGGCTCTGCTCCAGCGGTGTGCCTTTCAACTCGCCCATGACTTCTTCGAAGGTGCGCCCGGAGTGCCAGTAGCTGCCCCAGAAATAGCGATCGAACACCGTTTCGACGCGGCGCAGTGCGACTTTGGTGTTCCAGATGGTCAGCAACGTTCGCCCCTGCACCACTTCGCGCTTGTTCAGGTGCAGTTGCTGCCAGGCGATCCAGGTCAGCGCCACCAGCGCCACCGCCACGGTGACCGCAGCAGCGGCATACAGGAAATGCACAGCCTGGTTCATCTGTTGCGTCTGCCTGATGCCATAGAAGTAACTGGCCGTCAGCGTGCCCAGGATCGTCACGGAGCACCAGAAACCCGGTGCGTAGGGATCTTTCATCGCGCTATCCCCTTGTTGTTTTCCTGAGCATAGCAACGGCCAATCACTCGTCAGGCACCACTCGGCGCTTTATTTCTTGCGCGGGTGCAGCGCCTCGTTCAACTGGTCGATCATCGGGATCCAGTCGTCATCGGCGATGTACTTCTCTTTCAGGAAAGCACGCTGTGAGTCGCTCCAGAAAGGGGCGTCAACCAGCTTTACATCGTCATCCAGCGGCGAATGGGTGGTGATGAAACGGTCGATGTCGACCGGGTCGTCAGACAGCCCCAGCTGTTTGAAAATCTCAGACAACGGATGAATCGGCTTGTCCATGGTTCCTCCTCGGCGCCGGGCCGGTCGTCGACGATGCCGGCCCGGCATGGGTTGAGAGCATCAGCTGAGCTCGCGCACTTCGGCACGTGGCACCAGCTTGAGATATTGCTCCATGCTCATGTGGATCAGGTGATCGTGGTCACCCGCCTCCAGATAGACATCGCCCTGGCGGGTAAGACTCGAATCAAGCAGCATCTTTATCTGGTAGGCATCGCCAAGCGCCGGCACGGCACCGCGCTCGCAGTCGCCGAACAGGCTCGGCAGGCCGCTCTCGCGGGTCAGTTGCCAGGCCCCGGACATGCGCACCTTGGTCATGTCCAGGTGCCGATTGGCCGGCAACACGGCCATGATGTAGTTGCCATGACGGTCATCAAGGACCACCGACTTGGCGACCCGCTCGGCGGGTACGCCGGCCGTGCGCGCCGATTCCAGGCTGGTGGCCGAATGGGGATGGGGAATGATGTCGTAGTCGCAGTTGGCCTTGTTCAGGCGATCCTGCAGGGTCTTTGCCATACGCATGATGCACCTCCGGTTTCGTCCCCCACTGTCCAATTCTAGGTCGGCTACCGAGCGGCAGGGCTAAACTTGTGCAATAGAACACTCGAGGTGACGACAGGTGATTGCCCGCTGCTGGCGCTGGCTGTTGCTGCTGTTGCTGCTTGGCATCGCGCCGGGCGGCCAGGCCGCGCCCGGTGCGGTGTGGGTACTGGGCATCGATGATGCCATCGGCCCGGCCAGCGCCGACTACCTGGTGCGCAGCCTCGACCAGGCCCAGGCGCAGGGCGCGCAACTGGTAGTCATCCGTCTGGATACCCCGGGTGGGCTGGACAGCGCCATGCGCCAGATGATCAAGGCGATTCTCGCCAGCCCGGTACCGGTCGCCACCTTCGTAGCCCCAAGCGGGGCTCGCGCCGCCAGCGCTGGCACCTATATCCTCTACGCCAGCCACATCGCAGCCATGGCGCCCGGGACCAACCTCGGTGCCGCCACACCGGTACAGATCGGTGGCCCGCCCGGTGCTGCCAAAGCGGACAAGGCCAAAGGCAGCGCTGACGAAACCCTCACCCGCAAGCAGGTCAATGATGCCGCGGCCTACATACGTGGCCTGGCGCAGCTGCGCGGGCGCAATGCCGACTGGGCGGAGAAAGCCGTGCGCCAGGCGGTAAGCCTGTCCGCCAGCGAGGCCTTGCGGCTGAACGTGATCGACCAGCTGGCCGATGACCTGCCCGGGCTGCTGCGCAAGCTCGATGGCCAAACCCTCACTGTCGCGGGCCAGCCGCGTCAGCTGCAGACCAGCGGCGCCAGCCTGGTCGAGCACTTGCCGGACTGGCGTACACGGATCCTGGCGGTAATCACCAACCCGAGCGTGGCGCTGATCCTGATCATGGTCGGGGTGTACGGCCTGCTGTTCGAGTTCATGAACCCTGGCTCGACAGTCGGTGGCGTGGTTGGCGGCATCTGCTTGCTGCTGGCGCTGTATGCGCTGCAGCTGCTACCGGTGAGCTTCGCCGGCGTGGCCCTGATATTGCTCGGCCTCGCCTTCATGGTCGGCGAGGCCTTCCTGCCCAGTTTCGGCGTGGTCGGCTTTGGCGGCATCGTCGCTTTCGTGGTCGGCGCGCTGATCCTGATCGACACCGACGCCCCCGGCTTCGGCATTCCATTAGCCCTGATCGGCACCCTGGCAATGCTCTCGGCATTGCTGATCGGCGGTGTGATGGGCATGGCCCTCAAGGCCCGTCGACGAGCGCTGGTCAGCGGCGATGCCGGCCTGGTCGGCAGCCTGGCCACGGTCACCGGGGTAATGGCCGGCAACCCGCACTGCGGTTTCGTCCTGGCCCAGGGCGAGCAATGGCAGGTGCAATGTGCAACGCCATTGCAACCAGGCCAGCGCGTGCGGGTGACAGCCCGCCAAGGCGTCATGCTGGAAGTGAGCGCCGCCGCACCTGCGGCGCAAGGAGAGTGACCATGTTCATGCAACTGGGTTTCGGCGCGGTACTGGTCGTACTGCTGATGCTGTTACTGTCGGCGTTCCGCATCCTGCGCGAATACGAGCGCGCGGTGGTGTTCCAGCTGGGCCGCTTCTGGCAGGTGAAGGGGCCGGGGCTGATCCTGTTGATTCCGGTGGTGCAGCAGATGGTACGGGTCGACCTGCGCACGGTGGTGCTGGATGTGCCGCCGCAGGACGTGATCACCCGCGACAACGTCTCGGTCAAGGTCAACGCCGTGGTCTACTTCCGCGTGCTCGACCCGCAGAAGGCGATCATCCAGGTCGAGGATTTCCTCGTGGCAACCAGCCAGCTGGCCCAGACCACGTTGCGCGCCGTACTGGGCAAGCACGAACTGGACGAGTTGCTGGCCGAACGTGAACAGCTGAACGCGGACATCCGCCAGGTGCTGGACGCCCAGACCGACGCCTGGGGCATCAAGGTGGCCAACGTCGAGATCAAGCACGTCGACCTCAACGAATCGATGGTGCGCGCCATTGCCCGTCAAGCCGAGGCCGAGCGCGAACGGCGGGCCAAGGTGATCCATGCAGAAGGCGAGTTGCAGGCATCGGAGAAGCTGATGCAGGCGGCGCAGATGCTGAGCAAGGAGCCAGGCGCGATGCAGTTGCGCTATATGCAGACGTTGGGGGCGATCGCCGGGGACAAGAGCTCGACCATCGTCTTTCCGCTGCCGGTGGATCTGCTCAAGGGGCTGGTGGACAAGCAGCAATAGCTGGGGGCGCGTTGCGCCGCTTTCGCGACGCAAGGCAGCTCCTGCAAGGCACGTTCAACGCCTGCCGGAGCCCCCTGGTTCGATCAGACTGGTGCGCGGCGCAGGGTCGCCAGGAAGGTTGCCGCACCCAGGAACAACCCGGCAAAGGTACGGTTCAGGCGCTTCTGCTGCCTGGGCGTACGCAGCAGGCGCAGCACCCGCGCAGCCAGGCCGGTGTAGCCGGCCATTACCAGCATGTCGACGGCGACCATGGTCACAGTGATTGCCACATACTGCGGCAGCAGCGGGGCATGCGGGTTGATGAACTGTGGCAGCACCGCCAGCATGAACACCAGCGCCTTGGGGTTGCTGACGTTGACCAGGAAACCGCGGAACACCAGGCTCAGTGGCTTGCCGATCGGGCGCACGCCGGACTCATCGCTCATGTCCATCGGCAGGGCGCGCCACTGCTTGTAGGCCAGGTACACCAGGTAGCCGACCCCGAACCATTTGATGATGTGGAAGGCCGTGGCCGAAGCGGCCAGGATGGCACCGACGCCGGCGGCAATGATGGCGATTTGCACAATCAGGCCCAGCTGCAGGCCCAGGGCGTTCCAGTAACCACGCCAGAAACCGTACTGCAGGCCGCTGGACATCGAGGCAATCGCCCCGGCGCCGGGCGAAAGGCTGATCACCCAACAGGCGGCAAAGAAGCCCAACCACACTTCCATCGACATCACACACCTCGCACGAACATATGTTGCAAAACGTTAAGCTAAGGTGTTGATGAAAAAATAACCAGCAGATTTTGCACGATTTGCCTGTACCGGCGTCGTCGCGGGTTCACCTGCAAAGCGGCCGGTACAGGTTCAGTCAGCCTCGGCCGACGCCCCTTGAGGCGTCGACTGCACCTCAGTCCCGCGCCAGCGCCGCACCGACTTCTGGAAAAACTGGCTGTTCGGTACCTGCACCAGCGCCCCACCCGCCTCGGGCATTTCCAGCAGGGTGGTGAACAGCAGGTTGATGGCAATAACCCGGCCCTTTACCCCCGGTTTGTCCAGGGTGTCGACCAGTTCGACCACGTCGCCGATGCGAAACGGCCCGACCGTGAAGATCAGCACCGCGCACAGCAGGTTGGACAGTACGCTCCAGATGGCGAAGAAGGCCACCGCCGCCACCGCGACGAAGCCGGACAATGCCGTCCACAGCACGGTCGCCGATACGCCCAACCGCTCCAGCACGAACAGCAGCGCGCTGCCCATGATCAGCCAGCGCAGGCCGCCGCGCACCGGCACCAGCAACTCCGGCGGCAATGGATAACGCTGGCCCAGGCGGCTCAGCCCACGAGCGATGATGCGTTGCAGGACGAACGCCGCCACCAGGATCAACAGAATCTGCAGGCCCAGCCAGAAGGTGTCCATCCATTGCCCTGGCAGCAGCGAACGCAGTTCTTCCATCAGGACAGTGCCTCGAGCTCGGCCTGCATGCTTTCAAGGGTTTCCAGCGCTTCCATCCAGGCCTCTTCCAGTTCGCCTTCGCGCTGCTTGAGCCTGGTCTGGCGCGCCAGCAGGTCGCGCAGCTCATCCTTGCGCGCGGCGTCGTAGAGGCCACCATCACCCAGCGCGGTTTCGATCTCGGCCAGTTGCGCGTGCACCTGGTTGAGCTCGGTCTCGAGCTTGTCGGCGGCCTTTTTGTGCGGGGCCAGTTGCTGACGCAGTGCGGCGGCGGCCTGACGCTGGGCTTTCTTGTCGGTCTTGTCCGGGTTGGCCGGGGCATTGCTGGCCGGCGCGCTGCGCTGGCGGAATTCGACCAGCCAGCGGCTGTAGTCGTCGAGGTCGCCGTCGAAGGTTTCAACCTTGCCGTCGGCCACCAGCAGGAAGTCGTCGGTGGTGCTCTTGAGCAGGTGACGGTCGTGGGACACCACCACCACAGCACCGGCGAACTCCTGCAGGGCCATGGTCAGCGCCAGGCGCATTTCCAGGTCGAGGTGGTTGGTCGGTTCGTCAAGCAGCAGCAGGTTTGGCCGCTCCCAGGCGATCAGCGCCAGCGCCAGGCGGGCCTTTTCGCCACCGGAGAAATTCACCACCGGCTCGTCGACACGGTCGCCATGGAAGTCGAAACCGCCAAGGAAATCGCGCAGGGTCTGTTCGCGTTCGGCAGGGGCGATGCGCTGCAGGTGCAGCAGCGGGCTGGCCTTGTCGTCCAGCGAGTCCAGCTGATGCTGGGCGAAGTAACCTACAGCAAGGTTTTCGCCCCGTACCAGGCGGCCGGACAACGGCTCGAGCTCGCCTGCGAGGTTCTTGATCAAGGTCGACTTGCCGGCACCGTTGGGGCCGAGCAGGCCAATGCGTGCCCCTGGAGTGAGCTGCAGCTTGACCTTGTCGAGAATGGCCTTGTCACCGTAGCCCAGGCGGCCTTCGGACAGGCTCAGCAGCGGGCTGGAAATTTTTTGCGACTCGCGGAAGACAAAGTCGAACGGCGAATCGACGTGCGCCGCCGACAGCTCTTCCATGCGCTCCAGGGCCTTGATCCGGCTCTGGGCCTGGCGGGCCTTGGTGGCCTGGGCCTTGAAGCGGGCGATGTACTTTTCCATGTGCGCGCGCTGCGCCTGTTGCTTCTCGTAGGCCTGTTGCTGCTGCGCCAGACGCTCGGCACGAGTGCGCTCGAAGGCGGTGTAGCCACCCTTGTACAGGTTCAGCTTGCGCTGCTCGACGTGCAGCACATGGTCGACCACGGCATCGAGGAAGTCACGGTCGTGAGAAATCAGCAACAGCGTGCCGGGGTAGCCCTTGAGCCAGTCCTCGAGCCACAGGATCGCGTCCAGGTCGAGGTGGTTGGTGGGCTCGTCGAGCAGCAGCAGGTCGGACGGGCACATCAGTGCCTGGGCCAGGTTCAGGCGCATCCGCCAGCCCCCGGAGAAGTCGCCGACGCGGCGGTCCATCTGCTCGTTGGTGAAGCCCAGGCCGGCCAGCAACTTGCGGGCACGTGCATCGGCGGTATAGCCGTCGGCGCTTTCCAGCTCACTGTGCAGGCGTGCCAGGGCGGTGCCATCATGGGCCTGCTCTGCCGCAGCCAGCTCGGCCTGCACCTTGCGCAGGCGCGCATCACCGTCAAGCACATAGTCCACAGCCAGGCGGTCGAGCGTGTCGACCTCCTGACGCATGTGGGCGATGCGCCAATCGCCGGGCAGTTGGCAATCGCCGGCATCGGGCGACAGCTCACCGCGCAGCAAGGCGAACAGGCTGGATTTTCCGGCGCCGTTGGCGCCGATCAGGCCGGCCTTGTGACCGGCGTGCAGGGTCATCTCGGCGCCTTCTAGCAAGCGCTGCGGACCACGCTGTAAAGTGAGGTTGGATAGTCTGATCATGATGGTCGCGGAGTCTACCAGCTTCCTCGGCCCATAGCGCGAGTGGAACCATGCACACCGACCTGTGGAATTACGCCCTGGCGCTGTACGCCAGGCCTGGCGTGGAAGCGGCCTGTCTCGCCTTGCAGGCGCAGGGTGGCGATGTCTGCCTGCTGCTCTGCGCAGCCTGGCTGCAAGCGCATGGCGTGGCTGTGCTGGACGAACGCGCGCAGCGGCTGCGCGAGGTTGCCGAGCCTTGGCAGCGCGACGTGGTCGCGCCGTTACGCAACCTGCGGCAACAGTGGCGTGCAGCAGCGCAGGGTGATGCCCAGTTGGCGGCGTTGCGGGTTCAGGTGAAGCAGCTGGAGTTGCAGGCCGAGAAGGCCTTGCTGGAACGCTTGCAAGCGTGTGCGCAACAGTGGCCCGCGGACGCCGATAAGCCCGCGGACGACTGGCTGGCCCGGCTGGCACCGGACCTGGCCCGCCGCCACGACGCGCTGGACCAGCTGCGCGTCGCGGCGACCGCGCTTCAGGATGCCGAAGACGGCGCCTGAGCCGAGGTACTGGCGGGTGCCGAAGTTGCTACCGACGCGGCAGGAGTAGCCGAGTTGGTCGCACCGACCGGGCTGCTGGCGGCAGGCGTGGCCGGCTTGGTTTCGGCTGGCTTGCTTGCGGCAGGTTCGGCCGCTGCTGGTTTGGCCGCGGCACGGGCTGGTGCTTTTGCAGCAGCGGGTTTCGCGGCGGGCTTGGTAGTGGTGGCTTTGGCTGGTGCTGGCTTGGCAGCGGCGGTGGTCTTGGGCGCTGGTTTGGCTGCAGTGGTTTTGGCCGCTGGCTTGGCTGCCGGTTTGGCCGCAGCAGCGGTTTTGGCCGCTGGCTTGGCTGCCGGTTTGGCCGCAGCAGTGGCTTTGGCGGCTGCCTTGGCTGCCGGTTTGGCCGCAGCAGTGGCTTTGGCGGCTGGCTTGGCTGCCGGTTTGGCCGCAGCAGTGGTTTTGGCTGCTGGCTTGGCTGCCGGTTTGGCCGCAGCAGTGGCTTTGGCGGCTGCCTTGGCTGCCGGTTTGACCGCAGCTGCGGCTTTGGCGGCTGGCTTGGCTGCCGGTTTGGCAGCAGCAGCGGCTTTGGCGGCGGGCTTGGCTGCCGGTTTGGCCGCAGCAGCGGCTTTGGCAGCTGGCTTGGCTGCCGGTTTGGCAGCAGCAGTGGTCTTGGCTGCTGGCTTGGCCGCTGGTTTGGCAGCAGCAGTGGTCTTGGCTGCTGGCTTGGCCGCTGGTTTGGCAGCAGCAGTTTTGGCTGCTGGCTTGGCTGCGGGTTTGGCGACGGTGGCCTTGGCCGCTGGCTTGGCAGCAGCGCGCTGGTCGAGGGCCTTGGCTGCGGCCTCGCGAACCTTGCCTACACCTTGAGCCAGCTTGAGGCTGTCCTGTGCATCGCGCTTGAGTTGCTGGATATAAGAACGGGTTTGGGTTTGACGTTCCTTCAGCGAATCGAGCAGTTCTTCAAGTTCACCAATGGCTTTATGCGCCTTGGTCTGTGCCTTGGCTTTACCTGCCTTGGCCGCGTCTTGCAGTTTCTGGCGACCGCTGTGCAGTTTTTCCTGGGCTTTGACACGCTGCTTTTCCAACTTGGCCAGCAGTTTCTCCGCATCAGCCAGCGCTTGCGAGCAGGCATCTTCCAAGTGTTCGAGCAGGCTGCCCGAAAGTTGCTGGAGCAGGTGTAACGGCGTACTTACTGGCTTCTTCTTGGCCGACATGGTTTACCTCCTGGCTGATGAGATTGCGGCTCATACTATGCTTCTGCTGCTACCGCCGCTAGGGCATGTTGACAGTATTGTTTACGCCGCGTTGCATGCCTGGGCAAAGTTGTTATCTTGCAGCTCCGAGCAAGTGTAGTTGCTGAATAAATGATTGCAGATATTCGGCAATTATC
>NZ_JATAAG010000025.1:0-27648 GCF_030341915.1 Pseudomonas sp. BCRC 81390 | reverse complement strand
GCGATGGCTGCGAAGCAGCCCCAGGATTTTGTACATCAGGTTGATAAAGCCGGGGCTGCTTCGCAGCCATCGCGACACAAGGCCGCTCCTACAAAGGCCTGCAAGCACGCACAATACAAAACTGAACACTGGCATAATTCCCCGCTCATTGGCGCAGGAACTGATCATGCCTCGATATCTGGTTTTAGGTTTATGCCTGCTGGCGCCTCTCGCCCTGGCCAACAGCGACGAACATGACCTGGCCTACAGCCTTGGCGCCAGCCTGGGCGAGCGGCTGCGCCAGGAGATGCCGGGCCTGCAACTGGATGCGCTGGTCGAAGGCCTGCGTGCGTCTTACCAAGGGCAACCGCTGAAGCTCGACAAGGCACGCATGCAGGCCGTGCTGCAGCAGCATGAAGCACAGGAAGGCGATGCCGCCGCGCAGAAACAGCAGGCCGCCGAGACACGCTTCATGGCCACCGAGCGCGGTCGTTATGGTGTACACGAACTACCCGGGGGCGTGCTCTACAGCGAGCTGCAGGCAGGCACGGGCGCGCAGCCCAAAGCCGGCGGCAAGGTGCAGGTGCGTTATGTGGGCAGGCTGCCCGATGGTTCGGTATTCGACCAGAACCAGACACCGCAGTGGTTCAGCCTGGATTCGGTGATCGAAGGATGGCAGCTGGCGCTGCCGCAGATGCGCACCGGCGCCAAATGGCGCCTGGTGATTCCGTCGGCGCAAGCTTATGGCGCCGAGGGTGCGGGTGACCTGATCGCACCCTACACCCCTCTGGTGTTCGAGATCGAACTGCTGGCGGTTGGTGATTGACTTCCGCCGTCAGGCCTCCACCGCGCCCTCTTCCTTGTGCGCGTTGTGCAGCACCTCGATCAGGCAGTCTTCGAGCTCGAAGCGCTCGTGCAGCAGGGCTCCCAGCTTGGTCAGTTTCTCCGCGAAGCGTTCGCTGTCCTTGCACTCACCCTTTTCGCAATGGTCATTGAAAGCCAGCGCGATCTGGGTGATGTCGTTGATCCGCGGGTTGATCTCTTCGGCCAGCTTCAGCGCCTTTTCGTCGTCAAAAGCCTTGGCCTCACTGACCAGCTGCTCGCAGACTTCGAAATGCCACGCCGAAACGTAGTCGACCAGAACCGCGCAGAAATCACGGTTTTTTTCCTTGTCGGCAAAGGTCGGCTTCACATCGCGCAAGGCGCGGAAAGCCTGCACCAGTTCCTGGCGCTCCTCCAGCCAGCGGTCGATCAGCTTGTGAACCCCACCCCAGCGTTCCTGAGCGTTCTGGCAACTATCGAGCATGGCGATCTCTTCCCTTCTGGGTAGATGCCGCTGCACCTCGCACTACGACCGTGCAGCACAAAGGTGACATCAGCAGGACGGCATCGAGCAGTTGTGTTTTCGGTATGCGTGCTGCGAGATTATTCCCGCGCGTGCTGCCCATCAAGGTACGCAGCAGACAAAGTTCATACAAGCGTTTAATACCCTGTTACACCGCCATTGGTCGCACTACCGGCCAAGCCTTGCGCCAGGTCAATTGATGGCCAGGGTGCGGAAACGATACGCCAGCAGGCAGCTCGCGGGCGGCACCGCCAGCAACAGGAAGGCCAACAGGCTCCACTCGGGCAGCGTCAGGTCGAGAAAACTCCAGGTCAGCGCGTTGCACTCAGGGCCACCGAGTAACAGTTGCCGCGCCGCTTCGCTCCAGGATTGCTCAAATACCCGCCAGATCGGCACCGGGCAAAGCGCAAAGGCACCGTCCGCCCCCTGCAACCAGACATGCCTCGCGGCCAGCAACGCCCCGGCCAGCGAACAGCCCAGCGTCGCCCACGCATAACAGCGCACACCCCGCGAACCCGGCGCCTGAACAGCGGCCGTAAGGCACAACAGTGCGTACAGGCCAAGCAACAGCCGTTGGCTGAAACACAGTGGACACGGCACCAGCCCTGGGGCGTTTTCCAGCTGAAAGGACGCAGCCAGCACCGCCAGTGCGGCCAGGCAGGCGGGTAGGAAAAAGGTGCGCAAACGGGCCGGCAGCATGGGCAGAGAAGGTCCGGGGTGATGAAGTGGCTTGAAACGGTAGAGGAAAGACACGCTTTGTTTCAAGGCACGACAACAACGACAACTCGCTGAAACGCGAAGGAATTTTCCAGCAAGGTGGTAGGAAACGTCTGAAGAGAGAGACTGCAGATCCAACCTGCATCAATGGACAAGTTACCCGGCCCCATGGCCCGCACCTTGGCGCGGGCCATGGGTAGGTCAGGCGCGCGCGCCTTCTGGCAACGGCAACGCCAGCAGGCGTTCATCCAGCAGGCCGAGGCCCTCCTGGAACAGCTGGTTGCTGCGCTCGGTCTCACCGAGGCTGGCCAGCAACCGGGCCAGCTCGGCGCAGGCCTCCGGGTTGCGCTCCATGCGCAGGCTGCTTTCCAGGTAGTCGCGCGCCTTGCCCCACAAGCGGTTCTGCAAGCTCAGGCGCCCCAGGGTCAGCAGCAGGCTGGCGTCCTGCGGGTGGGCTTTGAGCCAGCCTTCGGCGGTTTGCAGCTGGCGCGCCGGGTCATCCCCGCGCACAAGGCCGTACAGGCGAGCCAGGTGGCTTTCGTACTCACGCTTGAGGGCGGTGCGCAGCACTTGCTCGGCTTCGCTCTGGGCACCCACCTGGCGCAACTGTTCGGCGTAGGCCAGCACCAGCTGTGGTTCCTGGCGCTGGGCCGCGGTCAGTTGCTGCCAGGCACGCTCCAGGGCCTGGCGTGCGCTTTGTGCGTCCTCGCCCCGGGTCGAGGCCAGGCTCAGGTTCTGCCCCCATGCGCGCTGCTCCAGGGCGGTCAGCTCGGCGGCCGGCAACACCCTGCCCTTACGCAGGTCTGGCAGCAGGCGGATCAGGGCCGACCAGTCACCGCGCTCTTGATACAGACGCTGCAGCAGGCGCAACACCTGGTTGTTGTGCGGGTGGCGTTCCTGCATGGCCAGCAAGGTTTCCAGGGCGCCATCGCTTTCGCCACGGTCCATCTGCAACTGCGCATGGGTAAGGGCAATGGCCAGTTCCGCTTGCGGCTGGCGTTCCAGGGCGCGTTCCAGCAGGTTGTCGCTGTCTTCGCTGCGACCCTGCTCATTGGCGGCGCGCGCCGCACCGAGGTAGAACAGCAGCGGCTGGCGCTCGGCCTCGGCGGCACGGTGCAGATGGCGCTGGGCGCTGGCCCAGCGGCCCTCGGCAAGGTCCAGCTGGCCCTGTTCGATGGACAGCCGGATGCGCCGGCTGCGGTTGCGCCGCGACCATGGGTTGACCACGCCACTGGAAGTCAGCACCAGGCCGACCAGGTAGCGCAGCAGCCACAGCAGCACGATCACCGCCAGCAAGCCGGCCAGCGCTGCCCACAACCCGGACTGGTAGCGGAAACTGCCATACGAGATCAGCACATAACCGCTGTGCTTGGCGACCGCGATACCCAGCGCAGCAGCGATCACGATCGCCAGCACGGCCAGCAGGTAGACACGCTTCATGGCTTGCCCCCTTCAGGCTCGGCCGACAGATGGCGGCGCTGGATGTAGGCCTGCACCGCGGCCAGGCTTTCGCTGAGGTCGGGGGTGACCACCGAGACCGGTTGCTCTGCCAGGGCGTTGAGGCTGTCGAGCATGGCCTTGCTTTGCGGGTTGTCGGCGTTGAAGTTGGCCAGCAGCACGCTGCGGGCATCATCCAGGGCCTGGGTGTAGACCTTGGCATCGCCGTTCAGCGCCGCCCACTGAGCCTGCTCGATGGTCAGGCTCAGGGCCAGGCGCAGCTGGTTCAGCTGCTGCCCGGCCAACAATGGGCGCACGTTGTCATCGGCGTTGAAGTCGATCTGGAAATACTTGGAGATCTCGGCCCACCACTGCGACAGGCGGCTGGCGCCATCGCCGTCGGAGGTCAGGGCACCGAGCGCATCGGCATTGCTGGCGAACTCTGGCGACTGGGCACTGAGTTGCTGCACCAGCTCGCGCTGCGCGGCCAGTTTCAGAAACAGGCCGGTACGGTCCGGTTGCTGCGTGCTGTTGAGCGTGGCCAGGCTACGCGCCAGCTGCTCGCGGGCGGCGAAGGCACCCGGGTCGCTCTGTTCACGCAGGATCTCATCGGCACCCTCGACCAGCGCTTTGGCACTGGTGATGTCCTGCAGCGCCGACAGGCGCAGGGTGGCCAGGCGCAGCAAGTGCTCGGCCTCGGCCAGGCGCCATTCCTTGCGGCTTTCACCCAGCACGGTTTCCAGGCGTTGGCTGAGGCGTTGCTGGTCGCCTTGCAACTGCGCCACCAGGCGGCGGCGGTCTTCCAGTTCGCTGGCAGCCGGCAGGCTGGCCAGCTGCGCGCTGATCTGCTGCTCGCGCTGTTGCAGGGCCTCGGCGCGCTGGTTCAGCGCCTCGATGTGCTGGCCCTGGTTGAATTCGCTGCCTTGCAGTTGACGCACCTGCCAGACACCCCAGCCACCTACCGCGACCCCGGCCGCCCCCAGCAGCAGAGCCAGGGCTGCCAGACCACTGCCGGAGCGCTTGGCAGGTGGGGTAGTGACGGGTTCCGTCGGCGCCTGTGCCGACGGCTGATCGTTTTTGGACAAGACAGTCTCGCTCACGTATCCATCCTTTGCATGGGGGCGCACCGCGTTCAGCTTAGCGCCTTAGGAGGCAGGTGCAGCGCTGCGCTGCACGGCTGCCAGCAAGGCCGTGGCACTGGCGCCACGGCAATCCACAACCTGTTGGGCCCCGGCGGCCCTGGCCTGTTCGGCGACCCGCGGGCTGGGCACGAACAGCGGCAGGAGCGCCAGCCGTGGCCAGTCGGCGCCGGCCATCAGCTGCAGGTGTTCAAGACCCTGCCCACTGCTGACCACCAGGCCATTGAGGCGTTCCGCTTCGATGCGGCGCATCAAGGTGCCTGGTGGGTAATCCGGCAGGCAACGACGATACAGTTCCAGATAATCGACACTAGCACCTTGCTCTGCAAGACGCTCTGCAAGCAGTTCGCGACCTCCAACCCCACGCACGATCATGATGCGCGGCGCCGGCACGGCTACCGCCTGGCGCAGGGCTGGCAGGGCCAGCAAGGCTTCACTGTCGTCGCCACTCGGCGGGACACTCACTGCCAGGCCCGCCGCCTGCAGCACCGCCGCGGTTGCCTCGCCCACGCTGAACCAGCCTTGCCGTGGCGGCTGCAGGCCGGCCTGGGCCAGTTGTTCGAGCAACAACCTGGCGGCCGGCTTGCTGACCACGATGATGGCCTGGAAGCCCGTCAGGCCCTCCAGCAGCTGGCGCTGCCGGTTATCCACAGCGACGGGCTCGATCGCCAGCAACGGCAGGCAGCTACTGCCCACCCCCACCGCCGCCAGGCTTTGCGCCAGCGCTGCGCAATCTTCGGCTGGCCGGGTCAGCAACAGGCGCCAGGGGCTCACGGGTGGCCGGCCTCGCCGTAGACTTCCTTGAGGATGGCCTCGGCGCCCTGCCCCAGCAGGTCTTCGGCGACCTGCACGCCCAGCGTCTCGGCGCTGCCACGGGGGGCGCGAGACTCAGCCACCAGCAGGGTGCCGCCGCTGGGCTGGCCGACCAGGCCGCGCAGCCATAACTGGTCACCTTCCAGCACCGCATAGCAGGCGATCGGCACCTGGCAGCCACCATTGAGGCGTTTGTTCAGGGCGCGTTCGGCCACCACCCGGTCGGCAGTGTCAAGGTGGTGCAGCGGAGCCAGCAGCGCGTGGATTTCGTGGTCGGCGCTGCGGCATTCGATGCCCACTGCACCCTGGCCACCCGCCGGCAGGCTGTCGTCGACGCTGATGGTGGAGGTGATGCGGTCTTCGAAGCCCAGGCGGATCAGGCCGGCAGCGGCGAGGATGATGGCGTCGTACTCGCCGGCATCCAGCTTGGCCAGGCGAGTGTTGACATTGCCGCGCAGGAACCGGATCTGCAAGTCGGGGCGGCGCGCCAGCAGCTGGGCCTGGCGGCGCAGGCTGGAGGTGCCGACGATGCTGCCGGCCGGCAGTGCTTCGAGGCTGGCAAAGCGGTTGGATACGAACGCATCACGCGGGTCTTCGCGCTCGCAGATGCAGTACAGGCCCAGGCCTTCGGGGAAGTCCATGGGCACGTCCTTCATCGAATGCACGGCGATGTCGGCTTCATTGTCCAGCAGGGCGGTTTCCAGTTCCTTGACGAACAAGCCCTTGCCGCCGATCTTCGCCAAGGGCGCATCGAGCAGCTTGTCACCGCGGCTGACCATGGGCACCAGGGTCACCTGCAGACCGGGGTGAGCCTGCTCGAGGCGGGCTTTGACGTATTCGGCCTGCCACAGGGCCAAGGCACTTTTACGGGTGGCGATGCGGATTTCGCGAGTGGACATGAAACGCCCCGATCCAGAGAAATGCTGCCGATGATAACAGCATCACCGCTATCGCTAGCAGATGTGGATCAGTCGAAGGCCTCTTCGCGGCTGAAGCCGCCCACCGGGTGCAGTGCCGCTCGACAGGGCAATGCTCAACCTGTGGGAGCGGCTTTAGCCGCGAACAAGGGCGCAGCCCTTGCCATGCGGGCACCGTATCAGAGGGTTTGCATCATCTTGCGCACGCCGGCCACATGGCGCCGGCTGACGGTCAGGGCATCGCCGTCCAGGCCCTTCAGGTACAGCTGGAAATGCCCCAGCGGGGTGCGCTGCAGGCGTTCGATACGTTCGCGGGCGACCAGCGCGTTGCGGTGGATACGCACGAAGCGTTCACCAAATTCGTCCTCCAGGGCCTTGAGCGGCTCGTCGAGCAGCACTTCCCCGGCTTCATGGCGCAAAGTCACGTACTTGTGGTCGGCAATGAAATAGATCACCTGGGGCAACGGGATCAGCTCGATGCCTTTACGGGTACGGGCACTGATGTGGCTGCGCGGCCCGCCCCCTTCATGGCCCGGCCGGGTGAGCGCGGCCAACTGGGCGCGATTGGGTTTTTCGGCCTTGCGCAAGGCGTCACGCAGAGCCTGGGCCTGGAAAGGCTTGGTCACATGGCTGAGGGCGCTGTCCTTGAATGCCTCGGCACCGTATTCATCGTCCCCGGTGCAAAACACCACCGCCGGCGGCGCCTCGCGTTCGCACAAGCGAGCAGCGACCTGCAGGCCATCCAGGCCTGGCATGCCGATGTCCAGCAGGACCACGTCGGGCTTGAGGCTATCGATCAGCGCCAGGGCCTCCTCGCCGTTGGTGGCGCTAGGCTCCAGCACGGTGTAGCCCTCCAGTTCGCCGAGCAGCCGGCTGAGGCGCTCACGGCCTTGGGGTTCGTCATCAACGATCAGGACATTCATAATTGCGCTGGATTCCTGAATGAGTCTCGCACAGGTATAGCGTAGACAGGTGTGGTTCGAGCGACACTGCGGTCAGGCTCTAGACCGGTGCGATGGCCAAAGATTCATTCGGCAGGCAGATTCACTGCCAGTCCTCTGTCCAACTGTAGACGGTCCGTGGAACACTGCCGTTCATTCCATGAAATCGTTGTTCGCGGTTTTCCCGCATTTCTCACGACCAGCGCCCTGCGGCGCCCGGCACAACCCTGCTATCATCCGCGCCACTTCCTTCGTTCACGCCTGCAATGAGTGAATCCATGAGCACCGACAAGACCAATCAGTCCTGGGGCGGCCGCTTCAGTGAGCCCGTCGACGCCTTCGTCGCCCGTTTCACCGCCTCGGTCGATTTCGACAAGCGCCTGTACCGCCACGACATCATGGGTTCGATCGCCCATGCCACCATGCTGGCGCAGGTCGGCGTGCTCAGCGATGCCGAGCGCGACACCATCATCGATGGCCTGAAGACCATCCAGGGTGAGATCGAAGCCGGCACCTTCGACTGGCGCGTCGACCTCGAAGACGTGCACATGAACATCGAGGCACGCCTGACCGACCGCATCGGCATCACCGGCAAGAAGCTGCACACCGGCCGTAGCCGCAATGACCAGGTGGCCACCGACATCCGCTTGTGGCTGCGTGACGAGATCGACCTGATCCTGGCCGAGATCACCCGCCTGCAGCAGGGCCTGCTGGAACAGGCCGAGCGTGAAGCCGAAACCATCATGCCCGGCTTCACTCACCTGCAGACGGCACAACCGGTAACCTTCGGCCATCACCTGCTGGCCTGGTTCGAAATGCTCAGCCGCGACTACGAGCGCCTGGTCGACTGCCGCAAGCGTGCCAACCGCATGCCGTTGGGCAGCGCCGCGCTGGCCGGCACTACCTACCCGATCGACCGTGAACTGACCTGCAAGCTGCTGGGCTTCGAAGCCGTGGCCGGCAACTCGCTGGACGGCGTGTCGGACCGTGACTTCGCCATCGAATTCTGTGCAGCGGCCAGCGTGGCGATGATGCACCTGTCGCGCTTCTCCGAAGAGCTGGTGCTGTGGACCAGCGCGCAATTCCAGTTCATCGACCTGCCAGACCGCTTCTGCACCGGCAGCTCGATCATGCCGCAGAAAAAGAACCCCGACGTGCCGGAACTGGTACGGGGCAAGAGCGGCCGAGTGTTCGGCGCGCTGACCGGCCTGCTGACCCTGATGAAAGGCCAGCCGCTGGCCTACAACAAGGACAACCAGGAAGACAAGGAGCCGCTGTTCGACGCCGCCGACACCCTGCGCGACTCGCTGCGTGCCTTTGCCGACATGATCCCGGCGATCAAGCCCAAACACGCCATCATGCGCGAAGCGGCCCTGCGCGGTTTCTCCACCGCCACCGACCTGGCCGACTACCTGGTACGCCGTGGCCTGCCGTTCCGTGATTGCCACGAGATCGTTGGCCATGCAGTGAAATATGGCGTGGACACCGGCAAGGACCTGGCCGAGATGAGCCTGGACGAACTGCGCCAGTTCAGCGACCAGATCGAGCAGGACGTGTTTGCCGTGCTGACCCTGGAAGGCTCGGTGAATGCCCGTAACCACATTGGTGGCACCGCACCGGCGCAGGTGCGTGCGGCCGTCGCCCGCGGCAAGGCGTTGCTGGCTTCGCGTTAAGGCCCATTGCGAGGGCTTCGCCCTTGTTCGCGGGTAACCCCGCTCCCACAGGTATTGCACAGGCTTCAAAAGCAGTGCTGTAGCTGTGGGAGCGGGTTTACCCGCGAATGCCCCAACCCTGTTCTCAGCGTTTTCCGCTACGAATCATCTCCATGAAGGCTGGCATCGCCGCCTCCTTGTCCGCCACGATCCGCGCCATGTGCGGGTTGTCGCCCATCAGCTGCAGCAACGCCCTGGCTTGTGGGAAGTCTTCCAGGAAGTCGATGTTCAGCACTTTCTTGCCCACCGCACAGGCCAGGTCCACCGAGAAGCAGAACATCAGGTCTGCCAGCGACAGTTGCTCGCCCGCCACATAGGGTGCAAAGCGGCCGTTGCGCTTGAGCGTGGCAAACCCGGCCAGCAGGTCGGCACGCGCCCTTTCCTTGATCAGCGGCTCCACCGGCATGCCAAAGAACGATTCGGCGTAGCAGGTACGCGCCGGCAGCTCGATGTACAGCTCGATTTCCTTGAGCAGCTCGCGCACCTTGGCCTGGCCGAACGGGTCGGCCGGCAGCAACGCCTTGCCGCCCTGGGTCTGCTCGATATAGTCGAGGATCACATTGGTTTCGCTGAGGTAGCCATGTTCGGTCTGCAACACCGGCACCTTGCCCCGTGGGCTCACTTCCAGCGCCTGCGGCGCCTGGCCGCCATAGAAGGTGACCTCCTCGAAGGGCAGGCCTTTTTCCAGCAGGGCCAGCTTGACCATGTTGTAGTAGTTGCTGACCGCGAATCCATGAAGCTTGAGCATGAGGTAACAGCCTCCAGGCCGTAAGGGGTTGGCCTGGCTTTTATAGACCGATCACCAGCCCCTTGACCAGTGTCATGCGCCCCGTCAATGCCCGGGCATTGCCGCCACAGGCGTGGCACACTGTGCATCCCATCACAGGAGTACCGCCATGAGCGAGCCCACCGACATCGACAATGACGACGACGAAGCCTTCGCCGAGGCGACGCTGACCCAGGCCATCGAAAACCAGATTGAAAGCGGCGAGCCGCCTGCGGCCAAGGCCACCTTCAACAAGCTGACCCTGGTCGGCTATGCGCGCGAAGACATTCTCAACCTGATGGCCCATGTGCTGGCCTTCGAGATCGACAACATGCTGGTGGAAGACCGGGCGTTCGACAGCGAGTGGTATGAAAGCGCGTTGCGGGCACTGCCGGAGTTGCCGCCTGAGATGGATCAAGGCGACGACGAATAACCCGTCTACACTCCAGGATCAGGCACCGTCAACGGTGCCGCCATCCTTGTCTGGAAGTCAGGAGTCGCCATGTCCTTCACCCCCGATCTGATCGCCGAACTGGAAGTGCTCGCGCTGTTCAAGCATGACAGCAGCCAGGAAGGTATCAAGATTCACAAGAACGCCTCGCCTGCCCTGGTTGCCGCTGCGCAACGCCTTTATGAAAAGGGCCTGACCGATCAACCTGATGGCGGCTACCTGACCAGCCTGGGTCATGACGCCGTTGAAAGTGTGCAACTGTTGCAGAACATCCTCAAGGCGCCACAGCCGGCCTGAGCCAAGATTTGCACGGGGCCGCGCTGCGGCCCCAATCAGTTAGCCACCGCCCTGCGTTTTTCGGCCAGGCGTGAGCGCCCGTACAGGAACACAACGGCCAGCAAGGCCACGGCCTGCGCCGACAGCGAGTAGGCATCGGCGTGGATCCCCAGCCAATCGAACTCGAAGAACGCCACTGGCCGGGTACCCAGCACCCCGGCTTCCTGCAGCGCCTTCACGCCGTGCCCGGCGAATACCACCGACAGGGCACACAGCAGCCCGGCGTTTATGCTGAAGAACAGCGACAACGGCAGCTTGGCCGAACCCCGCAGGATCACCCAGGCCAAGCCCACCAGCAACACCAGCGCCGTGGCGCCACCCGCCAGCACCGCCTGGTGCCCGCCCGGGCCTGCCTGCAGCCACAGGGTCTCGTAGAACAGGATCACTTCGAACAGTTCGCGGTACACCGAGAAAAAGGCCAGCACGGCAAAACCGAAGCGCCCGCCGCCACTGACCAGGCTGCTCTTGATGTAGTCCTGCCAAGCGGCGGCGTGGCGGCGATCGTGCATCCACACGCCCAGCCACAGCACCATCACCGCTGCGAACAGCGCCGTGCAGCCTTCCAGCAGCTCACGCTGGGCGCCGCCCACGTCGATCACATAGGCGGCCAAGGCCCAGGTGGCAAAGCCGGCCACCAGCGCCAGGCCCCAGCCCATGTTGACGCTGCGCACCGCCGATTGCTGGCCGGTGTTGCGCAGGAAGGCCAGGATCGCCGCCAGGACCAGGATCGCCTCCAGGCCTTCGCGCAGCAGGATCAACAACCCGGAGACGAAGCTCAACGACCAGCTCAAGCCATCGCTGCCCAGCAGCTTGGCCGCCTGTTCGAGCTTGGCCTTGGCTTCGCCCAGGCGTAGTTCGGCCTGGGCAACAGGCGAGCCGTCCTGCAATGCCTGGCGGTAGGCCATCAGGGTTTTTTCGGTGTCCTTGCGCGCCTGGGTATCGATGTTGTCCAGTGAGCTTTCCACCAGCTCGAAGCCTTCCAGGTAGGCCGCCACCGACAGGTCATAGGCCTGGTCGTGATCACCTGCACGGTAGGCAGCCAGGCTCTTGTCGAGGGTACTGGCGGTGTACGCGAGCAATTGCGCCGGGCCACGCTTGACCTGGGGTGGCTGCGCGCGCTGGGCGCGGAACGCTTCGACAACGGCATTGCCTTCGCTGGCGGCGACTTCGGCTGGGGTCTGGCGGGCCAGGTCGGCAATGTTCCAGGTCTTGTCGCCTTTGCCGGCTTCCGGCTTGGCGGTGAAGCTGGCGATATAGGCGGCCACGTCCCAGCGCTGGCG
The DNA here is from genome assembly GCF_030341915.1 of Pseudomonas sp. BCRC 81390. Classification (NCBI taxonomy): domain Bacteria; kingdom Pseudomonadati; phylum Pseudomonadota; class Gammaproteobacteria; order Pseudomonadales; family Pseudomonadaceae; genus Pseudomonas; species Pseudomonas sp. BCRC 81390. The sequence goes on along the minus strand of NZ_JATAAG010000025.1, from coordinate 15,815 downwards.
ATCATCCAGCTGGTCGGCGAACGACGGCATCTCGGTGCCGTCGATACCCAGGGCCAGGGTGTTATAGAGGTCGAACAGGCTCAACTGGTCGAGTCGCGCGACATCGCGCAGGTTGGCGGGCGCCGGCTCCAGGCCCACGCCCGCCGGGCCGTCGCCGGCGCCAGTGTCACCGTGGCAGATAGAGCAATTTTGCGCGTACAGCGCCGCGCCACGGGCTGGGTCCGGGGTAATCACCGGGGCCTGGCTGACCTCGTAGGCAACTGCCAGGCGTGCGCCCAGCTGACGGGCCTGCTTGGCTACCGCTGCACCATCCTGGCGTTGGTCGATGGCTTGGCGCAGCGCCTGCACGCCCTGTTCCAGGGCCGCTTGCTCGGCGTGTGCAGGCAGGCCTTTGACCAGGTCGGCCAGCACCGCGCTGAACTCCTGTTGCTCGCGGTATTCGCCATCGTCGATCACCTTGCCGTCCTGCACGGTCGGTGGGTAGTCGGCGCCAATGTAGTCGAGCAAATGCAGCGCCTTGGTGGCCTCGGCGGGGGCTTCGGCCAGCGCCAGGGTACTGCACAGCGCCAGCACCGGACCGAGTACCAAAGCAGGCAGCCAGGCAAGCAGACGGGAACGGATAATCATGGCCAGTCTCAAGGGGAATGCGAAAGAGAACATTGTTCACTTCCACTTTGCTTCGCTCAAGGGCTGGGGGTGGATTTCATGAAAAATCTTGAGACAAATCAGATGAAGGGAGGATGGGAATGACGGCTGGGCAACGCAGTGGATTCTTGAGGTGCTTGGCGGGAGATTGGGTGGGGGCTGACAGTGCCTGCCTGCTCTTTCCCGATCTCCCGTAAAAAACCTCACAACTTCACTGCTTCCCAGCCTCCTTCCACCCGCCACCCAACGCCAGGAATACACCAATCTGCCCCAACACCACCTGGCTATTGGCTGCCGCCAGCTGCGCGCGCATGTCGGTATAGGTGCGCGTTGCCTGCAAGTCCGCCAGGAACGACTCACGCCCTGCCTGGTAATAGCGGTGGGTCTGGTCGGCCGCGTCCTTGGCCGACCTCTCCGCCTCGGCCAGCGCGTCGCGCCGGTCCAGCAAGGCACTGTACTGCGCCAGGCGGGTCTGGGTTTCGCGGATGGCGTTCAGCACCACCCCGTCGAAGTTCGCCAAGGCTGCCTGGGTCGAGGCTTCAGCCATGCGAATGCGGGCACGGGTGCCGTTGGTGGGGATGGTCCAGCTGACCTGCGGGCCAAAGCCCCAGCGGTTGGTCGAGGGCTCGCCAAGGTTGTCGACGAGACCGATGGTGCCGACCTGGGCGCCGATGCTGATATCCGGGTACAACGCGCCGGTGGCGACACCGATGTTGGCAGTGGCAGCGGCCAGCTGGCGTTCGGCCTGGCGCACGTCAGGGCGGCGTTTGAGCAGGGCTGCACCATCACCCACCGGCACCAGTTGGTCCAGGTGCGGCAACTCGGCACAATCGGCGGTGCCGGCGGGCAGCTGCTCCACCGGCTTGGCCAACAAGGCCGCCAGGGTGTACATGCCGGCCTCGCGTTCGGCCTTGAAGCGGGGCAGCTCGGCGCGCAAGGACTTGAACTGGGTCTGCGAGCGGGTGACCTGGGTTTCATCGCCACGGCCGGCATCACGCAGGCGTTGAGTGAGCTTGACGCTTTGTTCCTGCAGGTCGAGCGACTCGCGGGCGATCTGGTATTCCTCGTTGGCCGAGCAAACTTGGGTATAGGCCTTGACCACGTCTGCCACCAGGGTGATGCGGGCGGTATCGGCCGCGGCCTGGACAGCATCGGCATTGGCCTTGGCGGCCTCGGTGCCGCGTTTGAAGGTGCCCCACAGGTCGAACTGGTACGAGGCGCTGATGATCGCCTCACCGATATTCGCCACCGGCACTTTCTCGGGCAGCAGGAAGGCTTCGCCAGACTCCTGCAGGCGCTGGGCGCCGAGTTTGACGCCGCCGTTGAAGCCACCTTGCGACTCGGCCACTTCGACCTGCGCGCGGGCCTTGGCGATGTTGGCAGCGGCCACGCGCAGTTCGCTGTTGGCACTCAGGGCCTGGCGCACCAGCTCGTTCAGCCGCGGGTCCTGATACAACTGCCACCAGTCCTCAGGCACCGGCGCCGACACCACGCTGCCAGCATCCTGGCGCAACGGGCCATTGAGGTCGCTGCGCTGCACCGCGGCATCCTTCGGCACCTGGTAGTCGGGGCCAACCATCATGCAGGCCCCCAGCGACAGGCACAGGCCGGCCAGGATCAACCGTTTCATGGATGCTGGCCCTCGATGATCGACACCGTGGCGGTTCGCCCGGCGATCATGCGGAAGTCCTGCGGCACCTCATCGAAGGCGATGCGTACCGGAATACGCTGGGCCAGGCGCACCCAGCTGAACGCCGGGTTGACGTTGGGCAGCAGGTTGGCACCGCTGCTGCGGTCGCGGTCTTCGATGCCGGCCGCAAAGCTCTGCACATGGCCGCTCAGGCGGGTGTTGTCGCCCATGACCCGGATATCCACGGCATCGCCAATGTGGATACCGCCCAGCTTGGTTTCCTCGAAGTAACCGTCGACGTGGTACGAGGCGCTATCGACCACCGACAGCACCGGCCGGCCAGCGGTGACAAATTCATGGTTACGCGGCGCACGGTCGTTGAGGTAGCCGTCCACCGGGCTGCGCACCACCGAACGGTCAAGGTTGAGCTGGGCGCTATCGACCGCCACTTGCGCCTCGCTGACCGCCGAGCGGGCACGGGCTTCGCGGGACTGGCTTTCTTCCAGTTGCTCGGCGGCCACCAGGTTGCCCAGTTTGCGATTGCGCTGTGCCTCGCGGGAAGCCTGGGCCAGGGTTTCCTGGCGCTCGGCCAGGGTCGCCTTGGCCTGGCGCAGGGCCAGGGTGAAGCGGTCCTGATCGATGGTGAACAGCACATCGCCGCGCTTGACGGTCTGGTTGTCGCGCACCTCGACCTTCTGGATCAGCCCGGAAACGTCCGGGGCGATCTGGATCACGTCGGCGCGGATGTGGCCATCGCGGGTCCACGGGGCGAACAGGTAGTAGACCACCATCTGCCACACGAGCACGGCGGCGAAGCTCACTACCAGCAAGGTCAGGACCACACGGCCCAAGGTCAGCAAAGGTTTTTTCATGGCAGCATCAGGTTTCGGCAAAAGTGGTCCACCGCGCCAAGCAGCACGGCATACAAGGCAACGTTGAACAATGCCCGGTGCCAGACCAGGCGGTAGAAATGCACGCGCACCAGCACCGCGTGCACCCCGAGGAACAGCAGGTAGGTGCCAAACATCATCACCAGCAGCGTGGGCAGGAATACCCCGCTGATATCCAGTTCACCAATCACAGGGGCGCTCCGTCGAGTCCGGGGGGCAGTTGCGGCTGTTCGGCGGGTTCGAGCATCACCTCGACACCCGGCAGCAGCGCCAGGCGCAGGCCGCTCAAGGCATGCAGCAGGTGGGTGCGGGCATCGCCGCGCTCGTACAGTTCATCGAGGTTCAGCGCCAGGCGCGCGCGCTCCATGTTGCGCAGCAACGCGGCGGGCGCATGCAGGCGCTCACCGGTGCGCAGGCAGGCAGCGTAATGCGCGCCGACTTCCTCGATCACGGTGCTTAGGCGCTCACGGGCCTGCTGGCCGGCCCGCGGCATGTAGGCCAGCAGGTCCAGCAGGTTGAGCCCGACGCGCAGGTCACGCAGTGCCACGCCGCTATCCTGGCCAGTCTGCGACAGGCGCGGCAGGTGCTGCATCAGGCGGTCGAGCATCTGCACACCCACGTGGCGGTGTTCGGCAAGGGTGGCCGGTTCGGTCATTTCGACGATGTCGCGCCAGGCGAAGCGGGTCATGCGCTTGGCCGCCAGCTCCACGCCGAACGGGCGCATCACCAGGGTCCAGATGAAGGCGAACAGCAAGCCGACGGGGCCGGCGAGGTTGGAGTTGAGGAAGGTGAAGAAATCCGCGTCGTAGGCGCCCTGGATGCTGATGAACGTCGAGGTGTTGACGATGGTCAGCAGGGTGCCAAGGTAGAAACGCGGCTGCACGGTCAGGGTGCCGACGCAGATGAATGGCACGGCAAAGGCCAGCACCAGCATCGGGAAATCATGCAGGTTCGGCAGTACCAGGAACAGGTAGAGGCTGGAGAAGATGACCGACATCAGGGTCCAGAAGAAGAACCTGTAGATCTGCGGCGCCGGGTCGTCCATGGCGGCGAAGAAGCTGCATGACACGGCGGCGAGAATGACCGCGCTGGCCCCGTCGTTCCAGCCCAGGCCGATCCACAGGCCACAGGCGACAATGATGGCCAGCACGGTGGAGGCCACCGAATACAGCATCAACCCGCGGTCGAAGAACGCTGTCAGGCGGCCCAGGCGCCAGTGGCGGTACACCGCGCGCCAGGGTTGGGCATCGTCGCTGCGCAAGGCGTGCTGCAGGCTGCAGCAGTCCTGCCACAGGTCGGCCCATTCCGTCAGGCGATACAGGGCGTTGGACAGCAGCAACTCGGCACGTTGGTCGAGGGCTGCGGCGCCGGGCTGCAGGCGCTCGATCTGCTCGTGCAGGGCGGCCCAGCGGGCGGGCGAAGCGCTGTCGGCGGTGCCCTTGAGCCATTCGCGGGCGGCCTCCAGCAGCGGTCGCAACTGGGCGAACTTCTCCGGGGCACGGCCTTCGAGAGCGACCAGTGCGTCATCGAGAGCGTCGATCACCGGGAGCAGGTGGATCATGCGCCCGCGCAATTCACGAGCATTCTTCAGGGTATGCGGGCCGGCCCCTTCATGGCCGAGCTGACCGATCATCAGTTCCAGCGAGTTGAAAGTGGTGACCATCGTGCCGCGCAGGCTACCCACCTGGTCGGCACTGGCCTGACGGGCGAGGTAGGTATCGCTGTAGCGGATCGCCTCGCTGAACCAGGTACTGGTGGCACCGACCATCACCGGCGCCAGCCGGCGCGGCCAGAAGATCGCCCCGACCACCGCTGCGCAGACGATTCCCAGGCAGATTTCCTGGGCACGGGAAGACGCCACGTCAAACACTGCCAACGGGTTGTCGACCACCGCCAGGGCGATCATCGGCAAGGTGTAGCCCGCCAGCATCAGCACGTAATTGTTGGCGGTGCGCAGATTCAGCGAAAGGAACAACAAGGTGCCGGTCCACAGGGCGATGGCGATACTCAGCAGCAACGGCGACTGCACCAGCGGCGGCACCAGGAAAATCGCCCCGCCGGCGCCAAGCAGCGTCCCCACGGCACGGTACAGGGCCTTGGAGCTGGTCGGCCCAAGGAAAGGGCTGGAGACGATGTACACCGTGGCCATGGCCCAATAGGGGCGCGGCAGCTGCATGAGCAGGGCGATGTACAGGGCGATCATCGAGGCGGCGAAGGTACGCACGCCATAGAACCAGTCGCGGGCCGGCGGCACCGAGCTGAAGAAACCGTTCATGCGGCCTCGCCTGTACTGCCCAGGCCGGCAGCTTCGAAAGCACGCAGCACGCGCAAGGCGGCTTCCAGGTCGGCCTGGTCGATACGCTGCAGCACCTCTCGACGCAGGCGCACCAGCTCGGCTTCGATGGATTCGGCCAGGGCGCGGCCTTCAACGGTCAGGCTCAGGGCCTTTGCACGGCGATCCAGCGGGTCTTCGCTGCGGCATACCAGGCCAGCCTTGCACAGCTGGTCGAGCAGACGCACCAGCGACGGGCTTTCCAGACCCGCAGCCTGGGCCACGGCAACCTGGTGCACACCGTCGCCCAGACGCACGATCATCAGCAGGGGCGTGGCGCAGGCCTCGGAGATGCCGTAACCGGTCAGGGCGGTGTGGCAGATGCGCCGCCAATGCCGGGCGGCAACCACCATGCCGCTGCTGACTTGCAGGCGCAGAAGATCAAGGGACATTGAGGAAAACCAAGGATATTCATAGTTTGCTAACTATCAATATACGCTTGGCCCTCCCCCTGTCGTCAACCAGCGGTGACGGATAGCCTGGGTGAAATGTTGTTCATGCTTTTTGTCAGTACCGGCCTGAGCAGGACAACTCAGGGCTGAATCTGGTCTTCCAGCTTCATGGTCAACGCCAACGTGCTGCCCATCTGTACTGCCCGGTCGCGCCACTCCTGGTACCGCACCTCGTCACGGCTGCTGAAGTGCACCGTCAGTTCCTCGGCAGCCTGCACCACACCCGCCGCTGCCGCCAATTCCAGCCAGTACAGCGCAGCCTTGATATCGGCTTCCACGTACAAACCGTGCATCAACCGGTACCCCACCTCGAAACGGCAACGCGCCTCTCCGCGCTCGGCACCGCGCAGGAACCACTGGTAGGCCTGCACCAGGTCGACCTGCCACTGCAGTTCGCCATCGCACACCTCTTCCTCGTACAGGTCGCCCAACGCGGCGGCGGCGTGCAGCAGGCCGCGCTCGAAGGCCTGGCGGTAGCACTCCGCCGCCTGCACATAGGAGGGTTCGATGCCTTTGCCGAAGTAATGCTGTTGCCCGAGGTTGAACCAGGCCGCGGCATTGCCCTGCAGGGCGGCCATGCGCAACAGGTGGCCGGCCAGCACGGTATCGGCACGCCAGTACTTGCCGTTGAGCCAGATCCAGCCGAGGTCATTGAGCGCCGCCACGTTGCCTTGCAGCGCCTGGCGGCGCAGGTCGGCATATACCGCCTGTACGTCGCTGGCCTCGTCCAGGCGGCTGATCAGTAGCGAGCGCTGGCTGGGCAGCCCCACCCCGGCAAACAACCGCTGTCGCCTCCCGACAGCAATCGGTGGGGCGATGACCCGCTCGGGCAGGAGACGGGCAAGCAGCGAATGGATATTGCTGGCAGCAGACATGTTCATCCTCATTGAACGACGCACAACCCCAACCTTCGGCTGTGATGAGGCGTGATTCTGCGTGACGACACGTCAAAACCTGTCGCGAACGAATCGGCACCTGGCAACCAAATGCGACTTCCTTGATCTGAGCAGGCTGTGGCCAATTGCCATACCCCACGCCTGCCGCCATCCTATTGCGGCAAGCCTAGACAAGGACGTTACCTTTTGCCGTTCGCCACTACCCGCGCCACCCTCAGCCGTCAGTGGGCGCTGCTGCGCCAGCTGCCCAGCCGCTCTCCAGGCATTACCAGCGCCGAGCTGGTCTGGCGCCTGCGTGACGTAGGCTTCACCGTCAGCAAACGTACCATCGAACGCGACCTCAACGAGCTGTCGCTGATCTTTCCGCTGGAGCGTAATGACAAGAGCATTCCGTTTGGCTGGCACTGGTCGGCCAGCGCCGTGGGCGAATTGCGCGGCAATTTCGATCTGCTGACCCACCTGCGCGGCGATGCGTTGCAACCGGCACGGGGTGAGGGGGTCGAGCTGGTGGCACGGATCAGCGATGCACTGGCGCGGCAATTGCGCGATGCGCCGCTGAGTAGCGACATGCAGTTGACGGCGCTGGAACACGGGCATCGGATGCGGGCCACGGTGAGTGATGGCTGGCCGCTGCGCTGGTGGCTGTTGAGCCATGGCGATGGGGTGGTGGTGGAGCAGCCTGCCGGCTTGCGCGAGGAGATCGGCAAGATACTCAGCAATGCGGCTGCGCAGTACCAGAATTCCTAGCCTGTACCGGCCTCTTCGCGGGTGAGCCCTCGAAATGGCCGGTACAGGCTTGCTCGCTAGCGCTGCATCCCCCATCGCCGCACGGTCAGCCGCTCCAGGGTATTGAACACCAGCCCTTCCACCAGCAGGCCAATCAGGATCACCACCGCCAAGCCGGCGAATACCTTGTCGGTGTAGAGCTCGTTGCGGTTCTGAAAGATGTACCAGCCCAACCCGCCTTTGCCGCTGCTGGCTCCGAATACCAGTTCGGCGGCGATCAGGGTGCGCCAGGCAAATGCCCAGCCGATCTTCAACCCCGACAGGATCGAAGGCAGCGCCGCCGGCACCAGGATGTGCAGCACCAGCCGCAGCCCTTTCAGGCCATAGTTGCGACCGGCCATGCGCAGCGTCTCCGACACGCCGAGGAAGCCCGCATAGGTGTTTAGCGCCAAGGCCCATAGCACCGAGTGCACCAGCACGAAAATCAGGCTGTTGTCACCCAGCCCGAACCAGAGCAAGGCCAATGGCAGCAGGGCAATCGCCGGCAGCGGGTTGAACATCGAGGTCAGTGTGCCCAGCAGGTCGCGCCCCAACTGGGTCGACACCGCCAGGCTGGTCAGGCCGAAGGCCAGGACGATGCCCAGCACATAACCCTTGAGCAAAATCACCAGCGAGACACCGACCTTGGCCGGCAGTTCACCGCTGAACAGGCCGTCCCACAAGGCAACTGCGGTTTGCAGGAAGCTCGGCAGCAACAGGTCATTGGCCTGGTAGCGGGCCACGGCCTCCCAGAGCACGGCAATCACCAGCAGGATGACCGCCTTGCGCAGCCAGCCTTGCTGCCACAGACGCTGCACCAAAGGCAGTTGACGTTCCACGGGCACACTGAGCAAAGGCTGCAGCTGCACTTCGTATTCCTGGCGAACAGGTGTAGTGGTCATGGCTGAAAGCTCCTGTCAGTAGGCGATACGGATATCGTTGAAGCCAAGGTCGCCAGCCGGTTCCGGCGCGTCCGCCTCGTCGAACAGCAAACGGTGGATGCGCCGGGCACTGGCCTGGAAATCGCTGCCGCCGAGGCTGCCCAGGTCGTACTGGTGGCTGTGCACTTCGGCCCGTACCCGCCCTGGGTGGGGCGACAACAGCAGGATACGGTTGCCGACCACCAGCGCTTCTTCGATGGAGTGGGTGACGAACAGCAAGGTGAAACGCACCTCCTCCCACAACAGCAACAGCTCTTCCTGCATCTTGCGTCGGGTCAGCGCATCGAGTGCGGCAAACGGCTCATCCATCAGCAGGATCTTTGGCTGCGTGGCCAAGGCTCGGGCGATGGCCACGCGGGCCTTCATGCCGCCCGACAGGGTGTGCGGGTAGGCATCGGCGAACGCGGCCAGGCCGACCTTGTCCAGGTAATGCAGCGCCCGCTCCTCGGCCTCCACACGCTTGAGCTGGCCGGACACCAGCAGCGGGAACATGACGTTCTGCTTCACCGTCTTCCATGGCGGCAACTGGTCGAACTCCTGGAATACTACGATGCGATCAGGGCCCGGGCCTCTGACTGCCTGGCCCTGCAGCAGGATCTGCCCTTCCTGGGGCGAAATGAAGCCGGCCACCGCCTTGAGCAAGGTGGACTTGCCACAGCCAGAGGGGCCGAGCAGCACGAACCGGTCGGCACGGTCGACTTCGAAGCTGACCTGGTGGGTGGCGCGCACCACGCGTTGCGCGGTGCGGTATTCGAGGCTGAGGTTGTCCACCTTGAGCAAAGGCGGCGTAGCGACACGGCTCAGGTTGCTGGCCGTGTGGCCTGGCAATGGGGCGGTCATGATCGGTCAGCTCCCCTGCAGTGGGCGTTCATCCTGGAAGAAGTAGTCCTTCCACGATTCCGGCTTGTGCTTGATGGCGCCTACCCGATAGAGGAAGTCGGCCAGCTTGTAGGTGTTTTTTGGCGTGATGGTGAATTCGTACTGCGGGTTGTCGATCAGCTTGATCAGCGTGTCGCGGTCGATCTTGGCCTTGGTCACGCGGATATAGGTGTCGGCAGCGGCCGCCTTGTCGTTCTGGGCGAAGTCGGCAGCCTCGGCCAGCGCATCGACGAAGGCCTTGTAGGTCTTGGGGTTGTCCTTGCGGAATTTCTCGGTGGCAAACAGCAGCGTCGGCGAGTTGGGGCCGAGCAGGTCGTAGCTGTTGAGCACCACGTGCACGGCCTTGTTGGCCAGCACCTGGTCCTGGAACGGCGGGTTGGAGAAATGCCCGTTCAACTCGGTGCCGCCGGCCAGCAGCGCGGCAGTGGCATCCGGGTGCGGCACGGCCAGGGTGTACTTGTCGAGGCGGTCGTATTGCTTGTCACCCCACTGTTGCGCGGCAGCGTACTGCAGGAAGCGCGACTGCACCGAAACGCCTACCGCCGGCACGGCGATGCGGTCCTTGTCGGAGATGTCGGCGATGGTCTTGACGTTGGGGTTGCTGCTGACCAGGTAATACGGGAAGTTGCCCAGCGAGGCCACAGCCTTGACGTTCTGCCGGCCCTGGGTACGGTCCCACACCGTCAGCAACGGGCCGACGCCAGCGCCGGCGATGTCCACCGAGCCGGACAGCAGGGCGTCGTTGATGGCTGACCCACCGGACAGCTGGGCCCAGTCGACTTCGATGTCGATGCCCTGCGCCTTGCCATGTTTTTCAATCAGGTGCTGGTCACGCACCACGTTAAGCAGCAGGTAGACGATACCGAACTGCTCGGCGATGCGAATCTTGCCTTCTGCCTGCGCCGCAGCAGGGGCGGCCAGGCTGCCGACAACCAGGCTCGCGCCCAGGCCGATGCTTGCCGCCAGGCGGCTGATGGATTTGCGCATGTTGGGTTCCTCAGTCGTCAGAACGGGGCATCGCCCTGGATGGTGGTGCGGTACAGCTTGCGGCGCAGGTGTGCGGGGCAGCCGGTGGCCAGGTGGATCAGCGAGCGGTTGTCCCAGAACACCAGGTCGTGGGGCTGCCACTGGTGGCGGTAGATGTTCTGTTCCAGCACGCTGAGGGCATACAGCTGTTGCAGCACGTCGCGGCTTTCGTCGTCTGGCAGGCCGACGATGCGGGTGGTGAAGCCTTCACTGACGAACAGCGCCTTGCGGCCGTTTTCCGGGTGAGTACGGACGACCGGGTGGATGACTTCCTGAACTTGCGCCAACTGCTCTGCGGTCAGGGCCGGGCGCCAGTTGCCTTCGAACTTGGTCTCGGCATAACGGGCCGTGTAGGAGTGCGCGGCACTGCGTCCCTCGACCACCTTGCGCAAGGCTTCGGGAACGGCGTCCCAGGCCTTGTGCATGTCGGCGAACAGGGTATCGCCGCCCTCGCTGGGCAGCTCCTGGGCATGCAGCATGGAGCCGAGGCTCGGCAGTTCCTTGTACGACAGGTCCGAATGCCAGAACTTGCCGGCATCGCCCAAGCCGATGTTGCGACCGTCCTCGATGATGTTGGATACGATCAGAATCTCGGGGTGGCCGGCGAGCAGGAACTGCTTGAGCACGTGGATCTGCAACTCGCCGAAACGGCGGCTGAAGGCGATCTGCTGCTCGGGGCTGATGCGCTGGTCGCGGAACACCAGCACATGGTGGTCGAGGTGGGCACGATGGATACGGGCGAAATCCTCGAGGTTGACCGGCTGGGTCAGGTCCAGGCCGATGATCTCGGCGCCGGGTACACCGGCGAACGGGCGGATTTCGAAGCGTTGCGGCTGGGCGCTGTCGATAATCGACAAGGCGTTCGAGGCGGCTGACATGTTTCACTCCCACGCAGTGCGCGACCTCAATGGCGCGCAACGATCAGAAACGCACGGGGATTTCCCGTGTGGGTTCAAGTCGTGCGGCGCGCCGATTGGTCGACGGGTACGCAGTGGAAGCGACTATAAAGGCATAAAAGAAATAATTTAAATATCTTTAGTGAATAACCATAGCACCGGTATTTGTCCTCAGATCAGGCCGCCATGCTCTTCTTCCTCGATAAGGTTGTTCAGGCTGCTTAGCGCCTTGCGCGCTGTGGAGCGGTTGAGCAGCTTGGCCTGGGCCCCCGGGGGCAGGTCAGTGATCTTGAATACACCCTTTGCAGTCAGGACGTCGATCAGGTCCTCGAGCACACGGATCATGTCCAGATCGCTTTGCTTGAGCTGGTTGAGGCTGTTTTCCACAATGTCATCGGCGAACCAGGCCTGGATATCGGCATGGTCGGCAGGGAGCATTTCTGTGAACTCGTCGAAAGCGGCTGCTTCTACCCGCCGCAACTGGCCGGCAGCATCGCGTTGCACATAGAACATGGCGTCCCTCGTCACATTGGTTCCTTGGTGGTAGACAGCAGCATAGGCAAAGATTGCCGGGCACGCAGGCACGGCGCCAGAGTATGCGCTGTCGCAGGTTTGCGGGAAAGATCTGCAGGCGCGGGCTTGTGTCGCCGAAGGGCCGCAAGGCGGCCCCGGGATTTCAACATGCTTGCCGAAATCCCGGGGCCGCTCCGCAGCCCTTTCGCGACCCCGGGACGCTGCTGCAGCGAGTGCGCCTGCCGGCTCGTCGCTATCAGCTGTCCTTGTTGTGGATGATGATGGTCGGGTCAGCACCGCTGATCAACGAGTTGATCGTGGTGTTGGACCAGTTCACCCCTTCCAGCTTGATGGTGACGTCGGCGTTGGCGATACCCCCTTCGGCGTTCAGCTTGCCTTCGCTGCTGACTTGCAGCGTTGTCGTGCCTTCCACCGTGGTGAGCTTCAGGTAGTTGTCGATGGTGCTGCCCTTCTCGCCCTGCAGCAGGTCCTTCAGGTCGATCCGGTCGCCCTCGGCCACCTTGAAGTCCTTGATCACATCGTTGCCGATGTCACCCGCCTTCCACACGAAGGTATCGGCACCGCTTCCGCCGATCAGGATATCGTTACCCTGGCCACCGATGAGGGTGTCGTTGCCGGTACCGCCCAGCAGGATGTCGTTACCTTTGCCACCATCCAGCGTGTCGTTACCACCCTGGCCAAAGAGGATGTCATTGCCATTGCCGCCCGACAGGAAGTCGTGGCCGTCGTTGGCACCGGAAATATCGAACTCGTTGTAGTGCTCGGTAATGTACTGGTGGACATTGCTGGTGGTGACGGCACTGGCTTCGACACCGCTCTTCTGCGCCACGTACGTCTGCAACGCCTGGTAGCCTTCGCTGACGACACCGTTGAGGGTAATCAGGTCACCGAAGATGATGTCGTTGCCGTTGCCGCCATCAAGGCTGTCAGCGCCCGGCAAGGTCGCCTCGGAATGGCCGAGAATCGCCTTGGCCAGGTCGGACGGATCGATGCCTGCCTGAGGCTTGCCAGCAGAGTCGTACGGTTTCAGATCGTTCAGCGTGACATCGCTGTTCAAGCCAATCGCCTGCACTTTGCTCACGCCATTGGTGCCACCCAGCAGGCTGAAGCTCGCGGTAGTGCCTGCTGCCGACTCCTGGTAGTTCCAGTACTCACCGTAGCCCGAACCGTCCAGGCTGGAGAACTCGTAGGTGCCGTCGCCCTGGGCATGCAAGGTGCCGACGGTGCTGGTGGACTGCAGCACCAATTCACCCCGCTTGTTCTCGCTGTAGGTCAGCACCTTGACCGAGCCACTGCTGCTGATCTCGACTTTGTGAGTGGCGTCGGCCCAAACGCTGAAGGTGTCACCAAGCTTGTAGTTGTTGACGTTGACCACGTCATCCAGGTACTTGCCGTTGGTCCACAGCCGCGGGTTGGTGCTCTCCCCGCTCTGGTAGTAGGTCGGCTTGCCGTCGGTGATGAAGTAGGTCAGGTTCTCGGCATTGGTGTTACCGCTGGCCATGGTGCTCTTGAAGAAGTTGGCCGCGGCCTTGAACACGTCTTCGTAGTTGGTACCACCACCGCTCGCCATGGAGTTCAACACGGTCTGCAGCTTGCTCAAGGCATTCGGGTCGGCAAGGTTCACCGCCACGTTCTGCTTGACCTGGGTGTCGAAGTCGACCAGGAAGATGTTGACCGTGCCCGACGTATCCGAACCCAGGCTGGCTTTGAGCGTATTGAACACCGAGGCGAGCTGGGTCTTCGCATCGGAAAGCGACTTGTCGCTCATGCTGCCCGAGCTGTCGACGATAAAGGCAATGTTGTAGTTCTTGCCTTGAACCACGTTCAGGCCGGATACGTCGGCGACCATGATGTCGTTGCCTTCGCTGCCGGTCATCGCATCGTTGCCCGAAGTACCCACGTTGGCTTTGTAGGTCGCGGCGTAGACGGTCACCGGAATATTGCCGGTGGTGACAGCAGAACCGCCCACGCTTTCGGTCGCGACCGAAGTGACCGTGATGTCGAACGAACCTTTGAAGTAGGCCGGCGGAGTCAGTGTCAGGCTGCTGAGTTTCCAGCCGGTCACGTCTACCGGGCCCGTACCGACCGTGACAGTGTGGCCTGCGCCATCGCTCAGCACGGTGCCTTTCGGAATGCCGCTGAGGGATACGCTCAGGCTTTCGGAACCGTCGGTATCGGTCAGCGCTGTCGAGATACCGACCAGTTTCACCGAGCCGCCTTCCGGCCCTTCATTGAGCTTGTAGCCGTCGTAATAGCTCTGGCCATTGACGGTGTGCAGGTCGGACACGCCCAGGCCGGCATTGGCCATCTCGGTCACGTTCTGGTACATCTTGATGTTCGAGCTGCTCAGGTCGGTAACCGCACCCGAGCCGACCTGGATGTTCAGGTCATAGCTGCCTGGCCCGCTCTGGTTGGCATGATAGACCTCGATCGGGTAGTAGCCACTGGTGTTCGGAGTAAAGCTGCCCGAAACCTGGCCACCCGCACCCCAGGTGGCCGTGACCACGGTCTTGCCACCAATGGTGACCACGAAGCTGTCGTCGGCGGTGCCGCTGAAGTTATAGGTCTTGCCGGCTTCCAGATAGATCAGGCCCGACGTTTTCGAGCCGGTGCCAGCACTGACGCTGCCATCGGACTGCACGTTGGTGGTGGTGCTGCTGGCGTTGGCGTTGCCGGAGTTGGCAAAGACTGTCTTCAGCGAGTCGCCGGTAATGCCATTACCGTCGGTACCCAGGCCTTTGAGGCTGGTCCACACTTCCTTGGTCAGGCCTTTGGACTCGATCTCGGCGCTGCCGAAGCTCAGGGTTGGCTTGTCGGCAACCGGGCTGATATCGACCTTCATGGTCACTTCACTGCCCAGGTTGGTGCCATCGTTCGGCTTGAACTTGAACTGCGCGTAGTCGGCCTGCTGGTTACCTACGCCATTCCCACCGTAGTTGTCAGTACCCGACTGGTTGAGGGCCGGTACGAACTTGAGGTTGTTGGCGGTGATGTCAGCCTGGCTGACGACCTGGCCAACGGCCACGTTCACCCATGTTGTACCGTTGAAGAACTGCAGGGTACCGGCAGCCGGCAGCGAGGTAATCGTCACGGACAAGCCGGTGTTGGCATCGGCATCAGTGACCTTGAAATCACTCCAGGCAAACACGTAGGCGGTGTCTTCCACGCCAAACACTGCACCGCCAGGCGAAACCGGCAGGTGGTCATTGTCGAGGATGGAAGTGGTCACGCTGGCATTGCCGCTGTCGACCTTCAGGTTCTCGAAACCGCCACCGGTGGCGCTTTCGATCTTCACGGTGAAGTTCTCGGTACCCTCGACAAGCTTGTCGTCGATGGTCGCGATGTCGAATGAGGTGCCAGTGCTGTTGGCCGGGATCTTCACGGTGGTGACACCGGTGAAGTCCTCGCCATTCTTGGCGGTGCCAGTATAGCTGAGGGTAATGGTGACCTCAGACTTCGACGGGTTGCCCAGGATCAGCGTGTAGTGGCCGGTTTCACCTTCGGTCAGCGACGTGCTACCGCTGATGCCGACCGTGGTGACATCGCCCTGGCCGCTTGGTTCATCGGTCACGATGGTGCTGACCGGGGTCTTGTCCAGGGTCAGTTGTTCGAACTTGCCGACGTCGGTGCCGCTGACCGATGCGATCGACTTGATCACTGGATCATTGGCGCCTGCGTAGACGTTGTCCGGAGCGGTGACCGTGACCGAACCGGTCGTGCCATTGGCGGGCACAGTAATGGTTTTGCCGTCGCTCAGCGTAAAGGTCAGTGCCGAGTGGTTGTTGATCGGCAGACCGTCTTTGTTGGTCAGGGTTACGGTGTAAGTAATTACGCCGCCTTCGGTAACCGAAGGAGTCGCAGTCAGCTTGGCCACCACTTCGTCAGTGGTGTCGGTGACCTGAACCTTGGCCGCACCGCCCAGCTGCAGG
>NZ_JATAAG010000023.1:0-11347 GCF_030341915.1 Pseudomonas sp. BCRC 81390 | reverse complement strand
GCCTACGCCCTGGACGCCAGCGACAGCGTGTTGCAGAAAACCCCGTTCAGCTTCGACGTGTCGGTGTGGGAGTTCTTCTGGCCGCTGATGACCGGCGCGCGCCTGGTCGTGGCCCAGCCGGGGGCGCACCGCGACCCGCAACTGCTGGTGGACACCATCGACCACTATGGCATCAGCACGCTGCACTTCGTGCCGTCGATGCTGCAGGCGTTCATGGCCCACGAAGCGGTGGAGCGCTGCGTCAGCCTCAGGCGCCTGGTGTGCAGCGGCGAAGCACTGCCGGCCGAACTGGCCCGGCAGACCCTGCAACGTTTGCCGGCGGCGCGCCTGTACAACCTGTACGGGCCGACCGAAGCGGCCATCGACGTCACCCACTGGAGCTGCCAGCCGGACGAAAGCATCAGCGTGCCGATCGGCCAGCCGATCGACAACCTCAAGACCCACATCCTCGATGGCAGCCTGCAACCGGCGGTGCGCGGCAGTGCCGGTGAGCTGTACCTCGGCGGTGTGGGCCTGGCCCGTGGTTATCACCAGCGCCCGGCGCTGACCGCCGAACGCTTCGTGCCAGACCCGTTCAGCCGCGACGGCGGCCGCCTGTACCGCACCGGCGACCTGGCGCGCTACCGCGCCGACGGGGTGATCGACTACGCCGGGCGGATCGACCACCAGGTGAAGATCCGCGGCCTGCGCATCGAGCTGGGCGAGATCGAAGCGCGCCTGCTGGAGTTGCCGAGCGTGCGGGAAGCGGTGGTGCTGGCCCAGGACGGGCCGAGCGGCAAACAACTGGTGGCCTACGTGGTGCCTGCCGACCGCACGCAGGAGCAGGGCGCGTTGCGCGACAGCCTGCGTGCCGCGCTCAAGGCCGGCGTGCCGGACTACATGGTACCGGCGCATCTGCTGCTGCTTGAGCAGCTGCCGCTGACGCCGAACGGCAAGCTCGACCGCAAGGCCCTGCCGCAGGCGGATGCCAGCCAGTTGCAGGGTGAGTACGTGGCCCCGCAGAGCGCGCTGGAGAAGCAGATCGCGGCGATCTGGGCACAGGTGCTGAAGCTGGAGCAGGTCGGCCTGGCGGACAACTTTTTCCAGCTCGGCGGGCATTCCCTGCTAGCCACGCAAGTGGTCGCGCGCTTGCAGATGGAACTAAGTGCGGACATACCACTGGCGCTGCTGTTCCAGACCGAAAACCTTCGCGATTACGCCACCGCCGTCAGCGCTGCAACCCGCGACCGCACGGCAGACCTGGACGAGTTCCACGACTTCATGAATGAGCTTGAGGCAGTTTGAGATGAGCACCGATACCCGCAATACCGACCTGGTTCACCGCTTCATTCGGCTGCCGCTGGAGCAGCGCAAGCTGTTTCTTGAAAAGTTGGCGTCCAAGGGCAGCAGCCTGGCGCAACTGCCCATTCCGCGGGTGTGCGGCGACTTCGAGCAGTTGCCGCTTTCCTATGCTCAGCAACGCCAGTGGTTCCTCTGGAAACTGGACCCGGACAGCGCGGTATACAACATTTCCTCGGCCCTGCGCTTCACGGGCAAGCTGGACCTTGCAGCCCTGCAGCGTGCCTTCGACGGCCTGTTGGCCAGGCACGATGCGCTGCGTACCACCTTCCACCAACAAGGGGAGCAGGTGCAGCAGGTGGTTCACCCACGCCTGGAGTTGCCGCTGGCCCCTGAACCGTTGGATACGCCGGGCGAGGAAGCCTTGCGCGAGCAGGTGGAGCGAGAGGCGCGCCAAGGCTTCGACCTGGAGCGGGGGCCGCTGCTGAGGGTCAGGCTGTTGGCGCTCGCTGCGCACGAGCACGTGCTGGTGCTGACCGTCCACCACATCATCGCCGATGGCTGGTCCATGCCGTTGATGGTGGAAGAGTTGGTGGGCCTGTATGAGGCCTACAGTCAGGGCCGGGATGCACAACTGCCCGCGCTACCCATTCAATACGCCGACTATGCCATCTGGCAGCGAAGCTGGATGGAGGCCGGGGAGCAGGCGCGACAGCTGGCCTACTGGACTAGCCAGCTGGGTGGCGAGGATCCGCTGCTGGAGATGCCGCTGGACCGCTCGCGGCCAACGCTCAGCAGCCTCAGGGGGGCGCGCCTGGCCATCGACCTGCCGGCAGACCAGGCGCGTGCGCTCAAACGGTTCGCCCAGCAACAGGGGGTGACGCTGTTCATGCTGCTGCTGGCCAGCTTCCAGGTTCTGCTGCACCGCTATTCAGGGCAGGCGGATATCCGCGTCGGTGTGCCGGTGGCCAACCGCAATCGGGTGGAAACCGAGCGCCTGGTCGGGCTGTTCGTCAACACCCAGGTACTGCGGGCCGAGTTCGATCTGCAGCTGACCTTTGCCGACTTCCTCGGCCAGGTCCGGCAGCGGGTGGTCGAGGCCCAGGCCCATCAGGATTTGCCCTTCGAACAATTGGTAGAAGCCCTGCAGCCGGAGCGCAGCCTGAATCACAGCCCATTGTTCCAGGTGATGTACAACCACCAGACCCAGGCCAGGGGCGAGCGCCACACGCTGCCGGGCTTGGACGTGAGCGCCGTGGCGTGGGACAACCACACCGCCAAGTTCGACCTGACCCTGGAAACCTTCGAGCACGACAGCGGTATCGGTGCTGCGTTGGTCTACGCCACTGACCTGTTCGACGCCGCGACCGCCCGTACTCTGGCCCGGCACTGGCAGAACCTGCTGCACGCCGTGGTCGAGCAGCCCAACCAGCGTATCGCCGAGCTGGCCCTGCTGGACGACACCGAGCACCAGCAGATCATCGCAGGATGGAACGCGACTCAGGCCAGCTACCCGGATGCCAGCTGCGTCCACCAGCTGTTCGAGGCGCAGGTAGCGCGAACCCCGGATGCCCCGGCACTGATCTTCGGCGAGCAGACGCTGAGCTATGCCGAGCTCAACTGCCGGGCCAACCAGCTGGCGCACAAGCTTCGCGAGCAGGGTGTGGGCCCGGATGTGCTGGTGGGCATCGCCATGCAGCGCAACCTGGAGATGGTCGTCAGCCTGCTGGCCATCCTCAAGGCGGGTGGCGCCTATGTGCCGCTGGACCCGGAATATCCGCAGGACCGCCTGGAGTACATGCTCGAGGACAGCCAGGCGATCCTGTTGCTGTCGCAGACCAGCCTGATTGAGCGTATGCCGGAGCAGTTCCGCTCGCGCACGCTGCTGCTGGACCAGTTGCCGCTGGACGGCTACCCGGACACCGACCTGGCCTGCCTGAGCAGCGCCCGCAACCTCATCTACTGCATCTACACTTCCGGCTCGACGGGCAAGCCCAAGGGCGTGCAGATCGAGCACCGCAGTGTGGCGGCACTGATTGGCTGGTCGCTATCGGTATACGAGCAGGCAGACCTGCGTGGGGTGCTGTTCTCCACGTCGATCTGCTTCGACCTGTCGGTGTGGGAGCTGTTCGTCACCCTCTCGGCGGGTGGTTATGCGGTGTTGGCCGCCAATGCCCTCGAACTGCCGAACCTGGCGGCGAAGGACCGGGTGCGGCTGGTGAATACCGTGCCATCGGCAATCAGGCAACTGTGCGAAAGCGGCAATATTCCAGCGTCGGTCAACACCATCAACCTGTGCGGCGAAGCGCTGAAGCAGCCGCTTGTCGACGACCTCTATCGCCTGGCGCACGTGCGCAAGGTGTACGACCTGTATGGCCCGTCCGAGGACACCACCTATTCCACCTGCACGCTGAGGATGGCCGGTGGCCAGGCGAACATCGGCCGACCTTTGCACAACAGTGCTGCCTACGTGCTCAGCGGTGCCCTGCAACCGGTGCCGGTAGGGGCCGTCGGTGAGTTGTACCTGGCCGGTGCCGGCTTGGCCCGTGGTTACCTGAAGCGCCCGGGGCTCAGCGCCGAGCGCTTCATCCCCAACCCCTTCGATGCCCACGGCGGGCGCATCTACCGGACCGGTGACCTGGCCCGCTATCGGCCGGACGGGGTGCTGGAGTATGTCGGCCGGGTGGACCACCAGGTGAAGGTTCGCGGCTTCCGTATCGAGCTGGGCGAGATCGAGGTGCGCCTGCAACAGCAGGCGGTGCGCGAAGCCGTGGTCATGGCCGTTGATGGCCCCGGTGGCCAGCACCTGGTGGCGTATGCAGTCCCTGACGAGCCTGGGGTGATGGCCGATGCCGCTGCGCAGGCAGCCCTGCGCGACCAACTGCGCAGTGCGTTGCGCAGGCAACTGCCGGAGTACATGGTGCCTTCTTACCTGGTGCTGCTGGGCAAGCTGCCACTGACGCCGAATGGCAAGCTGGACCGCAAGGCGTTGCCGCGCCCGGACCTTGCCCTGGCGGAGGAGGCCCACGTGCCACCGCGCACGCCCTTGCAGCAGCAGGTGGCCACGATCTGGGCGGATGTGCTGAAAGTTGACCGGGTTGGCCTGGGCGACAACTTCTTCCTGCTAGGTGGTCACTCCCTGATCGCCACCCAGGTGACCAGCCGCGTGCAGGAGCAGCTGGGCTTGGCGGTCAGCCTGAAAGCGCTGTTCGAAACCCCCGATCTGGGCGGCTACTGCGCGCAGCTGGAGCAGCTCACGCCACAGGCGGACCCTGTTCAGAATGAGCTGGCTAAATCCCTGGAGGCCCTGAAACGTCTAACTACGGAGGAAATTGAAAAGCTGGTTTCTTAGGAGATTTTGACTGTGCAAGAGCTGCTTGAGTCTGTAAAGCTACTGTCCACCAAAGAGCGCCAGGCCCTGGCAGCCTTGCTCAAGCAGCAGGGGGTGAACCTGTATGGGCTCACCCCGATCTTCAGGCGCGAGCCTGCAACCCCTGTCCCCCTTTCATACGCCCAGCAGCGGCAGTGGTTTCTCTGGCAACTCGAGCCTGCCGCACCGCTGTACAACATCCCGGCGGCCTTGCGCCTGCAGGGCCCCCTGGATGTCGAGGCGTTGCAGCGCAGTTTCGACGCGCTGGTGGCCCGCCACGAAACCTTGCGCACCACCTTCAGCGATGACGGGCAGGGCGCCGTCCAGGTCATTCACCCCGAGCACAGCGTGACGTTGGCGATGCAGACGCTGGCCTGCACCGATGAACACAGCGTGCGCGAGCACGTGGCGGCCGAGGCACGCCGCCCGTTCGACCTGGAGCAAGGACCACTGCTGCGGGTCAGCTTGCTGCGCCTGGGGCAGGACGAGCATGTGCTGGTGGTGACGCTGCATCACATCGTCTCCGATGGCTGGTCGATGCCGCTGATGATCGATGAGCTGATGCAGCTGTATGCCGGGTATAGCCAAGGCCAGGTGCCGCAACTGCCGGCGCTGCCGGTCCAGTATGCCGACTACGCGATCTGGCAGCGCCAGTGGATGGAAGCGGGCGAGCGCGAGCGGCAGCTGGCGTACTGGAAGGCAGAGCTCGGCGATGACCAGCCAGTACTCGAGTTGCCCACCGATCGCCCGCGTGCTGCGTCCAGCAGCCATCGCGGCGCGCGGCATGAGGTTCGCCTGCCGCAAACCCTGGTGCATTCGCTCAGGCAACTGGCCCAGCGTCAGGGAGCGACGCTGTTCATGGTGTTGCTGGCCAGTTTCCAGGCTTTGCTGCACCGCTATTCCGGGCAGGCGGATATCCGCGTCGGAGTGCCGGTGGCCAACCGCAACCGGGTGGAAACCGAACGGCTGATCGGCTTTTTCGTCAATACCCAGGTATTGCGCGCCGAGTTCGACCTGCCGCTGACCTTCAGCGACCTGCTCCAGCAGGTCAAACAGCGCGTGCTGGGGGCGCAGAGCCATCAGGACTTGCCGTTCGAGCAGTTGGTGGAGGCCCTTCAGCCCGAGCGCAGCCTGAGCCACAGCCCATTGTTCCAGGTGTTGTACAACCACCAGGTGCAGGCCAAGGGCGGGCAGCGCAGCGTGCCAGGGCTGCAGGTGGAGGGGCTGACCTGGGCTCACGATACGGCCAGGTTCGACCTGACCTTGGACACCTTCGAATACGAGCATGGCCTCGGCGCCGCCCTGAGCTACGCGACCGACCTGTTCGATGCCGCCACCATCGAACGGATGGCACTTCACTGGGTAAGCCTGCTTGAGGCGATCGTGCACCAGCCCGGGCAGCGCGTGGCCGACCTGCCGCTGCTCAGCCAGGCGCAACAGGACCAGGCCGTACAGGCCTGGAACCCGTCACCGATGCAGTTCCCCGCCGAACAGCCGCTTCATCGCCTGATCGAGGCCCAGGTCGAAGCTGCACCGGATGCGATAGCGCTGGTCTGCCGCGAACAGACCCTGAGCTACGCCGAGCTCAACCGCCGGGCCAACCAGCTGGCGCACAAGCTGCTGGAGCTGGGGGCCGGGCCGGATGTACTGGTCGGCCTGGCCGTCGAGCGCAGCCTGGAGATGGTTGTCGGCCTGCTGGGCATTCTCAAGGCCGGTGCTGCCTACGTACCGCTGGACCCGGCGTATCCACAGGACCGCCTCGCCTATCTGTTCGAGGACAGCGGTATCCGCCTGTTGCTGACCCAGCAGCACCTGCGTGACACCCTGCCAATACCGGCCGGCGTGCAGGTGCTGGAGCTGGACGGCGATACCGGCCTCGGCCGCTACAGCGAGGCCAACCCTGCCTGCCAGGTGAATGCCGACAACCTGGCTTATGTGATCTACACCTCGGGTTCCACCGGTAAGCCCAAAGGTACGCTGCTGCCGCATCGGAACGTGGTGCGCCTGTTTGCCGCCACCCGGCACTGGTTCCATTTCGATGCCAGTGACGTATGGACGGTGTTCCACTCCTACGCCTTCGACTTCTCGGTATGGGAGCTGTACGGCGCGTTGCTGCATGGCGGCAGGGCGGTCATCGTGCCCGCGGATGTGGCGCGTTCCAGCGAAGACTTCCACGCCTTGCTGGTACGCGAGCAGGTTACCGTGCTCAACCAGACGCCCTCGGCGTTCAAACCGCTTGTTGCGGTTGCCTGCGAGGCGGCGAAGGCGGGGCAGCCACTGGCCCTGCGGCATGTGCTGTTTGGTGGCGAGGCCCTGGAGGTCAGCAGCCTGAGACCCTGGCTGGAGGTGTTTGGCGACCACCAGCCGCGCCTGATCAACCTGTATGGCATCACCGAAACCACCGTACACGTGACGTACCGGCCGATCACCCTGGACGACTTGCACAACGGCGCCAGCAGCCCGATCGGCGAGGTCATCCCCGACCTGTCGTGGTACTTGCTCGACGCAAACCTGAACCCGATCCTGCCGGGTTGCACGGGGGAAATGCTGATTGGCCAGGCGGGCCTGGCGCGGGGCTACCACGGGCGCCCCGGGTTGACCGCCGAGCGCTTCGTACCCAACCCCTTCGATGACCACGGCGGGCGCCTGTACCGCTCGGGCGACCTGGCCCGTTACCGTACCGACGGGGTCATCGAATACATCGGGCGTATCGACCACCAGGTGAAGATTCGCGGTTTCCGTATCGAACTGGGCGAAATCGAAGCGCGCTTGCTCGCACAGCCTGCCGTGTGCCAGGTTGCGGTGCTGGCGCTGGATGGCGCCAGTGGCAAGCAGTTGGTGGGCTATGTGGTACCTGCCGATGCCGGTGTGCTGAAAAGCACCGCACAGCAGGCGCAACTGCGTGACAGCCTGCGTGCCGAGCTGAAGGCCAGCCTGCCTGAGCACATGCTGCCTGCGCATCTGCTGTTCCTCGAATGGCTGCCCCTTACCGGCAACGGCAAGCTCGACCGCAAGGCCTTGCCGGCGCCAGATGCCAGCGTGCTGCAGGGTGAGTACATGGCGCCGCAGACCGAACTGGAGCAGCAGATTTCAGCCATCTGGGCCGACGTGCTTAAGCTGGAGAAAGTCGGCCTTGCCGACAACTTCTTCGAACTGGGCGGCGATTCGATCATGTCGTTGCAGGTGGTCAGCCGTGCCCGCCAGCTGGGTATCCGCTTCACTCCCAAGGAGCTGTTCCAGCACCAGACAGTACAAGGGCTGGCTGCGATCGCCCGGCAAGAAACCGGCACGGCGATCGACCAGGGGCAGGTCGAGGGCAGCATGCCGCTGACTCCGATCCAGCAGTGGTTCTTCGCAGCGGACGTGGTTGCGCGGCATCACTGGAACCAGTCGCTGATGCTGCACACCCGCGAGGCGCTCGATGAACGCCACCTGCAAGCGGCGTTGCGCTGCGTGGTCGACCATCACGACGCCCTGCGCCTGCGCTTCAGCCACTCCGAAGGTGCCTGGCAGGCCGTGTTCGGTACCGCGCAGCATGAACTGCTGTGGCGCCGCCCGGTTGAAGATGTCGAAGCACTGGAGCAGGTCGGCAACCAAGCCCAGCGCAGTCTGGACCTGGAGCAAGGGCCTCTGCTGCGGGCAGTGTTGGGCGAGCTGCCCGATGGCAGCCAGCGGTTGCTGTTGGTCATCCACCACCTGGTGGTTGACGGGGTGTCTTGGCGGGTGCTGCTCGAAGACCTGCAACAGGCTTACCAGGCCCTGGCCGCCGACCAGACCCCGGTATTGCCGGCCAAGACCAGCGCCTTCAAGGCCTGGGCAGAGCAGTTGCAGGGCTATGCGACAACGCCCGCGCTGCAACAAGAAATGGCTTACTGGCACCAGCAACTGCAAGACGTTGACGATGCGCTGCCCTGTGACAACCCGCAAGGTGCCAACCTGCAGCGTTGCGCGGCCTCTGTCGCGACGCGCCTGGACGCACACTGGACGCACAAGCTGTTACATGAAGCGCCGGCGGCCTATCGCACCCAGATCAACGACCTGCTGCTGACCGCGCTGGCACGGGTGATCGCGCGTTGGACCGGTCGGGCACAGGTGCTGGTGCGCCTGGAGGGGCATGGCCGCGAAGACCTGTTCGACGGCATCGACCTGAGCCGCACGGTAGGCTGGTTCACCAGCCTGTATCCGCTCAAGCTCAGCCCACAGGCGCAATGGGCGGGCTCGATCAAGACCATCAAGGAACAGTTGCGCGCCGTTCCCGACAAAGGGATTGGTTATGGCGTATTGCGTTACCTTGGGGGAAGCGAGGCTCGTCAGCTGCTTGGCCGACTGCCGGCTGGCGAGATCGTCTTCAACTACCTGGGCCAGTTCGACAGCAGTTTCGACGCGACGACAGGGCTGCTGACGCCGGCGCAGGAAAGCGCAGGCCAGAACCACGATGACGCTACGCCGCTGAGCAGCCAGCTGGCCATCAATGGCCAGGTCTTTGCCGGGGAACTGAAGCTCAACTGGACGTTCAGCAGCGAACGTTTCCAGCCGTCGACCATCCAGCGTCTGGCCGATGCCTATGCAGATGAGCTCAAGGCACTGATCGAGCACTGCTGCCAGGCGCATAACCGCGGGGTGACCCCTTCGGACTTCCCGCTGGCCGGGCTGACCCAGGCGCAACTGGACAACCTGCCGGTGGCTGCCGCGCAAATTGCCGATGTCTATCCGTTGTCGCCGATGCAGCAAGGCATGTTGTTCCACAGCCTGTACGAGCAAGGCAGCGGTAACTACATCAACCAGATGCGGGTCGATGTCGACCACCTCGACCCGCAGCGTTTCAAGCAGGCCTGGCGGGATGTACTGGCGGCCCACGACATCTTGCGAACCGGCTTCGTGTGGCAGGCAGAGCTGGAGCGAGCGGTGCAGATCGTGCACCGCACTGTCGGCTCGCCGTTCACCGAACTGGACTGGCGCGACACCCAGCAGCTCGAAGCCGCGTTGCAGCAGCTGGCCGATGAGGAACGCCAGCGTGGCTTCGACCTGGCCGAGGCGCCATTGCTGCGCCTGGTGCTGGTGCGTACCGACAGGCATCGTCACCACCTGATCTATACCAACCACCATATCCTGATGGATGGCTGGAGTACCTCGCGCTTGCTGGGGGAGGTGTTGCAGCGTTATGTCGGGCAACCGATGCCGGTGCAGGCAACGCATTACCGCGACTACATCGCCTGGTTGCAGCGTCAGGATGCGGGCGCCGCTGAAACATTCTGGAAGGGCCAACTGGCAGACCTGGAGGCACCGACCTGCCTGGCGCAGAGCATCCCTGGCCTTGGCCTGGGTGGTTCAGCGTCTGGCCAGGGCGAGTACCAGCAGCGCTTCGACCGCCAGCAAACCCGGCAGATCGAGGCCTTCGCCAGGGCTAATCGGGTCACGGTCAATACCTTGCTGCAGGCTGTCTGGCTGCTGTTGCTGCACCGCTATAGCGGCCAGCCCAGCGTCTGCTTCGGCGCTACGGTGGCTGGGCGGCCGACTGACTTGCCCGGGGTGCAAGAGCTGATCGGCCTGTTCATCAACACGCTGCCGGTGGTCGGCACGCCACGTGCGGAGCAGACCGTCGCGCAGTGGCTGGCCCAGGTGCAGGCGAGCAACCTGGCCGCGCGCGAATTCGAGCATTCCCCGCTGTATGACGTGCAACGCTGGGCCGGGCAGGGCGGTGACGCGCTGTTCGACAGCTTGCTGGTGTTCGAGAACTACCCGGTGGCCGAAGCGCTGCAACAGGGCGCGCCCGATGGCCTGCGCTTTGGCGAGGTGGCCAATCGCGAGCAGACCAACTACCCGTTGACGCTGTTGGTGAGCCCGGGGGCGACTTTGTCGATCCAGTACAGCCACAATCGCAGCCATTGGTCTGGCCAGGCGGTCGAGCAGGTAGCGCAGCACCTGGGCAACCTCATCGGGGCCATGCTGGCAGATGCCGGCCAGGCACTGGCCGAGCTGCCGATGCAGGGCCCCGATGAGCAGCGCCAACTGCTGCAGGAGTGGAACGCTACAGATGCGGTGTTCCCGAGTGATAGCAGCATTCACCAGTTGATCGAGGCCCAGGTGTGCGCCACCCCGAATGCGCCGGCGCTGGTGTTCGGCGAGCAGACCCTGAGCTATGCCGAACTCAACCGCCGTGCCAACCAGCTGGCGCACCGGTTGCGCGAGCTGGGCGTGGGCCCGGACGTGCTGGTCGGCATCGCCATGGAGCGCAGCCTGGAAATGGTCATCAGCCTGCTGGGCATCGTCAAGGCCGGCGGCGCCTACGTGCCGCTGGACCCGGAGTACCCGCAGGAGCGCCTGCGCTACATGTTCGACGACAGCGGCATCGCCTTGCTGCTGAGCCAGTCGCACCTGCGTGACAGCCTGCCGATCCCGGCCGGGCTGCGCTGCCTGGAGCTGGATACGGAAGACCTGAGCGGCTGCAGCGATGCCAACCCGGACACCGATGTTGCGCCGCTGAACCTCGCCTACGTGATCTACACCTCTGGCTCCACCGGTCGCCCGAAAGGCGCGGGCAACAGCCATCGGGCGCTGGTCAACCGCCTGTGGTGGATGCAGAATGCCTACGCCCTGGACGCCAGCGACAGCGTGTTGCAGAAAACCCCGTTCAGCTTCGACGTGTCGGTGTGGGAGTTCTTCTGGCCGCTGATGACCGGCGCGCGCCTGGTCGTGGCC
>NZ_JATAAG010000022.1:0-230 GCF_030341915.1 Pseudomonas sp. BCRC 81390 | reverse complement strand
GGCCGTCGAAGACTACGACGTTGATAGGTTGGGTGTGTAAGCGCTGTGAGGCGTTGAGCTAACCAATACTAATTGCCCGTGAGGCTTGACCATATAACACCCAAGCAATTTGCTAGCGCAGATTGCGGTGGTGAAGATGATACGAACCGAAAGTTCGCAACGAACCACGAACATCACATATCCGGATTGGCTGGAGTGTCTACCAAGACGTTCTGGCAACAGAATTTCTT
>NZ_JATAAG010000002.1:0-278008 GCF_030341915.1 Pseudomonas sp. BCRC 81390 | reverse complement strand
GAAGGTGGCACGGGCGTTTTCCACAGCGCGGTTGGCGTCGGCCAGGTCGCAGCTGGCAACCTTGGCCAGGAAGCGTCCGTCGACCGGGCTCAGGCACTCGAAGGTTTCACCGGATGCGGCATCGGTGTATTCGCCGTTGATGAAGGCACGGCCTTCGATCTTCAGTTGCTGGGCACGCTGTTCCCAGTCCGCACGAGTCAGGGTGGTCATACGAAACTCCTCCTCTTGTTTAGGTGCAACGCCGCACTGAGGACTCGCAGGCGTTGTCAGAATTCTGGCCGGGCGACGAGCGCACACTGGCAGGCAATACCCTAAACCAGGCCGGGCAAACTATCAATATATTTGACACAGAAGCCTCAAAAGCCTACTGATGTGCATTTTATTAAACAAAAACAGGAGCCGAACCATGAGCATTGCCAGCATCATCGACTTCGCCCAGGTCATCACCGAGGCCGAACGCTACCGCCCCGCGGCGGAAAAAATCCTCAAGGGCGAGCCGGACCAGGCGGTCTATAACCACTATTCCAGCCCGTGCGGGCAGTTTGCCGCCGGGGTATGGGAAGGCGAAGTGGGGCAGTGGACAGTGAACTACACCGAGCATGAATACTGCGAGATCGTCCAGGGCGTGTCGGTGCTGCGCGACCAGGATGGCGGCGCCAAGACCCTGCGCGCCGGTGACCGGTTCGTGATCCCGGCTGGCTTCAAGGGCACCTGGGAGGTGCTGGAGCCTTGCCGCAAGATTTATGTGATGTTCGAGCAGAAATAAGACCCCGGGGGCTGCTTGGCAGCCCCGGTTTCTGCAGGCATAAAAAAACCCGCCTCCTTTCGGAAGCGGGTTTTTTCAGGTCGCCGATCAATTACTTGATCTTGGCTTCCTTGTACACCACGTGCTTGCGAACAACCGGATCGTATTTCTTGATCTCGATTTTGTCCGGAGTGGTGCGCTTGTTCTTGTCGGTGGTGTAGAAGTGGCCAGTGCCAGCACTCGAAACCAGACGGATCAATTCACGCATGACGTTCTCCTTAGAACTTTTCGCCGCGAGCGCGCAGCTCGGCCAGCACTACGTCGATACCACGCTTGTCAATGACGCGCATGCCTTTGGCGGATACGCGCAGACGCACGAAACGCTTCTCGGACTCAACCCAGAAACGGTGGTGCTGCAGGTTCGGCAGGAAACGACGACGGGTTTTGTTGTTTGCGTGGGAAATGTTGTTCCCGGTTACTGGACCCTTACCAGTAACTTGACAGACTCTCGACATGACTCAGCCCTCTAAAACCACATGCCCAACCCGGCATGGGTTGGCCGCTTAATCTCTCAGTCTTTGGCGCCTGGGCGCCGTGATTCTGGAGGTCTTACCGACCGGATACGCTGACGCGACAGGCCGAGCCCCTAGAAAAGAGCGCTGCTTTATACCAGAAAGACTTGGCCACAACAACAGAAGATACATTTCCGGCGCCGGCCAAGCGCGCCGGGCCAGCATAGCGGCAGGCCCCGCCAGCCGTCGACCGCTCGTCGCCAGTTTTGTAAAAAAGGGTGTGGTCATTTCCCGACAGGCACACTAGGGTAGGCCTTTTCCAGACTGCACTGGCAGATGGGCCACTGACAGCCAAGGAGCCACCATGCGTGCCGCCGCCCTTTCCTTATTGTTCAACTCCGTGTTCGCCGCCAGCGCGCTGTTCGCCGCCGGCGTTGCCCAGGCTGCGCCGCTGAGCGTCTGCAGCGAGGCCAGCCCCGAAGGCTTCGACGTGGTGCAGTACAACTCGCTGACCACCACCAACGCCACCGCCGACGTGCTGATGAACCGGCTGGTGGAGTTCGATGCGCAGCAAGGCAAGGTGGTGCCCAGCCTGGCGGCCAGCTGGACAGTATCGGCCGACGGCCTGGTCTATGACTTCATCCTGCGCGATGACGTGAAATTCCACACCACCGCCTACTTCAAGCCCAGCCGGGACCTGAACGCCGACGATGTGCTGTTCAGCTTCCAGCGCATGCTCTACCCCGCGCATCCCTGGCACAAGACCGCGCCGGGTGGTTACCCACATGCCCAGTCGCTGCAACTGGGCAGCCTGATCAAGGGGATCGAGGCACCGGCGCCGAACACCGTGCGCTTCACCCTCAACCACCCGGACGCTACGTTCCTCGCCACCCTGAGCATGGGCTTCGCCTCGATCTACTCCGCCGAATATGCCGACAAGCTGCTCAAGGCCGGCACACCGGAGAAGCTCAACAGCCAGCCGGTTGGCACCGGGCCATTCGTGTTCCAGCGCTTCCAGAAGGACGCCGTGGTGCGCTACCGCGCCAACCCTGACTATTTCGCTGGCAAGCCAACGGTCGACCCGCTGATCTTCGCCATTACCACGGATGCCAACGTGCGCCTGCAGAAACTCAAGCGCGGCGAATGCCAGGTGGCCTTGTCACCCAAGCCACTGGACATTGCCGAAGCCGGCAGGGATGGCAATCTCAAGGTGGCCACTACCCCGGCCTTCATGACGGCCTTCGTCGCCATCAACAGCCAGCACCCGCCGCTGGACAAGCCGGAGGTGCGTCAGGCCATCAACCTGGCCTTCGACAAGCAGGCCTACCTCAAGGCAGTGTTCGAGGATTCCGCAGTGGCCGCCAATGGCCCCTACCCACCCAACACCTGGAGTTACGCCAAGGACCTGCCCGGCTACCCGCTGGACCTGAAGAAAGCCAAGGCCTTGCTGACCAAGGCTGGCCTGGCGGAAGGCTTCAGCACCACGATCTGGACCCGCCCGTCGGGCAGCCTGCTCAACCCCAACCCCAGCCTCGGTGCGCAGATGTTGCAGGCAGACCTGGCCAAGGTTGGCATCAAGGCAGAAATCCGCGTGATCGAATGGGGCGAGCTGATCCGCCGCGCCAAGGCCGGCGAGCATGACTTGCTGTTCATGGGTTGGGCA
This sequence comes from Pseudomonas sp. BCRC 81390, assembly GCF_030341915.1. NCBI lineage: Bacteria > Pseudomonadati > Pseudomonadota > Gammaproteobacteria > Pseudomonadales > Pseudomonadaceae > Pseudomonas > Pseudomonas sp. BCRC 81390. Next base: position 275,088 of record NZ_JATAAG010000002.1, on the reverse strand, counting down.
GGTGACAACGGCGACCCGGACAACTTCCTCAGCCCGCAGTTTTCCTGCGCGGCGGTGCAGTCCGGGACCAACTTCGCGCGCTTTTGCGACAGCCGCCTGGACCAGCTGATCAGCGCCGGCCGCACTACCAATGACCAGAGCGTGCGCAGCCGGCTGTACCAGCAGGCACAGACGTTGATCCAGCAACAAGCGCTGTGGGTGCCACTGGCGCACCCGACGGCGGCGACCTTGCTGCGCCAGGGGGTCGAGGGGTACCAGGTGAGCCCGTTCGGGCGGTTGGATTTCAGCAAGGTGTCTGTGAACAAGTAAGCCTGCACCGGCCTCTTCGCGGGCTTGCCCGCTCCCACAGGAACAGCACGACACTCAAGGTTGACGCGATACCTGTGGGAGCGGGCGAGCCCGCGAAGAGGCCGGGACAGGCAGCACAATTGCCTAAGCCACAATCCACCCATGCTCGACCATCGACAGCGGCTCCCCGTCACCGATGATGATGTGATCCAGCACCCTCACATCGATCAACGCCAGCCCCCGCTTCAACGACAGGGTCAAGTGCACATCGTCCTGGCTGGGCTCACTGTTGCCCGAGGGGTGGTTGTGGCACAGGATCAAGGCCGCTGCGTTATGCAGCAATGCCCGCCGCACCACTTCCCGCGGGTAGACGCTGGCCCGATCTATCGTGCCTCGGAAGAGGATCTCAAACGCCAACGGCCTGTGCTTGGTATCGAGAAAGAGGCATCCGAACACCTCGCTGACTTCATGTCGCAGCATCGCTTTCAAATAGCGCCTCACCGTTGCCGGGCTGTCCATCGCGGATTCACGCTCAATCGAAGTTGCAAGGTGCCTGCGTCCGATCTCCAGCAGCGCCTGCAGCTGGCTGTACCTCACCGGGCCCAACCCAAGCTCGCCTACGAAAGCCTCACGGTCGGCCTCCAGCAACTGGCGCAAACCCCCGAACTTCACGAGCAGACCTCGCGCCAGCTCCACGACATTGCGCCCACGCACACCTGAGCCGAGAAATACAGCCAGCAATTCCGCGTCCGTCAGGCTTCCGGCCCCGCGCTGCAGCAACTTCTCCCTCGGCCGCTCTTCCGCCGGCCACTCCCTGATATTCATCCCGTCCCTCTGCCCTTGCTGCGGCCCATTTCGGCCCTGTGTTAATCTATTTCGCCTCGTACATGCGACGTTCTGCCGCAGGCATTCCCAAACGTCGTCGCCCGCTCTCACTGGAAAAAGGCAAGCCTATGCAGCGGCTGTATCGCAAGCGCATCGTTCTCGGCGTGGGTGGCGGCATTGCCGCCTACAAGAGCGCCGAACTGATTCGCCGACTCCTGGAGCACGGCGCGCAGGTGCGCGTCGTCATGACCCGCGGTGGTGCAGAGTTCATCACCCCGCTGACCCTGCAGGCGCTGTCGGGCCACCCGGTGCACATGGACCTGCTGGACCCTGCCGCCGAAGCAGCCATGGGCCATATCGAACTGGCCAAGTGGGCCGACCTGGTGCTGATCGCCCCGGCCACCGCCGATCTCATGGCGCGCATGGCCCAAGGTATGGCAGATGACCTGCTGACCACCCTGGTGCTGGCCACCGACGCCACCGTCGCCGTGGCCCCGGCCATGAACCAGGCCATGTGGCGCGACCCGGCCACCCAGGCCAACCTCGAGCTGCTCAAGAGCCGTGGCATCCAGGTGTTCGGCCCGGCGTCCGGCAGCCAGGCCTGTGGCGACGTGGGCCTGGGTCGCATGCTCGAAGCCACCGACCTGGCCTGGTGCGCAGCGGAAAGCTTCAAGCGCCAGGCACTGACCGGCAAGCATGTGCTGATCACCGCCGGCCCGACCCAGGAAAACATCGACCCGGTGCGCTACATCACCAATCATAGCTCCGGCAAGATGGGCTTCGCCCTGGCCGAGGCGGCCGCAGAAGCCGGGGCTCGGGTCACCCTCGTCACCGGCCCGGTGCACCTGCCAACCCCCGACCGGGTCAGCCGCATCGACGTGGTCAGCGCGCGGGACATGCTCGCCGCCTGTGAAGCAGCCATGCCGTGCGACCTGTTCATCGCCTCGGCGGCGGTCGCGGACTACCGCCCGGAAGTCGTTGCCACGCAAAAACTCAAGAAGGATCCTACGACCGGCGACGGCATGCTGCTGCAGATGGTGCGCAATCCCGATATCCTTGCCACCCTCGCTGGCCGCGCCGACCGCCCGTTCAGCGTCGGCTTCGCCGCCGAAACCGAACACCTGCTCGACTACGCCACGCGCAAGCTCAAGGACAAGAACCTCGACCTGATCGTCGCCAATGATGTGGCCAACCCCAGCATCGGCTTCAACAGCGAGGAGAACGCCCTGACCGTAATCGACCGCCAGCAGCACCAGACCCTCTTCGCGCAGACCAGCAAGGGCAAGATCGCCCGGCAACTGGTCGCCTTCATCGCCGAACGGCTCAATCAGGTTCAATAAGTTACATGCACGCTCTTCAAGCCAAGATCCTCGACCCACGCCTGGGCAGCGAATTCCCGCTGCCGCAGTACGCCACCCCCGGTTCTGCCGGCCTCGACCTGCGCGCCCTGCTCAAGCAAGACACCGTCATCGAGCCGGGCCAGACCCTGCTGATCCCGACCGGCCTGTCGATCTACATCGGTGACCCAGGCCTGGCAGCCGTGATCCTGCCGCGCTCGGGCCTGGGCCATAAGCACGGCATCGTGCTCGGCAACCTGGTCGGGCTGATCGACTCGGACTACCAGGGCGAGTTGATGGTGTCGTGCTGGAACCGTGGCAACACCGCGTTCACCATTGCGGTGGGCGAACGTATCGCCCAATTGGTGCTGGTACCGGTGGTACAGGCCCATTTCGACATCGTCGAAACGTTCGATGAAACCCAGCGTGGCGCCGGCGGCTTCGGCCATTCGGGCAGCCACTGAGCCGACAGAGGACCGTTCAGGCCAAGGATGGCGAACTCTCTGGCGAAACCACCGTCCAAGCGTTCAGTTTGCGACTGCCCAGAAAGCCTTTGACTAATGGAGTTTCCAGAGATGAACGACATGGCCCACCTGGTACCCGCAGCACTACCAGACAGCATTTTCCGCGCGTATGACATCCGCGGCGTGGTCGGCAAGACCCTTCACGCCGAAACCGCCTACTGGATCGGCCGCGCCATCGGCGCACAGAGCCTGGCCCAGGGCGAACCGCAGGTTTCGGTCGGCCGCGATGGCCGCCTGTCCGGCCCGATGCTGGTCGAAGAGCTGATCAAGGGCCTGGCTGACGCCGGTTGCCACGTCAGTGATGTCGGCCTGGTGCCCACCCCGGCCTTGTACTACGCGGCCAACGTGCTGGCTGGCAAGTCCGGGGTGATGCTCACCGGCAGCCACAACCCATCGGACTACAACGGTTTCAAGATCGTCATTGCTGGCGACACCCTGGCCAATGAACAGATCCAGGCCCTGCTGACGCGCCTGAAAACCAACAACCTGAGCCGCGCCGATGGCCGCGTGGAAAAGGTCGAGATCCTTGACCGTTACTTCCAGCAGATTGTCGATGACGTGAAGCTGGCGAAAAAGCTCAAGGTGGTGGTGGATTGCGGCAACGGTGCCGCTGGCGTGATCGCACCGCAACTGATCGAGGCCCTGGGCTGCGAGGTGATCCCGCTGTTCTGCGAGGTCGACGGCAACTTCCCCAACCACCACCCGGACCCGGGCAAACCGGAAAACCTCGAAGACCTGATCGCCAAGGTCAAGGAAACCGGCGCCGACATCGGCCTGGCCTTCGACGGTGACGGCGACCGTGTCGGCGTGGTGACCAACACTGGCAGCATCGTCTACCCCGACCGCCTGCTGATGCTGTTTGCCCAGGACGTGCTGTCACGTAACCCGGGCGCCGAGATCATCTTCGACGTCAAATGCACCCGCCGCCTGACCCCGCTGATCGAACAGCACGGCGGTCGCGCGTTGATGTGGAAAACCGGCCACTCGCTGATCAAGAAGAAGATGAAGCAGTCCGGCTCGCTGCTGGCAGGCGAGATGAGCGGTCACATCTTCATCAAGGAACGCTGGTACGGTTTCGATGACGGCATCTACAGCGCCGCGCGCCTGCTGGAGATCCTCAGCAAGGCCGGGCAAAGTGCAGAAGACCTGTTCGCCGCCTTCCCGAACGATATTTCCACGCCGGAAATCAATATTGATGTGACCGACGAGGGTAAATTCAGCATCATTGATGCACTGCAACGCGACGCCGACTGGGGCGAAGCCAACCTGACCACCATTGACGGTGTGCGGGTGGATTACGCTCACGGCTGGGGCCTGGTTCGCGCCTCCAACACCACCCCGGTGCTGGTGCTGCGCTTCGAGGCCGACAGCGACGCCGAATTGCAACGTATCAAGGATGTTTTCCGTACCCAGTTGCTGCGCGTAGAGCCTGAGCTGCAACTGCCGTTCTGACCGACTATCTGTTCCTTACAGGAGCCCTGCATGACCCTCGATCGCGATGCCGCTTCCCATGTAGCCGAGGTTTTGTCCGAAGCACTGCCTTACATTCGCCGCTTTGTCGGCAAGACCCTGGTGATCAAGTACGGCGGCAACGCGATGGAGAGCGAGGAGCTGAAGACCGGCTTCGCCCGTGACATCGTGCTGATGAAGGCTGTAGGCATCAACCCGGTGGTGGTCCACGGCGGCGGCCCGCAGATCGGCGACCTGCTCAAGCGCCTGTCGATCGAAAGCCATTTCATCGACGGCATGCGCGTCACCGACGCGGCGACCATGGATGTGGTGGAGATGGTGCTGGGCGGCCAGGTCAACAAGGATATTGTCAACCTGATCAACCGCCACGGCGGCAGCGCCATCGGCCTGACCGGCAAGGACGCGGAGCTGATTCGCGCGCGCAAGCTGACGGTCAGCCGCAAGACGCCGGAAATGACCACCCCGGAAATCATCGACATCGGCCACGTCGGTGAAGTGGTGAGCGTGAACACCGACCTGCTGAACATGCTGGTCAAGGGCGACTTCATCCCGGTCATCGCGCCAATCGGTGTAGGTGCCGACGGTGAGTCGTACAACATCAACGCCGACCTGGTGGCGGGCAAGGTGGCCGAGGCGCTGAAAGCCGAGAAGCTGATGCTGCTGACCAACATCGCCGGCCTGATGGACAAGCAGGGCCAGGTACTGACCGGCCTGACCACCGAGCAGGTCAATGAACTGATCGCCGACGGCACCATCTACGGGGGCATGCTGCCGAAGATCAAATGCGCGCTGGATGCGGTGCAGGGCGGCGTGAACAGCTCGCACATCATCGACGGCCGTGTGCCGAATGCGGTGCTGCTGGAGATCTTCACCGACAGCGGCGTGGGTACCCTGATCACCAACCGCAAGCCGCGCTGACTGATCGGTTAACTTGCAATGACCTCTTCGCGGGCACGCCCGCTCCCACAGGGATAGCGCCAACCCTGTGGGAGCGGGCATGCCCGCGAAGAGGCCGGAACAGGTGACACAAAAAAGGCGACCTTCACGCGAAGGTCGCCTTTTTCATTTCCAGGCCAGGATCAGATCCCGTATTGCGCCCGGTAGGCCTCGACAGCTGGCAGGTGCTGCTTCAGCTGCGGGTCATCGGCGAGGAATTCCAGCACCTGGGTCAGCGAAACGATGCTGACGACCGGGATACCGAAATCACGCTCCACTTCCTGGATCGCCGATAGTTCGCCATTGCCGCGTTCTTCGCGGTTCAACGCGATCAATACACCCGCGGCCTTGGCCTGCTGCGCATTGATGATCTGCATGACTTCACGGATGGCCGTACCGGCAGTGATCACGTCGTCGATGATCAGCACTTCACCGGCCAACGGTGCGCCAACCAGGCTGCCGCCTTCGCCGTGGTCCTTGGCTTCCTTGCGGTTGAAGCACCATGGCACGTCGAGCTGGTGCTGCTCGGCCAGGGCCACGGCAGTCGCTGCCGCCAGCGGGATACCCTTGTAGGCCGGGCCGAACAGCACGTCGAACGGGATCTTGCTATCGACGATGGCCGCCGCATAGCAACGCCCCAGCTGGGCCAGGGCAGAACCGCTGTTGAACAGGCCGGCATTGAAGAAATACGGGCTGGTACGCCCCGATTTCAGGGTGAATTCACCGAAACGCAGTACCCCGCGGTCGATGGCAAAACGGATGAAGTCGCGCTGATACGGCTGCATGGATAGTCCCGGACACCACGGATTTAGCTAAATGGGTTGAGCTCGGGTATCATACACGCACGAGATTTTTGGGGCCATTTATGCGGATCATCAGTGTGAACGTAAATGGCATTCAGGCTGCGGCCGAGCGTGGTTTGCTCAGCTGGCTGCAAGCCCAGAATGCCGACGTCATCTGCCTTCAGGATACCCGCGCCTCGGCCTTTGAACTCGATGACCCAGCTTTCCAGCTCGATGGCTATTTCCTTTATGCCTGCGACGCGGAGGTGCCTGCCCAAGGGGGTGTGGCCCTGTATTCGCGGATGCAGCCCAAGGCAGTCATCACCGGCCTGGGCTTCGAGACAGCCGACCGCTACGGGCGTTACCTGCAAGCAGATTTCGACAAAGTCAGTATTGCCAGCCTGCTGCTGCCTTCAGGCATGAACGGCGACGAAGACTTGAACCAGAAGTTCAAGTTGATGGACGACTTCGCCAAGTACCTGGACAAACAGCGTCGCAAGCGTCGTGAATACATCTACTGCGGCTCGTTCTACGTGGCGCAGCAGAAGCTCGACATCAAGAACTGGCGTGACAGCCAGCAGTCACCGGGCTTCCTGGCGCCGGAACGCGCCTGGATGGATGCCATCACCGGCGAGATGGGTTACGTCGATGCCCTGCGCGAAGTCAGCCGTGAAGGCGACCAGTACAGCTGGTGGCCGGACAACGAGCAGGCCGAGATGCTCAACCTGGGCTATCGGTTCGACTACCAGATCCTCACGCCGGGCCTGCGCCGCTTCGTGCGCAATGCCCGCCTGCCGCGTCAGCCGCGCTTCTCCCAGCATGCGCCGCTGATTGTCGACTATGACTGGACGTTGACCATCTAAAAGGCTTGGGGCCGCTTTGCGACCCTATCGCGACACAAGGCCGCTCCTGCAAGGGTTATGCATTCCCTTGCAGGAGCGGCCTTGTGTCGCGATAAGGCTGCAAGGCAGCCCCAGCTTTATTTGATCGGCCGCCAGATCATCGGGTAGCGATACGGCTTGCCTTCATTGGCCCGCACCGCCGCAATGATGATCAGCACCAGCACCGCCACCATGAGCATGGCGAACAGCATCAGCCCGATGAACACGAACATCAGCAGGAAGCAGATGAACCCGGCAATGGTCACGCTGATCTGGAAGTTCAGCGCCTCCTTGCCCTGGGCATCGATGAAAGGGTCTTGCTCGCGCTTGAGGTGCCACAGCACCAGCGGGCCCAGCAGGTGCCCGAGCGGCACCACCAGGCCCAGCAGCGCAGAAAGGTGACAGAACATCGCCCATTGCCGGACCTCGGCATTGGGCGGGGTGATCGACAGGTTGGAATCGCTCATGCCCCGCACCTCCCTGGCTGGGTTCAGTCGGCCAGCGCGGCCTGTTGCAGCTCGAAGATTTCCGCCATGCCCTTCTGTGCCAGGGCCAGCATCGCATTGAAGTCCTCAGGCTGGAATGGCGCGCCTTCAGCGGTACCCTGCACTTCAATGAAACCACCGGCGCTGGTCATGACCACGTTTAGGTCGGTTTCGGCGGCAGAGTCTTCCAGGTAGTCCAGGTCGAGCACGGCTTCACCCTGGTACATGCCCACCGATACGGCGGCAATCATGTGCTTCAGCGGGTTGCCGGCCTTCAGGCCGCCGCGCTTCTTGATCATCGCCAGGGCATCGCACAGGGCGACCATGGCACCGGTGATGGATGCAGTGCGGGTACCGCCATCGGCCTGAATCACGTCGCAGTCGATGTACAAGGTGATGTCGCCGAGCTTGCTCATGTCCAGCGCGGCGCGCAGCGAACGGCCGATCAGGCGCTGGATTTCCAGGGTGCGGCCACCCTGCTTGCCACGGCTGGCTTCGCGCTGGTTACGCTCGCCGGTGGAACGCGGCAGCATGCCGTACTCGGCGGTCAGCCAGCCCTGGCCCTGGCCCTTGAGGAAGCGGGGGACACCGTTCTCCACGCTGACCGTGCAGATGACCTTGGTGTCACCGAACTCGACCAGTACCGACCCTTCGGCGTGCTTGGTGTAGTTGCGGGTGATGCGGATCGAGCGGAGCTGATCGGCGGCGCGACCACTTGGACGTTTCATCTGGGATACCTGTACTGGGACTTTGAATCTGCCGAGCATTATAGAGCCCGCGGCCCGGGGAGGACATGCCTATTGTCGTGCGCGGCGCTGCCCGTCGCCTTTTCCTGCTGCCACAGCTACCCCTCGGTAACATGGGTGGATTGGGCGCCAGGGCGCCACTGCGCTACAATCCTGCGCCTTGCAGCCGAGAGGCTCCCACCGTTCATTCATCTAAGCGAGGTACTCCCATGGTGCACAGCATGACCGCTTTTGCTCGTGTCGAGCGCGCCGGCAGCCAAGGCACCCTGGTCTGGGAGCTGCGTTCGGTCAACCACCGTTACCTGGAGCCGCACCTGCGCCTGCCCGAAGCCCTGCGCGACCTTGAAGGCGGTGTGCGTGAAGGCCTGCGCCAGGGCCTGTCGCGGGGCAAGGTGGAGTGTACCTTGCGCCTCAACGAAGACAGCAATGGCAAACCGCTGAAGGTAGATCGCGAACGCGCCGCGCAACTGGTCGCTGCCGCCGAGGAAGTGGCCGGCCTGATCAAGCAACCGGCACCGCTGAACCCGCTGGAAGTGTTGTCGTGGCCGGGCGTGCTGGTGGCCGACGCCAGCGACCCGCAAGCCCTGAATGCCGAAGCCATGGCCCTCTTCGACGAAGCGCTGGTCGAGCTCAAGGCCGGGCGCCAGCGAGAAGGCCAGGAACTGGCCCGGCTGATCAACGAACGCCTGGACCAAATGGCCAGCGAAGTCACCACCCTGCGCGCCCTGGTGCCGCAGATGCTGGCAGCACAGCGGCAGAAGATCCTCGACCGCTTCGGCGACCTGCAGGCCGAACTTGACCCGCAGCGCCTGGAGCAGGAACTGGTGCTGTTGGCGCAGAAGAGCGACGTGGCCGAAGAACTCGACCGCCTGAGCACCCACGTTACCGAGGTGCGTCGGGTGCTCAAGGGCGGCGGCGCTGCCGGCCGGCGCCTGGACTTCCTGATGCAGGAACTCAACCGTGAGGCCAACACCCTCGGCTCCAAGGCCTTCGACCCACGCAGCACGCAAGCGGCGGTCAACCTGAAGGTATTGATCGAACAGATGCGTGAACAAGTACAGAACATCGAGTAAGGCCACCCCGACCATGAACCACAGCAGCGGCACCCTCTACATCGTTTCGGCCCCTTCGGGCGCCGGCAAGACCAGCCTGGTCACCGCCCTGACCAAGGACGACCAGCAAATACGCGTCTCGGTCTCGCACACTACCCGCGCCATGCGCCCGGGCGAGCAGCACGGGGTGAACTATCACTTCGTCAGCCATGACGAGTTCAAGGCGTTGATCGCCAAGGATGATTTCCTCGAGCACGCCGAAGTGTTCGGCAATTACTACGGTACTTCGCGCAGCGCGCTGCAAGAGGTGCTGGACCAGGGCCTGGACCTGATCCTGGAAATCGACTGGCAAGGCGCACAGCAGGTGCGCACGCTGATGCCGCAGGCGTTGTCGATATTCATCCTGCCGCCAAGCCAGCAGGCCTTGCGCCAGCGCCTGGATGGTCGTGGGCAGGACAGCGAAGAGATCATCGCCGGGCGCATGAAGGAGGCGGTCAGCGAGATGGTGCACTACGACGAGTATGACTACGTGATCATCAATGATGACTTCGACGTGGCGCTGGAGGACTTGAAGGCAGTGTTCCGCTCGAACCGCCTGGTGCTGAAGAAGCAACAACAGCGTCATGAGGCGTTGCTGAAGCAGTTGATCGGCTGAAGAATGATTGGGGCCGCTTTGCGGCCCTTTCACGACACTAGGCCGTCCTACAAGGAATCGCGACAAGGGCGCAGAGCGCCCCGGCTTCAATCCTGCAACGGCAGGGCCGCCTGTTGCTGCAGGGTCGCTCCAAGGAAGTACGCTGGCGCACGCAGGCGCGACAGCATCATCAGCACGATCCCCAGCACCGAGATGATCGCGGCAATCACGAACACCAGCCCCACTCCACCCACATGCGAGCCGCTGCCGAAGTCCGGCGACGCGCTGTCGATAGCCGTCCGCACGAAGATCACCGACAGGATCACGCCACCTACCAGTGGGCACAGGCCGCGCATGAAGAAGTGGCGCAGGCTGTCGAACAGGCTGTCACGGAAGTACCAGACGCAGGCAAAGGCCGTCAGCGAGTAGTAGAAGCAGATCATCATGCCCAACGCAGTGATGGTATCTGCCAACACGTTCTCGCTCAGGGTACGCATGGTCACGTAGAACAAGCCAGCGGCCACACCGGCGCAGATGGTCGCGTAGCGCGGCGTCTGCGAGCGCGGGCAGACGCTGGCGAACTTTTGCGGCACCGCGCCGTAGTATCCCATGGCCAGCAGGGTGCGTGCAGGCGACACGAAGGTCGACTGCAAGGACGCCGCCGTACTGGCCAGAACCGCAATCGACATCAGGATCGCCATCGGCCCCATCACCGGGCCGGCCAGGTGGGCGAACACGTTTTCCTGGATACGCGGGTTGTTCAGGCCCAGCCCCACTTCGCTGATACCGGCAAATTGCAGGGTGGCAATGGCGGTCAGCAGATACAGGCCGAGGATCAGCAGCACTGTCCAGGTAGCGGCCTTGCCCGGCACCTCTTCACTGCCCACCGACTCTTCACTGACGGTCAGGCACACGTCCCAGCCCCAGAAGATGAAGATCGACAGCGACAGCCCGGCGGCGAATGCCGAGAACGACTCGACGCCGAACGGGTTGAACCAGGCGAAATCGAATTCCAGCGCCGCCGGCGCGGTGCTTTCACCGAAGGCAGCGAACGCAAAGCCGATCAGCACGAGCAACTGCAACGCCACCAGGCCGTACTGCACGGTCATGGTGGTGGTCATGCCGCGACAGCAGATCCACACCGCCAGCGCGATGAACACGCAACAGGTGCTGACGTTGATCAACAGGTTGTCGGCCAACGCCGCCAGTTCGTGGTGGCCGGTGACCTGGCCAAGGAACAGGTAGAAGAAATCGACTGCCACGCCCGCCAGGTTCGACAGCACGATGGTGGTGGCGACTACCAGCCCCCAACCGCCGATCCAGCCGATCATCGGGCCGAAGGCACGCGCCGACCAGGTAAACGACGTGCCGCTGTCCGGCTCGGCCGAGTTCAGTTCGCGGTAGCCGAGGGCAACCAGCAGCATCGGCAGGAAGCCGACGATGAACACCGCTGGCAGGTGGGCACCGACCTCGCGCACGGTCGGGCCAAGTGCGCCGGTCAGGGTATAGACCGGGGCGATGGTCGAAATGCCCAGCACCACGCTGGCCAGCAAGCCCAGCCGGCCTTTGGCCAGGCCCTTGCTGCGCTGGGTGTTGCCCGCGTCGGTCGCCACGTCGGGTGGGCGGCCGGCTTCTGTGTAATCGCTCATGAGTATTTGCCGTAGATTTTGGAATTGTTTTCACTGGCCTTGCGCACAAGGCCCGCTTTCACTCATTGAAAGCTTGCTGCGGGGAACCAGTCATCCGAGACCTTCGGGTAACGTCAGAATGCCTTCTGCCGTGCGCCCTCCCGTGCTGCGTAGGCAATGCAAGCCTCGCGAAACGCCTGGAACAGACGCAGCGAGACCGGGTTTTCGGTAAATCGCCATTCCGGGTGCCATTGCACGCCGACAACAAAGCCCGGCGCCGCAGGCATGGAAACCGCTTCGATCAGGCCGTCCGGGGCTCGTGCCTCGACGCGCAGGCCAGGGGCCAGGCGGTCGATGCCCTGGCTGTGCAGCGAGTTGACCTCGAACTGCGCCGCCAGGCCCAGGCGCTCGAACAATCCGCCAGGCTCGATGCCGACAAAGTGACGAGGGCCATATTGCACTTCCAGGAGGGCGTCCTCGGGCTCACGGTGGTCCAGGTAACCCGGCAGCTCCTGCACACGCTGGTGTAGGCTGCCACCCAGGGCCACGTTCAACTCCTGGTAACCGCGGCAGATGCAGAACACCGGCACCCCGGCAGCGATGGCCGCCTGCAGCAGCGGCAGGGTCAGACGATCGCGCGCCAGATCGTGCCGGGTACCCGCCGCGCTGGGGGCGCCATTGTAATGATGTGGTTCGATATTTGAAGGCGAGCCGGTAAAGACAATGCCGTCCAGACGGGCCAGCAGCGCCTGCGTGTCGCTGCCACCGTCACGCGCCGGCAATATCAGTGGCAGGCCGGCAAAGCCGGCCGCCTCGACATACTTGTCGCCCACCGTGTGCGACGGGTTCTTCCCTACCTGCTGGCGGCAGGCGCTGACACCGATCAAGGGGACCGCATTTGCGCTCATGGGCTTACACCGTGTGCAGGTACCAGTTGTACTCGAGGTCGGAGATCGACACTTCGAACTCGGCCAGTTCGCTTTCCTTGCAGGCCACGAAGATATCGATGTAGTCCGGGCTGATGTATTGGTTGAGCACTTCACTGTCATCCAGCGCGCGCAACGCATCGCGCAGGTTGTTCGGCAGGCTCTGCTCCAGCTGCTCGTACGAGTTCCCTTCAATCGGCTGACCCGGCTCGACCTGGTTGGTCAGGCCGTGGTGCACGCCGGCGAGGATCGCTGCGAGCATCAGGTAGGGGTTGGCGTCAGCGCCGGCCACGCGGTGCTCGAGGCGGACGTTGTCGCTGCTGTCGGTGGGCACGCGCACGGCCACGGTGCGGTTGTCCAGGCCCCAGCTTGGCGCGTTGGGTACGTAGAACTGCGCACCGAAACGGCGGTAGGAATTGATATTCGGGCAGAGGAAGGCCATCGATGCCGGCATGGTCTCCAGCACCCCACCGATGGCATGGCGCAGGGCGTCGCTTTGCAGCGGGTCATCGCTGGCAAAGATGTTCTTGCCGGTTTTCTTGTCCAGCAACGAAATGTGCACGTGCAGGCCATTGCCGGCCTGGCCCGGGTAAGGCTTGGCCATGAAGGTGGTGTCCATTTCATGGTCGTAGGCCACGTTCTTGATCAGGCGCTTGAGCAGGATCGCGTAGTCACAGGCCTTCAGCGGATCAGCCACATGGTGCAGGTTGACTTCGAACTGCGCCGGGGCGCTTTCCTTGACGATGGCGTCGGCGGGCAGGCCCTGCTCCTTGGCCGCTTCGAGCATGTCCTGCAGGCAGTCGGCATACTCGTCGAGGTCGTCGATCAGGTACACCTGGGTCGACTGCGGGCGCTTGCCCGAAATGGGCGAGCGCGGCGGCTGCGGGCGGCCATTCAGGTTGTCCTGGTCGATCAGGTAGAACTCCAGCTCGAACGCGGCACAGATATCCAGGCCCAGGTCGTCGAACCGGCTCACCACCTGGCGCAGCACCTCGCGCGGGTCGGCGAAGAACGGTTGGCCGTCCAGTTCATGCATGGTCATAAGCAACTGGGCGGTCGGGCGCTTCTGCCAGGGCTCGTCTGACAGCGTGCCCGCGATCGGGAAGCAGATACGGTCGGCATCGCCGATATCCAGGCCCAGCCCGGTGCTTTCGACGGTGGAACCGTTGATGTCCAGGGCGAACAGCGACGCGGGCAGGTTGATACCCTTCTCGTACACCTTGTGCAGGCTGGCCCGCTCGATGCGCTTGCCACGTACCACGCCGTTCATGTCGGAGATCAGCAGGTCGACGTACTGCGTATCCGGATGGGCCTGGAGGAAGTCACTCATCTCGCTGGAAGAACTGGCGCACGGGGTTACCGACGTCATGGCTGTACATCCTATTATTTGCTGCGGCGATGTGGGGATACGGCTGGCGCCTCACGGGCGACGATGGTTGCAGCTGTTGTTCTTTTCACTTTCCCATCGTGGGGATTGGTTACCCGACCGGGCGCATTGATTCCCGGGGGCCGTTTCACTATAAAATGGCCAAAACGCAACAGACATTGGCAATTCGGCAAGCAGAGCGTGCACCAATGCAATATCAGATTACCCATGCCGACCTTTCCCTGGTCCTGGCGCTGGAACGCGGTCGCTCCCTGGCCAAGGCTGCCGAGCTGCTCAAGGTCGATGTCTCGACCGTGTTCCGCTCGATCCGCCGGCTGGAGTCGGCGCTGGGCACCGCCTTGTTCGTCAAGAGCCGCAAGGGCTACCTGCCGACCGACACTGCCCAGGCCCTGGCCGAGCAGGCCGAGCGCGCCGAGCAGGCGTTGGAAGCGGCGCGCATTGCCATGACCAGTGGCGAACAGGTGGTGAGTGGCACGGTACGGCTGACCTGCACCGAAGCGGTGATGCACAGCCTGCTGCTGCCGGCGCTGGCGGAATTCATGCCCAACTACCCGGCGCTGTCGCTGGAAATGGGCACGTCCAACACCTTCGCCAACCTCAGCCGGCGCGATGCCGACATAGCCCTGCGCCTGACCAACACGCCGCCGGAGCACCTGGTCGGGCGCAACCTCGGGTCCACCTCCTACGTAATCTGCGGCCAGCCGCAGTGGCGCGAGCGTTTGGCCGAGTCGCCGGCCAGCGTGCCGTGGATCGCCCCGGACGACTCGATGCAGGACCACCCCACGGTGGTCTGGCGCAACCAGCAGCACCCGGGGCTGAGCCCACGCTACCAGTGCAGCGGCATGTCCACCATCGCCCAGTTGGTCACGGCCGGGTTGGGCGTTGCGGCGTTGCCGGATTACATGGTGCATGCGCTGCCCGGGGTGGACGCATTGAGCGGGCCACTGCCCGGCTGCGATACCCAGCTGTGGCTGCTGACCCGGCCGGACTGCCGGGCGTTGCGCTCGGTCCAGACCCTGTTCGAGGAGCTGACCCCGCGGTTGCGTGACGCGATGCTCTGAGGGTATCGTCAGGTTCATGCATCGAGGGTGTCTGTCCTGGCCCTTTCGCGGCTGAAGCCGCTCCCACAAAGGGAGTGGTGACGGCCAGGCGGCAAAACAGCGCTTCCCTATTGGCTGGTGATTTTTTAAACTATCGAGTCCGCCTGCCCATTATCGGGCTGCACGCCCACCGCAATTGCTACTGAGGAAGACCATGGCCCGCGTAACTGTTGAAGACTGCCTGGAACACGTGGATAACCGCTTTGAGCTGGTCATGCTCTCGACCAAGCGCGCTCGCCAGCTGGCGACCGGCGGCAAAGAGCCACGCGTTGCGTGGGAAAACGACAAGCCGACCGTAGTTGCCCTGCGTGAAATCGCCGAAGGCATCGTCACCAACGAATTCATCGCCGCTGAAGAGATCGTCACCGAGGATCCGGTGTTCGCCGCGTTCGAGGACGAGAACAACGAGGCTGTCTGATTGATGCCTGGTCGACGTCGCACGGCGCAAGGCCCTCTTCCTCGGCAGGAGGTGAACCCATGCCGGGTATAGAAGCTTTGGCCGAACGGCTGTCGACCTACCTTGGCCCCGAACAGGTCAACCTGGTCCGGCGCGCCTATTTCTATGCCGAACAGGCACATGACGGGCAGCGCCGCCGCAGCGGCGAGCCCTACGTGACCCATCCGCTGGCCGTGGCCAGCATCCTCGCCGACATGCACATGGACCATCAGAGCCTGATGGCTGCCATGCTGCACGATGTGATCGAAGACACCGGCATCGCCAAGGAAGCGCTCAGCCAGCAATTCGGCGAAACCGTGGCCGAACTGGTCGATGGCGTCAGCAAGCTGACCCAGATGAACTTCGAGACCAAGGCCGAGGCGCAGGCCGAGAACTTCCAGAAGATGGCCATGGCCATGGCCCGCGATATCCGTGTGATTCTGGTCAAGCTGGCCGACCGCCTGCACAACATGCGCACCCTGGAAGTGCTGTCCGGCGAAAAGCGCCGGCGCATCGCCAAGGAAACCCTGGAAATCTACGCCCCCATCGCCAACCGCCTGGGCATGCACACCGTGCGCGTGGAGTTCGAGGACCTCGGCTTCAAGGCCATGCACCCGATGCGCTCGTCGCTGATTCACCGGGCGGTGAAAAGCGCGCGCGGCAACCGCAAGGAAATCGTCGCCAAGATCGAGCAATCGCTGGCCAACTGCCTGGCCGCCGACGGCATCGAAGGCGAGGTCAGTGGCCGGCAGAAACACCTCTATGGCATCTACAAGAAGATGCGTGGCAAGCGCCGCGCCTTCAACGAGATCATGGATGTGTATG
This sequence comes from Pseudomonas sp. BCRC 81390, assembly GCF_030341915.1. Lineage (NCBI taxonomy): Bacteria > Pseudomonadati > Pseudomonadota > Gammaproteobacteria > Pseudomonadales > Pseudomonadaceae > Pseudomonas > Pseudomonas sp. BCRC 81390. The sequence continues at coordinate 258,826 of NZ_JATAAG010000002.1, read as the reverse complement.
CCTTCCGCATCGTCGTCGACAAGGTCGACACCTGTTATCGCGTGCTGGGCGCCGTGCACAACCTGTACAAGCCGCTGCCCGGTCGCTTCAAGGATTACATCGCGATTCCCAAGGCCAACGGCTACCAGTCGTTGCACACCACGCTGTTCGGCATGCACGGCGTACCCATCGAAATCCAGATCCGCACCCGCGAAATGGAAGAGATGGCCAACAACGGTATCGCCGCACACTGGTTGTACAAGTCCAACGACGACGAGCAGCCCAAGGGCAGCCACGCTCGCGCGCGCCAGTGGGTCAAGGGGATTCTCGAACTGCAGCAACGCGCCGGCAACTCGCTGGAGTTCATCGAGAGCGTGAAGATCGACCTGTTTCCGGACGAGGTCTACGTGTTCACGCCCAAGGGCCGCATCATGGAGCTGCCCAAAGGCTCCACGGCCGTCGACTTCGCCTACGCGGTGCACACCGACGTCGGCAACAGTTGCATCGCCTGCCGCATCAACCGCCGCCTGGCACCGTTGTCCGAACCGCTGCAAAGCGGCTCGACGGTGGAAATCGTCAGCGCCCCGGGCGCACGGCCGAACCCGGCCTGGCTCAACTTCGTGGTCACCGGCAAAGCGCGCACGCATATTCGTCACGCCCTCAAGCAGCAGCGCCGCTCCGAGTCCATCAGCCTGGGCGAACGCCTGCTGAACAAGGTGCTGGCCGGCTTCGACAGCAGCCTCGAAAGCATTCCGCCGGAGCGCATCCAGGCGATTCTCGCCGAGTACCGCCTGGAGCTGATCGAGGACCTGCTGGAAGACATTGGCCTGGGCAACCGCATGGCCTACGTGGTCGCACGCCGCCTGCTGTCGGCGGAAGGCGAACAACTGCCGGCGCCGGAAGGCCCGCTGGCGATCCGCGGTACCGAAGGCCTGGTGCTGAGCTATGCCAAGTGCTGTACGCCGATCCCGGGCGACCCGATCGTTGGCCACCTGTCCGCTGGCAAGGGCATGGTCGTGCACCTGGAAAATTGCCGCAACATCAGTGAAATCCGCCACAACCCGGAGAAGTGCGTACAGCTCTCCTGGGCCAAGGACATCACGGGTGAGTTCAATGTCGAGCTGCGTGTCGAGCTGGAGCACCAGCGCGGCCTGATCGCGCTGCTGGCCAGCAGCGTCAACGCCGCCGACGGCAACATCGAGAAAATCAGCATGGACGAACGCGACGGCCGTATCAGCGTGGTCCAACTGGTGGTCAGCGTGCACGACCGTGTGCACCTGGCGCGTGTGATCAAGAAGCTGCGTACCCTGACCGGTGTAGTCCGCATAACCCGCATGCGTACGTAGTCCGCCAACCGCAAGGAGTCATCATGAGCAAGACCGTCATCAACAGCGACAAGGCCCCTGCCGCCATCGGCACCTACTCGCAGGCGATCAAGGCCGGCAATACCGTGTACATGTCGGGCCAGATCCCGCTGGACCCGAAGACCATGGAACTGGTCGAAGGCTTCGAAGCCCAGACCGTGCAGGTCTTCGAGAACCTCAAGGCCGTGGCCGAAGCCGCTGGCGGCTCGTTCAAGGACATCGTCAAGCTGAACATCTTCCTCACCGACCTGAGCCACTTCGCCAAGGTCAACGAGGTAATGGGCCGCTACTTCGAGCAGCCGTACCCAGCCCGTGCCGCCATCGGCGTTGCCGCGCTGCCGAAAGGCGCCCAGGTCGAAATGGACGCCATCCTGGTCATCGAGTGATGCCCCTGTGACGGGCGCCTTGCCCGTCACCTCTCCTCCTCTGCAAGGTTACCCGTCATGCGTCAAGCCCTGCCTCTCGCGCTGGCAGCCCTGCTTCTGGGCGGCTGCGCCAGCCATAAACCCGAAGATTTCAATGGCACCTGGATCAACCAGGACGCCATCACCGCGGCCGTCAAGGGCGGCAGCCTGCGCCAGGCGCTCAATGAGCACGGCCCGGTGTTCGAGTGGAAGCTCGACGTCGCCAGCCAGCAGGCCAGCTACAGCAATGGTTTCGAGGCGGCTGACGGCCAGCTGAGGGCCAACGACAAGCAATGGCAGGCCAGTTTCCAGGGTGGCCAGACCGAGCAGCTGTCGCTCGATGGCGACGAACTGCTGGCCACCGATCAGAACGGTGGCAAGCAGACGTTCGTGCGCGCCAAGGCGCCAGCGGCAGCCAGCGCGCCACTGGGGAGCAGCTTCGAGAAGGCGTTGTACCAGGCTTACCTGGGCGGCACCTGGAAGATCGTCGACGGCCAGGGCAAAGGTGCCACCGTGCGCTTCAGCGATACCGGCAACGTCACTGGCTTGCCGGGGCCAGACCGCTTCGCCCTGTGCCTGGCGGGAGACTGCGCAACCATGGGTGGCAGCAATGACAGCCTGTGGCTGGAACGCAACCAGCGTGGCGCACCCTTCATCCTCAAGCGCGATGGCGACAAGCTGGAGATCTTCCAGGCAGTGAACCGTGCGCAGCCGGATGAGATGCCCGTGTTGGCGGCTGGCAAGCGCCAGTGGTTGCTGGAGCAGGACTGAAGCCCTATCTCGAGCCGAGCGCCGCCCTGCAGCAGCGGCCTTGTGTCGCGCAGCGGCCCCAGGTTTTCTGCGTTACTACATCGATTGCTGGGGCCGCTTTGCGGCCCATTCGCGGCACAAGGCCGCTCCTACACGGACCGCACAAGCCTGAGGGCTAGTTTTTCCCCTCCAGGATCGCCGCATAGCCTTCCTTGTAGCTCGGATACACCGGCGCCCAGCCCAGCGCCCGCGCCCGGGCATTGCTGCAGCGCTTGCTACCGGTGCGGCGCACGCGCTGCTCATCCGACCATTCGGTTACCCCCAGGTAAGCCCGCAGCCAGGCCACCACATCGGCCAGCGGCGCCGGGTCGTCGTCGACGCCGATGTAGCAGTCGTCCAGCACCTTGCCGTCGGCATCGGCCTGCAACAGGAACGCCAGCAGGCTGGCTGCGTCCTCGGCATGGATGCGGTTGCCATACAGCGGTGGCTCCTCGGCCACGCGGTAGCCCTGGCGCACTTGGCTGAGCAGCCACTCGCGGCCCGGGCCATAGATGCCGGTCAGGCGTACCACGCTGGCAGGGATGCCGCTGGCCAGTGCCAGCCTTTCAGCCTCCAGCATCAAGCGCCCGGAATAGCCTGCGGGCTCGGTGGCGGCGCCTTCCTCGATCCACTCGCCGTCCTTCTGTGCATACACGCTGCTGCTGGATACAAACAGCAAGCGCCGTGGGCGCTGGCCGCGCTCGGCCAGCCAGCCCAGCACATGCCGCAAACCGTCGACATATGCCGCCTGGTAACCCGCCTCGTCGTGCTGGCTGGCCGCCACGCAATACACCAGGTAGTCCGGCGCACGCTGCGGCCAGGCGTGCGGAATGGATGGCTCGGCCAAGTCTGCAGCCACTGGAACAACACCCGCCGGCAGTTGCCCGACCGAGCGACGCAGGCCGCTGACCTGCCAGCCGCGCGCCAGCATCTGCCGGGCAAGACGCCCGCCTACATCACCACAACCCACAACCATCACGGAAAGGTCTGACATCTCTAACTCCTGGACCAACTGATCAACCTGGCCACGCTACACGACGGGCGACTAGACCATAGGCGAAAAAAGCAACAAGATTACTTTTGTTAACAAGAATTACTTGCAATAATGGCGGCCAAATTGTTCTCGGCCTACTCGAGGCCTTGGAGAACGCTTACTTTTTCTTCATCAGGTCCGGCCAGCATGACACGTATTCAACCTTCCGCTTCGCCAACCCCGTCGCGCGCCTGGCGCGCCATCGCCGCGCTGACGCTCAGCCTGGTGCTGGCCCCGGTGGCCATGGCCGATGAGCCAACCGCCAACACCGCCGCGCCTGCTGCCGCCAGCGCACCCGCTGCTCCAGCCGCAGCGCCGACGGCGGACACCCCTACCGCCACCCCGGCTCAAGCCCCAGTCGTGGCAGACCCAAGCGTCGAAGCCCTGGTTGAAGACACCTCGCTGGGCATGGCCCATGACCTCTCACCATGGGGCATGTACAAGAACGCCGACGTGGTGGTGAAGGCGGTCATGATCGGCCTGGCCATCGCCTCCATCATCACCTGGACCATCTGGATTGCCAAAGGCTTCGAGCTGATGGGCGCGAAGCGTCGCCTGCGCGGTGAGATCGCCCTGCTGAAGAAGTCCGCCAGCCTCAAGGAAGCCAGCGATGTTTCCAACAAGGAAGGCACCCTGGCCCACACCCTGGTCCACGATGCCCTCGAAGAGATGCGCCTGTCGGCCAACGCCCGCGAAAAAGAAGGCATCAAGGAACGTGTCAGCTTCCGCCTGGAGCGCCTGGTACACGCCAGTGGTCGCACCATGAGCAGCGGCACCGGCGTTCTCGCCACCATCGGCTCCACCGCGCCATTCGTCGGCCTGTTCGGTACCGTATGGGGCATCATGAACAGCTTCATCGGCATCGCCAAGACCCAGACCACCAACCTGGCCGTGGTTGCCCCGGGCATCGCCGAAGCCCTGCTGGCCACCGCCCTTGGCCTGGTAGCGGCTATTCCGGCCGTGGTCATCTACAACGTCTTCGCCCGTTCCATCGCCGGCTACAAGGCCCAGGTGTCTGACGCCTCCGCCCAAGTGCTGCTGCTGGTCAGCCGTGACCTGGACCACCAGGGCAGCGAGCGCGCCGCCCCGCACATGGTGAAAGTGGGGTAAGCCATGGGCCTGCATCTCAACGAAGGTGGTGACGACCTGGTCGAGAACCACGAAATCAACGTTACGCCGTTCATCGACGTGATGCTGGTGCTGCTGATCATTTTCATGGTCGCAGCGCCCCTGGCCACGGTCGACATCAAAGTCGACCTGCCGGCCTCGACCGCCAAACCGGCACCGCGGCCGGAAAAACCGGTGTTCGTCAGCGTCAAGGCCGACCAGAAGCTGTACGTCGGCGACGATCAGGTTCCCGCCCCCGACCAGCTTGGCCCGATGCTTGACGCCAAGACCAAGGGTGACAAGGAAACCACCATCTTCTTCCAGGCTGACAAAGGCGTGGATTACGGTGACCTGATGGAAGTGATGAACAGCATGCGCGCGGCCGGCTACCTGAAAGTCGGTCTGGTAGGTCTCGAGACGGCAGCCAAGAAATGACGAAGACGCGGCACAATCTGGCGCGTTACGGCGGCAGCCTGGCCCTCGTGCTGGGTGTCCATGCCGTCGCCGTGCTGCTCACGCTCAACTGGTCGGTACCCCAGGCCATCGAACTGCCCCCGGCAGCCATGATGGTCGAGCTGGCGCCGTTGCCGGAGCCTGCGCCACCACCACCCCCGAAGGCAGCGCCACAGCCGCCGGCACCGGTCGAAGAGCCACCGCTGCCGAAGCTGGCCGAGGCCCCCAAACCGAAAATCGCCATCCCCAAGCCGCCCAAGCCGAAGGCCAAGCCGCAACCGCAGCCGCCCAAGCCCGAGAAAAAACCTGAGCTGCCGAAGGAAGCCCCGCCGACCGAACAGACGGTGGACGCACCGCCCAGCAACACGCCACCGCAGAAGTCCGCAGCACCGGCACCGAGCATTGCGTCCAACAGCAAAGCCCTGCCAACCTGGCAGAGCGACTTGCTGCGCCACCTGGGCAAGTACAAGCGTTACCCGGAAGATGCACGCCGTCGCGGCCTGCAGGGCATCAACCGCCTGCGCTTCGTGGTCGATGCCGAAGGCAAGGTGCTGTCGTATTCCATGGTCGGTGGTTCGGGCAGTGCCGCTCTGGACAGGGCGACCCTGGAGATGATCCGTCGAGCCGGCACGGTACCCAAGCCGCCGCCCGAGTTGCTGAACAACGGCACGATCGAAGTCGTGGCGCCGTTCGTCTACTCGCTGGACCGCCGCTGAGGCTTTTGTTTCTGTCACAAATCGGCAAGTCTGATAACGTGCGTCTATCGATTGCAGCCGCTATGCTGGGCTCGCAACTTCATGGACGCACGTTATGACCCTCACAGAACTACGCTACATCGTCACACTCGCCCAGGAACAGCATTTCGGCCACGCCGCCGAGCGCTGCCACGTGAGCCAGCCGACCCTGTCGGTCGGGGTGAAAAAGCTTGAGGACGAGCTTGGCGTGCTGATCTTCGAGCGCAGCAAGAGCGCGGTACGCCTGACACCGGTTGGCGAAAGCATCGTCGCCCAGGCGCAGAAGGTGCTGGAGCAGGCCCAGGGTATTCGCGAACTCGCCCAGGCCGGCAAGAACCAGCTGACTGCCCCGCTCAAGGTCGGCGCCATCTACACCGTCGGCCCGTATCTGTTCCCACACCTGATTCCGCAGCTGCACCGGGTAGCGCCGCAGATGCCGCTGTACATCGAAGAAAACTTCACCCACGTCCTGCGCGAAAAGTTGCGCAACGGCGAGCTGGACGCAGTGATCATCGCGCTGCCGTTCAACGAAGCCGACGTACTGACCCTGCCGCTGTACGATGAGCCATTCTGCGCCCTGATGCCGGCCGACCACCCGTGGACGGCGAAAAAGACCATCGACACCGCGATGCTCAACGACAAGAGCCTGCTGCTGCTCGGTGAAGGCCACTGCTTCCGCGACCAAGTGCTGGAAGCCTGCCCGACCCTGAACAAGGGCGGCGAAGGGTCCAGGCATACCACGGTCGAATCCAGCTCGCTGGAAACCATCCGCCATATGGTGGCCTCGGGCCTTGGCGTGTCGATCCTGCCCCTGTCGGCAGTGCACAGCCACCATTACGCGCCGGGTGTCATCGAGGTCCGCCCGCTGACCGCACCCGCGCCGTTCCGTACCGTGGCCATTGCCTGGCGCGCCAGCTTCCCGCGGCCGAAGGCCATCGAGATCCTCGCCGACTCGATCCGCCTCTGCTCGGTCGCCAAAGCCCCTGTGGAACAACCGGCCTGAGTCATGAGCGAGCTGTCGAAGGTCCCGGTCACGGTACTCAAGGGGGTTGGCGAGGCCATGGCCGAGAAACTCGCCAAGGTCGGCCTGGAAAACCTGCAGGACGTGCTGTTTCACCTGCCCCTGCGTTATCAGGACCGCACCCGGGTGGTGCCGATCGGCCAACTCCGCCCTGGCCAGGACGCGGTGATCGAGGGCGTGGTCAGCGGTGCCGACGTGACCATGGGCAAACGCCGCAGCCTGGTGGTGCGCCTGGGTGACGGCAGCGGTGTGCTGAGCCTGCGCTTCTATCATTTCAGTAACGCGCAGAAGGAAGGCCTCAAGCGCGGCACCCACCTGCGTTGTTACGGCGAAGCCCGCCCCGGTGCCTCGGGCCTGGAAATCTACCACCCGGAATACCGCGCGTTGAACGGCGATGAGCCGCCCCCCCCGGTGGAGCAGACCCTGACGCCGATCTACCCGTCCACCGAAGGTCTTACCCAGCAACGCCTGCGCCTGCTGTGCCAACAGAGCCTGGCCATGCTCGGCCCACGCAGCCTGCCTGACTGGCTGCCCGAAGAACTGGCCCGGGACTACCAGCTGGCACCGCTGGACGATGCTATCCGCTACCTGCACAACCCGCCGGCCGATGCGGACCTCGACGAGCTTGCCGAAGGCCAGCACTGGGCCCAGCACCGCCTGGCTTTCGAAGAGCTGCTGACCCACCAGCTGTCGCAGCAGCGCCTGCGTGAAAGCCTGCGCAGCCTGCGCGCGCCGGTGTTGCCCAAGGCCCAGCGCCTGCAGGCGCAGTACCTGGCCAACCTCGGCTTTCAGCCGACCGGCGCGCAGCAGCGGGTGGCCAACGAAATTGCCTATGACCTCAGCCAGCACGAGCCGATGATGCGCCTGGTTCAGGGTGATGTCGGCGCCGGCAAGACCGTGGTCGCCGCCCTGGCCGCGCTGCAGGCGCTGGAAGCCGGTTACCAGGTGGCGCTGATGGCACCCACCGAGATTCTCGCCGAACAGCACTACATCACCTTCAAGCGCTGGCTCGAGCCGCTGGGCATCGAAGTGGCCTGGCTGGCCGGCAAGCTCAAGGGCAAGGCCCGGGCCGCCGCCCTGGAGCAGATCGCCAACGGTGCACCGATGGTGGTCGGCACCCACGCGCTGTTTCAGGAAGAGGTGAAATTCAAGCACCTGGCCCTGGCGATCATCGACGAGCAACACAGGTTTGGCGTGCAGCAACGCCTGGCGCTGCGCAAGAAGGGTGTAGCCGGCGAGCTATGCCCGCACCAGTTGATCATGACCGCCACCCCGATTCCGCGGACCCTGGCCATGAGTGCCTATGCCGACCTGGACACTTCGGTGCTCGACGAACTGCCGCCGGGGCGTACCCCGGTGAATACCGTGCTGGTGGCTGACAGCCGCCGCTTCGAAGTGGTCGAGCGGGTACGCGCCGCCTGCGCCGAAGGGCGCCAGGCCTATTGGGTGTGCACGTTGATCGAAGAATCCGAGGAGTTGACCTGCCAGGCCGCCGAAAGCACCTACGAGGAGCTGGGCAGCGCCCTGGGCGAGCTGCGTGTGGGGCTGATCCACGGGCGCATGAAGCCGGCGGAAAAGGCCGAGGTCATGGCCGAATTCAAGGCCGGCAACTTGCAGTTGCTGGTTGCAACCACGGTCATCGAGGTCGGCGTGGACGTGCCCAACGCCAGCCTGATGATCATTGAAAACCCCGAGCGCCTGGGCCTGGCCCAGTTGCACCAGCTGCGCGGCCGGGTTGGCCGCGGCAGCGCCGTCAGCCATTGCGTGCTGTTGTACCACCCACCGCTGTCGCAGATCGGCCGTGAGCGCCTGGGCATCATGCGGGAAACCAACGACGGCTTCATCATCGCCGAGAAGGACCTGGAGCTACGCGGTCCGGGCGAGATGCTCGGTACCCGCCAGACCGGCCTGTTACAGTTCAAGGTCGCCGACCTGATGCGCGATGCCGATCTGTTGCCGGCAGTGCGTGACGCTGCCCAGGCCCTGCTTGCACGCTGGCCGGACCATGTCAGCCCACTGCTGGACCGCTGGCTCCGCCACGGCCAGCAATATGGCCAAGTGTGACGATGGTTCCACAATGGATCCAGATTTGTCCCAAGGCTGGTTATACTTCGCGTTTAAAGGAATCAGTGGATACGGACCATGACTGAAGTCGCCCTGGACACCGCAACCCCACATGCACCCTCGGTCATCAGGCTGCTGCTCGACAAGCTCGGCGTGGCCTACCGCGAGGTCGTGGAGCATCCGCAACTGCCGGCGGCGTCAAGGGTACAGGCCGTGCTGCTCGACGACGAGATCGGTGCCTTGCTGGTGCTGTTCCCGCAGAGCCAGCTGCTGGACCTCAACCGCCTGGCTGAACTGACCGGGCGCCAGCTGACTGCGGTGTCGGTGGCGCGCCTGAAGCAGATGCTCGACAAGCACAACCTCAAGGCCCTCCCGGGCATTCCGGCCTTGACCAGTTCGCCGTGCCAGTATGAAAAGAGCCTGCTCGACGCCGAACGCGTGTATATCCAGTCCGGCGAAACCGGGCTGTTGCTGGAAATCGAGCGCGCGCACTTCAAGCGCATGCTGGTAAAGGCCAGCGCCAGCAGCTTCGGCCTCGAGGTCGAGGCCATCAGCCCCAATCTCGATCGCCCGCATGACGACACCCGGGAAATCAGCCAGGCAGTGCAGGCTTTCACCGCCAGACGCATTCAGAAGCGCCTGGAGGAAACCATCGAGATCCCGCCTCTGGCAGACACCGCGCAAAAGATCATCAAGCTGCGGGTAGACCCCAACGCCAGCATCGATGACATCACCGGCGTGGTCGAAACCGACCCGGCGCTGGCGGCGCAGGTGGTGAGCTGGGCGGCATCGCCCTACTACGGCTCGACCCACAAGATTCGCTCGGTGGAAGATGCCATCGTGCGCGTGCTGGGTTTCGACCTGGTAATCAACCTGGCCCTGGGCCTGGCGCTGGGCAAGACCCTGAGCCTGCCGAAAGACCACCCGCAACAGGCCACGCCGTACTGGCAGCAGTCAATCTACACCGCTGCGGTCATCGATGGCCTGACCCGTGCCATGCCGCGCACTGAGCGCCCGGAAGCTGGCCTGACCTACCTGGCCGGGCTGCTGCACAATTTTGGCTACCTGCTGCTGGCGCATGTGTTTCCACCGCACTTCTCGCTGATCTGCCGGCACCTGGAGGTCAACCCGCACCTGTGCCACACCTATGTGGAACAGCACCTGCTGGGTATCAGCCGCGAACAGATCGGTGCCTGGCTGATGAAACTGTGGGACATGCCGGAAGAGCTGTCGGCCGCACTGCGTTTCCAGCACGACCCGGCCTATGACGGCGAATTTTCGGCATTCCCCAACCTGGTATGCCTGACCACCCGCCTGCTGCGCGCGCGAGGAATTGGCACGGGGCCGCAGGAGGAAATTCCCGAGGAACTGCTGGAGCGCCTGGGGATTACCCGCGACAAGGCCGAGGAAGTCGTGAACAAGGTGCTCGAGGCCGAGAACCTGTTGCGTGAACTGGCTTCGCAGTTCCACGCACCGCATTAACAGCCTGGGGCCGCTTGGCGGCCCCATTATTTCAGCCCTGCTTCTTCGGCTTGAGGTACTTCATCAACCCCTGGAACCACATCACCAACGCAGGATTGCCCTTGATCTGGATGTGCTTGTCCTGAATCCCCTGCATGAATGCCAGCTGCTTGTTACGCGCCTGCATCGTGGCAAAACCGTAGACGGCGTCCTTGAAGGCAATAGCGAAGGCCGGCTGCGGGTGGGCACCGCCCTTGCTGCTGATGCGCTCGTTGTTGACGATGAAGTGCCGGGCGACCTTGCCATCCAGGGTCTGCATCTGGAACACCAGGTCCTTGCCCTTGAGCTGCTGCTGGAATGCCGGGTTGTTACGGCTGGCCCTGGCCATCAACCAGCCCATGGCCCAGAGAAGAAAGCGGAACTTCATCAACGCGCCTCGAATTAAACGTGACTAAAGCGCGCATTCTATCCCTTTTCAGAACTATTTATGCAGGTACGAAACATTTTGCCTGCAGAAAGCACAACGGGCGCCTTGGCGGCGCCCGTTTGGCTGGCAGTGGATCGTCAGCGCACGATCACTTGCCTTTCTTGGCTGGTTTGGCAGGGACGTTGACGCTGTCGCGCAGGTTCTTGCCTGGCTTGAAGGCCACGGTATTGCTGGCCTTGATCTTGACCGGTTCGCCGGTTTGCGGGTTCTTGCCGGTACGCGCGCCACGATGACGTTTTTCGAAGGTGCCGAAGCCGACCAGGGTCACGGTATCCTTGTCCAGGGCACCGGTGATGCTGTCGAGAATCGCGTTCAACACCTGATTGGCCTTTTCCTTGGTCAGATCGGCCTTTTCGGCGATGACAGCGGCGAGTTCTGGTTTGCGCATAGTGAAGCCTCTTTGACGGAATTCTTGTTGTTATGCCGTGCTGCCTCTGGGAGCAGCGCTCAAGGCACCGCAGGCTCTAATCTGCGGCAGACGGGAGTGAGGATGGCACGTGCACCGGGGCCGCGCCAGTATCTGGGCGGCCATTGTGCAGGCAACAACAGGATAAATCCGACAGAACGCCAGCTATTTACGCCATAATGGCTGGCAACTGGCGATTCAGCGCCAGCTTGTCCATCACCGCTGTTCCGGTCAGGGCATAGCCCAGCAGCTTGCCGTCGGCATCGAAGCAGAGCACTTTGAGGTCGCTGCCCTGCCCCTCGACCCGCCAGGCGCCTTCGTGGCCTTGGGGTGGCGGCGAGACTACGAGTGGGCAGGCAGGGGTTTTCACCGTGACCGGCATCGGCCCGTAGGCGACCGCCGTCGGCTTACCGGCCAGGGTCTGCGCCAGCGCCCGGGCACAGCTCATCAGTGGCATGACGTATAGCAAGTTGATGCCATCGACCTCGGCACAGTCGCCAAGGGCAAAGATATTGGCGTGGGAGGTGCGCAACTGGCGGTCCACGCTGATGCCTCGGTTGGTTTGCAGGCCAGCGGCGGCAGCCAGGTCGGTGCGCGGGCGCAGGCCGATCGCCGAGACCACCAGGTCGCAGGCGATCACGCAGCCATCAGACAGGTGTGCCTCCAGGCCCTGGGCCACCTTTTCCAGGCGAGCCAGCACCGGGCCCAGGTGGAAGCGGACGCCCAAGCCTTCCAGCCCGCCCTGCACGGCCGTGGCCGCAGCCGGGTGCAGCAAGGTCGGCATGACTTGCTCGCACGGCGCCACCACATCGACCTGGAAGCCGCCCAGGCTCAGGTCGTTGGCGAATTCACAGCCGATCAGGCCGGCACCGAGGATCAGCACTCGCTGCTTGCCAGAGGCTGCGGCGCGAAAACGTGCGTAGTCTTCCAGGTCGTTGATCGGGAACACCTGTTCGCCGCCATTACCCTCGATCGGTACCTGTACCGTCTGCGCACCGACGGCCAGCACGAGGTCGCGGTATTCCACCGCCTCCTCACCGACCCAGAGCCGCTTGTGGCCAGGGTCGATGCCGCTGATACGGGTATGGGTACGGATTTCGGCATTCAGTTGCTCGGCCATGGCGCCCGGTTCGGCCATGCACAAGCCATCCGCATCTTTTTGCTTGGCGAAGCCAGTGGAGAGCATGGGCTTGGAGTAGGAGCGACCGTCATCGGCAGTGATCAGCAGTAACGGTGTCTGAGTATCGAGCTTGCGAAATTCACGGGCCAGGTTGTAGCCCGCCAGGCCGGTACCGACGATTACCACAGGGGACGTCATGTCGTGCTTTCCTTGATTAGCCGATGGAGATCATTTCAAAGTCACTCTTGCCGACACCACAGTCGGGGCAAAGCCAGTCTTCCGGGACATCTTCCCAACGGGTGCCGGGGGCGATGCCGTCATCAGGCCAGCCTTCGGCCTCATCGTAGATCAGGCCACAGACAATACATTGCCACTTTTTCATCAGGTCGTTTCCTCGCTTCGGGCTGGGGCTTTGTATCGGCCCTGCCAGCAGTATGCAAGCAGTTGGGGCAATCATGCTAAGCTCGCCGCCTCTCTGGATGTAACAAGCAGACCGACGTGTCGTACGAATCCCCGCAAGCAGCCGCTGTCGCGTGGCTGCCGTATTCACAGCTGGCGACCGGCATCGACCAGCCCACCCTGGACTGGCTGTTCGACGAAGGCTCCCTGACCCGCCGCCTGATCCGCCTGTCCGACGACCATTTCAGCGTCACGCCACTGTTCGAAGGCTGGCAGCCGCTGCGCGATGACGAATGCCAGGCACTGGGCATCGTCGCGGGTGCCGAAGGCTGGGTACGTGAGGTATACCTGCGTGGCCATGGCCAACCCTGGGTGTTCGCCCGCAGCGTCGCCAGCCGCACAGCCCTGGAGCGTGGCGGGCTGGACCTGGAAACCCTGGGCAGTCGCTCGCTCGGCGAGTTGCTGTTCTGCGACCAGGCGTTCATCCGCCACCCCATCGAAGTATGCAGTTACCCTCAGGCCTGGTTGCCCAGCGAAGCCGCCCATACGGCGCTGTGGGGGCGCCGTTCGCGTTTCGAACGTGGCGGCCTGGACCTGCTGGTGGCAGAAGTGTTCCTGCCAGCCCTGTGGCAAGCGGCCAAGGAGGAGACCCGCTGATGTACCTGCAACTGCTCAAGTCGCTCAACCGCTTGCACCCGCGGGCCTGGGACTTCGTCCAACTCAGCCGCATGGACCGTCCGATCGGAATCTACCTGCTGCTGTGGCCAACCTTGTCGGCGGTCTGGATCGCCGGGAACGGTTCGCCGACCCTGGCCAACGTGCTGATCTTCGGCCTCGGCGTGGTGCTGATGCGCGCCGCAGGCTGCTGCATCAACGACTTTGCCGACCGCAAGGTGGACGGCCACGTCAAACGCACCGCCGACCGTCCCCTGGCCAGTGGCCGGGTCCGTCCGCGCGAGGCGCTGGCGCTGTTCGCTATCCTGGTCGGGGTCAGCTTCCTGCTGGTGCTGTGTACCAACAGCCGCACGGTGTGGCTATCGTTCGGCGCGGTGGCGCTGGCGTTCTGCTACCCATTCATGAAGCGCTACACCTACTACCCGCAGGTGGTGCTGGGGGCGGCCTATTCCTGGGGCATTCCCATGGCCTTTACCGCAGCGGGGGGTGAACTGCCGGCCAGTGCCTGGCTGTTGTACATCGCCAATCTGCTGTGGACGGTGGGTTACGACACCTACTACGCCATGGTCGACCGGGATGACGATTTGAAGATTGGCGTGAAGTCGACTGCGATTCTGTTCGGCGACGCCGACCGCACCATCATCCTGACCTTGCAGCTGCTTTCGCTGGGCTGCCTGTTGCTGGCAGGTAACCGTTTCGAACTGGGGGGCTGGTTCCACCTGGGCCTGCTGGGCGCGGCGGCGTGCTTTGCCTGGGAGTACTGGTCGACGCGCAGGCTGGACCGGGAGTCATGCTTCAAGGCGTTCCTACACAACCACTGGGCGGGGATGCTGGTGTTTATCGGGGTTGTATTGGATTACGCGTTGCGCTGAGAAATGCGGGGCTGCCGTGCAGCCCCGACAATTTCATGGCTTGGCGACGTGCCAGACGTCCTTCATGCCGTCACCGGTCATATCCCCGGCCTTCTTGTCCTTGATGAAGGTGTACAGCGGCTTGTCGTCATAGGCCCACTGCTTGGCGCCGTCATCGCGCATCACCACGCTCCACTTGCCCTTGGCCGGTTCGTCATCGGCCTTGACCATCAAGGGCGGCCAGTTCTTGGCACATTCGCCATTGCACATCGACTTGCCGCCAGCATCCTTGTCGAAGGTGTACAGGGTCATGCCGGCAGGGTCGACCAACATGCCGCCCTTCTCCATCGCATGGTCAGCAGAGGCCACCCCCGGTAGCGCCAGCGCAGTGAAAAGGGCCATCCAGCTCAGCGTTTGTCGTGTCATTGGATTCACCATTGTTTCGGGGGGATTGGGGGTCGAAATTCCGCAAAAGCGGCTCTTTCAAGCCTAGTTCAGTCATGGAATGTCGCCAGAATGGCCAACGGCCTGTCACACAGCTGCAATAATTCCGTTATCTAATGCGGGCCAAGACATCGTATCCAGGAGAGGTTTTGAGCATGGTTGGCAGGAACATACTGATCGTCGACGACGAAGCGCCTATTCGCGAGATGATCGCCGTTGCCCTGGAAATGGCCGGCTATGACTGCCTGGAAGCGGAAAACTCCCAACAGGCCCATGCGATCATCGTCGACCGCAAACCGGACCTGATCCTGCTCGACTGGATGCTGCCAGGCACCTCCGGCATCGAGTTGGCCCGCCGCCTCAAGCGCGACGAGCTGACCGGCGACATTCCGATCATCATGCTCACCGCCAAGGGCGAAGAGGACAACAAGATCCAGGGCCTGGAGGTAGGTGCTGACGACTACATCACCAAACCGTTCTCGCCGCGTGAACTGGTTGCCCGCCTGAAGGCCGTGCTGCGCCGTACCGGCCCCAGCGACAGCGAGGCACCGATCGAGGTCGGCGGCCTGCTGCTGGACCCGATCAGCCACCGCGTGACCATCGACGGCAAGCCGGCCGAGATGGGCCCCACCGAATACCGCCTGCTGCAGTTCTTCATGACCCACCAGGAACGCGCCTACACCCGTGGCCAGTTGCTGGACCAGGTGTGGGGTGGCAACGTCTATGTCGAAGAGCGCACCGTCGACGTACACATCCGCCGCCTGCGCAAGGCATTGGGTGAGGCCTACGAAAATCTGGTACAAACCGTCCGGGGCACCGGCTACCGCTTCTCGACCAAGAGCTGATCGAGTTCAAAAGCGCCAAGCTGCACGTTGTTGTACAAGGACCGTCAATTGAACCAGAACTGGCATGCCACCCTGATCCGCCACCTGCTGCTGCTGATTACCGTCTGCCTGATCGGCGGGTTGGTCAGCGGCTATTATGGCTGGAGCCTGGCCATCGGCCTGGCGCTCTACCTGGGCTGGACCCTCAAGCAACTGTTGCGCCTGCACGACTGGCTGCGCAACCACCAACCCGATGAAGCACCACCCGATGGCTACGGCCTGTGGGGGGAGGTGTTCGATAGCATCTATCACCTGCAACGCCGCGACCAGCGCGTGCGCGGCCGCCTGCAGGCGGTGATCGATCGGGTGCAGGAGTCCACCGCCGCGCTGCGTGACGCGGTGATCATGCTCGACAGCGACGGCAACCTGGAATGGTGGAACCGCGCCGCCGAAACCTTGCTGGGCTTCAAGACCCCACAGGACGGCGGCCAGCAGGTCACCAACCTGGTGCGCCACCCGCGCTTCAAGGAATACTTCGAGGCGGAGAACTACCTCGAACCGCTGGAAATCCCGTCGCCGATCAACGACCGCATGCGCTTGCAGCTGCACATCACGCGCTATGGCAACAACGAACATCTGATGCTGGTGCGTGACGTCACCCGCATCCACCAGCTGGAACAGATGCGCAAGGACTTCGTCGCCAACGTGTCCCACGAGCTGCGCACACCGCTGACGGTAATCACCGGTTACCTGGAAACCCTGCTCGACAACGTCGAAGACGTGAACCCGCGCTGGAGCCGTGCCCTGCAGCAGATGAGCCAACAGGGTTCGCGCATGCAGACCCTGCTCAACGACCTGCTGCTGCTGGCCAAGCTGGAGGCCACCGACTACCCATCGGACAATCAGCCGGTGGCGGTCGATGCCTTGCTCAATGCAATCAAGAACGATGCCCAGGCCCTGTCCGGGCCGCGCAACCAGCGCATCAGCCTTGAAGCCGCACCTGGGGTGAAACTCAAGGGCAGCGAATCGGAGCTGCGCAGTGCCTTCTCCAACCTGGTATTCAACGCGGTGAAGTACACCCAGGACGAGGGCAGCATCCGTATTCGCTGGTGGGCCGACGCCCAGGGCGCGCACCTGTCGGTGCAGGACACCGGGGTGGGGATCGATGCCAAGCACCTGCCGCGCCTGACCGAACGCTTCTACCGGGTCGACTCCAGCCGCGCATCGAATACCGGCGGCACCGGGCTGGGGCTGGCGATCGTCAAGCATGTGTTGATGCGCCACCGCGGCCGGCTGGAGATCAGCAGCGTGCCGGGGCACGGCAGCACCTTTACCTGTCATTTTGCGCCGGCACAATTGGCGAACGCCAAGGGCTGATACCGCCGCTGCAGCGCTGCCCTTGGCGGGCACGCCCGCTCCCGCAGCGGCCCGATAAGACCACCACCCTTTGCTTTTGCCGCCCCAGCCGCTACATTGGATCCCCTGTGCCAGCCAGAGCTGGCACTTTTTTTCTCTCTATCCCAAAGACGGAACCTGTAAAAACTCCATCATGGACCCTTCCCCTGGTATCAGCCTCACCTCGTTATTCGCCGACTTCGGCATGATCATCTTTGCCCTGCTGCTGGTGCTGCTCAACGGTTTCTTCGTTGCCGCCGAATTCGCCATGGTCAAGCTGCGGGCCACCCGCGTCGAGTCCATCGCCGAGCTGCATGGCTGGCGCGGCAACATCCTGCGCAAGGTACACAACCAACTCGACGCCTACCTGTCGGCCTGCCAGCTCGGCATCACCCTCGCCTCCCTCGGCCTGGGCTGGGTCGGCGAGCCCGCCTTCGCCCACTTGCTGGAGCCTTTGTTGGCCTACCTGGGCGTCGACACGCCCGAGCTGGTCAAGGCCATCTCGTTCTTCGTCGCGTTCTTCGTCATTTCGTACCTGCACATCGTGGTCGGCGAGCTGGCGCCAAAGTCCTGGGCAATCCGCAAGCCCGAGCTGCTGTCGCTGTGGACCGCCGTGCCGCTGTACCTGTTCTACTGGGCAATGTACCCGGCCATCTACCTGCTCAATGCCAGCGCCAACACCATCCTGCGCATCGCCGGCCAGGGTGAACCCGGCCCGCATCACGAACACCACTACAGCCGTGAAGAACTCAAGCTGATCCTGCACTCCAGCCGTGGCCAGGACCCCAGCGACCAGGGCATGCGCGTGCTGGCCTCGGCGGTGGAAATGGGCGAGCTGGAGGTGGTCGACTGGGCCAACTCGCGCGAGGACATGGTCAGCATCGATGCCCAGGCGCCGCTGAAGCAGATACTTGCGCTGGTGCGCCGCCACAAGTTCAGCCGCTACCCGGTGTACGACGCCGAGCGCGAGGAGTTCACCGGCCTGCTGCACATCAAGGACCTGCTGCTGGAGCTGGCGGAACTTGAGCACCTGCCCGAAACCATCGACCTGGACGATCTCGCCAGGCCACTGGAGCGCGTGTCGCGGCACATGCCGCTGGCGCAGTTGCTGGAGCAGTTCCGCAAGGGCGGCGCGCATTTCGTACTGGTGGAAGAGGCCGATGGCAAGGTGATTGGTTACCTGACCATGGAAGACGTGCTGGAAGTGCTGGTCGGCGACATCCAGGACGAGCACCGCAAGGCCGAGCGCGGCATTCTCGCCTACCAGCCGGGCAAGCTGCTGGTTCGCGGCGACACGCCGCTGTTCAAGGTCGAGCGCCTGCTGGGTATCGACCTTGACCACATCGAGGCTGAAACCCTGGCCGGGCTGGTTTATGAGACGCTCAAGCGGGTGCCTGAAGAAGAGGAAGTGCTGGAGGTCGAAGGGCTGCGCATCATCATCAAGAAGATGAAAGGCCCGAAGATCGTGCTGGCCAAGGTACTCATGCTGGATTAAATGGCTATGGGCCTGCGCAGCAGGCCCGGCAATCAAGGATTGCCCGCAGTGAAGTCCGGTAACCCGTTGATTGGCCGGTCGAACTGATAGGGTATCGATTCAAGCGCCAGCCCCACGTTGCGCTGCACCACGAAGTGCAGGTGCGGCCCGGTACTGTTGCCAGTATTGCCGGACTTGGCCAGCAGCTGCCCCTGCCGCACCCGCTGCCCCTCCGCCACGATCACCGAACCACGCAGCAAATGCAGGTACACACCCATGGTGCCGTCCGGGTGCAGGATCCGCACGAAATTGCCCGAGGGGTTTGGCCCGCGCCCGCTTTGGCGGTTTTCGGTCTTTACCACTACACCTTCCCGCGCGGCAATGATGGGGGTGCCTTCGGGCATGGCGATATCCATGGCATAGCGCCCTTTCGGCCCGAAATGGCTGACTCGGCCGTTGGGGCCCTGGGTCACACGGAACGGCCCACCGACCCAAGGGAAGGCATAGCGAAAGCCCTTCGGCCGCTTGCCCGGGTCGCCCATGGCCTGCAGCAGGGTCGAACGGTAATTCAGCAACGTCCCAGGCCGGCCCCTGAGCACGCTGAGCATCTGCGTGGTATGCGGCGGCAACACCCGGCGCACGATACGCGGCGCGTTACCGCCTTGCGCGTTCACCAGATTGTCCAGCCGCAACTCCACCTCTACCGGCACATGCAGCTGGTTGCGGGCCGAGAAGCTGACGCCGCCGTCGAAGGTTATCGCATTCAGCTTCACCTGGCCTTCGTGCATCTCGACCATGGGCTCGCGCTGCACCAAGGGTCTGGCACCAGGACCAGGCCGGTCGGTATAGGAGGTTACACGGCCATCATCGGTGATCGTGTAGATCGTCATGCCCTGGCTCGACACCGAAGCCATGAGCATTGCACAGAACAGCAGCAGGCGGGCGGGCATGATAGTGGCTTTTTGACAGTTATGATCTGTCGAAGACTAGCAGCCGGTTTTATGGCGGGTATGACAGTTGGTCGGATGGCACAACGGCTGTGCGGGCTTTTGCAGGAGCGGCCTTGCGTCGCGAAGGGCTGCAAGGCCGCGCCTGCAAAGAGGGCGGCGCGGGGCCGCGGGTCATGCGCCCGGGGTAAAGTGCTTCTGTGCAGTCCCGCGAGCAATCAGGCGCGACAGGTAGTCGAGCTTCTGTGCATCCTGGTCGACGAACTTGAACGTCAATTGCAGCCAGTCACTGTCGGGCTTGGGCTCTAGTGCCACCACGGCATGCAGGTAACCATTCAGACGCGCGACTTCGGCATTCTCGCCCTGCTCCAGGTTCAGCACGGCACCTTCCAGCACCTGCGGCAGCGTTTCGCCACGGCGAACCACCAGCAAGGCCTCTTTCAGGCTCAACGCCTTGATCACGCAGGCCTGCATGCCACTGGCCAGGCGTAACTGGCCCTGGCCGCGGCCGGTCGGCACTGGCGCAGCGGCGGCAGGGGCACTGACCGATGGCCTGGCGAGTGCCGGCGCCGCTGCCGGTGCGGTGACTTTTGCCGCGTCCGGTTTGCCGCCAGTCAAGGCACTCAGCGAATCGTTGGCGAACGCCGAGTTGACGCGCGCCGGGCCGCTGGACATCAGGCCATCGAGCTTGCCGATCTTGGTCAGGGCCTTTTTCACCTTGGTCAGCAATTGCTCGTTGGTGAACGGCTTGCCGACGAAATCGGAAACGCCGGCCTGGATCGCCTGGATGACGTTTTCCTTGTCGCCACGGCTGGTCACCATGATGAACTGCAGGTTTTTCAGCTCAGGCTGCTGACGGCACCAGGTGAGCAGTTCCAGGCCGGACATTTCCGGCATCTCCCAGTCGCACAGGACCAGGTCGAACGCTTCCTTGCCCAGCATCGCCATTGCCTTGCGACCGTTGACGGCATCGTCGATGGTCATGCCCGGGAAGGCGTTGCGCAGGCATTTGCGGACCAGGTCACGGATGAACGGGGCGTCATCCACAACCAGCACATTCACTTTACTCATCGATACTCCTTCTGAATCCCGGCTAGCCTACCGCCGAATAATGGCCATTCGCTACAACCTGGTCACGCCGGGACTTCTTCACATCGTTCGCGGGTGCCTGCCGGCTCCTCGACCGCAAACGAAAACGCCCGGCCAAGGCCGGGCGTCGATGCTCGGGAGCAACCTTATTTATCGTCAGGTTCAGCCGGAACATTAGCTTTTTCGCCATCCTCGAGCGCGGTGCCCTGCACTTCCGCAGTCATGCGCTTGAGGCCCATGTGGCGCACATCAGTGCCGCGCACCAGGTAGATCACCAGCTCGGAGATGTTGCGCGCGTGGTCGCCGATCCGCTCCAGCGAACGCAGCACCCAGATCACACTGAGCACCCGCGAGATCGAGCGCGGGTCTTCCATCATGTAGGTCACCAGCTCGCGCAGGGCGGTCTTGTATTCGCGGTCGATGGTCTTGTCGTACTGGGCCACCGACAGCGCCAGGTCGGCGTCGAAACGGGCAAAGGCGTCCAGCGCGTCGCGGACCATGTTGCGCACCTGGTCGCCGATGTGGCGCACCTCGACGTAGCCGCGCGGCGACTCGCCTTCCTCGCACAGCTGGATGGCGCGGCGGGCGATCTTGGTCGACTCGTCACCAATGCGCTCCAGGTCGATCACCGACTTGGAGATGCTGATGATCAGGCGCAGGTCGGACGCTGCCGGCTGACGACGGGCCAGGATGCGCAGGCACTCCTCGTCGATGTTGCGCTCCATCTGGTTGATCTGCTCGTCGACTTCGCGCACTTGCTGGGCCAGGCCGGAGTCGGCTTCGATCAGCGCGGTGACCGCGTCGTTGACCTGTTTCTCGACCAGCCCGCCCATGGCCAGCAGGTGGCTGCGCACCTCTTCGAGCTCGGCGTTGAACTGCTGGGAAATGTGATGGGTAAGGCTTTCTTTGTTGATCATCATTCGCTCCGCGAAGAAGCTCAAAGCTTCAAGTAATCGTCTGGTTCCCTGTGCCGCAGGGCTGCTAGCCGTAGCGACCGGTGATGTAGTCTTCGGTCTGCTTCTTCGCCGGGTTGGTGAACAGGGTATCGGTATCGCCGAATTCGACCAGCTTGCCCATGTACATGAACGCGGTGTAGTCGGAAACCCGCGCCGCCTGTTGCATGTTGTGGGTCACGATGACGATGGTGTACTTGGATTTCAATTCGTAGATCAGTTCCTCGACCTTCAGGGTTGAGATCGGGTCCAGCGCCGAGCACGGTTCGTCGAGCAACAGCACCTCCGGCTCCACGGCGATGGTGCGGGCGATGACCAGGCGCTGCTGCTGGCCGCCGGACAGGCCCAGGGCCGAGTCGTGCAAGCGGTCCTTGACCTCATCCCACAGGGCCGCGCCCTTCAGCGCCCACTCGACCGCTTCGTCGAGTACGCGCTTCTTGTTGATGCCCTGGATACGCAGGCCGTAGACCACGTTCTCGTAGATGGTCTTGGGGAACGGGTTGGGCTTCTGGAACACCATGCCGACACGGCGGCGCAGCTCGGCCACGTCTTCGCCCTTGCGGTAGATGTTGTGGCCGTACAGGTTGATGGCGCCTTCCACGCGGCAGCCGTCAACCAGGTCGTTCATGCGGTTGAAGGTGCGCAGCAGGGTCGACTTGCCGCAGCCGGACGGGCCGATGAAAGCGGTTACACGCTGCTTGGGAATGTTCATCTGCACGTCGAACAGTGCTTGTTTGTCGCCATAGAACAGGCTCAGGCCCGGTACCTCGATGGCCACGGTTTCTTCGGCCAGGCGCAGGCTTTGCTTGTCGCGGCCCAGGGCAGACATGTCGATGCCGTGGGCGTGGGATTCTTGCTGCATGGTCAACTCCATACGCTAACAATTCGTTTCAAAGGGCCGCGCCACTTGGGCGCGGCACGCTTGTGATCAGGATCAGCTGTCGAGGGCTTTGTACTTCTCGCGCAAGTGGTTGCGGATCCACACGGCCGAGAGGTTGAGGGCCGCGATCACCAGCACCAGCAGCAGCGCCGTGGCATATACCAGCGGCCGCGCGGCTTCGACGTTGGGGCTCTGGAAGCCGACATCGTAAATGTGGAAGCCCAGGTGCATGATCTTCTGGTCCAGGTGCAGGTACGGGTAGTTCCCGTCCACCGGCAGCGACGGCGCCAGCTTGACCACGCCCACCAGCATCAGCGGCGCCACTTCACCCGCGGCGCGGGCCACGGCCAGGATCATGCCGGTCATCATGGCCGGGCTGGCCATGGGCAGAACGATCTTCCACAGGGTCTCGGCCTTGGTTGCACCCAGGGCCAGCGAGCCTTCGCGCACGGTGCGCGGAATACGCGCCAGGCCTTCCTCGGTGGCCACGATCACCACCGGCACCGCCAGCAGCGCCAAGGTCAGCGATGCCCACAGCAGGCCCGGGGTACCCAGGGTGGGTGCCGGTAGCGCCTCGGGGAAGAACAGACGGTCGATCGAACCACCCAGCACGTAGACGAAGAAGCCCAGGCCGAACACCCCGTAGACGATCGCCGGCACACCGGCCAGGTTGTTCACCGCGATGCGGATCAGCCGGGTTACCGGACCCTGCCTGGCGTATTCACGCAGGTAGACAGCAGCCAGCACACCAAACGGGGTAACGATGACAGCCATGATCAAGGTCATCATCACGGTACCGAAGATGGCCGGGAAGATACCGCCTTCGGTGTTGGCTTCACGCGGGTCATCGCTGAGGAATTCCCAGACCTTGGTGAAATAGCTGCCCAGCTTGGTGAAGCCGGACATGGCGTTCGGCTGGATCGCGTGCACCACCTTGCTCAGGTTGATTTCCACTTCACGGCCATTGCCATCGCGGGCCACCAGGCTGTCACGGGCGAAGGCCTGGTGCAGGCCGGTCAGGCGCTCCTCGATGGCCTTGTAGCGGCTGTTCAGCTCGGCGCGGTCGGCGTCCAGGTCGGCCTGGGCGGCGGCATCCAGCTTGCCGTCCAGTTCCAGCTTGCGCGCTTGCAGGCGCAGGCGCTCGAGGCCATGGTTGATGGCGCCGATGTCTTTCTTCTCCAGGCTTTGCAGCTCGCTGCTCAGTTGGTTGGCGCGCTTGAGGCGGGCCTGCAGCTCGCTCCAGGCGGCGGACCCCTCGGCGACCACACGGCCTTGTTCCTTGACGCTGACCAGGTAGCCATAGAAGTTGCCCCACTCGCGGCGCTCCAGGGCAATCAGGTCGGCTGGGTGCTGTTCATCGACCAGCCACTCTCCGACCACCCAGGTGAAGTCGCTGCCGTTGAGGTCGCGGTTACCGACCTTGATCAGTTCCCGGGTCATGAACTCCGGACCCTGGTCAGGCACCGGCAGGCCGGCGCCCTTCAGGCGCGCCCGGGGTACTTCCTCCTTCTGCACCACTTCGCCGATGACGACGTGATCGGCCTGGCCCGGCACCTTGTAGGTGGCCTGGACAAGATCAGCCGGCCAGAAGTGGCCCAGGCCGCGCACGGCGATCACCGCGAGCAGGCCGACGGTCATGATCACCGCCATGGCCACCGCGCCGCCGCTCATCCAGACGCCCGGGGCGCCACTCTTGAACCAGCCTTTGAGGGAATCCTTTTTCACGGATCGCTACCTTTCTATCAAAGCGACGAGTATTTCTTGCGCAGACGCTGGCGAATCAGCTCGGCCAAGGTGTTCATGATGAACGTGAACATCAGCAGCACCAGCGCGGCCAGGAACAGCACGCGATAGTGGCTGCCGCCGACTTCCGATTCCGGCATTTCCACGGCCACGTTGGCAGCCAGGGTACGCATGCCCTCGAACAGGTTCAGCTCCATCACCGGGGTGTTGCCGGTGGCCATCAGCACGATCATGGTCTCACCCACCGCCCGGCCCATACCGATCATCAACGCCGAGAAGATCCCTGGGCTGGCGGTGAGGATGACCACACGGGTCAGGGTCTGCCAGGGCGTGGCACCGAGCGCCAGGGAGCCCAAGGTCAGGCTGCGCGGCACGCTGAACACGGCATCTTCGGCGATGGAGTAGATGTTCGGGATGACCGCGAAGCCCATGGCGATACCCACCACCAAGGCGTTGCGCTGGTCGTAGGTGATACCCAGGTCGTTGGTGATCCACAGGCGCATGTCACCGCCGAAGAACCAGGTTTCCAGGAGCGGGCTCATGTACAAGGCGAACCAGCCGATCACCAGAATCACCGGGATCAGGATGGCCGCCTCCCAGCCATCCGGAATGCGCAGGCGGATCGACTCGGGCAGTCGGCTCCAGGCGAAGCCTGCCGCGAGGATGCCGATCGGCATGATCACGAACAGGCTGAAGACGCCCGGCAGGTGGCCTTCCAGGTACGGGGCGAGGAACAGGCCGGCGAAGAAGCCGAGGATCACCGTCGGCATCGCTTCCATCAGCTCGATCACCGGCTTGACCTTGCGACGCATGCCCGGGGCCATGAAGTAGGCGGTGTAGATGGCTGCGGCAATCGCCAGCGGGGCCGCCAGCACCATGGCGTAGAACGCGGCCTTGAGGGTACCGAAGGTCAGCGGCGACAGGCTCAGCTTGGGCTCGAAGTCAGTATTCGAGGCAGTCGACTGCCAGACGTACTTCGGCTCGTCATAGTTCTCGTACCAGACCTTGCCCCACAGTGCACTGAAGGAAATTTCCGGATGCGGGTTGCGCAGGCTCAGTGGCAGCAGCTTGCCGCCCTCTTCGATCATGATGCGATTGGCGCGTGGCGACAGGGCCAGGATGCCGGCCCCTTCGGCGGCCTGCTCGACCAGCAGGGTACGGTGCGCCGTGCTGTGGAACACGCCCAGCTTGCCTTCGGCATCCAGGGCAATGAAGCCCTTGCGGCGCTCTTCGGCGTCGATCTGCACGATCGGGGCCTTGCCCAGCTGGAAGCTGCGGATCTGCTTGAAGCGCGATTCCCCATCCGGGTCGCGGGCCATGAACCACTGGGTCAACCCGCCTTTGGAGTCGCCCATGATCAGCGAGATGCCGCCGACCAGC
The DNA here is from genome assembly GCF_030341915.1 of Pseudomonas sp. BCRC 81390. Taxonomy (NCBI): domain Bacteria; kingdom Pseudomonadati; phylum Pseudomonadota; class Gammaproteobacteria; order Pseudomonadales; family Pseudomonadaceae; genus Pseudomonas; species Pseudomonas sp. BCRC 81390. The sequence continues at coordinate 233,350 of NZ_JATAAG010000002.1, read as the reverse complement.
TGGGCTGTGGCGGTGATTTCGGTGTCCGCACTTTCAGTCAGCTTGTAACGGCCGTTGAGGCTCTTGTCGCGCAGGCTGAAGACGTCGGCCGTGGCGCGACCGTTGATCACGTACAGCCAATGCTGACGCGGGTCGATGAAGATGTTCTTCACCGTTTCGGTCATCTGCGGCAGTTCGATGCGGTTCTGCTCGGTGGTGACCTCGCCGGTCATCATGTTTTCGCTGCGGGCCAGCTCGACCACCTGCAGGTGAGCGCCAGTAGAACCGGCCAGCAGCAGGGCGTCGCCATTGACGTTGACGCTGACATGCTCCAGCGCGCGGCCCTGGTCATCGAGCACGACCGGTTGCTCGCCGTACGGGTAGTCGATGCCAGGGTCGATGGTTTTCTTGTTGTCGGGGTAGGTCACCTTGTAGCTGTGGTGGAACACCAGGGCCTGACCATTGGACAAGCCCAGCACCACCAGCGGGCTTCCCGGCTGGTCGGCACTGATCGAGGTAACCTGCGTGCCTGCCGGCAGCGGCAGGGTGATCTGCTTGAGCGCGTTACCGGTCTTGGTATCGAAGAACAGTGCCTGGCCCTTGTCCGAAACGCGCATGCCCACCAGGTTCTGCTCTTCAAGCGCAATCATCAGCGGCTTGCCCGCATCCTGTTGCAGCCAGGTTGGCTCCAGCGCTTTCTTGCTGGTCAGTTCGGCGCCCTGGAACAGTGGCAACACCACATAGGCCAGGTAGAAGAAGATCAAGGTGATTGCCGCCAATACGGCAAGCCCGCCCACCAGTACATACCAGCGGGTCAGGCGGTCCTTGAGTGCGCGCATGCGGCGCTTGCGTTGCAACTCCGGCGTATTGAAGTCAATCCGCTCGGGCTGGGTATTTTGGGTCATGGTGGAGTTGGCCAGATCATTCATGCGCACACCCTAGCGATCCCGTATGACAAAAACATTACAAAGTAGTGACGCACGAAAGCCCGCCGCACAGTAAGCCTGGCTTCGGGCTGGGAAATCGTGGAAGAGGCCGGCCATTCGCGCCGGCCTCCGCCTCAGTTACTTACTTTTTTGCGACGTTACCCGAGTGGGACAGGCCCAGGTCAGCCAGGGTCTTGTCGACGACCTTGGCCGGCAGCGGGATGTAGCCATCCTTCACCACCACCTGCTGGCCAGCTTGCGACAGCACCAGCTTGACGAACTCAGCCTCCAGCGGAGCCAGCGGCTTGTTCGGTGCCTTGTTGACGTACACGTACAGGAAGCGCGACAGCGGGTATTTGCCGTTCAGCGCGTTGGTTTCGTTATCTTCGACGAACTCGCCGCCCTCTTTCTTGGCCAGGGCGACCGTCTTGACGCTGGCAGTCTTGTAACCAATGCCCGAGTAGCCGATGCCGTTCAGCGAGGAGCTGATCGACTGCACGACCGAAGCCGAACCAGGCTGTTCGTTGACGTTAGGCTTGAAGTCGCCTTTGCACAGGGCTTCTTCCTTGAAGTAGCCGTAGGTGCCGGATACCGAGTTGCGGCCGAACAGCTGGATTGGCTTGTTGGCCAGGTCGCCGGTCACGCCCAGGTCACCCCAGGTCTTGACGTCGGCTTTGCCACCGCACAGGCGGGTGGAGGAGAAGATGGCGTCGACCTGGGCCATGGTCAGGCCTTTGATCGGGTTGTCCTTGTGCACGAACACGGCCAGGGCATCGACGGCAACCGGGATGGCGGTTGGTTTGTAGCCGTACTTCTGCTCGAAGGCCTGCAGCTCGACGTCCTTCATCTTGCGGCTCATCGGGCCGAGGTTGGCAGTGCCTTCGGTCAGCGCAGGTGGCGCGGTAGAAGAGCCGGCCGCCTGGATCTGGATGTTTACGTTCGGGTATTCCTTCTTGTAGGCCTCGGCCCACAGAGTCATCAGGTTCGCGAGGGTGTCGGAACCGACGCTGGAGAGGTTGCCCGAAACACCGGTGGTCTTGGTGTAGGTCGGGATTGCAGGATCGACAGCGGCTACCGCGTTGGCGGTTGCAACGCCAGCGGCGGCAAAGGTGAGGGCCGCCATCAAACGCTTCAGTTTCATGCCTTGCTCCTAGCAGGAATAGGGGGTGTTGGATGGAACGGGCCCAAGTATCTGCAGGCCGCATGAATACGATATGACTTGAATGTGACAATTGGATGAAATGCCATCACCTACCAGCTGCCTGGCAACACGTGTGGAACGGCCTTGTGTCGCGATGGGCGGCGCAGCCCATCGCGACACAAGGCCGTTCCTACAACAGGTCAGCGCTTGTTGGCGAGCAGGTACAGGCCCACGGCCAGGCCAACGGCACACAACCCCGCCACATAATAGGCAGGCGCCATCGGGCTGACTTTCAACAAGGCGGTCACCACCATCGGCGTCAACCCGCCAAAGATCGCGTAGGCCACGTTGTACGAGAACGACAGCCCGCTGAACCGCACCACCGCTGGAAATGCCTTGACCATCACATAAGGCACTGCACCGATCACACCCACGCACAAACCGGTAACCGCATACAGCGGGAACAGCAGCTCAGGCCGGGTCGGCAGGCTGTGGTAGAAAGTCCAGGAGCTCGCCAGCAGCAGCAGACTGCCGATCACGAACACCCGGCCCGCGCCAAAGCGGTCAGCCAGGCTGCCAGCGCCGATGCAGCCGAAGCTGAGCAGCACGATCGCCAGGCTGTTGGCCTTGAGGGAGTCGGTCGGGCTGATGTGGTAGATGCTCTGCAGCAGCGCCGGGGTCATCAGGATGACTACCACGATGCCGGCAGACAGCATCCAGGTCAGCAGCATCGACAGCACGATCGGGCCACGATGATCACGCAGCACGGCACGCAGCGGCAGCTCCTCGGCCAGCGCCTTGCGCTGCTGCATCTCGGCAAATACCGGGGTTTCGTGCAACCAGCGGCGCAGGTACACCGAGAACAGGCCGAACACACCACCCAGCAGGAACGGAATACGCCAGGCGTACCCAGCCACTTCGTCCGCGCTGTACACGCTGTTGATCAGGGTGGCTACCAGCGAGCCAAGCAAGATACCCGCAGTGAGGCCGGCCGTGAGGGTACCGCAGGCGTAGCCGGTGTTGCGCGCCGGCACGTGCTCCGACACGAACACCCACGCACCCGGGACCTCGCCACCGATTGCCGCGCCTTGGATCACCCGCATCAGCAGCAGCAGGATCGGCGCCCACAGGCCGATCTGTGCGTAAGTCGGCAACAGGCCCATGATCAGTGTCGGCAGGGCCATCATGAAGATACTCAGGGTAAACATCTTCTTGCGCCCGAGCAGGTCACCAAAATGGGCCATGATGATGCCGCCCAACGGTCGCGCCAGATAGCCGGCGGCGAAGATGCCGAAGGTTTGCATCAGGCGCAGCCATTCGGGCATGTCGGCGGGGAAGAACAGCTTGCCGACCACCGTGGCGAAGAATACGAAAATGATGAAGTCGTAGAACTCCAGCGCGCCGCCCAGCGCGGACAGTGAAAGGGTCTTGTAGTCACTGCGGGTCAGCGGCCGCGAGGGCTGCTCGATACTGCTCGGCACGGAAGTCATCGCTGATTGTTCTCTTTGTAGGGCATGCAGGCCGCTTGGCACGCGGCTTCTGGATTGGTGACAGAGCAAGATAGCAAATTGCCGAGCTGCGCCGGAAGCGATACAAAATCCATACACATATTCATGAATGCGCGGTCGTCGCTGGCCGATATGCTCTATATACTGCCGATTCGTAGGAAACGGTCGCTCCTAACGTGGGATGTTGTGCGAAAACGCCGGTCATTATTCTCAGGCGGTTTCGCAGAGTTTCCCTACGGCCGCCCACTGAAACGAAATCGGCGTAGTATGTTTCAAGCTGAATCGTTTACCCGGCCTTTGCGCCACACCAACGAAAAGCGTCACGGGTCAGAGGCCCCATCGCATGATTGAGCTCGAACAAGAAGATCCTATCCCGCAGGGCGACCTGGCCTTGCAGATCACCGCACTCCCGCGCGAGACCAACGGGTTTGGCGATATCTTTGGCGGCTGGTTGGTCGCCCAGATGGACCTGGCCGGTACCGCCATGGCCAGCCGTGTCGCCGGAGGCCGGGTGGCCACCGTGGCCATCGACCGCATGGCCTTCCTGGTGCCAGTGGCCGTTGGCGCACAGTTGTCTTTCTATACCCAGACCCTGGAAATCGGCCGCAGCTCGATCCAGATGATGGTCGAAGTGTGGAGCGACGACCCGCTGTCCAGCGAATGGCGCAAGGTTACCGAAGCGGTGTTCGTGTTCGTCGCCATCGACGGCAGTGGGCGTACCCGCTCCGTACCTCGTCGCTGAGCCCTGCCGGCGGTAAACTCATTGCATGTGCCCGGGTCCAAGGCCCACTGGCAATCAATGAGATGAACACAATGGCTTCCTTCCAGGTCGTAACCGAGCAACATGGCGAACTCAACTGCTGGCGTATCAGCAGCAACCACGCCGAACTCCTGATCGCCCAGCAAGGCGCGCAGATCCTCAGCTACCAGTGCGTCGGCCAGCCACCACTGTTGTGGCTGAGCGACCAGGCCATTTTCCGCCAGGGCAAGTCGGTACGCGCCGGGGTGCCGGTGTGCTGGCCATGGTTCGGCAACCTGCAGCGCAACCCGCAAGCCGTGCAGGCCATGTACCACGGTGAACAGGCACCCGCCCACGGCCTGGCGCGGACCCGTGATTGGCAACTGCTGGGCATCGAAGAAGCGGGCGACGGGCTGCGTATCGAGTTCGAGCTGCCCGAAGCGCAGGGTAACCTGCCCGACTGGCCCCACGACGTAGAGCTGAAGTTGCTGGTGGAGCTGGGCGCGGACCTGAAGCTGAGCCTGACCAGCCGCAACATGGGCAACACCCCGGTCATCCTCAGCCAGGCCCTGCACAGCTACTTTGCAGTCAGCGATGTGCGGCAGGTACGGGTTGAAGGTGTCGAAGGGCTGGGCTACATCGAGACCTTGGCCGACTGGGAGCAGCGCCAGCAGCAAGGCGCGCTGGCGTTCATCGGTGAGACTGACCGCATCTACCTCGCCACCCCGGCGCAACTGAGCATTGTCGACCCGCACTGGAACCGGCGCATCACCCTGACCAGCAGTGGGTCACGTTCGGCGGTGATCTGGAACCCCTGGACCGAGCGGGCCAAGGAGTTGCCGGACATGGCCGATGACGGCTGGCAGCGGATGCTGTGCATCGAGACGGCGAATGTGTGGGATGACCTGGTGGAGTTGAAGCCAGGGGCCAGCAGTTCGCTGGGGGTCAGGATTGGCTGTGAAATGATCTGAGTCTTGCAGTGCCTGTTCGGGCCCTCTCGCGGGTAAACCCGCTCCCACAGGGTCTCCACAATATTCAAGGTTTGTGGAGACCTGTGGGAGCGGGTTTACCCGCGAAAGGGCCGGTGCAGGCGATCAGAGGTCTGCATCCTCCACCACCCGCACCTTCCCCGCATCCAGCGCATAGGCCGCATCGGCCAGGTCGTTGCTGACCTTTTCCACCTTCAGCGTGCCGCTGACCCACAGCGGTGTGTAGATGTCATCGATCTTCAGGCCTTTCGGGTAGCGCACCAGCACCAGCTGGTTCGGCGGCGGTGGCGGCACATGGATGCAGGCGCCCGGGTATGGCACCAGGAAGAACAACGTACTGTTGCCCTTGGCGTCACTCTCCAGCGGCACTGGATAGCCGCCCAGACGGATATCCTTGCCGTTCATGGCTGCCACGGTCTTGGTCGAGTACATCACCGCGGGCAGGCCCTTGCTCTGCTTCAAGCCGCCCTTGGCGGTGAAGGTACCCATGGCTTCCGGCGAATTATGGTCGATCTCGGGCATCTGCTCGAGCGCCTTCTGGTCCGACTTGGGCATCAGCTCCAGCCAGTCGGTTTCGGGCAGTTCGGCATGGGCCAGGGCGCTGGCCAGCAGCAGGGGGGCGAGGAAAAGGGCACGCATGAAAATGCTCGGCAACTCGAAGGAATTGCCGGGCATTCTAACCAGTATTCAACGTTTCTTGATGAATCCGTAGATCACCAGCAGGACGACCGCACCCACCAGCGCGCCAAAGAAGCCTGCAGCCTGCCCGGCCTGGTAGATACCCAGCGCCTGGCCGCCATAGGTTGCCAGCAGCGAGCCAGCGATACCCAGCAGGATGGTCATGATCCAGCCCATGCTGTCGTCGCCCGGTTTGATGAAACGAGCCAGCAGGCCGACGATGAGGCCGATGAAGATGGTTCCAATGATGCCCATGGCGATCCCTCTGCAATGAAGAATGGAACAAGCCAAAGCCTAGACAGCGCTTTGGCATGTTGCCATTTCAGAGGGTAGGTGGCGGGTAGAAGTTCGATCAGTTGCCGATCAGGGCTTCTACTTCGGCAATCTTGCGCTCCAGGGTAGCCATGTCGTGGCAACGCAGGGTGGCGTGGCCGACCTTGCGCCCGGCCTTGAATGCCTTGCCGTAATGGTGCAGATGGCAATCATCGATGGCGATCACCTTGTCTACAGCCGGCACTTCACCGATGAAGTTGAGCATCGCGCTCTCGCCCACCTTGGCGGTCGAACCCAGTGGCAGGCCGGCAACGGCACGCAGGTGGTTCTCGAACTGGCTGCACTCGGCGCCTTCGATGGTCCAGTGGCCGGAGTTGTGCACGCGCGGGGCGATTTCGTTGGCCTTCAGGCCGCCGTCGACTTCGAAGAACTCGAAGGCCAGCACGCCGACATAGTCGAGCTGCTTGAGCACGCGGCCCACGTAGTCTTCGGCCAGGGCCTGCAGTGGGTGCGCCTGGCTGGCGACCGACAGGCGCAGGATGCCGCTTTCATGGGTGTTGTGCACCAGCGGGTAGAAACGGGTTTCGCCATCACGGGCACGCACGGCTACCAGCGACACTTCGCCGGTGAACGGGACAAAGCCCTCCAGCAAGCAGGGCACGCTGCCCAGTTCGGCGAAGGTACCGACCACGTCCTCAGGCGTGCGCAGTACCTTTTGGCCCTTGCCGTCGTAACCCAGGGTACGGGTCTTCAGCACGGCCGGCAGGCCGATGCTGGCCACCGCAGCGTCCAGGTCTGCCTGCGAGAGGATGTCAGCGAAGGCCGGGGTGGGGATACCCAGGTCACGGAACATGCTTTTCTCGAACAGGCGGTCGCGGGCGATGCGCAGCGCCTCGGCGCTGGGGTAAACCGGCACGAACTGCGAGAGGAAGGCCACGGTTTCGGCCGGCACGCTTTCGAACTCGAAGGTCACCAGGTCGACTTCGTCGGCCAGTTGGCGCAGGTGGTCCTGGTCGCCGTAGTCGGCGCGCAGGTGCTCGCCCAGTGGCGCGGCGCAGGCGTCCGGGGCCGGGTCGAGGAAGGCGAAATTCATGCCCAGCGGGGTACCCGCCAAGGCCAGCATGCGGCCCAGCTGGCCGCCACCAATTACACCGATCTTCATGGGTAGAGCCTCAAGCCTGGCGCGGGTCTGGGTTGTCCAGCACGGTCTCGGTCTGCTCCGTGCGGAACTGCTTGAGCGCCGTGTGGTACTGCGGGTATTTGGCACCGAGGATGCTGGCCGACAGCAGCGCAGCATTGACTGCACCGGCCCGGCCGATGGCCAGGGTGGCAACCGGCACGCCGGCGGGCATCTGCACGATCGACAGCAGCGAATCGACGCCCGACAACATCGACGATTGTACTGGCACGCCCAGCACCGGCAGGTGGGTCTTCGCCGCGCACATGCCAGGCAGGTGGGCTGCACCACCGGCACCGGCGATGATCACCTCGATGCCCCGCCCTTCAGCCTCTTCGGCGTACTGGAACAGCAAGTCCGGGGTGCGGTGGGCGGAAACCACCTTCACTTCGTAGGGAATGCCGAGTTTTTCCAGCATATCGGCGGTGTGGCTAAGGGTGGACCAATCGGACTTGGAGCCCATGATCACGCCAACCAGTGCACTCATCGTCGAGCCTCTTCGCTTGTGCGCCCTTGGGCGCGTCAAAAAACAACAAGCCACGCGGGACGGCCGGCGTGGCTTGTTTGCTGATCAGGACCGGACACATCCGGTCGAAAGGCCGCGCAGTATACCGTAAGCTGGCGCGTTTAAGGCACCCCGGCGACCAACTGTCGCCCCTTATTTTTCGGGGCTTTGGCTGACTTTCGAGTCAACCGCTGCAGCCCCTTCGAGCTTGCGCCACAGCAGCCTTACGTTGGCCTTGCGTACCAGGGCGCAGCGATACAGGCGGATTTCCAGCGGCACATGCCACTGGCTGCCGCCGCAGATTGCCAGCTCACCCCTTTCGAGTTCGCCTCGCATCGACAGGCGCGGTACCCAGGCGATGCCCATGCCCTCCAGCGCCATGCTCTTCAGGCTGTCGGCCATGGCGGTTTCATAGACGGTGGTATAACGCAGGTTGCGCTGGCGCAGCAGCAAGTTGACCGAGCGGCCGAGGAAGGCACCGGCGGTATAGGCCAGCAGCGGTACGCTGCCCTCGCCTTCAAGATCGAACAAAGGCTTGCCGTCGGCATCCACGGCGCACACCGGCAGCATTTCGGTGGTGCCCATGTGCAGCGACGGGAAGATTTCGGCATCCATCTGCAGGGCCGCATCCGGGTCATAGAACGCCAGCATCAGGTCGCAGCCGCCTTCGCGCAAGGCATGCACGGCATCGCCGACGTTGGTCGCGACCAGGCGGGTGGCGATGTTCAGGCCGTCGTTGCGCAGCTGCGCCACCCAACGCGGGAAGAAACCCGAGGCCAAGGAGTGTGCAGCGGCCACCTGCACCACCTCGCCCTGCCCGCCCTCAAGATGATGCAAATGGCGAAGAATTTCGCTCAACTGGTCGACAACCGTACGTGCCGTAACCAGAAACAGCTGGCCAGCCTCGGTCAGTTCTATCGGCGTGCGGGAACGGTTCACCAGCTGTAGCCCCAACGCCGCTTCCAGGCTGCGGATGCGCCGGCTGAATGCGGGCTGGGTCACGAAGCGCCGTTCTGCCGCCTGGGAAAAACTGCGGGTAGCCGCCAGCGCGCTGAAGTCTTCAAGCCATTTGCTTTCAAGGTTCACGAAGCACATCTCCCGGCATGCACCAAAATGGAACACGCTCGAATGTTTATTGACGTCACATGAAACACTATGCCGTTTGTGCATAGGTTAGCGTGCAACAGCATTTGCCGCAAAATCGCCTTCAGGCCTAGGATTGGCGCCATTCCGGCATGTGCCGGGTCAAAATCGAGATGATATCCATCATGTCCTCCGCTGCATCGTTCCGCGTCGAAAAAGATCTGCTTGGTACCCTTGAAGTCCCTGCCGATGCCTACTACGGCATCCAGACCCTGCGCGCTGCCAACAACTTCCATCTCTCCGGTGTTCCGCTGTCGCACTACCCGAAGCTGGTCGTGGCCCTGGCCATGGTCAAGCAGGCCGCTGCCGACGCCAACCGTGAGCTGGGTCACCTGAGCGATGCCAAGCATGCTGCCATCACCGCAGCCTGCGCCCGCCTGATCAAAGGCGATTACCACGACCAGTTCGTGGTCGACATGATCCAGGGTGGTGCCGGTACTTCCACCAACATGAACGCGAACGAAGTCATTGCCAACGTCGCGCTGGAGGCCATGGGCCACCAGAAGGGTGAATACCAGTACCTGCACCCGAACAACGACGTGAACATGGCGCAGTCGACCAACGACGCCTACCCAACGGCCATCCGTCTGGGCCTGCTGCTGGGTCACGACGCCCTGCTGGCCAGCCTCGACAGCCTGATCCAGGCTTTCGCTGCCAAGGGTAAAGAGTTCGACCACGTACTGAAGATGGGCCGTACCCAGCTGCAGGACGCCGTGCCGATGACCCTGGGCCAGGAATTCCGTGCCTTCGCCACCACCATGACCGAAGACCTGCAGCGCCTGCGTTCGCTGGCTCCGGAACTGCTGACCGAAATCAACCTGGGTGGTACCGCCATCGGCACCGGCATCAACGCCGACCCGGGCTACCAGGCCCTGGCCGTGCAGCGCCTGGCTGCCATCAGCGGCCAACCGCTGGTACCGGCCGCCGACCTGATCGAAGCTACCTCCGACATGGGCGCCTTCGTGCTGTTCTCCGGCATGCTCAAGCGTACCGCCGTCAAGCTGTCGAAGATCTGCAACGACCTGCGCCTGCTGTCCAGCGGCCCGCGCACCGGCATCAACGAGATCAACCTGCCGGCGCGTCAGCCAGGCAGCTCGATCATGCCAGGCAAGGTCAACCCGGTTATTCCGGAAGCGGTCAACCAGGTGGCCTTCGCCATCATGGGCAACGACCTGGCCCTGACCGTCGCCGCTGAAGGTGGCCAGCTGCAGCTGAACGTGATGGAACCGCTGATCGCCTACAAGATCTTCGACTCGATCCGCCTGCTCCAGCGCGCCATGGACATGCTGCGCGAGCACTGCATCGTCGGCATCACTGCCAACGAACAGCGCTGCCGTGAACTGGTCGAACACTCGATCGGCCTGGTCACCGCCCTGAACCCGTACATCGGCTACGAAAACGCCACCCGTATCGCTCGCGTTGCCCTGGAAACCGGCCGCGGCGTACTGGAACTGGTGCGTGAAGAGAAGCTGCTGGACGACGCGATGCTCGACGACATCCTGCGTCCGGAAAACATGATCGCTCCACGTCTGGTTCCGCTGAAGGCGTAACCAGGACGCTGTAAACAGTCTCACCAGGTCGAGGGACTAGACACCTCTCAACCTTTACAAGGCCCGAGCCTATGCTTCGGGCCTTTTTTTTGCCTGCGGATTCCGAGGTTCCTGCGCAGCCCTCGGGAGATCGGCACACAACTTGCTCCAAAATGCATCCCAGGCCAACGGGATTACCCAGCATGCTGCACAGCCACCTGACTACCCTCAACGCGGTTTCGCTGATCCTCAACGTCTTCCAGGCAGACGGTTGCGAGGCGTCGGCGCTGTTGGCCGGCAGCGGTATCGGCCCGGCAGACCTGGGGCATGCCGATGCGCGCATCACCACCCAGCAGGAACTGCAGGTGTGCGCCAACGCCGTCGCCCGGCGCGAGGACATCGGCCTGGAACTGGGCCGGCGCATGCATGTGTCGTGCTACGGCATGCTCGGTTACGCCCTGCTCTCCAGTGCCACTTTGGGTGACGCCTTGCGCCTGGCGTTGCAGTATCCGGCACTGCTGGGAACAGTCTTCAAGCTGCGTTTGCTCGATGACGGCCAGCGGGTCTGGTTCAGCGCCAGCGAGTGCCATGACAGCCCGGCACTGACCGCCTTCAATGCCGAGTTCTGCCTGGTATCGTTGAAAGTCATTTGCGACGACCTGCTCGGACGCCCACTGCCGCTGCTAGGCGCCCGCTTTGAACACCCTCGGCCCAGCTACCACACGCTCTATGCCGATGCATTCCAGTGCCCGGTCGGTTTCGACGCCGAGACCAATGCCTTCGCTTTCGAACGGCGCTGGCTGGACATGCCATTGCCGCTGGCCGACCCGATCACCCACAAGGCCATGAGCGAGCGCTGCCGGCGCCTGAACCTGGAATTTACCGGGCGCCAGGCGTGGCTTGGGCGGATCCGCCAGTTGTTGCTGCAACAACTGGATGCGGCGCCGGGCCTGGAGGGGCTGGCGCGGCAGATGAACTGCTCCTCGCGGACTTTGCGCCGGCACCTGCAGGCGCTGGGCTGCAGTTATCAACAACTGCTCGACGAACTGCGCTTCGATCGGGCCAAGCAATTGCTGGCCGATGAGCAGATGCCGATCTACCAGATTGCCGAGACCCTGGGGTTCAGCGAGACCGCGAGTTTTCGCCACGCATTCCAGCGTTGGAGCGGTGTCGCGCCCAGCCATTTCCGCGGCTGACCTGCTCCGGCCTCTTGGCGGGGCAAGCCCGCTCCCACAGGGATTGCGCCAGCCTCAGGTACAGCACTGAACCTGTGGGAGCGGGCTTGCCCCGCGAAAGGGCCGGCACAGGAAAGCTCGGCCAGTCAGCTTGGCCACATCGATCCCCTTTTGGCCGTTTGCGTCGTTCTCCGCCACCGGGCAGCCCGTGAAAATGGGCCCACGCCAGTCCCCCCGGAGAACAACAAATGCTGACGATCTATACCGATGATCACCGCCTGCACCATGGCCGCTGCGAGCTCATCGATGGCAAGCTGATGCCGTGCTTCGAAATGCCCTCGCGCGCCGACCACGTGCTCGAACAAGTGAAAAAGCGCAACCTGGGCGATGTCCAGGGCCCGACAGACTTCGGCCGTGCACCGCTGCAGCGCATTCACAGCGCCGACTACCTCGACTTCTTCCAAGGCGCCTGGGCACGCTGGGCCGCGCTCGGCCACGAAGGCGACCTGCTGCCCTTCACCTGGCCGGCGCGCACCCTGCGCCAGGTCAAGCCAACCGGCCTGCACGGCGAACTGGGCTACTACAGCTTCGACGCTGGTGCGCCGATCACCGCCGGCACCTGGCAGGCCGCCTACAGCGCCGCGCAGGTCGCCCTCACCGCCCAGGCTGCCATCCAGCAGGGCGCCCACTCGGCCTTCGCCCTGTGCCGCCCACCAGGGCACCACGCCGCCGCTGAAGTCATGGGCGGCTACTGCTACCTGAACAATGCCGCGATAGCCGCCCAGGCGTTCCTCGACCAGGGCCGCGCCAAGGTCGCAATCCTCGACGTCGACTACCACCACGGCAACGGCACCCAGGACATCTTCTACCAGCGCAGCGATGTGTTCTTCGCCTCGATCCACGGCGACCCAACGGATGAATTTCCGTTCTTCCTCGGCTATGCCGACGAAACCGGTGAAGGCGCCGGCGTTGGCTGCAACATCAACTACCCACTGCCCGCCGGCAGCGACTGGACTGCCTGGAGTGCTGCCTTGGAGGACGCCTGCCAGCGCATCGAAGCCTATGACGCCGACGTACTGGTGATCTCGCTGGGCGTGGACACCTTCAAGGACGACCCGATTTCGCAGTTCAAGCTGGACAGCCCGGACTACCTGGAGATGGGCAAGCGCATCGCGCAGCTCGGCAAGCCGACCCTGTTCGTGATGGAGGGCGGCTACGCTGTCGAAGAAATCGGTATCAATGCAGTCAATGTGCTGGAAGGCTTCCAGCGCAGCCAACCAGGAGCCCGATAAATGGTCCGACTCAAGCATCTGCTCGCCCCGTTCATCGCCGCCACGCTGTTTACCGGCGCCCTGCAGGCCCAGGCCGAACAGCGCACCCTGCGGGTATACAACTGGTTCGACTACATCACCCCGCAAACCCTCACCGAGTTCCAGAAGGACAGCGGTGTAAAGCTGATCTATGACATCTTCGACACCAACGAGGCGCTGGAAGCCAAGCTGCTCACCGGTAACTCCGGGTATGACGTGGTGGTGCCATCCAATGTGTTCCTCGCCAAGCAGATCGAAGCCGGGGTGTTCCAGCCACTGGACCGCAGCAAGCTGCCGAACTGGCAACACCTGGACCCGGCCCTGATGAAGCTGATCGAAGCCAACGACCCGGGCAACAAGTTTGCCGTGCCCTACATGTACGGTACCGTGCTGATCGGCTTCAACCCGGCCAAGGTCAAAGCCGTGCTCGGCGACGACGCGCCGGTCGACAGCTGGGACCTGATCTTCAAGGAAGAGAACATCGCCAAACTCAAGCAGTGTGGTGTGGCGCTGCTCGACTCGCCGTCGGAGATCCTGCCACTGGCCCTGCAGCACCTGGGCCTGCCGCCTAACAGCGACAAGCCGGCCGACTACAAGCAGGCCGAGGCACTGATGCTGAAAATCCGCCCCTACATCACCTATTTCCACTCCTCGAAATACATGGCGGACATCGCCAACGGTGATATCTGCGTGGCAGTCGGCTACAGCGGCAGCTTCTCCCAGGCCGCCAACCGCGCCCGCGATGCGAAGAATGGCGTGGTGGTGGACATGCGCCTGCCCAAGGAAGGTGCGCCGATCTGGTTCGATATGCTGGCAATTCCGAAGAATGCAGCCAACCCGGAAGACGCGCATGCGTTCATCAATTACCTGCTGCGGCCTGAGGTAATTGCACCGATCAGCGATTTTGTCGGCTACCCGAACCCCAACAAGGATGCCACGGACAAAGTGAACCCGGCGATTCGCAACAACCCCAACCTGTACCCGACGGCAGAGGCAATGGCCAAGCTGTATACCCTCAAGCCTCTGGCGCGGGATGCCGAGCGGGCACGCACCCGGGCATGGACGCGGATCAAGTCCGGTACCTGATTCAAAGCTGGGGTGGGGGCTAATGCCCGTCAGTTAAGGTTCCCGCAGACTTTACTGGGGCTGCTCTGCAGCCCTTCGCGGGCAAGCCCGCTCCCACAGGGACCGCGCATTTCTAAATGCTCGGCGCTAAATCTGTGGAAGCGGGCTTGCCCGCGAAGGGCCGCAAAGAGGCCCCAGATTGCTTAACTGACTGGCATTAGAGTGGGGGCTGCTACGCAGCCCCTTTCATTTTCGCCAAGCCTTGCGCAAGCGCATCAGTGCCTCGGCAATTTTCTCCTCCGGCACTGCTGCAAATCCCAGCACCAGTCCAGCACGTTTATCCACAGGCACGTCGCTGTCCGCCAACCAAAAATTGCTCAGCGGAGTCACTTCTACCCCCTCCGCTTCAGCCTTTGCCACCAATTCCTGCTCGCGCGCAAAGTTATCCACATCCAACTTCAAGTGCAGCCCGGCCGCCACTTCCGGCATGCTGCCCAACCCCGGTATATCCACAGGCCAACCAGCCTTGAGCACGTTGCGTCGGCTCAAGGCCGCCTTGCGCATGCGCCGGATATGCCGCTGGAAGTGCCCCCGTGCCATGAATTCAGCCATCACGCACTGGCTGCTAACTTCCGAATGCCGCATCGCCAGCGCCCTGCCCTGGCTGAACGCCTGCGCCAGCGACGGCGGCAACACTAGGTAGCCAAGGCGCAATGCCGGGAAGGCGATCTTGCCGAATGTACCGACATACAGCACCCGCCCGTTCCGGTCGAGCGACGCCAGCGGAGCCAGGGGCGCGCCGCTGTAGCGATATTCGCCGTCATAGTCGTCTTCGATGATCCAGCCACCGCTTCGCTCGGCCCAGGCCAGCAGTTCCAGGCGCCGCGCCAGGCTCATGGTCACCCCGGTCGGGTACTGGTGGGCTGGCGTGACGTAGGCGAGCCGGCAATCGGTCAGTTGCCGCAGCCAGCGACAGTCCAAACCGTCCTCGTCCACCGGCACGCCATGCAATCTGCCACCGGCTAACGCAAAGGCATTCCCCGCCGCCCGGTAACCCGGGTTTTCCACAGCCACACCGTCTCCTGGCTGCAACAGCAGCTGTGCACAAAGGCTGATGGCCTGCTGCGCACCACTGGTGATCACAATTTGTGCAGCTGTGCAACTCAACCCACGCGAGCTACGCAGGTAGGCAGCGACCAACTCGCGCAGTTGCGGCTCGCCTGCCGGGTCGCCATAACCGAGCTGCGCAGGCGCCGGGTTGCGCCAGAAACCCGCCTGCAGCTTGGCCCACACGTCGAACGGGAACAAATCGAACGCCGGAATACCAAGCCGAAACGCTCGCGGCGCACCACTTCTTGGCGGTAGCAAGTGGTTGTTTTCCAGGCGCCGCAAAGGCTCGCTGATGCGTGGCTGGCTGGATAAATTTCCAGTGCCTTGTTCAGAATTTGTGGATAAACCTGTTGATAAGCCACGGGATAACCCTGTGGATATTTGTGTGGATAGTTTCGGCAGGTGGCTGACATAGGTGCCATCACCTACCCGGCTTTCGATGAAGCCCTCGGCATACAGCTGGTCGTACGCCCGCACCACGCTGTTGCGTGACAGCGCCAGCATGGCAGCCAGATCGCGGGTAGCCGGCAGCCGCGTGCCGCTGCTCAGGCGCCCGTCCAGTACCCGCGCACGCAGCGCCTGGTACAGCTGCTGGCTGAGCCCGCGGCGGCGATCCAGTACGATGCCAGCAGGGTCGAAGGGCAACACTAAGGGGCGCTCGCTCATGGCATTGGACCTATCAGAACAACTAACAATGGCTCTTACATAGAACCAATAGCCTGCCTAGGATGGCCTCATTGCACAAGGAAACCGGGCATGTACAACAGCAAACCCCACCAGGAACACGACCTTGGTCGCCTGCATCAGCATATGCATGACACCCGCCTGGCCATACTGGTCAGCCATGGCGAGCAAGGCATGCTGGCTAGCCACCTGCCGGTGTTGATCGATACCAGTGAAGGCGAGTTCGGCACGGTCTATGCCCATTTGGCCCGGGCCAACCACCAATGGCAGGACCTGGCACAAGGTGCCGAGGCCCTGCTGGTGTTTCCCGGCGCCGATGCCTATGTCAGCCCCGGCTATTACCCAAGCAAGGCCGAGAACCCCAAGGTGGTACCCACCTGGAACTACCTGGCCGTGCATGCCTATGGCACGGCCGAAGTGCTGCACGATGGCCCAGCGCTGCTGGCTATCGTCAGCCGCCTAACCGAACGCCACGAACAAGGCCGCAACCAACCATGGAAGGTCGCTGACGCTCCGGCCGACTATATCGATGGCATGCTCCGTGCCATTGTCGGCATCCGTCTGCCCATCGCTCGCCTGCAAGGCGCGCGCAAGCTCAGCCAGAACCGCTCGGCGCAAGACATTGCCGGGGTGCGTGAAGGCCTGGGCGCCAGCCCGGACTATCTGGATAACCAACTCGCAGCGCACATGCGCCCACTCTGAAGGAACAGCCTCATGTCCAGCGTTACCCTGCGCCCCGTCACTGCTCAAGACCACGCTGCCTGGCTTGCCCTGTGGCACGCCTATCTGCATTTCTACCAATCCGAACTGACCGATGAGGTGAGCATGAACACCTGGCAGCGCTTGCTCGCCGCCAACGAGCCGACCCATTCAACCCTGGCCTGGGTCGATGGCAAGGCGGTTGGCATGGTCAACTTCATTTACCACCGGACCAACTGGAGTATCGGCAATGCCTGCTACCTGCAGGACCTGTACGTGGACAGCACGCAGCGTGGCCTGGGCATCGGCCGCCAATTGATCGAGCACGTCTATGCTGCAGCCGAGGCTGAAAAATGCAGCAAGGTGTACTGGGTGACCCACGAAACCAACGCCACCGCCATCAGCCTGTACCAGCAGGTTGCCGAGCGCTCGGGCTTTATCCAATTCCGTAAAGAGTTGTAAGCCGAACATGACCGACGCATTGAACTGGAAGCCCGCCGCTACGCCGCGGGCCGAGCCCATCGAAGGCCGCTTTGTCCGTCTGCAAAAGCTCGACCCGGCGCGCCATGGCAACGACCTCTGGCAGATGCTGCAAGGTCCGGCTGCCGACCCTGCCCTATGGGACTACCTGCCCTACGGCCCGTTCGCCGATCGTGCTGCCTTCGACCGCTGGCTGGAAGGTAACGCTGCCGGCCGCGATCCGCTGTTCTATACCGTGATCGACCGCACCAACGGCCAGGCCCAGGGCATCCTCAGCCTGATGTCGATGGTGCCCGAGCACGGCCGCATCGAAATCGGCCACGTCGCCTTCGGTGCCGCCATGCAACGCACGCCCAAGAGCACCGAGGCGGTGTACTTGCTTGGCAAACTGGCCTTTGAACTGGGCAACCGCCGGCTGGAATGGAAGTGCAATAACGCCAACGCCCGCTCCAAACGCGCGGCGGAGCGGTTTGGTTTTGTCTACGAAGGGGTGTTCCGCAAGCACTTGGTGGTCAAGGACCATAACCGCGATACCGCCTGGTACTCGGTTACCGATGATGAGTGGCCGGCGCTGGCTGCCGGATTCGAACGCTGGTTGAGCGAGGAAAACCAACCGCCGACAGGCCAGGTAAAAACGCTGGAGGCCTGTCGCAAAGGCTGAGGGGCGTGCTGTAGCAGCCGGCTTCTGCGCGGGTGAATTGGCGCCCAAGGGCATCACCCGCCCTGAGGCCGGTGATTTGTCCGGGGCCTACAATTTAAAAAAAGGGGAGCATCCGCTCCCCCGAGGTTAACCACTTGTAGACGAAGGCTTATCTCAGCCTTCGATCTCGATCAGGATCTCGCCCGGCGTCACGCGGTCGCCCTTGGCCACGTGAATGGCCACGACCTTGCCCGCGATAGCCGCCTGCACTTCAGTTTCCATCTTCATGGCTTCGGTGATCAGCACGGCCTGGCCGACCTTGACCATGTCGCCTTCCTTGACCAGCACATCCACGATGTTGCCCGGCATGGTGGTGCTGACGTGGCCTGGAGCGCTGGCCTGCTTGCGCTTGCTGCTGCCGCTGCCGACGAATTCGTTGAGCGGCTCGAACACCACCTCTTCCGGCATGCCGTCGATCGACAGGTAGAAGTGACGCTTGCCTTCGGCCTTCACCCCAACGCCAGTGATGTCGACACGGTAGGTTTCGCCGTGCACGTCGATGACGAACTCGGTCGGCACGCCTTCGCCACTATGGGACGCTACTGCGCCCGCCTCAGGAATTGGCAGCAGCACTTCAGGGGTCAAGGTGCCGGCTTCGCGTTCCTCGAGGAACTTGCGGCCAATGTCCGGGAACATGGCGTAAGTCAGCACATCTTCTTCACAACGCGCCAGGGCACCGATGTCGGCACGCAGCTTGGCCATTTCCGGCTTCAGCAGGTCGGCCGGGCGTACGTCGATCACCTCTTCGCTGCCGATCGCCTGGCGCCGCAGTTGTTCGTTGACCACACCCGGGGCCTTGCCATAGCCGCCTTGCAGGTACAGCTTCACCTCGTTGGTGATGGTTTTGTAACGCTCGCCAGCCAGCACGTTGAAGAACGCCTGGGTGCCGACGATCTGCGAGGTCGGGGTCACCAGCGGCGGGAAGCCGAGGTCTTCACGCACCCGCGGGATCTCTGCCAGCACTTCGTTCATGCGGTTGAGCGCGCCTTGCTCCTTGAGCTGGTTGGCCAGGTTGGAAATCATGCCACCCGGCACCTGGTTGACCTGCACGCGGGTATCCACGGCGGTGAACTCGCTCTCGAACTGGTGGTACTTCTTGCGCACGGCGTAGAAGTACAGGCCGATTTCCTGCAGCAGTTCCAGGTCCAGGCCGGTGTCGAACTCGCTGCCCTTGAGCGCGGCAACCATCGACTCGGTGCCCGGGTGGCTGGTGCCCCAGGCGAAGCTGGAGATGGCGGTGTCGATGTGGTCTGCGCCGTTTTCCACGGCTTTCAGTTGGCACATCGCGGCCAGGCCAGCGGTGTCGTGGGAGTGGATGAACACCGGCAACGACTGTTCAGCCTTCAGCGCCTTGACCAGTTCACCGGTGGCGTAGGGGGTCAGCAGGCCGGCCATGTCCTTGATCGCCACCGAGTCGCAACCCATGGCTTCCATCTGCTTGGCCTGGTTGACGAAGGCTTCGATGGTGTGCACCGGGCTGGTGGTGTAAGCGATGGTGCCCTGGGCGTGCTTGCCGGCAGCCTTGACCGCTTCGATGGCCACGCGCAGGTTACGCACGTCGTTCATGGCGTCGAAGATGCGGAACACGTCAATGCC
Organism: Pseudomonas sp. BCRC 81390; assembly: GCF_030341915.1. Lineage (NCBI taxonomy): Bacteria > Pseudomonadati > Pseudomonadota > Gammaproteobacteria > Pseudomonadales > Pseudomonadaceae > Pseudomonas > Pseudomonas sp. BCRC 81390. The sequence continues at coordinate 213,944 of NZ_JATAAG010000002.1, read as the reverse complement.
GTTGACCGCGGCCTTGGCCACGAAAGCCTTGACCACATCGTCGCTGTAGTGGCGGTAGCCCAGCAGGTTCTGCCCGCGCAGCAGCATTTGCAGGCGCGTGTTGGGCAGCGCTGCACGCAGCTTGCGCAGGCGCTCCCACGGGTCCTCCTTGAGGAAGCGCACGCAGGCGTCAAAGGTGGCGCCACCCCAGACTTCCAGCGACCAGTAGCCAACCTTGTCGAGCTTGTCGCAGATCGGCAGCATGTCTTCGGTACGCATGCGGGTGGCCAGCAGGGACTGGTGGGCGTCGCGCAGGATCGTGTCGGTTACGTGAATTTTCTTGGACATTATGGGGTTCCTCACAGGCCTGCGTGGGCGGCGATGGCGGCGGCGATGGCCAGGGCCAGCTCTTCGGGTTTGCGCTTGATCGAGTAGTTGGTCAGTTCGGGGTGGCTTTCGACGAAGCTGGTATTGAACTGGCCGCTACGGAATTCGGGATTGCGCAGGATTTCCTGATAGTACGCTGCGGTGGTCTTCACCCCTTGCACGCGCATGTCGTCCAGGGCCCGCAGGCCGCGGTCCATGGCTTCTTCCCAGGTCAATGCCCAGACCACCAGCTTCAGGCACATGGAATCGTAGAACGGTGGAATGGTGTAGCCGGTATAGATCGCCGTGTCGGTACGCACGCCCGGGCCACCGGGGGCGTAGTAACGGGTGATCTTGCCGAAGCTGGGCAGGAAGTTGTTTTTCGGGTCTTCGGCGTTGATCCGGAACTGCAGCGCGTAGCCGCGGTGCTGGATGTCTTCCTGCTTCACCGACAGCGGCAGGCCCGAGGCGATGCGGATCTGCTCACGGACGATATCGATACCGGTGATTTCCTCGGTGATGGTGTGTTCCACCTGCACCCGGGTGTTCATTTCCATGAAGTACACCTCGCCATCGGCGAGCAGGAACTCCACGGTACCGGCGTTCTCGTAGTTCACCGCCTTGGCGGCACGTACCGCGAGATCACCGATGTAGGCACGCTGCTCGGGGGTGAGCTGCGGGCTTGGGGCGATTTCGATGAGCTTCTGGTTACGGCGCTGGATCGAGCAGTCGCGCTCGAACAGGTGCACCACGTTGCCGAAGCTGTCACCGAGGATCTGCGCCTCGATGTGCTTGGGGTTGACGATGCACTTTTCCAGGAATACTTCGGCCGAGCCAAAGGCCTTGGTGGCCTCGGAGATGACGCGGGGGAAGTTCTGTTCCAGTTCTTCGCGGCTGTTGCAACGGCGGATACCACGCCCACCACCGCCAGAGGTGGCCTTGAGCATGACCGGGTAACCGATGCGGTCACCTTCGCTCAAGGCTTCGTGAATGTCGGCAACGTTACCTTCGGTGCCCGGCGTCACCGGCACGCCAGCGGCGATCATGGTACGGCGAGCTTCGGTCTTGTCGCCCATGCGGCGAATGACGTCGGCGGCCGGGCCAATGAACTTGATCCCGCGTTCGGCGCAGATCTCTGCCAGCTCAGCGTTTTCCGACAGGAAACCATAGCCCGGGTGCAAGGCATCACAGCCGGTTTCCACAGCCAGGTTGACCAGCTTGCGCGGGTTCAGGTAGCCAGCCAGCGGCTCGGCACCAATGCTGTGGGCTTCGTCGGCGCGCTTGACGTGCAACGCATGCCGGTCGGCGTCGGAATAGATCGCCACCGAGCGAATGCCCATCTCGGCGCAGGCGCGCACGATCCGAACTGCGATTTCACCTCGGTTGGCGATCAGGATTTTTTTTATCACTGGAGTCTTCCCAAAGCCGTAGGAACAGTCGAGCCGGTTCTACCGGTCGGCGCGTGACCAGGCGTCGCTGGCCAGTCGCACATCCACCCTAGCGCTGTAGGTTGATAAACAAAAATCAATATTTGTTAGAGGCTGTATTAGTAAAAGCTTATAGTGCGGTAACAAGGTGTTGCCGAAGGGCGGGTTAAAATGCGTAAGTCATTGATGCGTATGACGTTGCGTCAACTGCAGATCTTCAACGAGGTGTGTGATTTACGCTCGTACAGCCGTGCTGCAGAAGAGATGGCGCTGACACAACCCGCCGTTAGTCTACAGATCCGCCAGCTGGAAGAGCTGATCGGTCAGCCGCTGTTTGAGTATGTCGGCAAGAAGCTCTACCTGACCGAAGCGGCCGAAGCCCTGCAACGCGCCAGCCGCGATATCTTCGGCCGTCTGGAGAGCCTGGACATGCAGCTGTCGGATATGCAGGGCTCACTCCAGGGGCAACTGAAACTGGCGATCGAGTCCAGCGCCAAGTACTTCGTGCCACACCTGTTCGCCGCCTTCAAGCAGCGCCACCCGGAGGTCAACCTGACCCTGACCGTGGTCAACCGCGCCCAGGCCATCCGCCGCCTTTCGGACAACCGCGACGACCTGATCATAATGTCCATGGTGCCGCAGGACATGGGCCTGGAGTTTCTGCCATTCCTCAACAACCCGATCATCGCGGTGGCCCCGCCCGAACACCCGTTGTGCAAACTGGAGCAGTTGCGCCTGCAGGACCTGGAGCCTCATACCCTACTGGTTCGCGAACAAGGTTCAGGCACACGCAAGGCTTGCGAGGAATACTTCAAGGACAAGCGCGTGCACTTTACCCAGACCCTGGAAGTGGCCTCGGCCGACGCCCAGCGTGAATGCGTGATCGCCGGCCTGGGTATTGCCCTGCTCACCCGGCATGCCGTCAACCTTGAACTGGCTACCGGTGTGCTGAAGGAGCTTCCGGTGGAGGAGCTGCCGCTGTACCGCAGCTGGTGCGTGGTGCAGTCAAAAGCCAAACGGCAATCACCGGTTGCCTTGGCCTTCCTGGCGTTCATCCGCGGCGAACGTGCGCTGATCAGCGGCCTGGTTGAACGCTTTTCGGGGAAGTTGCCGCAGACGCCTGCCACACCGTGAGGTCCTGCAACTCGGGGTAGTCCACGAGGTCGCGCAGCAATTGACGTTGGTCGCAATAGCTTTCGATCGCGCGGCGGTATTCCATGCGGCGCTGATCCTTTTCCTGCTGCTTGCGAGCCTTGGCGCTGGGTTGGTAAGTACCGTCGTAATCACGAGCCATTGCCTGTCTCCCAGATAGGATGCGAGGACTTCAGACTGGCCTTGGTGGTTTACGGTTTAGCGTTGGAACGGTGACAAAATGGTGAATTTGCACAACCTGCACCAGACTCATGACGGCTTGCCCGCGAAGAGGCCGGTGCAGGAAGCATTCAGTCGTCGGTAGCCTTGATCGACTTGGGCGACAAACGCAGGCTGCGCAAGCTGCGCTTCACGCTCTTGAGGTGGTTGACCAGGCTCGGCCCGCGCGCCATGGCCACGCCCATGGCCAACACGTCGATCACCACAAGGTGGGCGATACGCGAGGTCAGCGGCGTGTAGATTTCGGTGTCTTCATGCACGTCGATCGCCAGGTTGACCGTTGACAGCTCGGCCAGTGGCGTCTGGCTGGGGCACAGGGTGATCAGGTTGGCGCCGCTCTCACGCACCAGATTGGCGGTAATCAGCAGATCCTTGGAGCGGCCCGACTGGGAAATGCACACCGCCACATCGCCCGGCTTGAGGGTCACCGCCGACATCGCCTGCATGTGCGGGTCGGAGTAGGCTGCCGCGCTGAGCAGTAACCGGAAGAACTTGTGCTGGGCATCCGCCGCCACCGCACCGGAGGCGCCAAAGCCATAGAATTCCACACGCTGCGCCTGTGCCATTGCGGTTACCGCCTGCTGCAGCGCCTGGGGATCGAGGTGCTCACGCACTTCCATCAAGGTATGCAAGGTGGTGTCGAAGATCTTCAGGCTGTAGTCGGCTACCGAGTCGTCTTCATGGATGGCGAACTGACCGAAACTGGCCCCGGCAGCCAGGCTCTGTGCCAGTTTCAGCTTCAGGTCCTGGAAACCCGAGCAGCCGATGGCGCGGCAGAAGCGCACGATGGTCGGTTCGCTGATCCCTACGCTGTGCGCCAGGTCGGCCATGGAACTGTGCATGACCGCAGCCGGGTCGAGTAGCACGTGGTCGGCTACCTTGAGTTCCGATTTGCGCAGCAGGTGGCGCGATTGGGCGATATGTTGCAACAGATTCACAGGCTGGACTCGGTTATGATCGGCTGGCCGGGTTGTAGCTTTCTTGTAGTTATACTACATGGACGCCAACCCGCCCAGTTAAACGAACGTGGAGAGTGGTGGTTTGACTATTCCTTGCGACATTCTGGTTTTCGGCGGCACTGGCGATCTGGCCCTGCACAAATTGCTTCCGGCGCTCTACCACCTGTTTCGCGAGGCCCGTTTGAACAATGCCGTGCGGATCATCGCGCTGGCACGACGCAACTTGCCACGTAACGAATATCTCAAGCTCGTCGAGCGTCATTGCCGAGCGCAGATCGCCCGCAACGACTTCGATGAAGATGTCTGGCGACGATTTTCCGCGCGGGTCGACTATTTCCCCATGGATGCCTCGCAAAGCGCCGATTTCGGCCGCTTGGCGCGCTACCTCGGCGAGCCCGGCGGCTTGACGCGGATCTACTACCTGGCCACCGCCCCCAACCTGTTCGTGCCTATCGCCAATCACCTGCGCAACGCAGGCCTGGCCGACGCCGAAGCGCGCATCGTGCTGGAAAAGCCCATCGGCCACTCGCTGCAATCGGCTACCGCCATCAACGAGGCGATTGGCGCCGTGCTGGAGGAGAACCAGGTATTTCGCATCGACCATTACCTGGGCAAGGAAACCGTGCAGAACCTGATGGCCTTGCGTTTTGCCAATGCACTGCTGGAACCCGTGTGGCGCAATAGCCAGGTCGACCACGTGCAGATCAGTGTTTGCGAGACCTTGGGGGTGGAGAACCGCGGTGCGTACTATGACCGCGCCGGAGCGATCCGCGACATGCTGCAGAATCACCTGCTGCAGTTGCTGTGCCTGGTGGCCATGGAGCCACCCGCGCAGTTCGAGGCTGAAGCAGTGCGTGATGAAAAGGTAAAGATCCTTCGTGCCCTCAAGCCCATCACCGGCCAGGACGTGCAGGACAAGACCGTACGCGGCCAATATGGCGCCGGGCGCATCGGCGGCCAGGAAGTGCCGGCCTATTACTTCGAAAAGGATGTCGACAACGACAGCGACACCGAAACCTTCGTCGCCATCGAGGCGCACATCGACAATTGGCGCTGGGCGGGTGTGCCCTTCTACCTGCGCACCGGCAAACGCATGTCACGACGCTCGTCGCAGATCGTGATCCAGTTCAAGCCGGTGCCACACGAGCTGTTCATGGGTGGCCAGGTCAACCAGTTGCTGATCCAGTTGCAACCTGACGAACGCATCAGCTTGCGCATGATGACCAAGAGCCCGGGCAAGGGCATGCGCCTGGAGCCGGTGGACCTGGACCTGAACCTGGCCCAGGTGTTCAGCCAGACCCGCCGCTGGGAGGCTTACGAGCGCCTGCTGCTGGATGTACTGGAAGGCGACTCGACGCTGTTCATGCGCCGTGATGAAGTGGAAGCGGCCTGGGCGTGGATCGACCCGATCATCAAGGGTTGCGAGGAACACTTCCAGGCACCGCGACCGTACCCGGCAGGCACTAACGGGCCAGAGCAGGCCAACAGCCTGCTCGCCAGGCATGGCAGACATTGGCATAGCTGAAGCATTGCCCGGCTCCTGTGCTGGGTGAAAGGAACGACAGTGACGCTGACGCAACTTTCAACCCAAGACAGGAGCAAATTAATGGCTACCATCGCCAATCTCGTTGCAATCAATGACATCGCCAACGGCGAGCAGACCTTCAAGGTCAATTGCACCGTTACGGTCGCTTCCCCAGCTATCGAACCGGTGCTGGTCGAACCCAAGATACGCCACCGGGGTGGCTGGGAGGTGCTGGAGCTCCAGCTGCTGGACAGCGGCGCGATTGCCCCGCAAGTGCTGACGGAAAAAACCGTGACGTTCGAACGTGCGGGTGGCACCCACTGGAAAATGCTGGAGATCATTCACGCCGGTTCGCAGCAACGCTGCGAAATACGCACCGTAGAGATGATCGACTGATCCATGGTTGACCGGGCCGCCCGAGTGGTGGCCTGGCGCCTGCCATCAGGTCGATGAACGGCCGCTGGCAAGGTGAATATTTATACAGTAGAGGTTTGCCCGTTCCCCTGCCGCGCCCTAGAATGGCCCGATGCACACAGACGACCTCTCCCTCCTGCTGAACTCCCTCAACGATGCCCAACGCCAGGCCGTAGCGGCCACGCTCGGGCGTCAACTGGTGCTTGCCGGCGCCGGTTCCGGTAAAACCCGCGTGCTGGTGCACCGCATCGCCTGGCTGATCCAGGTGGAGCAGGCATCGCCGCACTCGATCCTGTCGGTGACCTTCACCAACAAGGCTGCGGCGGAAATGCGCCAGCGGATCGAGCAACTGCTGGGGATCAACCCGGCAGGCATGTGGGTCGGCACCTTCCACGGCCTGGCCCACCGCCTGTTGCGGGCCCACTGGCAGGAAGCGCGGCTGGTACAGAATTTCCAGATCCTCGACAGCGACGACCAGCAGCGCCTGATCAAGCGGGTGATGCGCGAGCTGGGCCTGGACGAACAGAAATGGCCGGCACGCCAGGCCCAGTGGTTCATCAACGGGCAGAAGGACGAGGGCCTGCGACCACAGCATATCCAGGCCGGCGGCGACCTGTTCCTGTCGACCATGCGTGACGTCTACAGCGCCTACGAACAGGCCTGCGAACGCGCCGGGGTCATCGACTTCTCCGAGCTGCTGCTGCGCGCCCTGGACCTGTGGCGTGACCATCCTGGCCTGCTGGAACATTACCAGCGGCGTTTCCGCCACGTGCTGGTGGACGAGTTCCAGGACACCAACGCCGTGCAGTATGCCTGGCTGCGCCTGTTGGCGCGCGGCGGTGACAGCCTGATGGCGGTCGGCGATGACGACCAGTCGATCTACGGCTGGCGCGGGGCCAAGATCGAAAACATCCATCAATACACTGCCGACTTCCCTGATGCCGAAATGATCCGCCTGGAGCAGAACTACCGCTCCACAGGTGGCATCCTCAAGGCCGCCAACGCGCTGATCGCCAACAACAGCGGGCGCCTGGGCAAGGAGCTGTGGACCGACATGGGCGAAGGCGAACCGCTGACCCTGTATGCGGCCTACAACGAGCACGACGAGGCGCGTTACGTGGTGGAAACCATCGAGAGCCTGGTCAAGCAGGGCAATGCGCGCAACGAAATCGCCATTCTGTACCGCTCCAACGCCCAGTCGCGGGTGTTGGAAGAAGCCCTGCTGCGCGAGCGTATCCCCTACCGTATCTACGGTGGCCAACGCTTCTTCGAACGCGCCGAGATCAAGAACGCCATGGCCTACCTGCGCCTGATCGAAGGCCGTGGCAACGATGCCGCCCTCGAACGGGTGATCAACGTACCGCCACGCGGGATTGGCGAGAAAACCGTCGAAGCCATCCGCGAGCATGCCCGCCACAGCCAGCTGTCGATGTGGGAGGCCATGTGCCAGCTGCTGGCAGCGAAGGCGCTGAAAGGCCGGGCCGCCAGTGCCCTGGGTGCGTTCATCGAGCTGATCGAGGGGTTGGCTGCCAAAGTTGTGGACATGCCGCTGCATACCATGACCCAGACCACCATCGAGCAGTCCGGGCTGATCACCTACCACCAGGAAGAAAAAGGTGAAAAGGGCCAGGCACGGGTAGAAAACCTTGAAGAACTGGTCAGCGCGGCGCGCAACTTCGAGTCCACCGAAGAAGATGCCGAGCTCTCGCCATTGTCTGCATTCCTCGGCCACGCTTCGCTCGAGGCAGGCGATGCCCAGGCCGACGAGCATGAAGACAGCATCCAGCTGATGACCTTGCACAGCGCCAAGGGCCTGGAGTTCCCCTATGTATTCCTGGTGGGCATGGAAGAAGGCCTGTTCCCGCACAAGATGAGCCTGGAAGAGCCCGGTCGTCTGGAAGAGGAACGCCGCCTGGCCTACGTCGGCATCACCCGTGCCATGCGCCAGCTGGTCATGACCTATGCCGAAACGCGCCGTCTGTATGGCAGCGAAACCTACAACAAGGTGTCACGTTTCGTACGTGAAATCCCGACGGGGCTGGTTCAGGAAGTGCGCTTGTCCAACAGTGTCAGCCGCCCGTTCGGCGGGGCCAAGGCCACCACCAACAGCAACCTGTTTGCCAATGCCAGCATCCCGCAGACCGCATTCAACCTGGGCCAACGCGTGCAGCATGCGGTGTTTGGCGAAGGCGTGATCCTCAATTTCGAGGGCTCCGGCGCGCAGGCACGGGTGCAGGTGAATTTCGCCGAAGGCAGCAAGTGGCTGATGCTGGGCTATGCCAAGCTCGAAGCCATCTGAAACCTGCGCCGCCCCGTCGTAGGAGCGGCCAGCCCTGCCAGCTTGGTAATAGCCAGGCAAAAGCTAGAAACATTATGTCGCTGGTCATGTGCCTGGGAACCTGTGCACCATGACGCGCGTGCAATCCACAACAGGGGATATCCCATTTATGCAACGTTTTCTTAGCATCGCTCTGGCGCTCTGCGTCGGCCTGACGCTGAGCCTGGATGCCAACGCCAAGCGTTTCGGCGGCGGCAAGAGCTCGGGCTCCGCGCCTATCCACCAGACCCGTCAAGCCACGCCAACCACGCCAACTGCGCCTGCTGCCGCGCCGACCGCACCTGGCCGCGCCGCACCGGCCGCCAGCGGTGCTTCGCGCTGGCTGGGCCCACTGGCCGGCCTCGCCGCCGGTGGTCTGCTGGCCTCCATGTTCATGGGTGACGGTTTCGAAGGCTTCCAGATCATGGACTTCCTGATCGTGGCGCTCATCGCCTTCCTGGTATTCCGCTTCATCGCCGCGCGCCGCCGCCAACAGCAGCCGCAAATGGCCATGCCGGGCCACGCACCGATGCAGCGTGAGGCTCACGCCCAACCTGCCCAGCCTTCGATCTTCGGTGGTTCGGCCGCACCTGCAGCCGCAGCAGCGCCAGTGATCAACGCCCCGGCGTGGTTCAACGAGCAAAGCTTCCTGGCCGCCGCCCGCAACCACTTCCAGGCGCTGCAGCAACACTGGGATGCCAACGAAATGGACAAGATCGCCGAGTTCGTTACCCCGCAGATGCTCGAATTCCTCAAGCGTGAGCGGGCTGACCTGGGTGACGGCTTCCAGTCCACCTACATCGACAACCTCGATGTGCAACTGGACGGTGTCGACGACCGTGCCGACCGCACCGACGCTACCTTGACCTTCCGTGGCGTGTCGAAGACCTCGCGCTTCGACCAGGGCGAAGTGTTCAGCGAAAGCTGGCACATGGTCCGCGCCCAGGGCGAGAACCAGCCTTGGCTGGTGGCCGGTATCCGTCAAAACGGCTAACTGCTGCACGCTGTACCAAAACCCCGGGGCTTCCCCGGGGTTTTTGCTTTTGCCAGACTGGGCTACTAGGGTATAACGCGCAGCGTTGTCATCTAGGTCAGAGGAAGTGAACCGTGGAAGAAGTGATCGAACAACTCCGTGAAGCCAATGAGCCAGTGCCGGTGCCGCTTGAGCTTCCCGACGAGGACCTGCTGGTCGAAATCGAAGAAGAGCTGTTCATCAACATTCCGTTCGTGTTCAAGGAATTTCTGCTGACCGTCAGCGATGTGGTGTACGGTTCGTTGGAGCCAGTGACCGTCACCGACCCACAGTCGCATACCTACCTGCCCGACGTTGCCGCCAATGCCTGGGATGCCGGCGTACCACGCGACCTCATCCCGCTGTGCCAGGACGGCGATAATTACTACTGCGTCGAAGAAGACGGCACCGTGGTGCTGTGGGACGCAGAAGAGGAAATTGTCGGCGAGGACAGTTGGGAGTCGGTGTGGCACTGGGCGCGAGATGTCTGGCTGGAGAGCTGATCACCAGCGCTTCGGTAAATCAGTGGCTCAGTGCCATTAATGCAGTTACCATCGCCAGGCTTTCTGCGCCTGGCGACATCGCTACCGCTCCATCCCCTCGGACGACGGTGAAATCTGGCGCAGAGAGCGTTGCCGGTTCAATGCGAGTTCTCGTGGCTATTCTCCAGCGTCTCCAGCAAGGCAATCTGCATCCGCGTGTGTACGCGGATAAACCATCGCCACAGCAACGCCACCACTGACGCCGCCACTACGGCGATCACCAGCAGCAGTTCGCTGGTCGGCAGGATGCTTGCCGACAGCGCTGACAACAGCAGGAAGATCACCAGCAGCGACAGCAGCGGAATCACCTCGGCCACCACACGGCGCACGCGCTGGGTATGCCGCCCGGCCATCTCTGGTTTCACACTCATTTCCGCCAGCACCATCGATAGCGCTTTGAGCTTGCGATAGGCAGCAATCAGGAACGGCAGCGACAGCAACAAGGCTGCCCCCCAGATCAACGCCTTCTGCTGGCTGGCATCGCTGACCCATTCACTGAGCCAGTCACCGATAGGCCCAGCGAAATAGCCACCACTGAAAAATATCGCGATCACCAGCGCCAGGTTGACCGCCACCTGCAACAGGATGCGCCGGATCATTGCCGCCAGCATGGCACCCTCACCCTGGGGCTGGATGCTGCGCAACCATTCGCCGTACAACGACAGCACCCGCGCCAGGCGGCTGGGCACTGCCTTGCCAAGCTTGTGCGAAAGCGGGTCGGCCGCTCGGATCAGGTACGGTGTCATCAGCGTGGTAATTGCCGAGACAGCCACAGCCACCGGGTACAGGAAGTCGCTGGTCACCTGCAGTGTCATGCCGAGTGCGGCGATGATGAAGGAGAATTCGCCAATCTGCGAAAGCCCCATGCCAACCCGCAATGACGTGCGCCCGTCATTTCCGGCGATGAACGCGCCCATGCCACATGACAGCATCTTGCCCAGGACCACCGCCAGGGTAATCACCACGATCGGCCATGCGTAGTCTACGAGCACCTGGGGGTCGATCATCAGGCCGATGGCGACGAAAAAGATGGCGCTGAACAGGTCCCGCACCGGTTCGATCAAGCGCTCTATCTTCAGCAATTGGCGCGACTCAGCCATGATCGCGCCAATCAGGAAGGCGCCCAGCACCATGCTGTATTCGAGCTTCACCACCAGCAGACAGAAGCCGAAACACAAGCCTAGCACGGTAATAAGCAACATCTCGTTGCTCTCGAACCTGGCCACATAGGCCAGCAGCCGCGGCACCAACAAAATGCCGATGACCAGCGCGACGATCATGAACAGCGACAGCTTGCCAACGGTGGAGAAAACCTCGCCCGAACTGACCGTGCCGCTGACGGCGATACCCGACAGCAGGGCAATGATGCCGATGCCGAGAATATCCTCGACGATCAGTACACCGAAGATAAGCTGGGCAAAGCGCTCGTTCTTCATCTTCAGGTCGTTCAGCGCCTTGACGATGATGGTGGTCGAGGAGATCGCCAGAATGGCGCCGAGGAACAGCGAGTCCATGGTGGTCCAGCCAAACCAGCGGCCAATCTCGAAACCGATCCAGATCATCAGCACGATTTCCAGAAACGCCGCGATGAAGGCCGTGGCACCAACCTTGAACAGCTTGCGCAGGCTGAATTCCAGCCCCAGGCAGAACATCAGGAAGATCACACCCAGTTCAGCCAGGGTCTTGATGGTGTCTTCATCGTGAATCAGGCCGAACGGCGGCGTGTGCGGGCCGATGATGAAGCCGGCGACGATATAGCCCAGCACGACGGGTTGCCTGAATCGATGAAAGAGAATGGTGACCATGCCAGCGACCAGCATGATTACAGCCAGGTCCTGGATGAAGCTGATGGCATGCATGGCGCGATCCTCCTTTTCGTCCTTTGTTGCCCATGTTGCATGGGCTTCGTCAGGTTAACATCGCACCCTGCCGCAAAAAGGCGGTGCAATATGCAGAAACAGATCGGCAGGAAAGGCGCCGTCAGTGGCATGATCAGCGTGACGATGGAACGTCGGCCAACGTCCCGTATCAGGAAGGTCAATTCAAACAGGGGGAAACAGAAGTGTCTTCAGATAACCATCCCCAACGACCCCATTCGCCCGATTCAGCGCAACCTCACCGTGAGCACACTATGGAACCTGGAAACGCCCAGCTGAGCATGACCGTCCTGATGACCCCGGACATGGCCAACTTTTCTGGCAACGTACATGGCGGCACCCTGCTCAAGTACCTCGACGAAGTGGCCTATGCGTGCGCGAGCCGCTATGCCGGCAGCTATGTGGTGACCCTCTCGGTCGACCAGGTGATCTTCCGCGAGCCGGTACACGTGGGGGAACTGGTGACCTTCCTGGCGTCGGTCAACTACACCGGCAACACCTCGATGGAGGTGGGCATCAAGGTGGTCACCGAGAATATCCGCGAACGCTCGGTGCGCCATTCCAACAGCTGTTTCTTTACCATGGTCGCGGTCGACGACAACCGACGCCCGGTGCCGGTACCCCCGCGCCAGCCGCAGAGCAGCGAGGAAAAGCGCCGTTTCCTGCAGGGCCAGCAGCGCCGGCAGATCCGCCAGGAGCTGGAAAAGCGCTACCAGGACCTGAAAACCGACGCCATTTAAAGCACCAGCGGCTGTGCCTCGAAGCGCACCCGTGGGTGCGCGATGCGGTCCTGGGCCCGCACCAGCTGCAATTCATAGCTGGCGCAGGCCTGGGTTTCCAGCAGCACTTCGTGCACGGCCGCAGCGGTATATTCGAACGCCTGTACCCAACTGTCACCGAGCAGTACACGGGCGAGGAACAGGCCTGATGTCAGGTCCCCGACACCCACCGGCTGCCGCGGGAACGCCAGCAGCGGGCGGCGCAGGTGCCAGCTGTGCTCGGCAGTCACCAGCAGCATTTCGAACTGGTCTTCGGCACGCCCGGGGTAGGCCAGGTGCTTGACCAGCACCACCTGCGGCCCGCGCTGCAGCAGGCTGCGTGCCATGCGTACACAATCCTCCAGCGACTGCGCACGGCGCCCGCAGAAACTGTCCAGTTCCAGCTGGTTGGGGCACAGTATGTCAGCTGCGGCGGCCGCCTCGTCGAGCAGGAACTCGCTGACTTCCGCCGGCACGATACAGCCCTTTTCCGGGTGCCCCATGACCGGGTCGCACAAGTACAGGGCCTTTGGGTTCACCGCCTTGATCCGCGCGACACCAGCCAGAATCGCCCGGCCTTGCTCGGCACTGCCCAGATAACCTGACAGCACCGCATCGCAGTGGCCCAGCTCGCCAATGTTGGAAATGCCTTCCACCAACGCAGGAATTTGCGCCGGAGCAAGCACTTCACCTGCCCACTGGCCATACTGTGTGTGATTGGAGAACTGCACGGTATTGAGCGGCCAGACATTGACCCCGATACGTTGCATGGGAAACACCGCCGCGCTGTTGCCGGCGTGGCCGAACACCACGTGGGACTGGATGGCGAGCAGGTGCGGGGTACGTTTCATGCGGGAGATTTCCAAAGCCGTTTCAAGGAATTGTGCGCAACGCAGTATGGACTCGATTGCCACCTGTACGACAGGCCAGGGACGCAGTTAAGCTGGATTGACCTGTTTGGAGCAGATGTAAATGTTGACCCTGGAAAACCTCTTCATCCTGATGCTGGTAGCCACGGCAGGCGCCTGGCTGTGGCACAACCACGGTTTGCGTGAAAAAGCCCTGGAGCGGGTCAAACAGCACTGCGCCAAGCTCGACCTCGAGTTGCTCGACGATGCCGTCGCGCTCAAGCGCATCGCCTTTGTACGGGATGCCAACGGCCGCAAGCGCCTGGCGCGTGTCTATGCCTTCGAATTCACGGTTACCGGCGAGCAACGCCATCCCGGTACCATAACCCAGTTCGGCGCACACAGCGTGCAGATCGAACTGGCGCCCTACCCGTTCGAAATCAAGACCCCGCCACGCGCCGACAACGTCATCGAGATGCAGCAATGGCGCCAGGAGCACAACCGTTGGCGCAACTGATCAGCTGACGCGACATTCGCTCAAACCGGCTTGTAACGCCGGTTGCGGCTGTGGCTGGTCGAAAATCAGCTCGATGCGGGTATCCCGGCGCCAGTCGCTGGGCTGCCAGATGGGCATGTCGCCGTCCAGGCCATTGAACGATTGCCAGCCTTCCACTGTGTGGATAACTCCTTTCGCACGCCGCCATGGCCAGGCCCGCAGGAACGCCTGCAGGCGTTGTGGATAAAACTGTTGGTCGGGATGCCAGCGCCAGCCGATGCTCCAGCCACCCTCGCCTTGCTGGGCGAGACAGATCGGTTGGCCAGGGTCTGCCCAGAGCGCCGGGGGCATCAGCCTGTTGTCAGGAACCAGGTTATCCACAAGGGAATTAGCAGCGGTACTGGTGGGTATAGTGGGAAGGTCCGACACGGGCAACTGCCCGTCGATCGTCCAGAACACTTTCTTGGCGGGAAACCTGTCCGTTATCGATGCCTTGCAAGCATCATCCAGCGACTCAGCCTTGTTCAAGACAACACCTTCCGCTGCATCGAGCGCCTGCTGTTGAGCCTCCGCCAGCCGCTCGTCACGAACCATCGACTGCGCATCCACGACCATCAGCAACGGCTGTACCGCCAGCACCCCAGCCCAAGGTGCCTGTTGCAACTGAGCAAGCAGCTGCAACGGATGGCCCAACCCGGATGGCTCTATGAACAACCGATCAGGCCGGGACTTGCGCAGCAGCCGGCCCAGGCCCACCTGGAACGGCATGCCGTTGACGCAGCACAGGCAGCCACCCGCGACCTCGCCGATGGCGATCCCGTCCTCGTCACGGCTGAGCAAGGCCGCATCAAGCCCGACCAGGCCGAACTCGTTGATCAGCACTGCCCAGCGCTCATTGCGCGGACGTTGGGCCAACAGATGGCGGATCAGGGTGGTCTTGCCGGCACCGAGCGGGCCGGCAATCACATGGGTGGGAATATTCTGCAGCATGGCGTGGCTTCGGGCGATGGCAATGCCTCACTATGCGCCGTCAGGCCAGCCAGTCAAGGCTGAGCAACAGTCGCCCCTGCCGCTCCGGAGGCGAACGGTGCACCAGGCCAGCGCCTTCGTTGCCATGCCACTTCTCGCCCTTGAGCACTGCCACATCGCCTGCGTGCAAACGCTGAATGTTATCCACAGGCGGCTGCGCTGTGCGCAAATCGACGCACGCACTGGCCTGCACGGGCAACCATTCGGTGCCCGGGCCAGCGTAGCTGGTAAGCAAGCGCAGCGGCACGTTATCCACATGGAAGCGTGGGCACATGGGCCCCGCCAATACCCGCAAGCGCAAGCCGACCCGCCGTGCACCCACCAGGCAGGTGTAGGCCGCCAGCAGCCAATTCACATCGGCAACGAACGCTTCATAGCCGTGCAAATCTGCCGTTTCCCGCAACAGCTCGGTCAATACCGGCATGCGCTGCTCGTCCACGTCGATAACGCGCTGGTCCGCCAATGGCTGGCCAAGGCTGATGGCCAGCGCGGCAAAGTCCTCCAGCTGTGCCGGCAAGCGCCGGCGCCACACCGCCAGGTTGACGCCGTCCTGCAGCACGTCAGTCAGCACCTGAGGTGTATCGCCGCTTACCTGAAAGATATCCACAGGTGTGCGTTCGGGGATCATGCTGCGGCCTCCTCCTGCCATGGACCGAACGGGTCGGGCAGGCGTAACCAGCCCATGGGTCCCAAGGCCATTTCTTCATCGGTCAACAGGCACGCATCGAGGGCTGTGGATAATTCCGCGAAATCGATATTCTGCCCGATGAACACCAGCTCCTGGCGGCAGTCACCACTCTCGGCTGTCCAGTTTTGCAGAATCGCAGCGGTGTTATCCACATCCTGCGGCCACTGTTCGCGCGGAACGAAGCGCCACCAGCGGCCCGCCAGCCCATGACGCATCATCCCGCCCGCTTGCGACCAACTTCCCGCCTCCTGAAACTTGCTGGCCAACCAGAAAAAGCCTTTTGAACGTAGCAGCCGGCCATTGCTCCAGGGCGTGTGGATAAAATCGAAAAAGCGCTGTGGGTGAAACGGCCGCCGGGCCTGCCAGGTAGTGGCTGCGATACCGTACTCTTCGGTTTCGGGTACATGTTCGCCTCGCAGTTCCTGCAACCAACCGGGTGCCTGGGCGGCCTGCTCGAAGTCGAACAAGCCGGTATCCAGGATACGCGCCAGCGGGACCTGGCCCATTACCATGGGGATGATCTGCGCTCGCGCGTTAAGGCTACGTAGAATGGCCATCAGCTCTTCGCGCTGATGCTGGCTGATCAGGTCGATCTTGCTCAACAACAACACATCGGCGAACTCCACCTGTTCGATCAGCAGGTCGCTGATGGAACGCTCGTCCTCTTCACCCAGGGTCTCGCCGCGGCTGGCCAGGCTGTCGGCTGCCTGGTAATCACGCATGAAGTTCAGGCCATCGACCACAGTGACCATGGTGTCCAGCCGCGCCATGTCGGAGAGGCTGCGGCCCTGTTCGTCGCGAAAGGTAAAGGTCTCGGCCACAGGCAGCGGCTCGGAGATTCCAGTGGACTCGATCAGCAGATAATCGAACCGACCTTCCCCGGCGAGCCGCGCCACCTCCTCGAGCAGGTCTTCACGCAACGTGCAGCAGATACAGCCATTGCTCATCTCCACCAGCTTTTCTTCAGCACGGTTGAGGCTGACATTGCGCTGTACCTCGCTGGCGTCGATGTTGATTTCGCTCATGTCATTGACGATGACCGCGACCCGCAGGTTGTCGCGGTTGCGCAGCACATGGTTGAGCAATGTGCTCTTGCCGGCGCCAAGGAAGCCGGACAGCACGGTAACAGGGAGACGATTGGACATGGCAAACCTCTTCAGGCGAAGCGCATTCGAAACGATGCATTGCACAATGTTATAAAGTAACAATACAATTTCGCCAAGCCGTTCTCGACGACATGTGCTGACAAAGGATGGAAATGAAACTGCTACGCGCCTCGGTGCTGCTATTGCTTGCGCTGCCCACCTCGCTGCTCGCCCTGCCACAGGGCGGCTCGTTGGCGCTCTGTACCCGCAGCGCGACACTGCTCGCCTGTCAGAATGGCAAGGGCAGTTTCTATAGCGTTCGCAGCGAAGGCAGCGTCTTTTACCTTCGGGGTTATGACTTCGACAGCCGCCGCCTTTGGGCACAAACCAATATCCGCTACGGCACGTTGACCTTCTTTACCGGCCTGGCCAGCGATGGCGAAGCCTGGGTGGGTTACAGCCGACGCATCGGCTGGACCACCGTTAACCGCGTTTCCAGTTCCAGTGGGCAACGCTTCAACCTGCGTTGCAGCTTGATCGCCGGCTGCCGTTGAAACCCTTTTGTTTGGAATGCCAGATGACCCAGCTGAAGCTCCCCGACATTGCTACCCAGACCCATGACTACGCCTTACCTTTGGACTGGGTGGGGATGTGCGGGATCGCCTTGCCGGTCCACTTCGACGGGCGCCAAACGGCGGCTACCGTTGATGCTGGCGTAAGCCTGGTGGACGGCAGCTCCCGTGGTATCCACATGTCACGGCTATACCTGGCCCTGGAAGCCCTGGAACACCAGCCACTTACAACGCTCGCCATTCGGCAGCTACTGTCTGGTTTTCTGGACAGCCATGAAGGGCTGTCTGCGGCGGCCTATCTGCGTCTGCGCTTCGAGCATTTGCTGAAAAGGCCTGCTCTGGTCAGCCCTTTGCACGGGTGGAAAACCTATCCCGTGATAGTCGATGCAAGGATCGAGAAAGAAATGTTCCACGTGGAACTATCCGTTTCCATTCCTTACTCTTCGACCTGCCCTTGCTCAGCTGCGCTTGCACGGCAACTGATCCAGCATCAGTTCCAGGCGGACTTCCCCTCCACGCCGGTCGACCAAGCTGCGGTGTTACAGTGGCTAGGCAGCGCCGAGGGCATCGTCGCGACACCCCACAGCCAACGCAGTAACGCGCATATCCAGGTGAGACTACGCAGCGGTCAGCAGCAGCTGCCAATCACCGAACTGATCGATCGCATGGAAGCGAGCCTGGAGACAGCAGTACAGACCGCAGTCAAGCGTGCCGATGAACAAGCGTTCGCCTTGGCCAATGGCCAGAACCTGATGTTCTGTGAAGACGCAGCTCGACGTTTGCATAAGGCGTTGCGACAAGTTGAATGGAGCACAGCCTTCAAACTACGCGTGGAACATGCAGAAAGCCTGCATGCCCACGATGCTGTCGCGTCCAGCCAGTGGCAGTGGGATATCAGCTACGCGGCTTGACCGAACCGCAGTCACTCCCCAACCACACGGCACGGGTATTCATACTGCCTTGCTGCTGCACACCCGAAGCGTTGAACGTGCCATTCACCTGGGTAGTGAACTCGCGGTCGCTGAGGAACGTCGCCTGGCCAGTGCCCTGTGCTCGCGGGCAACTGAACTGGAACTTCCACACGTTGCCGGTGCGGTCGGTAATCTTCTGGGTGCAACCTGACTTAGGGTCCTGCAACGGAATGTCGTTAGTGGCTACCTGCTCTGGAGTCAGGCAAGAACGCACCCCCTTACCGCCGACAGTGACACCTTGCTTGGCCAGCACGCCTTCCATCATCGCGCGTTGTTCCGGCGGCAAGTTCTTCAACTGGCCGAGCATGAATTCCATGTCGGGTAACGGCTTGCCATCGACCTGCATGTTGCTGGTGGTCAGCTCCCACAATCCTGGCTGCAGCATTTGCGCATGCACCAACGGGCTGCTCATAGCTAGGGCCAACGCCAACAGTGGCAGACGAATCTTCATGGACGAACGCTCCTGGAAAAAACCGGCCAACCGGGCCGGGCTGAGCCTTAGACGCCAAATCCACCTTCCGGTTGCAAGGCGGAGCGGGAACGTGTTCTGTTACACAAGTGTACTCGGCAAGCAGGATGCATATGGATTACCACAGCCCCTACTTCTTCGGTTATCTACTCGGCCTGATCCACCTGCTGGGTATCGTCGCCGCACTGCATGCGCTGTTCACCGTGCGCACTGCCCAAGGCGCAATTGCCTGGGCCATGCCATTGTTCTTCATCCCCTACCTCACCTTGATTCCCTACCTGGTTTTCGGTGCGCGCTCGTTCTATGCCTACATCAAGGCGAGGCGCCAGGCCAACCAGGAAATGCACGTTGCCATGGCCAACCTCAACTGGCGGCCATGGGTAGAAGAGGCCCTCACCGCCCGCGAGTCGGAAAGCTACGCAGCCTTGCGTGCCATGCCAAAGCTAGGCCGCATGCCCTGCCTGGCCAACAACCAGGTGAAGCTGCTGATCGATGGAAAAGCGACGTTCGATGCCATATTCACCGCCATCGAAAAAGCCCGCGACGTGGTGCTGGTCCAGTTCTTCATCATTCATGACGACAGCCTTGGTAAGGCGCTTCAACAATTACTGCTGCGCAAGGCTGCCGAAGGCGTGCAGATATTCGTCCTTTACGACCGAGTCGGCAGCCATGCCCTGCCGGCCAGCTACAGTCAGGTCCTGCGCGAAGGCGGCGTACAAATCCACGCCTTCGCCACTCGCCGAGGCTGGTTCAACCGCTTCCAGGTGAACTTTCGCAACCACCGCAAGATCGTGGTGGTGGATGGCCTGATCGGTTTCGTCGGCGGCCATAACGTGGGCGATGAATACCTGGGCGCGCACCCGCAGCTCTCGCCCTGGCGCGATACCCATGTACAGATAACCGGGCCGGTGCTGGCATGCCTGCAAGAGTCGTTCGCCGAGGATTGGTATTGGGCCACGCGCCAGCTGCCTCCACTGATCCTGCCGGACGCCTACCCGGACGACGGCGTGCTCTGCCAGGCCTTGGCAAGCGGTCCGGCCGACCCACAGGAAACTTGCTCGCTGTTCTTCATCGAAGCGATTCATTCAGCCACCCGGCGAGTGTGGATCACCAGCCCGTACTTCATCCCCGACGAAGCGGTATTCGCCGCGTTGCGC
Organism: Pseudomonas sp. BCRC 81390; assembly: GCF_030341915.1. Lineage (NCBI taxonomy): Bacteria > Pseudomonadati > Pseudomonadota > Gammaproteobacteria > Pseudomonadales > Pseudomonadaceae > Pseudomonas > Pseudomonas sp. BCRC 81390. Next base: position 194,082 of record NZ_JATAAG010000002.1, on the reverse strand, counting down.
CTGGCGGTACTGCGTGGGGTCGATGTACGCGTGTTGATACCGTCACGCCCCGATCACCGCATCGTCTATGCCGCCTCCAGCCTGTTTGCCTTCGAAGCGGTGCGTGCGGGGGTGCGCATGTTCCGCTACCAACCCGGCTTCCTGCACCAGAAGGTGGTGCTGGTGGATGACGAGATCAGCGCAATCGGCAGTGCCAACCTGGACAACCGCTCGTTCCGCCTGAACTTCGAAATCACGCTGTTGACGGCAGACCGCAGCTTCGCCGACCAGGTGGAGAGCATGTTGATCAATGACTTTGAACAGGCTCGGGAGATCACTGCAGAGGACAGCCGTGACACTCATCGGCTACAGCAACTGGGGATGCGGATTGCGCGGCTGATTTCGCCGATTCTGTAAGGAGTAGGCGCGGTTTCCTCTGCGCGTCGCGGAGGGCTTGCGGGAACGGGTTCACCCATGATTGCGCCCGTACCATCTCTGGCGCATTCACGGGTAAACCCGCCCCACCGTGAAGCAGGGAAAGTCAGCGATATAGGTCTTCACGCGTCCACGGCAGGTCGTGATGCCCATCGTCGTATGGCTTCACTGCCAGAATCTGGTGCAGGTTGATCCAGCCCTTTTCGAAGGCGTAGGCACATCCGGCCAAATACAGGCGCCAGATGCGCAAGGTCTTCTCAGGCACCAGGTCCGCTGCCTTGTGCAACTGGTTTTCCAGGTTCTCGCTCCAGTGGTGCAGGGTCTTGGCGTAGTGCAGACGCAAGCTTTCCACGTCTACCACTTCCAACCCCGCTTCACAGATGCTGGCGCTGATCATCGACAGGTGTGGCAGTTCTCCATGAGGGAACACATAGCGGTCGATGAAGTCGCCAGCGCCACGCCCAACCGGACGGCCATCGACGTGCTTGGCAGTGATGCCGTGGTTCATCACCAGGCCCCCTTCCCTCACGGCACCGAACAGCTTCTGGCAATACAGCGCCAGGTTGGCGTGGCCAACATGCTCGAACATGCCAACGCTGACTACCTTGTCGAAGCGGCCGTCCTGCGGCAGGTCACGGTAGTCGAGAATCTTCAGTTCGACCTTGCCGTCGAGGCCTTCTGCCTTGACACGCTCCTGGCCGAGCTTCAGTTGCTCCTTGCTCAAGGTGATGCCGAACACCTTGGCGCCATATTCTCGGGCAGCGAAACGCGCCAGCCCACCCCAGCCACAGCCTACGTCGAGCAGATAGTCGCCGGCGTCCAGGCGCAGCTTGCGACACAGGTGATCGAACTTGTCCTGCTGCGCCTGATCGAGCGTGTTGTCCGGCTCGCGGAAGTAGGCGCACGAATAGACCATGTCCTGGTCCAGCCACAACTGGTAGAACGCGTTGGAAACGTCATAATGGTATGAAATGGCTTCGGCGTCAGTGCTCTTGTCGTGGGCTTGCCGTTGCGGTGGCGCCTCATCCGCCTCGGTCAGCAACGCTTCGCTCAGCTCATCGCACACGCGTATGGCTTCACCGATATCCCCTTCCAGCTCCAGCTTGCCCTCGACGAATGCCGTGCCCAGCTGGTCCATGCTTGGGTGGCTCAACTGGCTGATCAGCTGTGGCTCCTTGACCAGAATGGTGACCTGCGGGCTGGGCCCCAGATCGAACTGGTTACCGTCCCACAGTTTCAGCCGCAGCGGCAGATGCAGGCTCTGCAGTGCCGGTGGAAGTTGCGCAAGCATGAACGACCCTCCTGTCCGTATTTGGCCACGACGCCTGAAATTTCGAACGTCGCCGGAACAGAGTAGTTCATTCGTGGGATGTTTCCTTTATACGCGACCATGGTCTAGAACCAACTGATCTTACTCAGCCTGAAGATTGTATACAATTTTTGCATCTCAGCTTAACCTTGTGCCCCTCTCGCGCTTCTTCATCCTGGAGTTGAACCATGAAATCCTATGACGTGGTGATCATTGGCGGCGGCCCTGGCGGCTACAACGCAGCCATACGTGCCGGCCAGCTGGGCCTGAGCGTTGCCTGCGTGGAAGGCCGCTCGACCCTCGGCGGCACCTGCCTGAACGTGGGCTGCATGCCTTCCAAGGCACTGCTGCATGCGTCCGAACTCTACGAAGCCGCCAGCGGTGGCGAATTTGCTCACCTCGGTATCGAGGTGAAACCTAATCTCAACCTCGCCCAGATGATGAAACAGAAGGACGAGAGCGTGACCGGCCTGACCAAGGGCATCGAGTACCTGTTCCGCAAGAACAAGGTCGACTGGATCAAGGGCTGGGGTCGCCTGGATGGCGTTGGCAAGGTCGTGGTCAAGGCCGAGGACGGCAGCGAAACTGCATTACAGGCCAAGGACATCGTGATTGCAACTGGCTCCGAGCCGACGCCGCTGCCAGGCGTGACCATCGACAACCAGCGCATCATCGACTCGACCGGCGCACTGTCGCTGCCACAGGTACCCAAGCACCTGGTCGTCATCGGTGCCGGCGTCATCGGCCTCGAGCTGGGCTCGGTATGGCGACGCCTGGGCAGCCAGGTCACGGTCATCGAATACCTCGATCGCATCTGCCCGGGCACCGACCAAGAAACCGCCAAGACCCTGCAAAAGGCACTGGCCAAGCAAGGCATGGTGTTCAAGCTGGGCAGCAAGGTAACCCAGGCCAACGCCAGCGCCGAAGGCGTCAGCCTGACCCTGGAGCCAGCCGCCGGCGGCAACGCAGAAACGCTGCAGGCCGACTATGTACTGGTCGCCATCGGCCGCCGTCCCTATACCCAAGGGCTGAACCTGGAAAGCGTGGGCCTGGCAACCGACAAGCGCGGCATGCTCGGCAACGATCACCACCGCACGTCTGCGCCGGGAATCTGGGTGATTGGCGACGTCACTTCTGGCCCGATGCTGGCGCACAAGGCCGAAGACGAAGCGGTGGCCTGCATCGAACGCATCGCCGGCAAGCCCCACGAGGTCAACTACAACCTCATCCCAGGTGTGATCTACACGCGCCCGGAGCTGGCCAGCGTGGGCAAGACCGAAGAGCAACTCAAGGCCGAAGGCCGTGCCTACAAGGTCGGCAAGTTCCCCTTCACGGCGAACAGCCGTGCCAAGATCAACCATGAGACCGAAGGTTTCGCCAAGGTCATCGCTGATGCCCAGACCGATGAAGTACTGGGGGTGCACCTGGTGGGCCCGAGTGTCAGCGAGATGATTGGTGAGTTCTGCGTGGCCATGGAGTTCTCGGCCTCGGCAGAGGACATCGCCCTCACCTGCCACCCCCACCCGACCCGCTCCGAGGCCTTGCGCCAGGCAGCGATGAATGTGGATGGCATGGCGATGCAGATCTGAGGCAGGACTGCGAAGGGCTGCATTGCAGCCCTTTCGCGACACAAGGCCGCTATGGCCGTGGTTGGCCTGAGCGGCGTTGTAGCTTGGAGTGGCCGGGGCAACCAGAGCATTGCTCGCCCCGGCTTGCGCCTTACTCGACCGTAACCGACTTCGCCAGGTTCCGCGGCTGGTCCACGTCGGTGCCCTTGAGCACGGCCACATAGTAAGACAGCAGCTGCAACGGAATGGTGTAAAGGATCGGTGCCAGGGCGTCCGCAATGTGCGGCACCTTGATCACGTGGGTACCTTCGCCGTTGGTCATGCCAGCCTGTTCGTCAGCGAACACCACCAGCTCACCACCACGCGCACGCACTTCCTGCAGGTTGGATTTCAGCTTTTCCAGCAGTTCATTGTTCGGCGCCACGGTGACCACGGGCATGTCATTGTCCACCAGCGCCAGTGGGCCGTGCTTCAGCTCGCCAGCCGGGTAGGCTTCAGCGTGGATGTAGGAGATTTCCTTGAGCTTGAGCGCACCTTCCATGGCTACCGGGTACTGCGCACCGCGGCCGAGGAACAAGGTGTGGTGCTTGTCGGCGAACAGTTCGGCGATTTTCTCGACGGTTGCATCCATGGCCAAGGCTTCACCCAGGCGGGCCGGCAGGCGGCGCAGCTCCTCTACCAGCCCGGCTTCGACGCCGGCTTCCAGGGTACCGCGCACCTGGCCCAGGGCCAGGGTCAGCAGCATCAGCGAGACCAGCTGGGTGGTGAAGGCCTTGGTCGACGCCACGCCGATTTCCGGGCCGGCCAGGGTCAGCAGGGTCAGGTCCGACTCACGTACCAGCGAGCTGATGCCCACGTTGCAGATCGCCAGGCTGCCGAGGAAGCCCAGCTCCTTGGCGTTACGCAGCGCGGCCAGGGTATCGGCGGTTTCACCAGATTGCGAGATGGAGACGAACAGCGTGTCTGGCTGCACCACTACCTTGCGGTAGCGGAACTCGCTGGCCACTTCGACCTGGCACGGGATGCCGGCCAGGCTTTCCAGCCAGTAACGGGCGACCATGCCAGCGTGATAGCTGGTGCCGCAGGCAACGATCTGCACGTTGCGCACCTTGGCGAACAGGTCGGCAGCCTGTGGGCCGAAGGCCTGCACCATCACGCTGTCCTTGCCCAGGCGGCCTTCCAGGGTACGCTGCACCACGCTTGGCTGCTCGTGGATTTCCTTGAGCATGAAGTGGCGGTAGGTCCCCTTGTCGGCGGCTTCGGCGCCTTCGTGGTACTGCACGGTTTCGCGCTGAACCTTGCGGCCTTCCTGGTCCCAGATGGAAACCTGGTCACGGCGGATTTCGGCGATGTCGCCCTCTTCCAGGTACATGAAGCGGTCGGTGACCTGGCGCAGGGCCAGCTGGTCGGAGGCCAGGAAGTTTTCACCCAGGCCCAGGCCGATGACCAGCGGGCTGCCGCTACGGGCTGCTACCAGGCGGTCAGGCTGACTGGCACTGATAAGCGCCAGGCCATAGGCACCATGCAGGCGCTTCACAGCGGTCTTCAGCGCGTCGGTCAGGTCCGGGGTGGTCTTCAGGGTATGGTGGATCAGGTGGACGATAACTTCGGTATCGGTCTGCGAAGTGAAGACGTAGCCAAGGCCCTTCAGCTCTTCGCGCAGTTCTTCATGGTTCTCGATGATGCCGTTGTGCACCACGGCCACTTCATTGTTCGAGAAGTGCGGGTGGGCATTGCCCTCGGTCGGCGCACCGTGGGTAGCCCAGCGGGTGTGCGCGATGCCCAGTTGGCCAGACAGCGGCTCGGCGGCAACCGCGGCCTCCAGTTCGCTGACCTTGCCGATACGGCGGCGGCGCTGCAGTGCACCACTCGAAGTGAGGACGGCCAGACCGGCGCTGTCGTACCCGCGGTACTCAAGACGCTTGAGGCCTTCGATCAGGATGGCTGTGATGTTGCGTTCGGCGACAGCACCAACGATTCCACACATGGTTTATTGCTCCTGGCTGATCGCGGCGCAGATCAGGTTGATGCCGCGGGCTTGAATTTGTTCGCGTGCCGCTGCGGGCAGGCGTTCGTCAGTAATAAGGGTGTGCACGCTGCCCCAGGGCAGCTCGAGGTTGGGGATCTTGCGCCCGACCTTGTCCGACTCGACCATCACGATCACTTCACGGGCAACTTCGGCCATGACCCGGCTCAGCCCGAGCAACTCGTTGAACGTGGTCGTACCGCGGCCGAGATCGATGCCGTCGGCACCGATGAACAGCTGGTCGAAATCGTAGGAACGCAATACCTGCTCGGCCACCTGGCCCTGGAACGATTCGGAATGAGGGTCCCAGGTTCCGCCCGTCATCAGCAGCACCGGTTCGTGTTCGAGGTCGCAGATGGCACGTGCGACATGCAGCGAATTGGTCATCACCACCAGGCCAGGCTGGCGCCCTAGTTCGGGGATCATGGCTGCGGTGGTGCTGCCGCTGTCGATGATGATCCGCGCATGTTCGCGAATGCGCGCGACGGCGGCACGTGCAATTGCCTTTTTATAGGAAGACACAGGCTGGGCAGGTTCACCGAGCAGCTCTTGCGGCACCGGAACTGCGCCACCGTAGCGGCGTAGCAGCAGACCGTTGGCCTCGAGGGCGGCGAGGTCCTTGCGGATGGTAACTTCCGAGGTGGCGAAACGCTTGGCCAACGCGTCCACACTCACCTCGCCCTGCTCGCTGAGCAACGCCAGGATGTTGTGCCGTCGCTGGGGAGTATTTCGTTTCGACATGAGCGCTTAAGTTTCGATTCGAAAGATAACGATGGCAATCAAAACCTAAGACGAACGATTCGTCAAGCTGTGGATAAAACTCAGGGGATAAACGGGGCACGCGGGTGCCGCGATAAACGCTAGCGAAGGTGTATCGCTTGAAAAAAAAGCCGACTTATACACATAAGTCGGCTTTCGATCGAAACTGCTGTGTATAACTCAGCTTTTCTTGATCTTCTCTGGTCGCTTCCAGCCCGCGATGTTGCGCTGGCGCGCCCGTGCCACCGCCAGGTCGCCAGCCTCAACGGTCTGGGTGATGGTCGAACCGGCTGCAGTAGTCGCACCCGCCTGGATATCCACAGGCGCGACCAGCGAGTTGTTCGAGCCGATGAAGACGTCTTCGCCCATCACGGTCTTGAACTTGTTGGCACCATCGTAGTTGCAGGTGATGGTGCCGGCACCAATGTTGGTACGCGCACCGATTTCGGCATCGCCCAGGTAGGTCAGGTGCCCGGCCTTGGCTCCTTCGCCCAGATGGGCGTTTTTCAGTTCGACGAAGTTACCCACATGAGCCTTCGCGTCCAGCACACTGCCCGGGCGCAGGCGGGCGAACGGGCCGGCATCGCTGCCCTCACCCATCACGGCGCCTTCAAGGTGGCTGTTGGCTTTGACCACCGCACCTTTGCGCAGGGTCGTATTCTTGATCACGCAGTTCGGGCCGATCTGTACGTCATCCTCGATGACGACCTTGCCTTCGAGAACCACGTTGATATCGATCAGCACGTCGCGACCGACGGTCACTTCACCACGGACATCGAAGCGTGCCGGGTCGCGCAGGGTCACCCCTTGGGCCATCAGGCGACGGCCTTCGCGCAACTGGTAGTGACGTTCCAGCTCGGACAGCTGGCGACGGTCATTGGCGCCTTGCACTTCCATCGGGTCGTGCGGCTGTTCGGTAGCCACCACCAGGCCATCGGCCACTGCCATGGCGATGACATCGGTCAGGTAGTACTCGCCCTGGGCATTGTTGTTCGACAGACGCCCCATCCAGTCCGCCAGCCGGGCGGCCGGCAGGGCCAGGATGCCGGTGTTGCCTTCCTTGATCGCTTTCTGCGCATCGTTGGCGTCCTTGTGCTCAACGATAGCGGTCACCTTGCCCTGCTCGTCCCGCACAATGCGGCCATAGCCGGTCGGATCGTCGAGGGTTACCGTGAGCAGGCCCAGCTGCTGGGGATTGGCCTTGGCCAGCAGGCGCTGCAGCGTTTCCACCTCGATCAGGGGCACGTCGCCATATAGCACCAGCACGGTGTCGGCAGTCAGGGCCGGCAATGCCTGGGCAACCGCGTGGCCGGTGCCCAGCTGCTTGTCCTGCATGACGAAGTTAAGGTCGTCAGCGGCCAGGCGTTCGCGGACCAGATCGGCTCCATGGCCAATGACCACGTGGATACCTTGCGGCTGAAGCTGGCGCGCGCTGTGGATAACATGGCCGAGCATGGAGTTGCCGGCTACCGGGTGCAGCACCTTGGGCAGCGCCGAGCGCATGCGGGTGCCTTGGCCGGCAGCGAGAATAACGATATCGAGTGACATTACTGGCTACCAATCCTGGGCGGTCAGTGAAATGACCGGTTTTATAGGTTACAAAAAAGAAAAAGGGTAGCCGATGGCTACCCTTGTTCTCAATCTACATGAAGCCTGCGCAATTAACCGCCGAACTTCTTGCGGATCTGCTGGACGGTACGCAGCTGGGCTGCGGCCTCGGCCAGACGTGCGGATGCGGCACTGTAGTCGAAATCCGCGCCTTTCTCATGCAGGGCCTTCTCAGCTGCCTTGACGGCATCCTGAGCGGAGGCTTCGTCCAGGTCGGCTGCACGTTGCACGGTGTCGGCGAGTACCTTGACCATGTTCGGCTGCACTTCCAGGAAGCCGCCAGAGATGTAGAACACCTCGCGCTCGCCGCCCTGCTTGGTCAGCGTAATCGGACCTGGCTTCAGATTGGTGATCAGCGGCGCGTGGCCTGGAGCGATACCCAGATCGCCCAGGTTGCCGTGCGCAACCACCATCTCGACCAGACCGGAGAAGATTTCTCCTTCCGCGCTGACGATATCGCAATGGACTGTCATAGCCATCTGCTTGCCTCAACCTGATTAGCGCCCCTTTCGGGGCGCCGGGATTACAGTTTCTTGGCTTTCTCGATCGCTTCGTCGATGCTGCCGACCATGTAGAACGCTTGTTCTGGCAGGTGGTCGTAGTCACCTTTGAGGATGCCGCTGAAGCCAGCAATGGTGTCTTTCAGGGAAACGTACTTGCCTGGCGAACCGGTGAAGACTTCGGCCACGAAGAACGGCTGCGACAGGAAGCGCTGGATCTTACGAGCGCGGGCTACCAGTTGCTTGTCGGCTTCGGACAGTTCGTCCATACCCAGGATCGCAATGATGTCCTTCAGCTCTTTGTAGCGCTGCAGAACATACTGAACCTGGCGGGCAGTTTCGTAGTGCTCGTTGCCGATCACGTTCGGGTCCAGCTGGCGCGAAGTCGAGTCCAGTGGGTCAACCGCTGGGTAGATACCCAGGGAAGCGATGTCACGGGACAGAACGACGGTGGCGTCCAGGTGGGCGAAGGTGGTGGCTGGCGACGGGTCGGTCAGGTCGTCCGCAGGTACGTATACGGCCTGGATCGAGGTGATCGAACCTTCTTTGGTCGAAGTAATACGCTCTTGCAGAACGCCCATCTCTTCGGCCAGGGTCGGCTGGTAACCTACTGCGGAAGGCATACGGCCCAGCAGTGCGGATACTTCGGTACCGGCCAGGGTGTAACGGTAGATGTTGTCGACGAACAGCAGAACGTCGTTACCTTCGTCACGGAACTTCTCAGCCATGGTCAGGCCGGTCAGCGCTACGCGCAGACGGTTTCCTGGTGGCTCGTTCATCTGACCGTAGACCAGTGCTACCTTGTCGAGAACGTTGGAGTCCTTCATCTCGTGGTAGAAGTCGTTACCCTCACGAGTACGCTCGCCCACACCAGCGAACACGGAATAACCGCTGTGCTCGATGGCGATGTTACGGATCAGTTCCATCATGTTAACGGTCTTGCCGACGCCGGCACCACCGAACAGACCAACCTTACCACCCTTGGCGAACGGGCAAACCAGGTCGATAACCTTGATGCCGGTTTCCAGCAGGTCGTTGCCGCCTGCCTGGTCAGCGAAGGAAGGCGCCTTCTGGTGGATACCACGACGCTCTTCTTCGCCGATCGGGCCGGCTTCGTCGATCGGGTTGCCCAGAACGTCCATGATACGGCCCAGGGTGGCCTTACCAACAGGAACGGAGATGGCAGCGCCGGTGTCGACGACATCCAGACCGCGCTTCAGGCCTTCGGTCGAGCCCATCGCAATGGTACGAACCACGCCGTCGCCCAGCTGCTGCTGAACTTCCAGGGTGGTGTCCGCGCCTTGTACTTTCAGCGCGTTGTAAACACTCGGCACGACGTCACGTGGGAATTCCACGTCGATGACGGCGCCGATGATTTGAACGATACGTCCGCTACTCATAGCTGGATCCTCTGAATATTTGAACCGTTAAACCGCGGCAGCGCCGCCGACGATTTCCGAGATCTCCTGGGTGATCGCAGCCTGACGCGCCTTGTTGTAGATCAGCTGGAGTTCGCTGATCAAATCACCGGCGTTGTCTGTGGCGTTCTTCATGGCGATCATCCGGGCCGCTTGTTCAGCAGCGTTGTTCTCGACCACCGCCTGGTACACCTGCGACTCCACGTAACGCACCATCAAGCCGTCCAGCAGCTCTTTTGCGTCGGGTTCGTACAGGTAGTCCCAGTGATGCTTGAGATCCTGATCCGGGGTTGCCACCAACGGTACCAATTGCTCGACCGTCGGTTTTTGGGTCATGGTGTTGATGAACTTGTTCGAAACCACCGAGAGGCGATCGATGCGGCCGTCCAGGTAGGCGTCCAGCATCACTTTGACGGAGCCGATCAGGTCGTTGATCGATGGCTCTTCGCCCAAGTGGCTGATCGCGGCTACGACGTTGCCGCCAAAGTTGCGGAAGAATGCCGCACCCTTGCTGCCGATCACGCACAGGTCGATTTCAACGCCCTGTTCGCGGTTTTCGTTCATGTCCTTGACCAGGGCCTTGAACAGGTTGGTGTTCAAGCCACCGCACAGACCACGGTCACTGCTCACCACGATATAACCGGCGCGCTTTACAGGGCGCTCGATCATGAACGGGTGGCGGTATTCCGGGTTGGCGTTGGCCAGATGACCGATCACCTGGCGGATACGCTCCGCGTAGGGACGGCTAGCAGCCATGCGCAGTTGTGCCTTGCGCATTTTGCTGACCGCCACTTTTTCCATGGCGCTGGTAATTTTTTGCGTGCTTTTGATGCTCGCAATCTTACTGCGAATCTCTTTTGCGCCTGCCATGTATCACCTATCAGGTTAGCAAGCGGGGGCCAGGGCCCCCGCTGCGGCTTACCAGGTCTGGGTGGCCTTGAACTTCTCGATGCCAGCTTTCATGCCAGCGTCGATTTCGTCATTGAAGTCACCCTTCACGTTGATCTTGGCCATCAGTTCGGCGTGATCACGGTTGAAGTAGGCGATCAGAGCTTGCTCGAAGCTGCCGACCTTGGAGACTTCTACGTCGGTCAGGAAGCCACGCTCAGCGGCGTACAGCGACAGGGCCATGTCCGCGATGGACATTGGCGCGTACTGCTTCTGCTTCATCAGCTCGGTAACGCGCTGACCATGCTCCAGCTGCTTGCGGGTCGCTTCGTCCAGATCGGAAGCGAACTGGGCGAATGCAGCCAGTTCACGGTACTGAGCCAGAGCGGTACGAATACCACCGGACAGCTTCTTGATGATCTTGGTCTGAGCGGCACCACCTACGCGGGATACCGAAACACCGGCGTTGACTGCAGGGCGGATGCCCGAGTTGAACATGGCCGATTCCAGGAAGATCTGACCGTCGGTGATGGAAATCACGTTGGTCGGAACGAACGCGGAAACGTCGCCAGCCTGGGTTTCGATGATCGGCAGGGCGGTCAGGGAACCGGTCTTGCCAGTGACTGCGCCGTTGGTGAACTTCTCGACGTATTCTTCCGAAACGCGCGATGCACGCTCCAGCAGACGGGAGTGGAGATAGAACACGTCACCTGGGTACGCTTCACGTCCTGGCGGACGGCGCAGCAGCAGGGAGATCTGACGGTAGGCAACGGCCTGCTTGGACAGGTCATCGTAAACGATCAGGGCGTCTTCACCGCGGTCACGGAAGTATTCGCCCATGGTGCAGCCGGCGTACGGGGCCAGGAACTGCAGCGCGGCCGATTCCGAGGCGCTGGCGGCAACAACGATGGTGTTGGCCAGGGCGCCGGCTTCTTCCAGCTTGCGCACAACGTTGGCGATGGTCGACTGCTTCTGGCCTACGGCCACGTATACGCAGAAGATACCGCTGTTTTTCTGGTTGATGATCGCGTCGACCGCCATGGCAGTCTTACCGATCTGACGGTCACCGATGATCAGCTCGCGCTGGCCACGGCCAACCGGGATCATGGCGTCAACCGACTTGTAGCCAGTCTGTACAGGCTGGTCTACCGACTTACGCCAGATCACACCCGGAGCGACCTTTTCGACCGCGTCGGTTTCGGTGGTGGCCAGAGGACCTTTGCCATCGATCGGGTTACCCAGAGCGTCGACGACGCGGCCCAGCAGGCCTTTGCCGACCGGAACTTCCAGGATACGACCGGTGCACTTGGCGCTCATGCCCTCGGCGAGGGAGGTGTACGCACCCAGTACCACCGCACCAACGGAGTCTTGCTCCAGGTTCAGTGCCATACCGTATACGCCGCCCGGGAACTCGATCATTTCGCCGTACATAGCGTCGGCCAGACCGTGGATCCGTACGATACCGTCGGAAACGCTTACGACGGTGCCTTCGTTACGGGCTTGGGAGCCGACATCGAGCTTCTCGATGCGACCCTTGATGATTTCACTAATTTCGGAAGGATTGAGTTGCTGCATTGCTCTGCTGCCCCTTCAAACTCAAGATTTCAATGCTTCGGCCAGTTTCGCGATCTTGCCGCGAACCGAGCCATCGATTACCAGGTCGCCGGCGCGGATGACGACGCCGCCGATCAGGCTGGCATCCTCCGACGCGTGCAGGCGCACTTCCCGGCTGAGCCGTGCACTGAGAACCTTGGCGAGTTTGTCTTGCTGTTCTTGGTTCAACGCAAAAGCACTGGTGACTTCCACGTCCACGGATTTCTCTTGCTCGGCCTTGTACAGGTCGAACAGGGCGGCAATCTCCGGCAGAAGCAGGAGACGGTCGTTTTCCGCGGCAACATGAATGAAATTCTGTGCCTGTGCATCGAACTTGTCACCGCACACTTCAATGAATGCGGCGGCCTTTTCTGCGCTTGTCAGTCGCGGGGCCTTGAGCAGGCGCTGCATGGTGTCGTCTTCCGACACCGCAGCAGCCAGGCCGAGCATGGCTGACCAATTGGCCAGTTGCTGATGGGCCTGGGCATGCTCAAAGGCAGCCTTAGCGTAAGGTCGGGCCAACGTGGTCAGTTCTGCCATGATCGCCCTCGCTTAAATTTCAGCGGCCAGTTTGTTAACCAGCTCCGCATGCGCGTTTTGATCGATTGTGGCGCCAAGGATCTTTTCAGCACCGCCAACAGCCAGGGCACCCACTTGGGCACGCAGGGCGTCTTTGACGCTGTTCAGTTCCTGTTCGATCTCGGCTTGAGCCTGAGCCTTCACACGGTCAGCTTCGACGCGAGCCTGTTCACGGGCTTCCTCGACAAGCTGAGCAGCGCGTTTCTTGCTTTGCTCAATGATTTCGGCTGCCTGTGCCTTTGCTTCACGCAGTTGCTGACCCGCTTTCTCTTGGGCCAGCTCCAGGTCGCGAGCTGCGCGGTTGGCAGCGTCCAAGCCGTCGGCAATCTTCTTTTGGCGCTCTTGCAGGGCAGTGATGACCGGAGGCCATACATACTTCATGCAGAAGAGTACAAAAATCAGAAAAGCAACGGATTGGCCAATCAGGGTTGCATTAATGTTCACGCCAACACCTCGCTCGGTCTTTGTCCATCACACCAATCAACTCGTGGAAACGAGTGATTAGCCGGCGATCTGACCAACGAAGGGGTTCGCGAAGGTGAAGAACAGGGCGATACCAACACCGATCATGGTTACGGCGTCGAGCAGACCGGCGACGATGAACATTTTGACCTGCAGCATCGGAACCATCTCAGGCTGACGAGCAGCGCCTTCCAGGAACTTGCCGCCCAGCAGGCCGAAACCAATGGCGGTACCCAGAGCACCCAGGCCGATCAGCAGAGCAACAGCGATAGCGGTCAGACCAACTACAGTTTCCATCTTTCCTCCCGACTTTTACGTCGTATTGGTTAGGTTTTTAGTTTGAAGCGGTAAAACAAATCGTTTGGTACAGCATGCCCTTGCGGACTTTTTAAGCCCTCCCCCCAAACGAGCGGGGAAGGCTATCAGACACGCCAGGCGGTCTTAATGGTTATCTTCGTGAGCCATCGACAGGTAGACGATGGTAAGCATCATGAAGATGAAGGCTTGCAGGGTGATGATCAGGATGTGGAACACAGCCCACGCCCACTGCAGCACCACACCCAGGCCGCTGAGCCACAGGATGCCGGCGCCGAACATCACGGCGATCAGGATGAACACCAGTTCGCCGGCGTACATGTTGCCGAACAGACGCAGTGCCAGCGAGATCGGCTTGGCGATCAGGGTGACGAATTCCAGCAGGAAGTTGACCGGAATCAGCAGGATCTGCACGAAGATGTTCTTGCTGCCGAACGGGTGCAGGGTCAGCTCACCGATGAAGCCACCCAGGCCCTTGACCTTGATGCTGTAGAAGATGATCAGGGCGAACACGCAGAAGGCCATGGCCAGGGTCGCGTTCGGGTCGGTGGTCGACACGGCGCGGAACGGAATGTGCGGGTCACCGGAGATCAGGATGGCCAGCTGAGGAATCCAGTCGACCGGTACCAGGTCGATGGCGTTCATCAGGAACACCCAGACGAAAATGGTCAGCGCCAGCGGGGCGATTACCGGGCTACGGCCGTGGAAGGAGTCCTTCACGCTGCCGTTGACGAAGTCCACCAGCACTTCAACGAAGTTCTGCAGGCCGCCAGGTTGGCCGGAAGTCGCCTTCTTGGCCGCCATGCGGAAGATGAACAGGAAGATCAGACCCAGCGCGACGGACCAACCCAGGGTGTCCAGGTGGAACGCCCAGAAGCCCATTGCCTTGGCTTCTGCAGCCGAATGGGCGAAGCCCCAGCTGCCGTCTGGTAGTTGACCGTAGGTCAGGTTCTGCAAGTGGTGCTGGATATAGCCCGAAGCGGTTTCTGCTGCCATGGTTGCCTCAAACGCCCTAAGGTCTCGAAAGTCTTTTATTCATCAGCAGGGGCGCGAACCAGCTGACCAAAAGGGTCAGCACGAAGACGCCGAATACTGCTAACGGCGCCAATGGCTTCACTCCTGCGAAGGTCAGTGCAAAAAGCACTGCCGTCAAAATCATCTTGCCTGCCTCGCCAGCGTAAAACGACTTGACGATGGCTTGTGCCGCCCGGGCTCCGCTGAAGCGAAAAGCCTTCCAGGCGAAGTACACATTGGGTAGCCAGGCAATCAAACCTCCGCAAAGGCCTGAATATCCACTGACCGCCCCTTTCCACTGCCACAACACCAAGGTTGCCAGCAGCAGTACGACGAATTGAGCCAGCAGTACCGGAAAAACCGCCCAGCGATGGAAAGGCAGGCGGTTTGGCGTGCGGATTTCCATCACAACTGCTCCTCGGAAGTCGACCAACAAGTCAGCTATGACTTGGCATAATTTGTGCCGACAAAATGCGCGCAGAGTATAGGGGTGGATTAACCCCTATTCAACTCTTCGTAGTGATTTCCGACTGCACGCTACAACAGGAATTGTTTCAGCGGATGTGAGCAAGCACGCCTTGCAACTCGTCAAGCGAGTTGTAGCGAATAACCAACTGGCCTTTGCCCTTGTTGCCATGACGGATCTGCACCGCCGAGCCCAGGCGCTCTGCGAGACGCTGTTCAAGGCGTGCGATATCCGGATCAGGTTTGCTCGGCTCGACCGGATCAGGTTTGTCGCTGAGCCACTGACGAACCAGTGCCTCGGTTTGGCGCACGGTGAGGCCGCGTGCGACAACATGACGCGCCCCCTCTTCCTGACGGTTTTCATCCAGCCCGAGCAACGCACGCGCGTGGCCCATCTCCAGGTCGCCATGGGCGAGCATGGTCTTGATCGCCTCAGGCAAGGTGATCAGGCGCAGCAGGTTGGCCACGGTTACCCGCGACTTGCCTACGGCGTCGGCCACCTGCTGCTGGGTGAGTTCGAATTCCTGCTGCAAGCGCTGCAGCGCCAAGGCCTCTTCCAACGGGTTGAGGTCTTCGCGCTGGATGTTCTCGATCAGCGCCATGGCGATGGCAGCTTCGTCGGGCACTTCGCGGACCATGGCCGGGATCTTGTCCAGGCCAGCCTGCTGGGTAGCACGCCAGCGGCGCTCACCGGCGATGATCTCGTAGCGGTTGTCGCCGATCGGGCGGACCACGATCGGTTGCATCACGCCATGGTTGCGAATCGAGTGCGCAAGCTCTTCCAGCGCCTCCGGGTCCATGTCCCGGCGCGGCTGGTACTTGCCACGCTGGATCAGCTCGACCGGCAGGTGTTGCAGTTCTTTCTGGTCGATCTTCACAGCCTGCTCTTCGAGCGCGCTGACGGAAGGACCACTGAGCAGTGCATCCAACCCACGTCCGAGACCCCGTTTCTTGACGGCCATACGGATTCCTTAAGTTGTTTGTGCAGTGCGTGATTGACGGCGTTGACGGCGGACCAGTTCCCCGGCCAGGGCCAGATACGCCAGCGCGCCGCGCGATTGCTTGTCGTAGGCCAGGGCCGGCATGCCAAAGCTCGGGGCCTCGGCCAGGCGAATGTTGCGCGGAATGACGGTGTCGTACAGCTGCGGGCCGAAGTGCTCCTTCAGTTGCGCCGAAACATCGTTGTTCAGGCTCAGCCGCGGGTCGTACATGGTCCGTAGCAGGCCTTCGATCTTCAGCTCTGGATTCAACCGGGCAGCGATGCGCTTGATGTTATCCACAAGGTCACTGAGACCTTCCAGCGCGTAATACTCGCACTGCATCGGGATGATCACGCCATCCGAGGCGACCAGGGCGTTGAGCGTCAGCATCGACAGCGACGGCGGGCAGTCGATGAGGATGTAGTCGTAGTTGTCGCGGATCGGTGCCAGGGCGTTGCGCAGGCGGCTTTCCTTGACCTGCATTTCCAGCAGCACCACTTCGGCGGCGGTCAGGTCACGGTTCGCAGGCAGCAACTGGAAACCCCCGTGCTCGGAGTAATGCATGGCCTGGGCCAGGTCGCATTCCCCGATCAACAGGTCGTAGACCGAGTGCTCGAGCTCGTGCTTGTCCACACCGCTGCCCATGGTGGCGTTGCCTTGCGGATCGAGGTCGATCAGCAGCACACGACGCTTGGTTGCGGCCAGCGAGGCAGCGAGATTGATACAGGTGGTGGTCTTGCCCACACCACCCTTCTGGTTCGCGATTGCGAATACCTTAGCCATTGTTGCGTGTGTTCCCAGTCATGCCTTGCGGCGCAGTATCAGCAGATGGCGCTGGCCCTGGCAACCTGGAACGGTCAGGGCCTGCTCGCTTTCCACTGTGAAGTCTGCGGGCAATGCTACCAGTTCATCGGCAGGATGCAGCCCCTTCATTGCAAGCCATTGCGTCCCGGTGTCGCCCAGGTGGCGGGTCCAGTTGGTGAAGTTGTCCATGCTGCTGAAAGCGCGGGAGATGATCCCGTCGAACGGTTGCGCCGGCTGGAAGGCCTCGACCCGGCTGTGGATAACCGTGAGGTTGTCCAGCTTGAGTTCCATTTTCACCTGGGTCAGGAAGCGCGTCTTCTTGCCGTTGGCATCCAGCACCGTCACCCGCTTGTGCGGATGCAGGATAGCCAATGGGATGCCAGGCATGCCGCCGCCACTGCCGACATCCAGCCAGTTGTCACGTTCGCTGTGGATAAACGGCATGACGCTGAGGCTGTCCAGCAGATGACGCGACACCATCTCATCGGGGTCGCGCACGGCAGTCAGGTTGTAGGCTTTGTTCCATTTGATCAACAGGGCCAGGTAGCCGAGCAGCTTTTCGTGCTGCTCGGCGCTCAGCTCGACACCGAGCTGACGCGCACCTGTGGACAACTCTTCAGCGTGTTGCGGGGTGACCAGGGAACTCAAGCGCTTTGCTCCAATTCGCGGCCAGCGCCGCGTTTCTTCAAGTGAATCAGCAACAGGGAAATCGCCGCCGGAGTGACGCCAGGAATGCGCGAAGCCTGGCCGAGGGTTTCCGGACGGGTCTGGCCCAGCTTGCCCTGGATTTCCTTGGACAGCCCGGAAATGCTCGAGTAATCGATATCCACAGGCAGACGAGTGTCTTCGCTGGCACGCAGGCGGGCGATTTCATCCTGCTGCCGGTCGATATAACCGGCGTACTTGGTGCGGATCTCGACCTGTTCGGCGACCTGTGGATCGATCGCTTCACCGCCGGTCGCTTCAATGAGACCGGCGTAGTCGATTTCCGGGCGGGCCAGCAGGTTGAGCAGGCTGTACTCGTGGCTGAGCGGAGTACCGAACTTATCCACAATGGCCTGGCCTTGCTCGGTGTTCGGCCGTACCCAGGTCGATTTCAGGCGTTGTTCCTCACGCTCGATGCCGTCGCGCTTGGCGCAGAAGGCGGCCCAGCGCTGGTCGTCGATCAGGCCAAGTTCACGGCCCTTTTCGGTCAGACGCAGGTCGGCGTTGTCTTCGCGCAGGATCAGGCGGTACTCGGCACGTGAAGTGAACATGCGGTACGGCTCCTGGGTACCCAGGGTGATCAGGTCGTCCACCAGTACGCCGATGTAGGCCTCGTCGCGACGCGGGCACCAGCTGTCACGGCCCTGCGCCCGCAGGGCGGCGTTGGTACCGGCCAGCAGGCCCTGGGCGCCGGCTTCTTCGTAACCGGTGGTGCCGTTGATCTGGCCAGCGAAGAACAGTCCGCCGATGACTTTGGTTTCGAGGCTGTACTTGAGGTCGCGCGGGTCGAAGTAGTCGTACTCGATGGCATAGCCCGGGCGCACGATGTGGGCGTTTTCCATACCGCGAATCGAACGCACCAGTTCCAGCTGTACGTCGAACGGCAGCGAAGTGGAAATACCGTTGGGGTACAGCTCATGGGTGTTCAGGCCTTCAGGCTCGATGAACACCTGGTGGCTTTCCTTGTCGGCGAAGCGGTGGATCTTGTCTTCGATCGACGGGCAGTAGCGCGGGCCGACCCCTTCGATCACCCCCGAGTACATCGGCGAACGGTCGAGGTTCGAGGCAATGATTTCGTGGGTGCGGGCGTTGGTGTGGGTGATCCAGCAGCTCACCTGGCGCGGATGCATCTCGGCATTGCCCATGAACGACATTACCGGGATCGGCGTATCGCCTGGCTGTTCGGTCATGACCGAGAAGTCCACCGAACGGCCATCGATGCGTGGCGGCGTACCGGTTTTCAGGCGCCCGACGCGCAGCGGCAGTTCACGCATGCGGTGGGCCAGGGCGATCGAAGGCGGATCACCTGCGCGACCACCGGAATGGTTCTGCAGCCCAATGTGGATAAGGCCGCCGAGGAAGGTACCGGTGGTCAGTACCACCGATTCGGCAAAGAAACGCAGGCCCATCTGGGTCACTACGCCTTTGACCTGGTCCTGTTCGACGATCAGGTCGTCGCAGGACTGCTGGAATATCCACAGGTTTGGCTGGTTTTCCAGGATTTCACGCACCACTGCCTTGTAGATGGCGCGGTCGGCCTGTGCACGGGTAGCGCGTACGGCCGGGCCCTTGCGGTTGTTCAGAACGCGGAACTGGATGCCGCTCTTGTCGGTGGCCAACGCCATGGCGCCACCGAGGGCATCGATCTCTTTGACCAGATGGCTTTTGCCAATGCCGCCGATGGCGGGGTTGCAGCTCATGTGACCGAGGGTTTCCACGTTATGGGTCAGCAGCAGGGTCTTCACCCCCATGCGTGCAGACGCAAGCGCAGCCTCGGTACCGGCATGGCCGCCGCCGATGACGATCACTTCAAAACGGGAAGGGAAATCCACCACGCACCTCGTGCCTGTTTTTGCGAATAGAGAAGGTAAGCGGACAAGTATAGGGACTTAACCCCCTTTAAAGAAACCGTCTGAGCAAATTTTGACCAGTCTGTGGATGAATGGCAGACAACAGAAATCAAAGAGGAAAAATTTAAAAAAGCTTTGTTTTTATGTTTATTCTTATGCACAGCCTTACCTGTGGATAAACGCTCGCAGCCTATGATTCACGCGTCTTTGCGAGAAATTAAACCCTGTGGCTGGAGTGCCATGAGGGCTCTGGATAACGCGATTTAGCCTGTGGATTAATTAGCTGCTTACCCACAGGGCGGTTTTTCCTCAGAAAAAAAGGCTGCTTATCAACGGAGCTGAAGGCGAGTTTTCCACAGGGCTTCTGAATGGGTTTTCAACCTGGAGCCAGGAAAATCATCGAGATCGCGCCAGGTACCGGAAAGCGGGCGAGCCCTCGAAATGCCGGTACCACCACAGAATTTCGGGCTTGGTGAAGCATCCTTCGTGGGCAGGCGCGTTCCCACAGGCGCTCCGTTCGCCTGGCTACGGGTATCTGCCGCGATGAAATTCAGGGCAAAAAAAAGCCGCTCCCGAAGGAGCGGCCTTGACCTTGCCTGGCTGTGGATTATTTGCCGATGCAGAAACTGGAGAAGATCCGCCCTAGCAGGTCGTCAGAGCTGAATGCCCCGGTAATCTCGCCCAAAGCCTGCTGCGCCTGGCGGAGGTCTTCTGCCAAGAGCTCACCTGCCCCGGCCAGGGTCAGTTGCGCACGGCCATGCTCCAGATGCTGGCTGGCCTGACGCAAGGCATCCAGATGGCGCCGACGGGCGCTGAAACCACTTTCGGCTGTCTGCTCATAGCCCATGCAGGCCTTCAGGTGGTCACGCAACAGTTGCAGCCCCAGGTCGTCCCCTTTGGCGCTAAGGGTTATCGTCACATGGCCGTCATCGCACTGCTCGAGCGCCACCGGCTCACCACTCAGGTCGGCCTTGTTGCGAATCAGCGTGACCTTGCCCGGGTCTGGCCGCTGGTCGAGAAATTCTGGCCACAGGGCGAAGGGGTCGCTGGCCTCGGGCGCGGTCGAGTCCACCACCAGCAGCACTTGGTCAGCCTCGCCAATGGCTTTCAGTGCGCGCTCCACACCGATCTTTTCCACATGGTCGTCTGTGTCGCGCAGACCAGCGGTATCGACAACATGGAGGGGCATACCGTCGATGTGGATATGTTCACGCAGGATGTCTCGGGTGGTACCGGCGATATCAGTAACGATCGCGGCTTCCCGCCCGGCCAGCTGGTTCAGCAGGCTCGATTTGCCAGCGTTCGGCCGCCCGGCGATGACCACGGTCATGCCGTCACGCAACAAGGCGCCCTGCCCGGCTTCACGTTGCACGGTGGACAACGCTTGGCGTACCGCATCAAGCATCGACAGGACGTGGCCATCAGCCAGGAAGTCGATTTCCTCCTCAGGGAAGTCGATCGCCGCCTCGACGTAGATCCGCAGGGCAATCAACGCTTCGGTCAGGGAATGCACACGCTTCGAGAATTCCCCCTGCAGCGAACGCAGGGCATTGCGCGCCGCCTGGCTTGAGCTGGCTTCGATCAGGTCAGCGATGGCTTCGGCCTGGGCCAGGTCGAGTTTGTCGTTGAGGAACGCGCGCTCGCTGAACTCGCCCGGGCGGGCCAGGCGGCAGCCAACTTGTACACAGCGCTGCAGCAACATGTCCAGGACCACAGGGCCACCATGGCCCTGCAGTTCGAGCACGTCTTCGCCAGTGAACGAATTCGGGCCGGGGAAGAACAGCGCGATCCCTTCGTCCAGCACCAGCCCTTCCTCGTCGCGGAACGGGCCGTAGTGGGCATGCCGCGGGGTCAGCGTACGGCCGGTTATCAACTGCCCGGCCTTGGCAGCCAGAGGGCCGGACAACCTGACAATACCAACACCACCGCGGCCCTGGGCGGTGGCGATGGCGGCGATGGTTTCACGCACAATGTTCATGCTCGAAAGCCTCTACGACAAAACGACAGATAGCAAAAACGCCCCACTAGGGGGCGTTTTTTATTCACAGGCTAGCGCAGTAGCCTGTCAAGCAGCAGCTTTTTTGCTGGCTGCTTCGATGCTGCGGGTGATGTACCACTGCTGCGCGATCGACAGGCAGTTGTTCACAACCCAGTACAGCACCAGGCCAGCCGGGAACCACAGGAAGAAGAAGGTGAAGATGATTGGCATCATTTTCATCACCTTGGCCTGCATCGGATCCGGTGGGGTCGGGTTCAGGCGCTGCTGGATGAACATGGTGGCGCCCATGATGATCGGCAGGATGAAGAACGGATCCTTGATCGACAGGTCGGTAATCCACAGCATCCACGGGGCCTGGCGCATTTCCACGCTTTCCAGCAGTACCCAGTACAGGGCCAGGAATACCGGCATCTGTACCAGGATCGGCAGGCAGCCGCCCAGCGGGTTGATCTTCTCTTTCTTGTACAGCTCCATCATCGCCTGGGACATCTTCTGGCGATCATCACCGAAGCGTTCCTTGAGCGCAGCAAGCTTCGGCGCAACGGCACGCATGCGCGCCATCGAGCGGTAGCTGGCAGCCGACAGCGGGAAGAACAGGCCCTTGATGAGCATGGTCAGGACGATAATCGACCAGCCCCAGTTACCCAGCAGGCTGTGGATATGTTGCAGCAGCCAGAAGATCGGCTGGGCGATGAACCACAGGAAGCCATAGTCGACGGTCAGTTCCAGGCCTGGGGACAACTCTTTCAGCTTGGACTGGATCTTCGGGCCGGCGTACAGCATGGCGCTGGTTTCAACCTTGCCGCCAGCAGGTAAGCTGATAGCCGGGCCGGTGTAGCCGATGATGTAGTTGCCTTGGCTGTCCTTGCGGGTCTGGACAACGTTGCTGTCCGACTTGGCCGGAATCCAGGCGGTCACGAAGTAGTGTTGCAGCCAGGCGACCCAACCGCCGGACACATTTTCTTTCAAACTGCCTTTGTCGATGTCCTTCATCGAGACCTTTTTGTAAGGCTCGGAAGCTGTCCACAGGGCTGCACCCAGGTAGGTCGCGGTGCCAGTGGCGGTACTCGACGACGGGTCGGAGCTGGCATCACGCTTGAGCTGGGCAAACATGTTGCCGCTCCAGGCCTGGCCGCTCTGGTTGTCGATCAGGTAGCTGACGGTCAGGTCATACTCGCCACGCTTGAAGCTGAAGCGCTTGATGTAGTTGACGCCGTTGTCGCTGAACTTCAGGTCGACCACCAGTTGGTCCTGGCCATCAGCCAGCTGGTAGCCCTTCTGTTCGGTCGCGTACAGGGGGCGGCCGGCTGGGCGGGCGTCCGGGCCGTTGACACCGGTCAGGCCGCTTTGTGCCAGGTAGACACGCTCGCCACCGTTATCGAACAGCTGGAACGGAATCTCCGGGTGGTCCTGGCGACGTGGGAACTTCGGCAGGTTCAGCTGGACGATGTCACCACCGACCGGATCGATAGCCAGGTCCAGGACATCGGTCTTGACCCGGATCAGGTCCTTGCTGACCGCGACCGGTGCCAATTCGGCAGCGCTGGTTTCGGCATTGGCGCTCGGCACATCGGCGCTGGCGCCGGCATTACCGGCCGGTACGCCATCCGGCAGGCCCGGGGCAACAGTGCTGGCAGCAGTATTCTGAGTCGGCAGGGCAGCCTGGCCGTAGTCCTGGTTCCACTTGAGGACCATGACGTAGGACACGATTGCCAGGGCGACGATCAGGATCGTGCGTTTAATATCCATGATTACTCGGCTATCGAAGAAGTTCGGGAGGAAGGAGCGGGAGGAACGGGATCGAAACCGCCGTCGTTCCACGGATGACAACGCCCCAGGCGACGAACGGCTAGCCACCCACCACGCCAGAGGCCGTGGTGTTCAATGGCTTCATAAGCGTAACAGGAGCAACTGGGGAAGAAACGACAGTGACTGGCCATCAGAGGACTAATGGCGTAACGGTAAAACTGGATCGGAACGAGGGCCAGTTTACGCATCTCGGCTGTCTACCCCTGCGGAATCGGCGGTTACTGCTGGAGTGGGCCGGCTGCGCGCCAGGCGTTTCCAGAGTTTGCCAAAATGTTGGTGCAATTCCGGGTTTTCTATCTCACCCAATCCCTTGCGCGCGACGATCACGATGTCCAGCCCGGCAAGCAAATGCTGGTTCAGACGAAAGGAATCGCGCATCAAGCGCTTGAGGCGGTTGCGTTGAACGGCGAGCTTGACGCTCTTCTTACCGATCACCAGGCCTAGGCGTGGGTGATCGAGACCGTTCTCGCGAGCAAGGATCAGCAGGTTTTTCCCTGGAACCTTGCCGGTTGGGGAGTCGAAGACCGCTTTGAAATGCCGGGGTGTAAGCAGTCGCTTTTCCCGACTGAAGTCCTGACTCACCACCTGTGCCGAAAAATCAAATGGCCAGACGCTTACGGCCTTTGGCACGACGACGCGACAGAACAGCGCGGCCGTTCTTGGTAGCCATACGGGCACGGAAGCCGTGGGTGCGCGCGCGCTTGATGGTGCTTGGTTGGAAAGTACGTTTCATGGCGTGTTACCTGGTTTGTCGACGACGGGCCGGGATGGCCCCCTTTTTAAGAGACCGGCGATTCTAGAGAAAGCAAGCCCATAGGTCAATTTCCAACCAGCCTTTCCATATAGGGCGTGTGATGGACGGTGGCTCGTTCCGGCATCACCAAGGTGCTTGATCGCACAGGGACATCGGGGACAACATGAAAAAAAGAAGAGACATATAAAAAGCTTTTCTGAAGAACTTATAGATCTTAGGTGGATAACCTTCTGTGGATAACCTTTCTTAGCCCAGTAAAATCAATGCATGCAGCATTTCACAACTGTGTTTCCAACCGGTGCTGCGCTTGTTTTGTTCGTGGTCGAAAGCTGTGGATGAAATCGGTCGTTATCCACAGGCAGGTTATCAACAGGCCGACGCTCAGGGTTGTGCATAGCCCTCAAGGGCGTTTATCCACAGGGCTTATTCGCATCGATGAAAAGCCGTTTTGGTCGATAAATGGCTGTTTTGTCACGGCTCCTAACGTGTCCACATGTGGATAACTGGACGCTTGAACGGTACAATGGCGGTTTGTTTTTGCCTCATCCGGCTTTCAAACTCAGGGGAAATCCGTGTCAGTGGAACTTTGGCAGCAGTGCGTGGAGCTTCTGCGCGATGAACTGCCTGCCCAGCAATTCAACACCTGGATCCGTCCGCTACAGGTCGAAGCCGAAGGCGACGAGTTGCGCGTCTATGCGCCTAACCGTTTCGTTCTCGATTGGGTCAATGAAAAGTACCTGGGGCGCTTGCTCGAACTGTTGGGCGAAAACGGCAGCGGCATCGCGCCTGCCCTTTCCTTGTTGATCGGCAGCCGGCGTAGCTCGGCACCACGTGCCGCGCCCAACGCACCAGTCAGTGCCGCGGTGGCGGCATCGCTGGCTAATACCCAGGCACAGAGCCAGGCCCAGAAGGCAGTGCCGGCAGCGGTCGAACCGGTTGCAGTGGCAGTCGCAGCGGCTGAGCCTGTGCTGGTTGACGAGTTGGCCGAACCGTCCTTGCGTGACAGCTTCGATTCCATGGCCGAACCGGCTTCGCAGTCAGCCGCCAGCGCCCGGACCGAACAACGTACCGTGCAGGTCGAAGGCGCGCTCAAGCACACCAGCTACCTGAATCGCACCTTTACCTTCGACACATTCGTCGAAGGTAAGTCGAACCAGCTGGCGCGAGCTGCTGCCTGGCAGGTGGCCGACAACCCCAAGCATGGCTACAACCCACTCTTCCTTTATGGGGGGGTGGGCCTGGGTAAGACCCACCTCATGCATGCTGTGGGTAACCACCTGTTGAAAAAGAACCCGAACGCCAAGGTCGTGTACTTGCATTCGGAGCGTTTCGTCGCGGATATGGTCAAGGCGCTGCAGCTCAACGCCATCAACGAATTCAAGCGCTTCTACCGCTCCGTGGACGCGTTGCTGATCGACGATATCCAGTTCTTTGCCCGGAAGGAGCGCTCGCAGGAAGAGTTTTTCCACACCTTCAACGCCCTGCTTGAGGGTGGTCAGCAGGTCATTCTTACCTCTGACCGCTACCCCAAGGAGATCGAAGGCCTGGAAGAACGCCTGAAATCGCGCTTCGGTTGGGGCCTGACGGTGGCAGTCGAGCCACCCGAGCTGGAAACCCGCGTGGCGATCCTGATGAAGAAAGCCGACCAGGCCAAGGTCGAGCTGCCCCATGACGCCGCGTTCTTCATTGCCCAGCGTATTCGCTCCAACGTCCGTGAGCTGGAAGGCGCATTGAAACGGGTGATCGCTCACTCGCACTTCATGGGCCGCGACATCACCATCGAATTGATTCGTGAGTCGCTCAAGGACCTGCTGGCGCTGCAAGACAAGCTGGTCAGTGTGGATAACATTCAGCGTACCGTCGCCGAGTACTACAAGATCAAGATCTCCGATCTGTTGTCCAAGCGGCGTTCGCGTTCTGTCGCGCGTCCGCGCCAGGTAGCCATGGCACTGTCCAAGGAGCTGACCAACCACAGTCTGCCCGAAATCGGCGACATGTTCGGTGGTCGCGACCATACGACCGTGCTGCACGCCTGCCGCAAGATCAATGAACTGAAGGAATCCGACGCGGACATCCGCGAGGACTACAAGAACCTGCTGCGGACGCTGACGACCTGATGGCCGTCTGCGCAGCTAATTGAAGGCAAGGGACTAGACCATGCATTTCACCATTCAACGCGAAGCCCTGTTGAAACCCCTGCAACTGGTCGCCGGTGTCGTCGAGCGCCGTCAGACCTTGCCGGTGCTGTCCAACGTCTTGCTGGTCGTTCAAGGCCAGCAACTGTCGTTGACCGGTACCGACCTGGAAGTCGAACTGGTAGGCCGCGTGCAACTGGAAGAGCCAGCCGAGCCTGGCGAAATCACTGTTCCAGCTCGCAAGCTGATGGACATCTGCAAAAGCCTGCCGAACGACGCCCTGATCGATATCAAGGTTGACGAGCAGAAACTGTTGGTCAAGGCCGGCCGCAGCCGCTTCACCCTGTCGACTCTGCCAGCCAATGACTTCCCGACCGTCGAAGAAGGCCCGGGCTCGCTGACCTGCAACCTGGAACAAAGCAAACTGCGCCGCCTGATCGAGCGCACCAGCTTCGCCATGGCCCAGCAGGACGTGCGTTACTACCTCAACGGTATGCTGCTGGAAGTGTCCCGCAACACTCTGCGTGCTGTGTCGACCGACGGCCACCGTCTGGCGCTGTGCTCCATGAGCGCGCCGATCGAGCAAGATGAGCGCCACCAGGTGATCGTGCCGCGCAAAGGTATCCTCGAGCTGGCACGCCTGCTTACCGATCCGGAAGGTATGGTCAGCATCGTCCTTGGCCAGCACCACATCCGTGCTACCACTGGTGAATTTACCTTCACCTCCAAACTGGTGGACGGCAAGTTCCCGGACTACGAACGGGTTCTGCCAAAAGGGGGTGACAAGCTTGTGGTCGGTGACCGGCAAGCGCTGCGCGAAGCGTTTAGCCGTACTGCGATTCTTTCCAACGAAAAGTACCGCGGTATTCGCCTGCAGCTGGCAGCTGGCCAATTGAAAATCCAGGCCAACAACCCTGAGCAGGAAGAAGCTGAAGAAGAAATCAGCGTGGACTACGAAGGTAGCTCGCTGGAAATCGGCTTTAACGTCAGCTATCTGCTGGACGTGCTGGGCGTAATGACTACCGAGCAAGTTCGTCTGATCCTGTCCGACTCCAACAGCAGTGCGCTGCTGCAGGAAGCGGGTAACGACGATTCTTCCTACGTTGTCATGCCGATGCGCCTGTAACCCGTAGCAGGCGAAATGTCCCTTCGACGTATCATGGTCACCGCGGTGCGCAACTTGCACCCGGTGACACTCTTACCCTCTCCTCGCATCAACATCCTTTACGGCGCCAACGGCAGCGGCAAGACCAGCGTGCTTGAAGCTGTGCATCTGCTCGGGCTGGCGCGCTCTTTCCGCAGCACGCGCTTGAACCCGGTTATTCAGTACGAACAAGCTGCATGCACCGTGTTTGGTGAAGTGCAGTTGGCCGAGGGTGGAAGCAGCAACCTGGGCGTATCCCGGGAACGGCAAGGTGAGTTCACTATCCGCATCGATGGGCAGAATGCGCGTAGCGCAGCGCAGCTGGCTGAATTGCTGCCGCTTCAGCTTATCAACCCGGACAGCTTCCGCCTCTTAGAGGGGGCCCCGAAGATTCGCCGGCAGTTTCTGGATTGGGGAGTGTTCCACGTGGAACCTCGTTTCCTGCCGGCGTGGCAGCGGTTGCAGAAGGCACTGCGGCAGCGGAACTCATGGTTGCGTCATGGTACACTTGACCCAGCTTCGCAAGCCGCCTGGGACCGGGAATTGTGCCTGGCCAGCGCGGAAATAGATGAATACCGTCGCAACTACATCAAGGCCTTGAAGCCTGTCTTCGAGCGAACCCTGAGCGAACTGGTCGAGCTGGACGGGTTGACCCTGAGCTACTACCGAGGCTGGGATAAGGACCGGGAACTGCAAGAAGTACTCGCCTCCTCTCTCCTTCGCGATCAGCAGATGGGCCATACCCAGGCCGGTCCGCAGCGCGCTGATCTGCGTCTTCGTCTGGCTGCCAACAATGCAGCCGACATTCTGTCGCGTGGTCAGCAAAAGCTGGTGGTGTGTGCCTTGCGCATTGCCCAAGGCCACCTCGTTAGTCAGACTCGCCGCGGTCACTGTATTTATCTCGTGGATGACTTGCCGTCCGAATTGGACGACCAGCATCGCCGCGCGCTGTGCCGCTTGCTTGAAGAATTACGCTGCCAGGTGTTCATCACCTGTGTAGATCACGAATTACTGAGGGAAGGCTGGCAGACGGAAACGCCAGTTGCTTTGTTCCACGTGGAACAAGGCCGTATCACCCAGACCCACGACCATCGGGAGTGAAGGCATGAGCGAAAATCAAACGTACGACTCCTCCAGCATCAAGGTGCTGAAAGGTTTGGATGCCGTACGCAAGCGTCCCGGCATGTACATTGGCGACACCGATGATGGTAGCGGCCTGCACCACATGGTCTTCGAGGTGGTCGACAACTCCATCGACGAAGCCCTCGCCGGTCACTGCGACGACATTACCGTCATCATTCACCCGGACGAATCCATCAGTGTGCGCGACAACGGTCGTGGCATTCCGGTCGACGTGCATAAAGAAGAAGGCGTTTCCGCAGCTGAGGTCATCATGACCGTACTGCACGCCGGCGGTAAGTTCGACGACAACTCCTACAAAGTATCCGGCGGCTTGCACGGCGTAGGTGTGTCCGTGGTGAACGCCCTGTCCGAGAAACTGGTACTGACTGTTCGCCGCAGCGGCAAGATCTGGGAACAGACCTACGTCCATGGTGTTCCCCAGGCACCCATGGCTGTGGTAGGTGACAGCGAAACCACGGGTACCCATATCCACTTCAAGCCGTCGGCCGAAACCTTCAAGAACATTCACTTCAGCTGGGACATCCTGGCCAAGCGTATCCGTGAGTTGTCGTTCCTCAACTCGGGCGTTGGCATCCTGCTGAAAGATGAACGTAGCGGCAAGGAAGAGTTCTTCAAGTACGAAGGTGGCCTGCGTGCATTCGTCGAGTACCTGAACACCAACAAGACCCCGGTGAACTCCCAGGTGTTCCACTTCAACGTCCAGCGCGATGATGGCGTAGGCGTGGAAGTTGCACTGCAGTGGAATGACAGCTTCAACGAAAACCTGCTGTGCTTCACCAACAACATTCCTCAGCGTGACGGTGGTACGCACCTGGTGGGCTTCCGTTCCTCTCTGACTCGTAGCCTTAACAGCTACATCGAGCAGGAAGGCCTGGCCAAGAAGAACAAGGTGGCAACCACTGGCGATGACGCTCGTGAGGGCCTGACCGCGATCATCTCGGTGAAGGTACCGGACCCGAAGTTCAGCTCGCAGACCAAGGACAAGCTGGTCTCCTCGGAGGTTAAAACCGCCGTGGAACAGGAGATGAACAAGTACTTCGCCGACTTCCTCCTGGAAAACCCGAACGAGGCCAAGGCCGTCGTTGGCAAGATGATCGACGCGGCGCGCGCCCGCGAAGCCGCCCGTAAAGCCCGCGAAATGACTCGCCGTAAAGGCGCGCTGGATATCGCCGGCCTACCGGGCAAACTGGCGGACTGTCAGGAAAAGGACCCCGCCCTTTCCGAACTGTACCTGGTGGAGGGTGACTCTGCGGGTGGTTCGGCCAAGCAAGGCCGCAACCGTCGTACCCAGGCGATCCTGCCTTTGAAGGGCAAGATCCTCAACGTCGAGAAAGCCCGCTTCGACAAGATGATCTCGTCCCAGGAAGTTGGCACGCTGATCACTGCGCTGGGCTGTGGTATCGGCCGCGAAGAGTACAACATCGACAAGTTGCGCTATCACAACATCATCATCATGACCGATGCTGACGTCGATGGTTCGCACATCCGTACCCTGCTGTTAACGTTCTTCTTCCGTCAGTTGCCAGAGCTGGTCGAGCGCGGCTACATCTACATTGCCCAGCCGCCGCTGTACAAAGTGAAGAAGGGCAAGCAGGAGCAGTACATCAAGGACGACGAGGCCATGGAAGAGTACATGACCCAGTCGGCCCTGGAAGATGCCAGCCTGCACCTGGACGAGTCGGCGCCAGCGGTTTCCGGTGTGCAACTGGAAGCGTTGGTCAACGAATTCCGTAGCGTCATGAAGACCCTCAAGCGTCTGTCGCGCCTGTACCCGGAAGAGCTGACCGAGCACTTCATCTACTTGCCGGAGGTGACCCTTGAGCAGTTGGGTGACCACGCGGTGATGCAAGCCTGGCTGGCCAAGTTCCAGGAGCGTCTGAGCAACAGCCAGAAGTCAGGCCTGGTTTACAAAGCCAGCCTGCGTGAGGACAAGGAACGCAATGTATGGCTGCCCGAGGTGGAAATCACCTCTCACGGCTTGGCCAGCTATGTCACCTTCAACCGCGACTTCTTCGGCAGCAATGACTACCGGACCGTGGTCAACATCGGTGCCAAGCTGTCCAGCCTGTTGGGTGAAGGCGCTTACGTACAGCGTGGTGAGCGCCGCAAAGCGATCGTCGAATTCAAGGAAGGCCTGGACTGGCTGATGAACGAGACCACCAAGCGCCACACCATCCAGCGATACAAAGGGCTGGGTGAGATGAACCCGGACCAACTGTGGGAAACCACCATGGATCCGGCTGTTCGTCGCATGCTCAAGGTGACCATCGAAGACGCCATCGCTGCCGACCAGATCTTCAACACCCTGATGGGCGATGCGGTCGAGCCGCGTCGTGACTTCATCGAAAGCAATGCACTGTCGGTATCGAACCTGGATTTCTGATAAAGTGTAGGTTCACAGAAAAGCTGCACGTTTTCACAAATAGATGACCGGCCGGGCCCAAATCTTGGTCTCCGTCGGTCACCATCAAGCCCGCATTAGCGGGCTTTTTTTTGCTTCCAATTCCTGTGGGCACCCTGCCCCCCCAACGGCTGGTCTGAGGCTGGCCGCCTGCGTATGGATGGTGGGAAGGAAGATCAGGCCGAAGGGCTCGGTGGATGAATCTGTAAGGGAGTAGCGAATCGAGCAAGTCTTTAATAGTGCACCGGGATACAAGCAGATTAATTAAATCTGCCTGTATTAATTTAATACATAACAAGAAACTGTAAGAAACACCAAATTGGCTAGTTGGATTAAATGTAGATTTCAACGGAGTGTTGGAATAAGATCTATGACCACATTTTGTAGCTTCCAGATCGGATATATACGCGAATCAGACAGTTGAAGAAAAAACCTAAGATCAAATAGAAACTGCTGGTGCGCTGACAAGCATCTTGCTTAGAAAGAAAGAGATCAAGGCGATCTCCGGAAATTCTGATTAGTCATTAAATTCAGACCATTCCAGCAGAAAGTGGAGGCCCAAATGTAGAAAAACGCGACCAAAACCGAGAGGTTCTGACCGCGCTTAGCGAAGCGGACTTGCGATGTGAGAAACCGCAATGTCTGCTTTTTCGAAGCCCCTGTCAATCCTCTCCCATCTTTTCGACCTTAGCGAGGCTACTCGACGGCACAGTGTTGCCTGTCGAAAGGCCTCACTTCGCCTGCCCTGCGCCTTGATTTTTTGGCGCAGCGACGGCGCTCGTTTCGAGATTTTCGGAGGTGTTTCATGACAGTACGAAAGGTGGTCACGCGTCGGTCTAACCACTACCGCGGCTACTTCCCATCGCTCAAAAATAAACTGCCTGTGCCCTGGGAGTCCCAGCTCGAAGGCGCGTTTTATCGGCTTCTTGAGCTGTCTCCTGCGGTCATCGGCTACGTCCCGCAGCCCAGTGAGGAGCGTATTCCATCGCTCCAGGGCTATTTCAAATACTACCCGGACGTACAGGTTTTCCTCGCGGATGGGCGCGAGTGGTGGTTTGAAGTGAAACCTCACGAACGACTGAAGATAGCCAGTGTCAGGCAGCGACTGGATGCCGCTGAGCGCTACTTCAACGCCACCGCTCGTAACTTTTCGGTGGTCACTGAAAGGTTAATTGAAGCTGAGCCCCTGGCTACCAATCTTCGAAGGCTGATGTATCACCGGCGCGGTCCAGAGCTTTCGCATCAGGCGTTGGAGGAGGTAATGGTGGTCTTCAACAAATGGCCGCCTATGACCGTTGCAGATTTGCTCTGCGTGGTTGGTGAGAGGAAAGCCTGGCGCTTGTTAGGCCTTGGGGTGGTGGGCATTGACCTTGATAGGTCAATTGACACTGACTCCCCGGTCTTCCTGCAGGGGGGGCACCGTCATGCAAACCTTTTCCCTTAGGGTGAAATTGGTCGTCATCGTTCGTGGCGTACTGATGGTGCTTGAGAAGAGGCTTATCGACCGGAAGCTGCTCTTCTTCGATGAGCTTGGTGAGCCCACGAAGCTATCCGAGAAGGAATTCTATGAGGCCTACGAGAAGCGCGAGATCGAGATCTCCGCTGATCAGCCTTATCTCGGGAAGGTTCCGTATGTACGGAACATCCCTCCAGACATCTCATGCTTCCCCAAAAAACATGGGGATGAAGCATTGCGCCGACGCAAGTATCTGGACGACTTAACTAAGCGCGGTAAATACAAGCTGCCGAGTGACGAAGACATGATCAAGACACTTAGAGATATCGCCAAAAAGATTGGGGATGCATGCGCACCCTCGGTTTCCACCATTCGACGCTGGGCCTCTAAATACATTGGCCAGAACGTAGTAAAGCTCATCCCTCAGCATGCCAAAAAGGGCCGGGCTCCCGCGATCAAGGGTGAGCTTGAAGCAATTCTTGAAGGGGTGATCAATGAGACCTACCTGCAAGACACGATTCCTGCGGTCAGCGTGGTCGTTTCAGAGTTCGAGGATCAGATTAAACAGAGGAACAAAAGTCGTTTGCCCTCGGATCAGCTCAAGATCCCAAGCGGAATGACTGTCCGAAGGTACATCGCCAAGCTGGATCCGTACCTTGTGGATAAGGAGAGGCTTGGAAAATACGCAGCAGACAAAAAGCACCGCGTTGCGGCGGGTGTCCTACGTGTCCATGAGATTCTGGAACGGTGGGAGATTGATCACACGCTATTGGACGTACAGCTTGTGGATGAAACCTCGGGGTTGTGTATTGGGCGCCCCTATCTGACGATCGTCCTGGACCGCTTCTCTCGTATGGTGATGGGATATCTGCTTCACCTGTCGGCGCCAAATACGGAAACCGTGCTTCGTGTGATCGAACGCTCAATCCGTCCAAAGGCTGAACTGCTGAAGCGTTTTCCTAAAGTGAGAAATGAATGGTGGGCACGTGGGCTGCCGGCTCGCATCGTCCCAGACAACGCGGCGGAATTTCACGCGGGTGATCTCATCATGGGGTTCAACGAGTTGGGTATCGAGATCATGTATCCCGCGTCCAGGGCCCCTCAAAGGAAAGGTGCCGTCGAACGCTTTTTCAGCACACAGAACCTGGGGCTTATCCACAACCTCCCGGGTACCACCTTCTCGAATATCCAGCAGCGTGGCGATTACGACTCGGAAAAGAATGCATGCTTCACGCTCGCTCAATTGGAAGCGGTGGTAGTGAAATGGATCGTCGATGGTTACCACCAGACTCCTCATCGGGGGCTGTCCAACAGGACACCGGCTCAAGTCTGGGGGACTAGCGAAGCGAACCATGTCATCAGCCTTCCCGTCGACCTGGATTCGTTGGAGTGCATTCTGGCCAAGCGGGCCTCGGTGAAGGTTCACCATTACGGCATCGAGGTTGCCAAAGTGGGCTACCACTCTACGGAACTTGCTGAGCTCCGTATGCGTTTGGCAGACGGAGAAAAGGTAAACGTCCGCTATCGAGACGAAGCCGGGCACGTTTGGGTTCACGACCGCTTCAGAAACTTGTTCTTCAAAGTGCCCGCCAAAGATGAGCGAATGGCCGGTAAGAGCAGGGAGGTGTGGAAGGCTGCCGAGAAAGCGCTTCGAGAAAAATACAATGAGCAGCCTAGCTTCGAGGCTACGCACAGGTGCTACCAGGAAATTATGGAGGATGCAGACGAGGCCCGCCGTTCGCAGACGCTCAGAAAACGGCGCGCAGCTGCCATAGCGAAAATTGACAAGGAGGGTCGAGTGACCGAAAACACGCCTCCACCCAAGGTACTCGCTGAAGTGGAATGGACTGGTGACTCTATTCCTAACATTCCGCCAGCAGCCTTCAAGGTTTCGGTTCGTCGCCCTGCTGGGAGTTCTAAGCCATGAACGCCATCGATCTTTATGAGTGCTATGAGCATGGTGAATACAGCTTTACGCTCCGCGATCGTTTTATTCACAGCCCTCAAGTCGAGCGAGCGTTGACGCGACTAGGCGATATCCACGGCGATAGTCGGCGTACCAGAGCAAGTAAAGGGTTGCTGATCCAAGGTCCAAGCGGTGTGGGCAAGAGCACATTGGTCAAGGAGTACATTCGGTCACTGGAGGAATCGGAGAGCCATGACCCACAGAAGCGGGCAGTTCTGTTCGTTGAGATGCCTTCGTCACCTACGAAGAAGAACCTGGCAGCAGCCATTTTGGCGGAGTTGAAGGACCCCTTCGCTGAGGCACGAGGACATTCGGCTGAGGTTAAATTTGCACGTGTAGTCCTGCTGCTGAAGAACCTTGGCGTGGAGATGTTGGTCCTCGATGAGGCGCAGCATCTGGTCGATTATCGTCGTAACGGTGCGTATGAGGCAGCAGACTGGATCAAGAGTCTGATGAATGAAACCAGTATCGCTTTTGTTCTGATTGGGCTGAAGCGCACCGAAAATCTCCTGCTAGCAAACGAGCAACTGCGACGCAGGTTTTCGGCCACGGTGGCATTCGATCGCTTCACCTTCTCCGCTAATGCGTCTCTTCATTTCGTGATGTTGTTGCAGGCAATCGAGGGCGAACTGCCTATTCAAACCATCAGTTTTGTTGAGCCAGCGATGATTAGACGCTTTTACCTGGCTTCCTATGGATTGATCGACTACCTCATAAAGATTGTGGACAGGGCTGTTTGGCTGGTTCAAGTCCAGGACCTTGCCGGGATTGAACTTCCGGTGCTTGCCCAGGCTTTTGAGGACGAGGTTTGGAGCTACGCCACCGAGGAGCGAAACCCCTTCAGTGCGAGCTTCAATTTCCAGCCTCTGTTCGGCAAGCGGGAGCCGTTTGAGACGTTCGAAGAGAGCAATACCTGACGGCCAAGGGCCGGGCTTATCAGCCCGGCTCTACTCCCCTGATTTTTATGTCTTCGATTTTATGGATGTGTAGGAATGTTTGGTCTTTTAATCAACCCACGACCACACCACGACGAAAGTCTTTTGGGGTACCTACAGCGCTTGGCGAAAGCCAACGGATTACCCAGAAAGGAACTGCTCACAGCCTTTGCACGAGCCGACGAGACTGATGTTGCGGACTGGCTGCAGATGATGGAAGGACCACTGAGCTGGCCTACGGTCGCTGCTGAGTTTCGTGATCCTAGGCCCAAGGGGGTCAAGTTATGGACGACTCATCACGCGCGGTACTGTCCGATCTGTTTGGGTGAGGCCGGTTATTGGAGAGAAAGCTGGGGCTTGACGCTGGTTACGACGTGTTCTGTCCACGGCACTGAACTCCATGGACGGTGC
Source organism: Pseudomonas sp. BCRC 81390 (assembly GCF_030341915.1). Taxonomy (NCBI): domain Bacteria; kingdom Pseudomonadati; phylum Pseudomonadota; class Gammaproteobacteria; order Pseudomonadales; family Pseudomonadaceae; genus Pseudomonas; species Pseudomonas sp. BCRC 81390. The sequence goes on along the minus strand of NZ_JATAAG010000002.1, from coordinate 158,672 downwards.
CCCAACTGTTTGAAGGAAACCGATCCAAGCGCGATGAGTGCGAATTGTTGCCAAGCGTGTGGCACCTCTTTGTGCGGGACCAATTTTGAGATCGCGCCTGCGAGTGATACAGCCGCCTGGCTCACCTCTGGCTTTGAAGATAGGTTTTACGCCGACTCGTTGCCTGCTGACGCGGGATTGGCTGCCCTCACCTACGGACAGTTTCACGAGTTGTCATCGCGTCTCGCTGTCAGAAGTTTGCCTACGGAAAGAACCCAGCCGCTGAAGGTTGCTGATTCGGGTTCGCTAGAGATATCGCGGCTTATGGCAAACGCGGCGGGCGTGGTTCTCATGAACTGGCCTCTCGCATTCAGAGAACTGCTGAGTGGCCTCAAGGCAGTCCATTCCGATAACGAACATTGGACGCTCAGCAGATCGTTCGGCCCGATATACCAAGACATCCACCGTGATCTGGATGACCCTTGTTTTGACTTTCTTCGTCGAGAGTTCGAATCATTTCTGCAGCATGCGTGGGAAGCACCGTTAGCGAAGCGAAATCGCAATTTGAGTGTGGAGACGATTGAGAGACATCGTTGGGTGTCCTTCGCTTCGGCTGCTGAAGCTTGTGGTCTCGGGGTATCAGTCGTAAAACGCCTTCATCAGCAGGGGCAAATCGCCTATCGGGAGAAGCCCCATGAAGATCGTATTTTTACGGTCGTGGACCTGGATCAGTTGAAGGTAATCTCGCAGCAAATCCAGGGCGCGGTTGATATGAAACAAACCGTGAATTTGCTAAGCCTCTGTCACACGCGGGTTAGGCAGCTGCTGGCTGCTGGCACCCTCCAGTTCTTTGGTGGAGAACCGCGCCCAGGCGAAAGGTGGCTCATTGACCGCCGCTCGATCAACGAAATGATTGATGAGAAGCTGCCCACCAGCACTGACCAGAGTCTGGTGACGATCAACTACTTGGCCAAACATTCTCTGCCCAAGGGCGGTGGGCTGATCGAGTTAATTCAGGCAATCCGTGCAGGTGAACTTCGTGCCTACCGACAGGCCGAGACTGGCCCGGTTGGCGTGGGGGCGTGGTTACTCAAGGCGCAAGAGTTTGCATCGTGGCAACAAGCCCGAACAGGGGGCAAGGGCTTAACCCTACCCGGTTTATCAGTGGTCAAAGCAGCTGCGCTATTGGGTGTCAAAGAAGAATGCGCTTACGCGTTTGTTCGGCTTGGCCTGCTTTGGAGCACCAACGTCGAACACGGCAGGCGTACGCAACTGGTGGTTAAGCCCCAAGCCATCGATAGATTCAGGCGAGGCTACATTTTGGGACCGGAGATCGCTGTGTACCTGGGAACGTCGACCAAGGAAGCGTTCAAACTCCTTTGGGAGGCCAGGTTTCGCCCTGTTGCGGGGCCATCCATTCCAAACGCGGCTTGCCGGCAGTATGTTTGGGTGAGAAGCAAAAAGCTGATCGATTACCTCGCAAGTGAAGCCGCCCAGATCGACGATCCTGAAGCCATCACGTTTTTATCCACACCGATCGCTCAGCCTCGTGATTGCCGATTCAGGCATGTGGGATCAAGATAGTTAGCACGCTTCCTTTCTTGATTGCTAAAATCATCGAACCCATTTTGGAGAATCTTATGTCCCGTCTCGCTGAATTCCGCCTGCTCGAACAACAGCTCGCAGCCCAACTGGCAGAGCTGGAAGCGCTGAAAAATGACTCTGCCCTGAAGCAGGAAATGGAATTTGAAACGAAGCTGCGCAGTTTGCTCAACGAGTACGGCTACGGTCTGCGCCAAGTGGTGATGATCCTCGATCCGCAAGCGGTGCCTCCAGCTTCGAATGCCCCAAAGGCACTTCGGAAAGCACGCGTGGTGAAGGTCTACAAGAATCCGCACAGCGGTGAGATCGTTGAAACCAAGGGTGGTAATCAGCGCACACTCAAGGCCTGGAAAGACGAGTATGGCGCTGAGGTAGTAGAGTCTTGGCTCGCCAACTGATTGCACTGCAGGCGGCTTCTGGCACGAGATAAATCGTGGTGCGCCCCGAATGCGAATTCCCATTCTGGGGCGTGACGAAATTTTCTGCGGGTGGTGGTGACACACAGTTTATGCGCATTAAATAGAGGTCCACTTCAAAAAATGGACTCCAAAATGCGTAACGCTCTCGTTTCAATCTCAGTGAACACCATCGCGAGCCTCCTGACTGCGCTCGTGCTTCACTGGATCACTCCCCCTCCTACTGACCCGTCGATTCGACTAATCACTGTGTCAAGCTGCGCATCCCAAAGCGCTGCGTAGCTGAGTGATCTGTAAGCGTCCGGTCAAGTCACCTTCCGAACTCCAGCATTAAGGGAGATGGTGTCTGCGTATCTTCAAGCGGGCGCGATCACCTTTGTCGTCAGGATTTCCATGCGTCAACGAAGCTATCGGCTCCCGGCGTCACCGAAATAATCATCCTTTGCGACCAGACCAAGATCATCGGTGAAATCCTGGCCATCCTCGCTGAACAGATTTTGAGTCCGCCGCTCCTGCTTGAGGTAAGCCAATGTTTGGAAGAAGCAATCCTCACACAGGTGCAGTTCATAGCGCTCCCCATCATGGGCAGTACCATAGCCCCAGTGTGCTTGTAGGGCGCCGAACTGATTCCCGCCAGTATCCAAGCGGGTGGAGCAACGGCACACATCGCACACGACGTCTATAACGGTCTCGACTTCGACTCTTCCGGTTATTTTCATCGCTGACTGCTACAAGCGCCTCTGACTTTCGCGTTCAGCATGCTACCTCCAGGACGGAGCGTAGGCTTGCCATTGTAGTCTCCATTGTGTGAATCCATAGCCGTTCTTTAACGGTCATGATCATGGAATGTAGTGGTCACTTCCATGCCAATGGCTACTCAGATCAAAGTGATCTGGCCTTTAGGGCCCGCGCAGGTCGGTCAGGCATGCTTTGGGCGGGCTTCAAACCAGTGGGTGACCACCAAAAGGGTCAGTTAGGCCTACTGCTGCCTATCCTCGCTCGTTACCATCCAGAGACCCTCTATTGATACGGTTTCAGCAAAGATGGATATCTATAAGCTCCGCATCGAAGACACAGAAAGCAAGATCATCGACAAGGAAGGTTTCGAGGCCGAGACCTTCCGCAGAGATCCGTGGTACCAGCCTGGAAGTGCGGGCAAGCTAGCTCAGTTTGCTGTATGCCCGGCATGCGACAACCCTGTCCAGCTGGTTGGGCTGTATGAGCTACCGCCTAACGTGAAGAACCCATTCGGGAAACATGCTACTAAGAGCATTCGCGGCATCGCTCCATTTGATAGTGAGGCCCGTAACGATTGCCCGTACTTCCAGCCTCGCCAGCACAAGAAAACAGAACGAAAAACCAGGTTTGACGGTGTTCCGCGGAAGATTCTCAAGCTGTTGATAGAACAGTTCGATCGCGTGGTTTACATCCTGGAGAAAGAGACCCAACTGGTCCTTTCCGAGAATGCGTTGAGAGGCATGCTGCAGCGTTACAAGGGAGAGCGTGGCTACCTCTATACCGGCGCGACGCTTCGCAATGTGCCATGGATCTTTGCTTACATGTCGGACGCCACCCGCCTGTTTGGCCAGAAGGTCAGTGGAAATGCTGAACTGGTAAAAGCTATTGCCTCTGAGGTACCGGGGGCGGAAATTAGCAGCACCGGTCGGCTGGAATCGAAGAAGGTGCCCGGTTCGAAGGCGGCATATTTTGATCTCAAAATGAGTTTCATCCGCCATCGAATCGTCAAAGACAGTGAAGCGTCCGGCTTGGTTGAAAGCATGGAGTTTGTGGTGTCACAGCCTCGCAGAGGTGAGCTTGAGCACATTCACAAGGAAGTCATCAAATTCGATTCGGCTTGGTTCGAATCCCTTATCCGGATGCCGGTTGATCATCCTTATCGCAGAATGGATAGAGTGAAGATGGCCCGGGAGGAACTGGGCGATCTGCTGGAGCTGCCTCAAGCCTGAGGGGCCCTGCTGTAAACCACTTTTTTCAACTGTAAACCACAGTGGTTTACAGTTGAAAAAAGTGGTTTACAACTCAGCTACGGCACGCGCCCTGGCGACTCCCCAGGCCAACGCGCTCGTCATTGATTCGTTCGGCCTGGTGTCGAACGCTTCCTCGTACAGAGCGGTTCCCGACGGCGCGTACACACCGATAAACAGCTGCGTTGCGCCTATCCGCGAAAGCCTTACCTGCACGTCGAGATAAGATCCGTCATTCAGGATCTCTTCGTGAGTCCGGTGATGAAGCGTAGGATCTGCCCAGCTCCAATAAACATCTCCGCGCAAACGCATGCAGCCCCCTGCAACCGATGGATAGCGATGGATTCCAAGCTAGCCAAAGCGAGGCGGCAATCAAGCCGATCTAAGCTGTTTGTGAGTCACGCCCGACAAGTGACCCACCTTGGAGTGAATTCGAACAGCCCTAACCGATCACGCAAAGCTGAAGACTCACGACTGGGTCCGATTGATCAGCGAGACAGTCGGGAAGGTTTGCACACAGCCCAAACAAAAAAGCAGCTCCCGAGAGCTGCTTTTTTCTTACTCCCCCTTTTTGTGCTTGTGGGGTTTCAGGTCCGGATGGTCCTTCTGCTTTTCAGGGGTGACTCGCTGCCTTTTGTCCGGAGTGCCATCTTCATTGGTGCGCTTTGGGCCTGGCTTGATGCTCATGCAAAACTTCCTTTTCCGCTTGGGTTGTTGAATGCAGCTATGTAATTAGTCCAGCTTCTCTCAGCTGTCAAAGCAGGCTGGTGCAGAACCGCCTGGCCGATGATCCGGTCCACATCGAACATTCAGAGGCCAGAATAAGAGCCTCCGGCCAAGGGCTTGCAAGGGGCTGTAAAATCCAGCGCTGAGCGATACGAAGACGTCTGGACGTTCATCATGCCGAGCACGGTGTGGAACAGGTTGTCGTGGCTCAGCGGTGACGTGGTTTGAGCTTTCAAACAACCCACGTTGACCTTTTCACTCTTCGCGAGCGAGTCAGACATCCAAAGTACCAACGGCACCTTAGTTTGCTCGTCAGGAGCCATCGCGTAAGGCAGCCCATGCAGATAGAGCCCACCCTCCCCCAGCGATTCGCCGTGGTCCGAAACGTACATCAGCGCAGTGTCGAACTTGGTGTTGGCCGCCAGGATATCGATGAGATTTGCAGTCACATAATCGGTGTAGAGGATTGAGTTGTCGTAGGCATTGACCACCTCCTCCTGCTTACATTTGTCGAGCTCGTTGGTCTCGCACACCGGTGCGAATTTCTTGAATTGCGAGGGGTAGCGCTTGTAGTAGGCCGGGCCGTGACTGCCTTTGTAGTGGAGCACCAGGACAGCATCGCCTTCCTGGCGCTTGATGAAGTCTTGCATCTCCGTGAGCAGCACCCCGTCCTTACACTCCTCGCTGGTGCACAGTTGGGAATCCGCGTGAGAGGCAGCCTTGTGGTTGGGAACCCTGTCGCAGACCCCTTTGCACCCCGAGTTGTTGTCAGTCCACATGACACTGATGCCAGCGCGTTGAAGCACGTCGAGCAGCCCTTCTCGGCTCTTGGCCAAGCCATCTTTGTACTGGGCCTTACCCACGTCCAGGAACATGCATGGCAGCGAGACCGCGGTAGCGGTACCGCAGGAGCTCACGTTCGTGAAGCTAATGACATTTCGCTTTTCTAGTTCCGGATTCGTTTCACGGGAGTAGCCGTTGAGGGAGAAGTTGGCGGAGCGAGCGGTCTCTCCTACTGCCAGTACCAGCAGCCTCGGTTTACGAGCCGCACCCTGTCGATTAACTACCGCATCAGTACCAATGGCCGTCAGCGTTTGAGGTGAGGCCAGTTGACGCTTCAGGTACCCATGGCCAGCCGCAAACAAGTTGGTAGGTACCAGGATCAGCCGGATCTCCCGATTGTTGCGCAGCAAGGAGGCATACGACTGGTACTGACTCAACGCGATGCCAGATAAGGTCAACAGAGCGAGCGACAGAGCAATGAACCTGCTGACCAAAGCTTTGGCCCAAGGCTTGCGCCGGAGGGGAACCCGGGCGATCAGGTAGACGGGCAACACCCCAACCATTGCGACCCAAAGACCCAGCTTCCAATTCAGCAGCTCGGTTGCCTCAGCGACGTCGGTCTCCACAACGTTGGTGAACATTGTGTAATCGACCACGATGCCGTAGGCATTCATGAAGTAACTCGCGAAAGACGCGCTGATCAGTACCAGACACAGCAAGGGTTTGGCCAGCCGCCCCCATGACAGCAAGCTCAGAACGGTAAACACCCATGCGAATACTATGACTGGGAGGCTGGCCGCTAGCAGCCAGTTCACTTCATCGGTTTTGAATACCAGCTTCCAGAGCACGTTCCAGAGCTCAGCGTTCGCGAATAGCAGCAACCAAAAAGTCACCAGGCCGATTAGCAAATTAGTACTGATGCCTTTCTGCCGCGCATTGCGAATAGCAAAGATCCATTTGCTTAACAGGGTGTGAACAATGGATTTGGAAGGTGTCATTATCAAACTCTGGAAGCTGCTTATCCATGGCGGTAGCTATGGAGTTAGCGGGAGCTACAAGGCAAGCCGTCGACAGATGCTGAGCGATTGCGCAATGTGCGGAGCGCCAGAGGCCTTAGGCCCCTCGGCGTTGGGGACGCTTAGTATGTGTGAGGCATAGGGATAAAAAGAGAAATGAATCTCGCTGAGCGCATTATTTCCGGGACCTGATAACGACACGATGACCTCGGGATTACAATGCTGACAGAAATCCAATAACTGCTGTTTTGATTGTCATTGATCACGCTATGATCAAAATTAGGGGAATGCCACCCACCAAAAACAATGCGCCGCTCAGCTAGATAAATTTAATTTCACAAACAAAACGGTTTCGTTTTGTCGTAGGCTAATTTTGAAATTTCAATTCAACTTACAAGTCTTTCTCGCGAGCAGAACATTATTTTCAACTTTTGCTCGTTAATATGTCACCCATCAATGAGGGGCGAATACCATGAGCTTTTTCAAAAACATCCTGGGCGGGCACCATGGCCGTGGAAACCACGGTGGAGGCAAGCACCACAGCGGGGGACATGGGGCCGAGCAGTATGATCGCCATGGCCGGCAGCAGGGCTGCGACGGCGGTAATCAGGTGTATGACGGCGGGCGCCCTGCCACTCCTGCCCCCATCAAAGATCTGCAGGGCTGCAGGCAGTGCCGGACGGCCAACGATCCGTCAGCACGCTTTTGTCTAAACTGCGGAACACCGCTATCGAGTGGTTGCACCGCCTGCGGCTCGCTGCTGAGTGCAGGGGCAAGATTTTGCAGTCAGTGTGGCCAAGCGACGCTCTAAGGCTAGGTAGACAGGAAGGCCAACGAGACCACAACCCTGCGCAAGGAGAAATACGTGGGTTCAAATCATGACCATGGCAGCGCTGCAGTACGCGAGGGGCATCAGAAGAAGCTAATCATGGCGCTCGCCTTGACTGGCAGCTTCATGATTGCAGAAGTGATCGGTGCGTGGATTACCGGCAGCCTGGCGCTGCTGTCGGATGCATCTCACATGTTCACAGATACTGCCGCCTTGGCGATCTCACTGATTGCACTTCAGATAGCCAAGCGGCCGGCAGATCAGAAAAGAACCTTCGGCTATGCGCGCCTGGAAATTCTGGCTTCGACGTTCAACGCCGTGCTGCTCTTCCTGGTGGCGATGTACATCTTGTATGAGGCCTACCAGCGCTTCTTCATGCCGGCGGAGATCGCTACCGGAGCGATGATGTGGATCGCAATCGCCGGCCTGATCATCAACCTAATTTCGATGCGCCTTCTGGCATCTGCGAGCAACGAGAGCCTCAACGTCAAAGGAGCCTACCTCGAAGTTTGGAGCGACATGCTCGGCTCGCTAGGCGTAATCATCGCGGCACTCATCATCCGCTTCACCGGCTGGACTTGGGTCGACACGATTGTCGCTGTGGCAATCGGCCTCTGGGTTCTGCCGCGGACGTGGCAGTTGCTTCGCGAAAGCCTGGGAATCCTCATGGAGGGTGTGCCGAGGGAGCTCGACGTGACGGCAATCGAGGCTACCATCCTCGGCGTAGATGGCGTTACGGACGTTCATGACTTGCACGTCTGGGCCGTCAGCAGTGGCAGCAACGTGATGACGTCGCACGTAGTGATACGGGATTCTGCAGATGGGGATGCTGTGCTGGCGGCCGTCGTGGATGCTGTCAGCGATGCATTCGAAATCCATCACTGCACCATCCAGATCGAGCGGGCAGCTTTCCACGAAAGCGTTCCGTCGCCTTCACACTGATCGATCGGTAAAAACCAAACGAACACATCACCCTCCTGGCTGAGGGTGATGTCGTAGAAGACATGCGGTGAAGGATGGCGTAAACGGCAGGAGCACTCCGAGAGGGGTTGGTGAATGGCTTCGCCTGCCCCCGACCATAACCTCCAGAAGGTTCAGCGATGGCTTGGATCATCACGAAGTATCTACTCACTGCCGGATTAGTGATTCTCGTATCAGAGCTGGCAAAGCGCAGTGACAAGCTGGGCGGGCTGGTCGCCGCCCTGCCGCTGGTCACGGTCTTGACGCTGGTCTGGCTTTACCTGGAGAACCAGAGCATGGAGAAGATCTCCAATCATGCTTGGTACACCGTCTGGTACGTGCTGCCGACCCTTCCGATGTTCATCGCTTTTCCAGTGCTGCTGCCCAAACTGGGATTCTGGCCAACGCTTATCAGCAGTATCGTCATCACCATGGTGAGCTTTGGGGGCTTTGCCCTGCTGCTCCGTCGATTTGGCATTGAGCTGCTATAAGTCACGAGCCAGGACTGCAATTCAGGGGCCGTTCAACGACTATTGATGCACTCACCTTTGACCAAGTAGCGAACCATATGTAGTTCGCCCTTTGAGTCTTCGTAGGTCATCATGCTTCTCACGTTACCGCAGTACCGCACGCTGGGCGATACATACACCAACTTACTAACGTCAAGGTCCATGCCATAGGCGTAGTCTTCAAGCTGAGGCATGGGCTTTTTTACGCGCTGAGCATAATCCGCAGTAGCCTCTCTAGCAGAGCGCTCAATGCGCTGATTGATCTCCATACCGCTTTGGGCATTAGCTGTTAGTGATGTAAAGAGCATAAACACGGCGATCGCTGATACAGTAGTGTTCATAAGAAGTCCCTTAATAAAAAAGCGCCCGTAGGGGGGCGCTAAAATTCACCTACCAAAGGAGCGTATGGTTTACAGGTGAATGCACTGGCGTGAACAACTGCCCGTCGCTCTTGCCAAGCTGCTTTGAAATGAGACAATTTCCAAAGCAGCGATGCCTCTTACGCTGCCGTTAAACTAGCAAAGGAGGCTAACACCAAGATGATCGCGCAATTACAATTTGGACATGTAATAGATTGTAAGATAATTATTCGAGAGAATACTGAGCCGCCACGTGAGCTATTCCACGGAAAGGAGCACCAGTTTGCAAGCGTTCATGGGTACTGCCTGGTTGGCGACTCGATCCGAGGACGATACCAGCCCTGCAAGCTAGCGGCAGAAATACTGCCTGTCCTGGCCGATTCCACCCGTCAGGCGAAGCTGTCGTACACCGTTGCAGGCCCCAGAATCCGCTAAGCTCAAGGGTGGAGCCTGCATGACTGTCAGAAATCTTGCGGCTACATTACAAATTTGTAGGATTTCGCCGCGGCCAGCTTCTTCGCGTTAAGATTCAAGCGTCCTCAGGTGACCCGGCGTATGGACAGAGGTAGCGACTACCACATGCCATACCCTCAGCCAAACTTTCGAAAAGCCTGCAACCATAATCTTGGCGGATTAGGCCAACTCCTTCCTCACACCTTGAGATAAGTTATGCGCGTTCTAGTTGTGGAAGACGAAATTAAAACTGCCGAATATCTTCAGCAGGGCCTATCCGAAAGCGGGTATGTCGTAGATATCGTGCACAACGGTGTCGATGCCCTGCACTTGTTCAACACTAATGTCTATTCGTTGGTCCTTCTGGACGTGAACCTCCCGGGTATCGACGGCTGGGACCTGCTGGAAACCATCCGCAAGACCAGCCGGGTCCGCATCATCATGCTGACCGCCCGCGGACGCATCAATGACAAGCTCAAGGGCTTGGACGGCGGCGCGGATGACTACCTTGTGAAGCCATTCGAATTCCCTGAGCTGCTTGCACGCATCCGTTCGCTGCAACGCCGTGGTGATGAGTTAGTCGAGAAGAGCTCGTTGAAAATTGCCGACCTAGAACTCGACTCCGTCCGCCATCGCGTTTTCCGCGGTGGCACACGAATCGATCTCACCACCAAGGAATTTGCGCTTTTGCACCTGCTCATGAGCCGAACGGGAGAAGCGCTGACTCGCTCTCAGATCATCTCGTTGGTTTGGGATATGAATTTCGATTGCGACACCAATGTCATCGATGTAGCCATCCGGCGCTTGCGCTCGAAGATCGATGACCCGTTTGAAACCAAGCTCATTCACACGCTTCGTGGCGTTGGGTACGTTTTTGAGGAACGCGCATGAGGCCATTCAGCCTGGCTGCAAAGCTGGGGTTTAAAGTTGGGTTGATGAGCGCTGCGTTGCTGCTTCTGTTCGCCACCTTCGGCTATATGATGGTAGGCAAGGCTCTGGAAAGAAATGCCAGAGCGGACCTGGAAGTAAAGATGGCGGGGATGGCACACAACCTCTCCACCATCCCGGACATCTCCGGCGTCAACGCGGATGCGCATCAGCTTGTCGATTTGGTCATGGGCCACAACAACCTGTATGTGAGCATATTCGATACCTCACAGAACCAGACTCCCCTGCTCTCGATTGGCTCAAAACAGGTCAATCTGGAGGTGCACAAGTTTCAGCCGGCGGCCCAGCCCAAAGAGCACGAATGGCGTGATACGCAGGACCGTCCTCTGCTGAGTGCTTCTCGGATAATGCGCTTGGGCGATGGAACAGAGGTCAGCGTCTATATGACCATGGACCAGTCATCCAGTGAGGCGTTACTCGATGCGTTGCTGACCTGGGCCTTGATGATGTCCCCTGTCATCCTCGCGCTGATCCTGGCCATTGGCTGGTGGACTGTGCGCAGAGGCCTGCTGCCTCTGACCAAATTCCTCAAGGTAGCGTCAAAGATCTCAACCGAGAGCCTCGACCATCGTCTTCCGACTGACGGGATGCCGGCAGAACTCAAGAAGCTCGCCGACGGCATCAACATCATGCTGGCTCGCCTGGATGATGGGGTTCAGCAGCTCTCGCAGTTTTCTGATGACCTTGCTCACGAACTTCGAGCACCGCTTTCCAACCTGATGGGCAAGGCCCAGGTTGCCTTGACCAGAGAACGATCGCTTTCCGAGTACCGGGAGGTTCTGGAGTCGTGCACAGAAGAGCTGGACCGCATGAGCCGCATGGTTTCCGACATGCTGTTCTTGGCCCAGGTCAGTCATCCAGCCTCCATGGTGGAGTTCGAACCCGTCTCCTTGGTCGACGAGGTTCAGCGAGTGTGCGATCTCTTCAGCATTTCAGCAGAAGAAGGCGAGATTCAGCTGCAGATCTCTGGCAGTGATGACGTGGTGCGCGGGAATCGCCTGATGGTTCAACGTGCCGTCTCGAATCTGGTCTCGAACGCGATCCGTTACTGCCCTCGCGGCCGCACGGTCTACGTTAAGGTGCAGCATAGTGCGAGCGGTACGACGTTGAGTGTCGGCAACCCCGGCCGCGGTATTGCCAAGGAACACCACGCGCACTTGTTTGAGCGGTTCTACCGTGTGGACAAGAGCCGAGCACGGAGCGAAGGCGGTACCGGTCTTGGCTTGGCCATTGTGCAGTCGATCATGAGTCTGCACCAAGGATCGGCGAGCGTGGAGGTGACCGAAGAAAACTTCACCTGGTTCCACCTTCACTTTCCCGCAGCCCAGCAAATGCAGCCGGCAATGAGCGCCGCTTAAATTGCGCAGGCACGATTAGGCCCGTCAATCAACGGGCCTTTTGTTTGCCTCAATGCATCAGTGCCGAAGGACCACAGGGTCCATGGGCGACCGCAGAATCACCGACTTAATAATCTTCTGTTCGTCAGGATTGGCGTTCTTCCACAGGTGTGAGAAGTACTGAGCATTCACTTTCTCTTGAGCACTTACGCTGCCGGCGGCATCGATTAGGCGCATGGTCGAGTAGACACAGATCAGCGCCAGAATGAAGAACGCCGTGGCGACCACCATCACATAACGCTTGGCCAGCACCGGAGCCCGCTTGAGCTCCTGGATAGAGGCATCCGCAGCCTTTGTCGCTGCTGTAAGCTCCGAGATCAGTGGCTGGATGGCGGTGTCGACTCCGCGGCATGCAGCTGAATACGCTGAAGCAGCGGCGCGCAAGGCAACCTCTTCCGCATTCGACCAAGCCTTCTCCGCCTTTCGCACCTCCTCCTGAATCTGCCGGCCGACAGCGTCCACCTGCTCCACCAGTTCGTTCGACCTCTCCAGAACAGCGCTAGAGGTGCGCGTCTGCGAGGTCAGCTCATCGAGCTGGACAGTGAGTTTTTCAGTGCAGCGGCGAAAGTCACCGATAGCAACTGCCCAGGGCTCTATGTCATTCATGGCTATCTCCTAGGGCGGCCAACAACGCCGCGCTGAATTAACGCGCTAGATATCAAAATTGTAATTTAAGAGAAAATTCGAAGTCGCCCTCGACAGTGCCGAGATAGACATGATCCTTCCAGATTTGAAGATTTAACGCATCCTATCTGCAGCCAAAATTACGGAATTGTAATTATTGACTCACCTTGTCGTTAGCTTTGCGTTCCTAAACTACAAACCAACAAAGGCCGCTAATCAGGTTGGCCTAGTATGAACCGAGGTTCACAATGAAATTTGTCAAATCTATCGCTATTGGCAGCCTGCTGCTGGGTCTCATGGGTACCGCTTACGCTGAAGGCGGCTTCGAGCGAGCGAAACAGTTCAACGAGAACTTCCGAACCGAACAGGCTCGCCTATGGAGCGATGACTCTTCGGACCAGAACAAACAACAAGTCGCTCAAGAGCAAAAGAAAGAAAGCAAGGATGGTAAGGAACAAGCCGACAATTAATCGGCGGTTAAATAGGACTTCAAATGACGAAAGAAATCGACAAAAAAGCCAGGGTAAAACCTGGCTTTTTTGTGCTTGGAATTTAGCCTTCGTTCTTGCGAGGCGTTTCCGCATTGCTTTCTCCGGCCAGACCCTCGGCACCTTGTGCGGTGCGTTTCCAATGGCACAGCAGGAGCTGGCTGGCGTTCGCTTCAGTGATCGATGTGCAAGCTAGATCAGCGGGCAGACCATCCTTGCTGTCTCGCAAGCGCCTGGACAGATAGAACGAGCCATCCCGCGGCCACTTGGCAGGATCCTTGATGTTCTCGGACTTCCCGCTGCTGTAAAACTCCGACGAGTATGAGCGGCGGCCAGGATATATCAGGGGAGCGGAATGAACAGACTGCACATTGAGCCAGGCTTGAACCACATCTCGCTGATTCTGAGGTCGCTCCTCTAGTACCCCGGCGTAGATGATGCCCGCACCGATGATCGGCAACACCAATGCGCTCGCAGCGGCAGCCCAAGTGGTCTTCGGGCCAACTTCGCTGACCCGTGCAGACAGCAGCAATGCCCACGCTGGCAGCGCGGGTAGCAGGTAGGTCCACAGAATGTTGCCTGCAAATGTGAAGAAGACCGGTGTCGCCAATGCCCACAGCCAGAGGTAGGCTTCGAAGCGCTGCATCGATCCACGCTTGCGGATCAACAGTGGTAGGAACAAGGCCCATGGCAGTAGCGACAGTCCGAGCTGGATCCAAATGGTGCCATATGGCTTGGCATGAGCACTGCCGTATAGGTCGCCCGCCCAGTTACTGACGACGTAGCGGCTCCAGTGCTCACCAACGAAGAAGTACTCCATGAAGCCGGGCGTTTTCATCTCGGCTGCGACATACCACGGCACGGATATACCGAACATGAGTACAAGGCCGCTAATCCAGGGAAGCCTCAGTACCCGTCCCCATTCCTTGTAGATAACGAACCAGGCGAATGCCGGCGCCCCCATAAGCACAAGGGTCAGCGGCCCTTTGGCAAGCAAGCCCAGCCCGAGACCTGCGAACATCAAGTAGGCATCCGCCTTGCTGGCGCACTTCATCCAACGCCAGAAACCGTAGCTGGCCAGCAGAATCGAGAACGACAAAACAGGGTCAGTCAGCACAACACCGCTGGAGACCAGGCCAAGTGTGGTGCTGGAAAAAATAATGGCAGCCCAGATGCCGGCGTTACGAGAAATCTGCTGCGTACCGACTTTGATGATGATGAAACAGCTTGCCAGGTGTAGTAGCCACGCTGGGAAACGCGCAGCGAACTCGTTAACGCCGAAGACCGTCATGCTCGCGGCCTGGGTCCAGAAGGACAACGGAGGCTTGCCCCAGAACGGTACCCCGTAGTCGAACATGGGCGTGATCCAGTCATTCAACTCGACCATCTTGCGAGCCATTTCAGCGTAGCGGGCCTCAGATGTGTCCATCAGCGGGTAGATGCCCAGCCCCACCAAACGCAATAGCAAAATCGAACCCAGGATCCACCACAGCGTCCTCTCGTTCTTCAGGTTCAGCATTTCTTACCCTCGATCGAAGCCATCGAAGGGTGGAGTGACACGGGATCTACCTTGTTGCTGTGCTTCAGGAAATAGAGAGGCCGGCGCTTCACTTCCGCGAGTGTCACGCCTAGGTACTCCCCCACCATGGCGACACCGACGCACATGAATGAAGCCATTCCGACGATCAGGTGATGGATGTCGAAACTGCCTGCCACAAGCGACGCAAGCATGTAGCAGATGCTGGAGACGAATAGTCCGAAACTGATGAGGCTGAAAATGCGCAGCGGTTTGCGAGAGAAGCTGACGATGCTCTCGATGGCCAGATTGAACAGACCAGATGCATTCCACTTGGTGCTCCCGGCATGGCGAACAGTGCGATTGTAGGGCAGTTCGATGGTACGAAAGCCTACCCAGCCGATCATGCCTTTGAGAATCCTGGAGCGTTCGTCCAGCGCCCGCAGTGCTGCCAGCGGCGCAGGCCCAATCAATCGGAAATCGCTGACATCGGCCGGCATGTCCACCTTCTCCACCAGGCGCTGCATGACCCAGTAGTAAGCCCGGGCACTCATGCGCTTGAACCACGAATCACCGATTCTCAAGTTGCGCTGCATGTTCACTACGTCGTAGCCGCGTTGCCAGTAGTCCACCATGGCCGCGATGAGCTCTGGTGGATCCTGCAGGTCGACATCAATGAAAATCAGCGCACTGCCACGGGCATGATCTATCCCGGCACTCAGTGCAGCCTCTTTGCCGAAGTTGCGACTTAGGGACAGGCAACGTACAGATGACCCATCCTGATAGTGGCGAAGAATGTCGGCTGTCCGGTCACTACTGCCGTCGTCGACATAGAGGATTTCGCAGGAGACGGGTAAGCGCTTAACCACGCGGGTGATTCGCTGGTGGAACTCGGGGATGGTTTCCTCTTCCTGGAAGCAAGGGACCACGATGGTTAACAAGGGATCAGGGCGCTCTGGAAAGCGATGTAATGTCTGCATGATTGAATGTCCAAAAACGATGTGCAATGAATCCAAGTGCACTGAGGCTTAAGGTCACTAGGACTTGGGAGATAAGCGGTGACAGATTCGACTTGATGAGGAACCACATACCCACGCCATTGCCGAAGTTTGTGGCTAACGCGACCAGTGCAAACCTGACAGGCTGAAACTTACGAGAGCCATCTGCCACAAAACAGAGCGCCCTATTTCCAATAAAGCTTGCGATTGCGCCAACCATGCCGCCACAGATACTGGCCAGCAACGGAGTAGCGAATTCTGTCGTAACCAGCACTAGGAACACCACGTAATGGATTCCCGTTGCTATGAAGCCGATCCCCAGATAACGAATTAGTAAGGTAATAAGAGGTGGGTTTTGATTTTCCATGCCCAAAGCCTATGGAGGCAAAGGTGAAAAAATAGTGAACTAAATGTAAATGCGTAATTAGCCGAATCTATATATGATAAGTAATGAGTTGGCGCGCTAGGCTAGCACGCTACAATATCAAAGGGATTGCCTGAGGATTACGCTTTTGAAATAAAGGCCTGCCAATAACGCACGCATGACCTGTGCATTACAATGTTGTCAAGATAAGGAAATGTCAGACGACATTGAGCTAGATTCCCCGAATGAAGGGGGATCGAATGGTTACACAAAATGAAACATATACAAGCAGCGTTGTTCCTTACAGTCCTGACATATTGGATGATCTGCCAATTGATGATCAGCTGGCCGTAGAGTTTTTCGCAACAGCACGTTGTGCCAGTTTCAAACAGGCGGCCCGAGGGCTCAATGTGCCAGTGGTAGGCCTTCGCAAACGCTTGGAGAAACTGGAAGAGCACATTGGTGCTCCCGTGTTTGTCTACAAGCACAACAAACTTGCTCTGACCCGGACAGGCGAGAGGGTCAGCCAGTACCTGTGCCAACTCTTCGGCCCTGAAGGCCTGGGAAAGTCCGGTGAAAAGGAGGTCCCGAGGCTTACCATCGCGATCACAGAGCCAGTACTGAGCGACATCGTGAACCGCGATCTAGTCGCCTACGTGCGCGATCATGCCGAAATGCAGCTGGAAATCCATTCAGAGTGCACAGCGCAGATGCTTTCTGAGTGTGAAGTCGATGTGGGTATCGCTTTCGTGAGCCCAGATGATGAGTGCGCGTTTGATCGCCATCCTACGTATAGGTTTGAACGGCTCGGCCGGATTGGGCACGCGCTGTTCATTTCCAGCCGCTACTCAAGGAGCGTCACCCTTCCAGTAGAGAGCTTGGACTTGCACAACTTTATGCTCGTTGTCCCTTGGGATGAAGAGATCTTGGCGGGCTCACGAAAGTGGGCATCGATAATGGCTGAGCATCAGGGCGGTACCACTCGGGTCAAGAGCTACAACCTATCACGAGGCCTTGTCGTTGGTGGTGCGTGTATTGGAGTGCTGCCCGACTACAGCCGAAAATTGGAGAGAAATATCCTACCCGTGCCGGGTTTCTTGGACGACCTGGAGGAGAAAGATGTCTATCTTGTTATCAAATCGAAACTGATACGTAATCCGCAGGTTTTGGAAATTCGAAGATTGATCAAGAAGAGCTTCTTTGATAAGAAGGACTGGCTTGTTCGGTAACAGTTTTGTTAGGTTTGAAACTCTCCCGTTAACACTTCAGAAACACAACTGTCATATTCGCTTGCAATCTAGTCAGAGTGCTTAGAACAAAGGCATCTTGTTACAGCAGGTGACAACCGTGGCCTGCTCCCATCTGCAAGATCAATTTAGGCCGGCGCAGGGCGAAACACAACGTCGGTACCTAAGCACTTAACATACGAGAGGCAAGCAATGATCCGTTCTTCGAACATGCGGGAAAAGCTGTTGGCTGCCGCAATAATAGGCACATTTTCCTCGCAAGCATTCTCCGGAACAGTAACCACTGACGGAGCTGACATCGTTCTGAAGACCAAGGGCGGTCTTGAAGTATCGACTTCTGACAAGGAATTCAGTTTCAAACTGGGCGGCCGAGTTCAGGCCGATTACGGCCGGTTCGATGGTGTCTTCACCAAGAATGGCGATACCGCTGACGCCGGCTACTTCCGTCGCGCCTACCTTGAGCTCGGGGGCGTGCTGTACCGCGACTGGAAGTATCAGCTCAACTACGACCTTTCCCGCAACACGGGCAACGACTCCGACGGCTACTTCGACGAAGCCAGCCTGACCTACACCGGTTTCAAGCCGGTTCAACTGCGCTTTGGCCGCTTCTACACCGACTTCGGTTTAGAGAAAGCTACCAGCTCGAAGTGGATCACCGGGATGGAGCGAAATCTCTCCTATGATCTGGCAGAGTGGATCAACGACAACGCCGGTATGGGTGTGCAGGCCACCAGCACCATCGCCGACATGGCCTATGTATCCGGTAGCGTTTTCAGCGAAACCAACAACAACTCGGATGGCGACAGCACCAAGCGCTACAACGTACGTGGCGTGTTCGCACCGCTGCACAGTGATGGCAACGTCCTGCACGTCGGTGCTCAGTACGCCTACCGCGACCTCAAAAACAGTGCGGTCGATACCCGGATTCGTTCGCGTCTGGGCGTTCGCGGTGTAGATACCAATGGCGGCGGCGATGCCGGCACCAACGGCAACCGCATGCTGTTTGGCGGTGCCGCCGCACAAGAGGGCCTGTGGAAGGACGATTCGGTCTGGGGTCTCGAAGGTGCCTGGGCCACCGGCCCGTTCTCGGTGCAAGCGGAATACCTTCGCCGCAAGCTGAAAGCTGACCAGGCCAACAACGACATGAAGGCCTCCGGTTACTACGCCCAGATGGCTTACACCCTGACCGGCGAGCCGCGTATCTACAAGCTCGATGGTGCCAAGTTCGACACTATCAAACCAGAGAACAAGGAACTGGGTGCCTGGGAAGTCTTCTACCGCTTTGACGACATTAAGGTCGAAGACGGCAACCTGGTCACCGCGGCGGACCAGTCGAACGAGCGCAAGGCTAAGAGCCACACTGTTGGTGTGAACTGGTACGTCAACGAGGCAGTAAAACTCAGTGCCAACTACATCAACGTGCGCACCGACAATAACGAGAACACTGTGGGCGACGACAGCGGCAATGCCATCGTGACCCGCCTGCAATACGTCTTCTGATCACTCACTAGCGGACGAAAAAATCGGGGGCGCCTTTTGCGCCCCCGATTTTTTTTGGCCCAATCAAATGAGTGATCACGCGTCTTTGCGGTAGGCCAACAGGCGCAAGGCGTTGAAGACCACCAACAGTGTGGAGCCCTCATGGATCGCAACAGCGGCACCAATGCTCAAGCCCATGATGGTTGACGGAACCAGGATGGCCACAATCCCCAAGCTGACGAACAGGTTCTGGCGGATGATCGACCGCGTGTGACGGCTCAGCCCCACCGCAAAAGGGAGTTGCCTGATGTCGTCAGCCATGAGCGCGATATCAGCCGTTTCCAGGGCGACATCAGATCCGGCAGCCCCCATTGCGATGCCAACGCTCGAATTGGCCATCGCAGGGGCATCATTCACGCCGTCACCCACCATGGCCACCTTGGCGCTAAGGCGCAGGTTCTTGATGGCCTTGACCTTGTCCTCCGGCATCAGGTCTCCCCACGCCTCATCTAAGCCAACTTGTTTGGCTACAGCCTCTGCAACACGGTTGTGGTCTCCAGAAATCATGACCATGCGGTCGATGCCCATCTCTCTAAGCGTCTGGAGTGCCTGTTTGGCCCCCTCACGGGGTGTGTCCAACAGCCCGATAGCGCCCAGATCCTTGTCAGCACGACGTACCACCATGGTTGTGCGGCCCGACTGACGTAGACGCTCCGCAGCCTCCAGGGCTGCCTTGCTGAGTGCGGGAATACCATTGGTACCGAACATCTCGACCTTGCCAATCCATACGAACTGCCCATCAAGCTCAGCACGCACGCCGCGGCCAATCATGTTGCTCATGTTCATGGCTTGGAATCGGCGCCGTGTGCCAATCATCTCTTCACCGTCACGCACAATTGCCGCAGCCAGCGGGTGGTCGCTCATCGACTCCACAGCGATGGCGACGTTTAGCAGATCCTCGATCTGCGTGCCGCCTATGGGTATTACATCGGTAATACGTGGGCGCCCTTCGGTCAGGGTACCGGTCTTGTCGAATGCCATGGCATTCAAGGAGCCAAGCTCTTCAAGTGGCGCACCGCCCTTGATCAGCACGCCACCTCGGGCTGCCCTGGCGATGCCAGAGAGAATGGCGCTTGGTGTAGCGATCGCGAGCGCGCAGGGGCTGGCTGCAACCAGTACGGCCATCGCCCGGTAGAACGAGTCACGAAACGGCTCGTCAAGGAAAATGCCGGCAAATAGCAGCCCGACTACCAGCAGCAAAACCAACGGGACGAATATGCGTTGGAATCGGTCCGTGAATCGCTGGGTCGGTGACTTCCTCACTTCGGCTTCACTGACCATCTTGATGACCCGCGCCAAGGTACTTTCCGTGGAGCGCCGTGTTACCTCAACCTCGATGAGCGTTTCGCCATTGATAGTACCGGCGAAGACTTTCGAGGTAGCCTCCACGGCATCTGGTTTGCTGCGTGCGAGTTCGGCATCAGCGACAGGCTGCTTGTCCACGGGGACGCTCTCACCCGTCACTGGCGCCTGGTTGATGCTTGAGGAGCCTACGACTACAAAACCATCGGCCGGCAGGCGATCATTGGGCCGCACGATGACAACGTCACCGGGAACCAGCAGCTCCACGGGCATTTCCACCGTGCCATTTGCTCTGCGTACGATCGCGGTGGCTGGTGCGAGCTTGGACAGTGCCTCAATCGCTTTCTTGGCCCGCCCCATCGCGTAGCTTTCAAGGGAATGTCCCAGACTGAACAGGAACAGCAGCAGAGCTCCCTCTGCCCAGGCGCCAATGCTTGCGGCACCGGCTGCGGCGAGAAGCATCAGCGAGTCGATCTCGAAGCGTTTCTGGCGGATGTTGCTGATCGCTTCCTTAGTGGTGAACCATCCGCCGAACACGTAGGCCGACACGTACAGAATTAGGGGCAGTCGATCGGTCAGCCCAAGTTTTCCTGCGAGGGCTCCGGCACCCAGGAGAGCACCACAGATCAGCGCGAAAATCAGCTCGGTGTTCATGCCAAAAATGCCGCCATGCTCATGGCTATGACCTTCATGCCCAGCTTGGTCATCAGGGCGTTCAAGCAAACTCTTCATAACTCGTCCCTTCTGGGGTCAAGGCTTCCAATTGCCCTCTGCAGTTGGGGAGCCGTCTCTGTTGGTTGGCTAAGATCTATTGCACGGTTTGCCCGGCCCAGGCGCTAAAATTTTGAACCTATGGAGGCAACGGGCGTAATAAAAAATGCCAGGCACTGCCTGGCATTTACGAAATCTCTAATTGTACTGTTCAAATCATTTACTACTTGTTGTTGATGCATTGCGAATACATCGAGTAACGAACAGTCTTGAGCGTGCCCTGGGAGTCCTCAAAGGTCATCAACCGCGGGTAGACCTGGCAGGTACGGGGGTCCTGCGACTGACGTACGAACTTAGCAACGTCGATCTTCATGCCATATTTGTAATCCTGAATCTCTGGCATTGGCTTGCCATTTTTCTCCGCGTATTTGGCCACTGCGGCCTGGTGTTCCTTGGTGTATTGCAGCTGCTTGCTTTCGGAAAAAGTGTTCGCCTGTGAAGCCACCGAAAAAACAACAAGTGCAGCAGCGATAATTAGCTTTTTCATAAAACCCTCTCAAATTCAAAACTTCTCGGGCGTAACCTTAGCAATGCATAGGCATCACCGGCATGACGAGAAACTTACAATTTTGAAAGGTAAGTGCATCTACTTCACTTTAAACAAAAAAGCCCACAACACGTGTTGTGGACTTCTCTTTAGCGGAGGCTGTTAGCTAACCACTTCGGCCTCGTCGCCGTCTTCATCCTTGCGGTGTGCCCAGTGATACAGGGCAGGCAATACCAGCAAGGTCAGTGCGGTGGAGGACAGGATCCCGCCAATCACCACCGTTGCCAGTGGCCGCTGAACTTCTGCACCGGTACCGGTAGCCAAAGCCATCGGGATGAAGCCCAGGGACGCTACCAAGGCTGTCATCAGAACAGGCCGCAGACGGGTCAATGCGCCTTCATCGACTGCCTGCCTGAGCGTTCGTCCCTCCTCCCTTAGCCCGCGGATGAAGGCAATCATCACCAGGCCGTTCAGTACTGCAACACCGGACAATGCGATGAAGCCAACACCTGCCGAGATCGACAGTGGGATATCCCGCAGCCAGAGCGCGACGACACCACCGGTGAGTGCGAATGGAATACCGGTGAAGACCAGCATGCCGTCCTTCAGGTTGTTGAACATCAGGAACAACAAGGTCATGACCAGCAGCAAGGCGACTGGAACAACGATCTGCAGGCGTTTGGCTGCCGATTGCAGCTGCTCGAACTGGCCACCCCAGGTCGTCCAGTAGCCCGCAGGGATTTGCACCTTCTTATCCAGCGAAGCGGTCGCCTCCTGGACGAAGGACCCCAGGTCGCGGCCTCGAACGTTGGCACTAACGATGACCAGACGTTTGCCGTTTTCGCGGCTGATTTGGTTCGGGCCCAGTTGCAGGTCCAGATTAGCGACCTGGGACAGCGGGATGAAGCCGATCTGATTGGCACCCTGAGCCGCATTGGCAGGTACCGGGATGAGCAAGCTGGACATACCCGCTACGTCGGTGCGGACGGTCTCTGGCAGGCGCACAACCATGTCAAATCGGCGGTCGCCCTCATACAGCGTGCCGGCTTGGCGGCCACCCACGGCGATAGCGATCGAGTTCTGAACATCCGCGATATTCAGGCCGTAGCGTGCTGCTTTTTCGCGGTCGATGTTGATAGTCAGCACCGGCAGGCCGGATGTCTGTTCAACTTTCACTTCCGACGAGCCCGGTACCGCTTTGAGCGCTGCAGCGATCTTGTTGGCCGTGTTGTTAAGCACGTCCATGTCATCGCCGAAGACCTTCACAGCAACGTCACTACGTACGCCCGAAATCAGCTCGTTGAAACGCAGCTGGATTGGCTGCGAAAGCTCATAGTTGCTTCCTGGAACTCCCGCAGCGGCCTTCTGCACCTCAGCAATCAGCTCATCGCGTGGCTTCTTGGGGTTAGGCCACTGATCCTGAGGCTTGAGCATGATGTAGGCGTCGGAGGCGTTCGGCGGCATCGGGTCAGATGCAATTTCAGCAGTACCCGAGCGTGCGAACATCCGTTCAACTTCAGGCACCTGCGCTATTACCGTTTTCTCCAGACGCTGCTGCATCTCGACGGACTGAGTGAGGCTCGTTCCAGGCACACGCATGGCCTGAAGCGCAAAGTCGCCCTCACTGAGGCTTGGGATGAACTCGCTACCCATACGACTTGCCAGTACACCGCTCAGCACGACCAAGGCTATTGCGGCCGAGAAAGCGATGTTCCGGTGTCCCAGCACCCATTGAAGAACCGGCTCATAGCGCAGTCGAGCTGTGCGCATGACCACGCCTTCCTCTTCCTTCACCTTGCCAGTGACGAACATGGCAATAGCTGCAGGAACAAAGGTAACGGACAGGACCATTGCACCCAGCAGCGCCATCACAACGGTAAAGGCCATCGGGTGGAACATTTTGCCTTCGACGCCGGTGAGGGCGAAGATCGGCAGGTACACCACCATGATGATCAGCTGACCGAAGATCAGCGGCCGGCGAGCTTCTCGCGCCGCAGCAAAGACCTCGTGGAAGCGTTCGGTTTTGGTGAGCATGCGGCCATGCTTATGCTGCGCATGAGCCAGTCGACGGATCGCGTTTTCTACAATAACCACGGCACCGTCGACGATGATGCCGAAGTCGAGTGCCCCCAAACTCATTAAGTTGGCACTGACCTTGTTGTTGAACATGCCTGTGAAGGTGAACAGCATGGACAGCGGAATCACCATCGCGGTGATCAGAGCCGCACGAATGTTGCCGAGGAACAGGAACAGAATGGCGATTACCAGAACCGCGCCTTCTACTAGGTTCTTCTTCACCGTCGCGATGGCTTTTTCAACCAGGTTGGTACGGTCATAAACGGTCACGGCCACCACGCCCTTTGGCAGGGTGCGGTTGATGTCCGCCAGTTTGGCGGCGACAGCTTGAGATACGGTACGGCTGTTTTCACCAATCAGCATGAACACGGTACCGAGCACGACTTCGCGGCCGTTCTCAGTAGCAGCGCCTGTACGGAGCTCTTTACCGATGCTGACATCAGCAACGCTGCTGATGCGAATCGGTGCACCGTCCACACTGGTGATCACGATGTTGGCGATGTCTTCGATGTTGCCTACCTGGCCCGGCGCACGGATGAGCAACTGCTCACCATTACGCTCGATGTAGCCGGCGCCGACGTTGGCGTTGTTACTTTCCAACGCTGCGACCAGGTCATTGAGTGTCAGCTTGTAGGTAGCCAGGCGCTTTGGATCCGGCGCAACCAGGAACTGCTTGGCATAACCGCCGATGGTATTGATCTCGGCCACACCCGGGACATTGCGCAGCTGAGGCTTGATGATCCAGTCCTGGATCACGCGCAGGTCGGTCGGGGTGTACGGCGTACCGTCCTCTTTGACCGCGCCATCTTCGGCTTCAACAGTCCACAGGAAGATCTCGCCGAGGCCGGTAGATACCGGACCCATGACGGCCTCTACACCTTCTGGCAGCTGTTCCTTCGCAACCTGTAGCCGCTCGTTGATCAACTGGCGGGCAAAGAAGATGTCAGTGCCATCCTTGAAGATCACGGTGACCTGAGACAGGCCAGAGCGAGACAGGGAACGGGTCTGCTGAAGGCCCGGGAGACCGGCCATGGCCGTTTCAACTGGAAACGTGATCCGTTGTTCGGTTTCCAAGGGCGAATAACCAGGCGCTGCAGTGTTGATCTGTACCTGGACGTTGGTGATATCGGGTACCGCATCGATGGGCAGCTTTTGATAGCTGTAGATACCGATACCCGCCATGATCAGAACAGCGATCATTACTACGATGCGCTGCTCGATGGCGAATCTGATGATACGTTCAAACATGAGAAATCATCCTGTCAGTTCGCATCAGTGACCGTGTTCGGCAGAAGCTTTGCCGAGCTCGGACTTGAGTGTGAAGCTGCCACTGGTTGCTACCTGGGCGCCGGCTTCAATACCGTCGATGATTTCCACGTACCCATTGTCGCGGCGACCCAGTTTTACTGGGCGGGTGTCAAAACCTTCTGGGGTGCGTACGAATACCGAGGGCTTGTCTTCAACGGTCTGCACGGCGTGCTCAGGGACCGCTACGGCAACTCGATCAGTCTGGGAGGTGACCGCAATGTTTACGAACAGGCCTGGACGCCAGGCGCCGTTAGGGTTGGTCAAGGTGACGCGCACAGTGGCTGCACGGTTTTGCTCGCCCAGCAGGCTGCCGACATAACCCACCTTCCCTTCGACCTGGACGTTCATGTCAGGCGAAGAGACTTTCACTGCACGGCCAGTCGTGACCTTGCCCAGATCTGTCGGCGGAACTGCGAAGGTTGCCCAGACCTGATTCAGGTCGGAAAGGATGAAGGCGTTGGTCGCCTCGCTGACGACTTCGCCAACGGTCAGGTGTTTCTCCACTACCACGGCGTCGAAGGGAGCGCGGAGCTCGTAACGATTACCGCCAACGGAGTTAACTGAGGCACCGATTGCGCCGACCTTCTGCTTGGCGTTGGCCAAGGAGATATCCGCCTCTTGCAGAGCTTGGCGTGCTTGGAGGTAGTCTTGCTCTGCAGAGATCTTGTCCTGCCACAGTTGCTTCTCACGCTCGAAGGTCACACGCGCCAGTTCGACGCGACGCTGTGCGGCCTGTTGTTCGCTGCGCAGGTCAGAGATCTGCTGGCTGGCGATTACCGCGAGGACTTGCCCTTTCTTGACCGTCTCGCCCAGGTTGGCCTGGACAGCCTCAACAACGCCAGGAACACGAGGAACCACATGGGCAGTACGATCTTCGTCGAAGCGAATTTCGCCCGGGAAGCTCACAACGGTACCGAGGTCACGAGGCGCTGCAGCTTCCAGGGCAACACCGGCGGCCTTGATCTGTTCAGCGCTGAGCGTCAGCTTGCCCTCCTCTTCACCGCCCTCTTCGCTATGACCTTCTTCTCCATGACCCTCATCCCCCTTCTCTTTAGCGGCAGATGCGGCTTTCTTTTCGTCGCCATGACCGTCGTTAGCGCCGTGCTCGGCGGTGCTGGCGGCCTGTTGCCCGGAACTGTTGTTCCAGGCAAGGCTGCCAAATCCGAGGGCTGCCACAGCGGCTACCGCGAGGGCGATCTTGCGTTTGTTATCCATTGCTACTCCTGCTGATCGTAGGCACCGGCTTGTTCAAGGCTGGGTGCCGAAGAAAATGTTTGGCCCGTTCAGCGAGCGCCGGCAGTTGAGCCGACTTCGCCATAAACCCTTTCCACCTGCGCACGCGCATTGGTCGCCGCTGCCAACGATTCGAGGTATTGGCCACGAGCGACGATCAAGGTGCGCTGGGCATCCAGCACTTCGATGAAGCCAAATTTGCCCATCTCGAAGCCGCGGGTTGCGGTCTCTACGGCTTGTTGGGCTGATGGCAGAATGGTCTTGTCGTAGGACTCGACCTCCTGCATGGCGGTGGACCACTGGTTCAACGCGGTTTGGGTTTCGGTGCGCAGACGCAGCTCCACAGCATTGCGCTGGTCTCGGGCCTGATCTGCACGACGAGAAGCGGAAAGAATGTTGCCTTGGTTACGATCGAACAGCGGCAACGGCATGGACAGGCCCACAGTGTTGACCCGCTCGCGCACAGAGCGGTCGTACTGGCTACCTACGCTGACAGTAAGGTTTGGAATGCGCTGGGCTTTCTCTGAGCCGAGCGAGGCGTCGCTTTTATCAATCTGCACCACGGCTTGGCGCATTTCTGCGGTCTGATCGAGCTTTGCCAGCAGATCTTCAGTGCGAGGCGGCAAACCCGGGGAGAGGGTTGGCGATTCGAGTCGATCAAACACGGTGACTGAGCTCCCGGTAATTTGAGCGAGCTGTTGGTAAGCGGTCGCTTTTTCCGTTTCGGCACGTCGAACTTGCAGCTGGGCTTCGGCCAGTTGCACTTGAGCGCGGGTCGCCTCCACTGGGGACGATTTACCTGCGCGAACACGGCCATCGACGATGCGAAGACCGCGTTCAGTCAATTCGAGAGATTGCTTGGCCAGGTCGAGACCTGTCTGGGCTCGCAACGCGGCATAAAAGGCTTGGACGACGTCTGCACGCAGGCCGTTAACGCGACGGTCTAACTCAAGCTGTGCGGCGGTCTGCCCGTATGTGGCGACGTCAACACGAGCCCCCCGCTTACCGCCCAGCTCAAGGGTCTGGCTGAGAGAGACAGTCGTCTGGCTGGTATTACGACGGGTGTCTTCCACGTCATACGAGATTGTGGGGTTGGGGATAAGCCCGGCCTGCTTGCGAGCACCATCAGCGATCCCAATTTCTTGCCTGGCTGCGGCCAGGTCTGGGTTGGCATCCATGGCCGTCGAAAGCGCCTGGGGCAAGCTGATGCTTTGGGCAAGAGCTGCAGGTGCCATCAATCCAGAGATGACTGCACAGAGTGCAGCGATCTTCCAGGGCGAGACGGGGGTCTTGGGTAAGACATTGCGGTTATACCGGGGCACTTTGATGGTCCTCGTGCACAAACTTCGATAAAGCTTGGCGAGAACGCCGAAACAGCTGCCAAGCCCCACTTGATTAGGTGATGGCACTCTAATGAGCGGTAGCTATCAGAGGAGTGGCTAGAAAATTACAATTTCGTAAGAAAGCTCTGTAATGCCCGTAAATACTGGGAAACCCAACCCGACACGATGATTTCGATACAAGCAACGGAGATGGCAAACACGCGGTGCGAAGGTGCCGAATAACAGGTAGATGACGAAATTGTAATTGTCCTATCACCCTCCCGTTATCTTCGGCCTGCAAATATGAGCTCGCGCTACGCTAGGCGCGCCGCCGGGTCAGAACAACTAACGACACCCGCACCGGTAAACATAATAAAAACTGCCGTGAATCAAAGGAGCATCGGATGAAAATCAAAGTACCACTGTATTTGGCGGCAGTTTCTGCGCTGTCTGGAAGCTATGCTATTTCGGCACAAGCTGAAGACAAGCCAGAAGGCTTCATTGAAGGCAGCAGCCTTACAGTGTTGAACCGTAACTTCTACTTCAACCGTGATAACCGCGACAGCACCGCCCCCACTTACAACAGTGGCAAGGGCAATACGAACGGCTACTCCGAAGCCTGGGCGCACGCGATCATCAGCAAATTCAACTCCGGGTTTACCCAAGGTACCGTTGGCTTTGGCGTTGATGCCTTTGCCATGATCGGCCTCAAGCTCGACACCGGTGATGGGCGCAACGGCGGCCGTAGCTCCTTCGACGTGCTGCCCGTTGATAACAAGGGTGAAGCTCGCGACGAATACACCAAGGTCGGCGGCGCAGCCAAAGTCCGCTTGTTCGATACCATCGTGAAAGTGGGTGATGTTTTCCCATCGACCCCGGTCGTCGCATCGGGTGACTCTCGCTTGCTGCCAGAGAGTTTCCGCGGTGTGACCGTTGAGAACACCAGCATCCAGGGCCTTACCCTCCAGGGTGGTCGTCTGCATGCGATGAGCCAGCCGGTCTCAAGCAACCTGAACGACAACTTCGTGACGTTCTACGGCGGCCCGGTCAACTCGCCATGGATCGGTTACGGTGGCGGTGACTACTCGATCAACGACAACTGGACTGTGAGCGTCTACGCCAGCCAGCTGAAAGACGTCTGGAATCAGTACTACGCCGGCACAAGCGTGGTTTACCCGCTGAGCGACGATCTGGCGCTGATCGGTGGCTTCAACTACTACAAAGCCGTAGATGAAGGTAAGAAGCGCCTGGGTGAATTCGACAACAACATCTGGAGTGCCAAGGTCGGTGTGCGTTACGGTGCCCACACCCTGGCCCTGTCGCATCAGCGCAACAACGGCGACGACGATTTCGACTACCTGCGTCAGTCGGACTCGATTTTCGTCGACAACTCCATCCAGTACAGCGACTTCAACTCGCCGAAAGAGCGTTCCTGGATGCTGCGCTATGACCTGAACTTCACCAGCTACGGCATTCCAGGCCTGACGTTCATGACCCGCTACGCCAGAGGCTCGGGCGCGGATTACTCGAACGCTAACCAGTTCTACATGCGCACCGACGACAACGGCAACCCGCTCGACAATCAGAAGCGTTGGGAGCGTGACGTCGAAGTCAAATACGTTGTCCAAACCGGTCCGGCAAAAGATCTGTCCTTCCGGTTGCGCCAGGCAACCACGCGTGCCACTGCTTTCGAATCGGATCTGGATGAAACTCGTGTAATCATCGAGTACCCGCTTTCGATTCTGTAATTCGCTAACTGGGCCAGTTATCCATTGACTGGTCCTGTTAGTAAAACGAGCATTACGCATTCACCTTGAGTGGCTTAAGTGCTCCTTTGGTAAAAGGTGGATATTTGGCGCCCATTGGGCGCCTTTTTTTTGCCTAGAATTCAAGTAGGCGTTCGATTGTACGCATCGCATGCCGGTGAAGTTCATGACTACACCAATGACCAGTCTCTTCAATGTGAGCGACCTCGCCGTCATCTGAGCGGAACGAAGCCAGCACAAAGAAGAAAATAACCCAATACTTCATAAGGTCAAATCACCTGCTGGAGAGAGGGCCCGCAATTGTCAAACCCAAACCGCGACAAGATATACCGCCAGACTATCAACTGTATTACCTAGAAATTACAAATCCGTCATTTGAGCCCCGGCACGCTCATTTTGATTTACCATCCCTTTCAATAATGCCGGCGCGCGTGCGCGGTTAATTGCTCAGTGATATCGAGACAAAATCCCATGCGAATTCTGGTAATTGAGGATGAAGTAAAAACTGCGGAGTATGTGCGTCAAGGTCTGACGGAGTGTGGCTATGTCGTAGATTGCGTACACACCGGTTCAGATGGATTATTCTTGGCCAAGCAGCACGAATACGAGCTGATTATTCTCGATATAAACCTCCCAGAGATGGACGGTTGGCAGGTTCTTGAGTTGTTGCGCCGTAAAAATTGCCCTTCGCGCATCATGATGCTGACGGCGAGAAGTCGGCTGGCGGATAAGGTCCGGGGGCTGGAGAACGGCGCAGATGACTACCTGATCAAGCCATTTGAGTTCCCTGAGCTGTTGGCTCGGGTTCGCGCCTTGATGCGCAGGTCGGATCACCCCGCATCCGTAGAGGTCATTCGCGTCGCTGACTTGGAGCTTGATCAGAGCCGGCACAGGGCGTTCAGGGACGGTCAGCGTATTGATTTGACCACCAAAGAATTCGCGTTATTGCACTACTTGATGCGTAACACCGGGGTGGTACTGAGCCGTACGCAGATTATCTCTCAGGTTTGGGATATGAATTTTGACTGCGACACGAACGTTGTTGAGGTGTCGATTCGAAGACTCAGAGCCAAGATAGATGACCCTTTCGAGACCAAGTTGATACATACGCTTCGGGGCGTAGGGTATGTGCTTGAAAAGCGATAATTGCGAAGCTCTCTAATACCGAAAATAGGCTAAATACTCTCGTCGCTTGCGAGCTTGAGGTTTCTGTTTACTATCCGCGGCGCTGATTCCTCACCCAACAAATGAGGTAGGCTGTACATGAGGTATAGCATTGATTATCAGCAGGTGTCTCAAGGGCAATTGCATGCCAAAACTGATACCTGTCCAGCTGACATAATCTTCAACAGCAACCATGGCTTAGCACTTATTCCGTGCGTCGGCGATGTTATAAACCTCCCCTCTACGGCGGTCAAAGAAGGGGTTTGCGGCATTGTTAGATCAAGGATTTTCAATTATCTACGAGGTCAAGAAGAGCTGTACTGCCACGTCAACATTCTCGTTGAAGAAGCAGACATCAATTTCGGAAATCTCATCTCGGAATACATGCGCAATCAGGCACGTGCACGCTCGCCTTCTTCATAAAGTCGAAGGCGGGCCTGGCCATTAATGGCTAGGTATACATGAGTGAGGGTTTAGCAGAGCTGGCGTCTACTGAGTGCCAGAGGCGGAATAGTCACAGCTTTGTGGTTGAACGCGGTACTGCTGGTGTACGCAGAGCCGGACTCATGGTTTTTTGAATGGCGCATTGCAGTATAAAGAAGTACATAATACCAGAGGTAAATACGATTGCGGACAGAGAAACCATTTCTAAATCTAGGACCCCAGAAATCATATACTGCTTAATCGTGATAGATCCCAGGATGATTCCGGTGCAGTACATGACACCCGTGAACTGATTCCCCATAAAACTCAGTATGCCGCTGAAGGCATTGTTTGCACTGAGTAGCACTGCCTTTAAAATGGTCCACCCGAGAAGTGGTAAAAATGCCTTAATCATGAAGGCGAATAACATCGATGATGCGAATAGTTTTATCGGCGTTTCTGCCCACGGCTTGATGGTACCGTCTATTTCAACGCCGGTATACAAGATCACATTCAGAACAAGGGCCATGACGGTGCATATGCCGAGGCGTATCATTTCCCGCCTTAGTGGGGCCATCATTATCACAGCGTGAATCTTGCGTCCGATGAATCGGTTTAGTCCTTGGGTCGACATTTCTCTTCCTATGCTCTCGGGATGACGGTGTTGTAACGTTGTAAGGAGGTCACGCTTTTACCCGAAGAGAGGTGACGCTTCAATGGTATGAATTGCGCAGGGGGTCTCTGGCGGGATAGCTTGCTGAGAAATCCTCATCTACCTGCGTAGCAAAGATGCGGCCACACCGTCGCCGTCAGATCTCTGGAGGACTGGCTGCTGTCAGTGACTCATCAAGTGACGGAACCTTAGCGTTAGCACTGAGGACGAGTATCCTGGATCGGAGTGAATCACCCTGAAAACTGTATATACATTATGACCGCTTCTCGCCGTTAGCTGCCTTTCTTGAAGGACAGCTTTAGGTCGTTAGCTGCCACTGGCGACTGACTATTATCGACCCAAAGCGACCATTGGCGAGGGGCAGCAAACGGCCAATAGCAGATGTTCTGCCGCCGAACTGGCAAGTACTAAATGAGCACGTATTGTCGTTATGGCGTCTTCCCGGCTACTTTTGCCAGCAAAATGCCAGGCCTGGAATTGTCAGCCCTCGCTGCTCCGTACAGAAACATCAAATAAACGACTTAAGCTCTTCCCGAATGATGATGTCAAGGCGTCACGCAACTCCCGAAAACAAGTTGAAGCATCCGACACTGCGGATTCACAAACCCGAAAAATAAGGACAATGCGACAAACGGTTGGGATCCATAAATTTGCGTCCTGGCCGACTGACCCTTCAAAAGTCCGACCGACCCGAATGGGCCGGTCGTGACGATTAGCATTGGTTTATCGCATGACAACAAACAAGACTAGCTTACGTATGGAAGCCTAATTTCGAAACAAACCCCATCCCCTAAGTTTCGCGCGGTCAAGCTTCCGCTCAGCCGTGAAACAAACGTTTTCGCCATATACAGCCCCTGTCCGAGATGCTCATCTTCTCCAGCACCTTCTCGCACAGACACACCATATTCAAATATCTCTTCTATAGGGTCAATCGCGATATGAGGGCCTATATTTTTTATTGTGACAACGGCACTTCCACGCTCCAGGTACCCATCAACGATAATCTCTGTATCAGGCACTCGAAAATCATTGGCATTATTAATAATAGCTGTCAGTACGGACTCCAGCATATCCGCATCGGCCATCACATAAAGAGCCTTATCACTTCCAACATATTTGATGCCTGCAATCGCAGACTCAGCAGCGTTGATTAGGTATTCAGTAATATTTTCCTTGGTGATGTCTCCAGACAGCGAATTCATTGCTTCCTGGGGAGTCCTAAAGGTAAAACTATCAGAAATTTCCTGACCCAACGAAGCACCATACAGATATTTCACCGCGAAAGAGATCCTGCGTACATAGCGAGTACTTGGATCATTCTCATCGTTGTGCCGAAGCATCAGATCCTGCAATGGAGACCTAATTTCATGACCAATGGCACGAAGAAATTGATGTTCTCTTTTCGAACGTTCAACCGCACTACGACCATAAGCTATAAGTGCCTCATGAAGTTCCAAAATATTTCGCCAAAGAACCCCTACTTCACTCTGACTTTCCTTGATATGAAAGGGCAGTCTGTACTCATCAACTACGCTAAACCGCTCCTTCATATGCAGTGTATTGCGGCGAACCTTATAAAGTGGATCCAACACAAATACACGAAGGATCACGTAGGATACCAACAACATGATACTTATAAGCGAGGATAGCAATACAATGGACTGCGCGGCCATTCTCCATCCGCCCAACACGCTGGAGGCATCCCCACGAATGGCAACAGAACTCCCATCGGGGAGCTGGGCCAGTGCGTCTATATTTTTTGCCGGAACAATGACCTTAATAAAAAAGTCAGTTAAATGATCAATCAAGTTAACAGGGAAATTCCGTCTAGTACTTAAATTTTCGACCGTCGCGTGCCTGACTTTAATTTCTGTACTTGAGTTGCGCGGAGAAAACACCAAAACCTCACCCGGCGTTAGATAATTTCTCATTTTATCAAACGAAAAAACGGTATCTGGCTCAGACAATGTCGAATCCAGTATGATACTGCTCTCACCTACCGCATTGTTACCGATTAATTTGATGTCTAGGCGGGCTTCGGAGAGATCCTTGGGCGGCCAAATAGTGGCTTTCCCTTGAGCCTGATTGGCCTGGAAAGCATCGTCCGCAAATGCATAAGCCGGGATTTGGAATATGAACTCAAACCTATTGGCTGCACCTTGGCCGCTTAATTTCAGAGCGCGCCCTTTGATCTGTGGCTCTCTTGAAAAAGCTCTACGTGTTGACGATCCAATTCTGAATCCAGTTAAGCTCCAAGCTGGGGATAAGTAAGGGGTCAGGGTGTCGCCGACACGCTTCACGGAATCGAAGGTGACGATAAACTGGCTAATTGTACCGCGCGCAGATAACGTAACTAAGAAATAATCTCCCGTTCTCGGGTCATCGATGTAACGAGGCGATACCAAGTCGTTAATTTTCTCGAACCTCCCCCTCACATAAGCTATTGCTCCCAGAGCCTTGTTCGTCAGCACTCCGGCACATACTCTATTTTGCGGTGCATCCATGCCTGCATAGCTGCATCCCAGCAGAGGCTTTACGTCCTCAACATGCCCAGGCATAACGTTAATATACTCTAGAGGTATTTTATAAAGAGGGATTCCAGAGTTATCAGGTTTGGGGGCATCAAAATTACTAAGGTTGACTCTCCCATCAAGCGAGTCAAACTCATAGGCGACTCGCTGCAAATTACGCTTCACACTTGAATCATATTGTTCAACCACAGATCCGAAGCTTAATCTGAGCGCTACAATTGTGCCTACCAACACAACAACAAACATCACAACCAGCACGCCGACAACATAAATTCTTATCGAGGCTTTGCTGATATTATCCTTAAGCCTATTGAAATCTAATCCAGCCACCGAACCCCCTTCATCCTAATTACTTCGACGTGCCCCTCTGACTCCCCCACATCTTTTAGAACATCTCGGATGGTTTTTATATGCTGACGTATCGCGTCGTTATTTTTTCCACTTTTCACGAGATCAAAAAAATCTTCATACGGGACGAGATTACCTTTCGCCTTATATATTCGTTGTAATATGGTTTTCGCTGTGTGCGGGATATTCAAAGGCTTACCTTTAAACCTAGCCTTACCCGTATCAGGGTCAACGACTAGATCTTCCGCAGCCTGTTCCTGCTGTTGCTGCGAGCTCTGCTTACTTTGTGAGTTCTGTGTGTCTCTCAACACCCTCATTGCCGCTGCTAAGAACATTTGCCCATCGGCAGCAATAGGTTTCTCAAGAAAGTCCCAAACGTCCAACTGATACATTATCGACCGATACACTGAAGGATCCAATCCGGA
The DNA here is from genome assembly GCF_030341915.1 of Pseudomonas sp. BCRC 81390. NCBI lineage: Bacteria > Pseudomonadati > Pseudomonadota > Gammaproteobacteria > Pseudomonadales > Pseudomonadaceae > Pseudomonas > Pseudomonas sp. BCRC 81390. The sequence goes on along the minus strand of NZ_JATAAG010000002.1, from coordinate 124,105 downwards.
AACAACAATAACCGGACTTTTGTGGCATTGCGAATTTACACTTATAAGGCCTATACCTGCATTCTTTTCAGGAGGCAGCTCGATATCCAAAACAATAAGTGAATAGTTATTTTGTTTGATCGCCACCTCAGCAGAAGCCCTGTCAAAGAACTGAGTGACCTCCACTCCGTGATTGAGCTCTCGACAAAACGCGGCAAGCGCATTATTTACAGCCTCTGAGTCTTCAACAATGGCTATTTTGTACATGTAGTGAACCTCGGGAAAAACCAAGCAAAACGATTGACGCGATAATCTCATAAAGGTCAATAGCACGCACGTGAGCAAACGCTCACGAAGCGTAAGGAATATTCACGTTTCATACTGCAAGTAAACGAATGCGTGCTGGTGGAGGCGTAACGTAACAAAGCTACCCCAAGCGCCCCTTTTTTACTAACGGCTCTGCCGCTAACTTATCGGTCAATCGCGCTCACCTTGAAGCGCCGGAGGTTAGTTTCCATGTCAGCAAATCGTTTTCAGGTTTTAGCACTATCAGGCGGGGGGTACAGGGGGCTGTACACTGCCACCATATTGGCAGAAGTAGAACGTGAAATTGGTGGCCCCATCGCCCGCCATTTCGACCTCATTGCCGGGACGTCCATAGGCGGCATCCTGGCGCTCGCCATCGCATCGGAAATTCCTGCTCAAGCAATCGTAGACCTCTTTAAAAAGCATGGAGAGGCTATTTTCAATCCCCGCACGAGCATGCCCATTTTCAAATCCACGTTCAGCAGTGATGAGCTTAAAAAGCAAATATCAGCCCCTGAAATGCTGGGCGAAAAGCTTCTGGGGGACTGCCTTCACCCGGTCGTCATCCCGTCGATCAACTACTCGACTGGTAAACCTGTGCTGTTCAAAACCCCACACCATGAAAGCTTTCGCCGTGACCATCAACACGCGATGGTGGACATTGCACTCGCCACGAGTGCTGCCCCAACCTACTTTCCACGCCACCAGTTTCAACACAACCAATACGTCGATGGCGGATTGTTCGCCAACGCCCCGGGTCTACTCGCGCTCCACGAAGCGGAGACGTTTTTCGACGTGGCCAGCTCGGAGATTCACCTGCTGTCTATTGGGACGATGTCATCCAAGTTCACCGTGAACCCAAAAAACAACCGTGAAGGCGGCGCGATGGACTGGGGTGGAGGTAACCCTCTGAAAGCGGCGCAACGACTGTTCGGCTTGTCAATTTCCGTTCAAGAGTCGCTCTGCGACTTCATGCTGCAGCACAAGCTCGGCTCACGCTACATGCATGTTGACGAAGACCTGACGGACGATCGCTCCAAGGCTGTCGCCCTGGACAAAGCAGACATTCATGCGCAGGAAGTGCTTATAGGCTCTGGCCTTGAGAAAGCGAAGACCTGTCTCGGAAAAGCGGACTTCATGGAGTTCGTTGCGCACAAAGCTCGCCCCGTAAAATTTTACTACGGCAACAACGCGACACGTCAGGAGTCTGAAACATGCTGAACCTCACCAAGCTCTTTTTTTCTTCCGCTGACGACGCCGTTTTCAGCGACAACATCGCGCCCACGGAGGAGCAGCGTGACTTTCTGACTCAATGCCGGACGAAAATCCGGGAGTATTTGAAGCCTGCGATTGCCAACGCAACCGTCGTTGTTTTGGGTATGGAAAAGCGCGTGGAGCCTCGGTTCAGGACGCAAGGGTCTTGGTCATACAAAACCTGCATTCAGCCTGCACAGCCGGAACTGCAGGAAATCGACCTGGACTATGGCGTTTACCTTCCAGTCGATGTTTGGCAGGACAATGGCCCGCCCGCTGCAATGGCCAAAAAGTACTTCGACTTGGTTGAAACGCTCCTTCAGGTGCTTTGCGCTCAGGAAGGTTGGAAGTTGGTAACCGGTACCGCCGCTAAGGACACCTGCATCCGGATCGACGCCTGTTCGTGGGCACACATTGACATCCCCCTGTACGCCGCTCCGATTGATGAGTTCAACAAGGTTATCGAGCGCACGGTGGCACTGAGCACCGAGCGGCGTGCGATGGTTCTCGACGGTGTCAGCTCGAATGAAGCCTTCCTGGAAGTGGCGAAAGCCAAAGCTCAAACTTGGGACGACCTTGACACCATTATGCTGGCTTCCCGGTCTGGCCTGTGGAGGGCTTCCGACCCAGAGGATGTCGCAAAGTGGATCAGAGACCAAGTCGCGCGTTTCGGCGATCTGGGCAATCAATTCCTTCGCGTATGCCGGTATGCCAAGGCGTGGCGGGACTTTCACTGGAAATCTGGTGGGCCGACGTCCATTTCCTTGATGATCGCGATTGCCCAAAACTTCGAAGGTAAGCGAGGCCGTGACGATATCGCATTCGAGAATGCTGCCACCGCGCTGTCCACCGCTCTCAATACCGAGATTCGCGAGCCAGGCATTGATGACGGCGCAGAGGACTTCAATCGCTTGAAACAGGACGAGCGTGAACACGCTTCGAGTAAAGCCGAAAACCTGGCTTTGGCGCTCAAAAGAGCCAGGGGCTGCCAGGAGGATCAAAAGCATCAGGCGTTGCAGATTACCTCGGGTCAGCTTGGAAGCCGAGTCCCTGCGACCACCAGCCTGATCGATGTTGAAAGCGCCACGGAAATTGTGCGTTCAACCGCACCTGCCGTAGTGCCTGCCCCTCGCGTTCCGAACACGTCTGCAGGTTGATATGGACTTTGAAGGCCTTGGCGATGTGCTTCGCTATATGCATGGACTGGGCTTCAAAGCCCGTCCAACCAAAAATGGCATTCGCAGATTTCTGGGAACATTGAAGTCCACTGCCGGGCCCGTCCCAATAGAACTGGCGATTGCCGATTGGGATTTCCTTGTCTACCCGACAATCCGGATTACAGAGAAGCCTCCTTTTCTACCGATCCGAATGGCGCACGGAGTGGTCGGTGGCGACTTTTGCTACCTGGCTGAAGGTTCTGTCGTGCTTGATCGATACAACCCGACAGGTGCCATTGCCTTCTGCTTGCAGCAGGCTACGAGCCTGATCGACCAACTCATCAGCAACCCCACTCAAAGCCAAGCTGACATGCAAGCAGAGTTTCAGTCCTATTGGGCTGGATCGAGTTTGGGAACATTGCTCCCAATTGGGCTTTCCGAATTGTCATCCGAGCTTGACGAAGCCAAGGTGTACAAGCTGTCACCCAAAGGGCCATTTGGCGACATCATCACCACCAGTAAAGAAGCACTGGATCGGGTGGCCCGTTCATGGGGTGCAAGCGTTCAACCGCTTGAAGCACAATCCTGCTGGTTGCTGCGAACAACCGCAGCGCCGGATATGTCATCCGCGCTTCCATGGACGGTAAAGGAAACGTTGGCTTGGCTGAAAACCTGGGACAGATCACTCTATGCTGCGCTGCAAAAAAGGATCAAAGCCGACACGTCGATCTTGGACTTAAGCCGAATTTATATCCTGATTGACTCGCCTGCGGGCTGGATCGGTTTTGGCTTTTCTGTCAACAAGCGCTACCTCACCAAAGCTACCAGCCAAGGGGCTGCCGGCAGTCGTAAATTTGCGGGAAAAGCTTACTTTCAATATCTCCATCGATTCGGCGGATCAGACAAAATATTTCGCCTCCTCACGACAGATCTCAGTGCAGACTTTGTACACACGCGAAACCTATCCGGCTCACTGAAAAACGGGTTGTCCGGCCTTAAAATCGCTCTACTTGGGTGCGGGTCGGTTGGTGGTTATATTGCTCAAGCGTTGACTCGACTGGGCGCAGGCACAGACGGTGGCCTGCTCACCCTGATCGACAATCAGTTTCTGCAGCCTGAGAACATAGGTCGCCACGCCCTTGGGTTTAATGCGTTGCTCAAGCGTAAATCTAACGCGCTTAAGGATGAACTTGATCTGCAGTTCCCCTACAGCAACATCGAGTCGCGACCCATCGCCATAACACCAAAGCTCGATTACTCCAGCTTTGATCTCATCATCAATGCAACAGGCGAGGAGCCCCTTTCAGAAATGTTGAATGCGCTACGCATTCGCAATGAAGGGACTTTCCCCCCTGTCTTGCATGCATGGATAAAGGGCAATGGCGAATGCGTTCAAGCCTTATGGACTGACTCCCTGAAATACGGTTGCTTCCGCTGCTTGCGGCGGTACGAGCCTGGAAGCGAAATGGCGGAACGATTCAAAGTACTCAAGAACGAAGTGGAAAAGGGCTTCCGTGCCTGCCAGCATTTTACGCCATACGCTGTGTCCGCATCGCTGTCCGCTGCCGCACTCGTCGCTGACATGTTGATTGACTGGAAAAAGAACGGCAGCCCAAGTCCGAGGTTTCGAACCAGAGCGGTGGAAAACGCAGATACCTTCAAGATAAAAAATCAAGACATCACACCGTTGAGTGGTTGCCCTGCATGCGGAACGAAATGATTTTCACGGCTCCGGAACTGCAAGGGTTATACGTTCTCGTCGAGTGCAATGTGCTGGACGTCATCTGCGCATACCGCCAGGACAGTCAAAAGAAGCACGAAGCCGGAGGAACGTTGATGGGGTACAGATCGGGCCAACACCTCCATGTCTTGCGCGCGACAGTGCCTATGCCTCGGGACAGACGCTCACGAATCAGTTTTGAACGCCTAGATCCTGGTCATCAGCTTGCCGTAACGAAGGCTTGGGAGGAAAGCCAAGGCCGCATTGATTACCTCGGTGACTGGCATACCCATCCACAGATGAATCCATTGCCTTCTGGAATTGACTACACGGAATGGGCAAAGCTCGCCTCAACCCTGGATAAACCTCTGCTCTTCATGATTGTGGGAGAGCGCTCGAAAATTTTTGCGGCCTATCACGTTGATCAGAAAGCCATACCGCTGACTGGCGGCAAATGAAAGATCTTAAAGTACTCGGCGTGTATGACCTCGAACGTCCGCTATAATGGGTCGAAAGAGGTCATTCACGACCGACCGCTTTCGACCCCAAAGCCCCGGCTGTTGTGAGGAATCCGAGCCTTTCATCGCATGTGATTGAACGAGCTTACCTCCTCGGTTAATGTCGTAGCGGAGGACTGCAACCGCGCATTCGTCGTGACTGGGTACCAGCAAAGGCCCCCCGGCATTTTTGGCAGCAGAGAAAGCTGGTTTCTCTGAAGTAGTGACGACAGGCCTAGCCTGTCGGATTCTGAACCCAAGGTCATTAGACTGGGAGCTAAAGGATCGCTGCGACTACTCCTCGGACATATTGAAAAGGCACCCGTGGGTGCCTTTTTTTGCGCTCGTTGTTGGCGGGGCTGTTAGTACCAAGCTAGGTAGAGTCGACGCTGAGGTTGCAGATGACGATCCGCCGTTTTGGATGCATCAGCTTATTTTGTGAATGCGGTAGGCAATTCTCATTTTTTTTGTGAAATTTCTACTGATGAGTCACAGAAAAGATGCAGCTTTAGCTGAAAACACTGGACCGCAAATGTCAGCTTTTTTGTGAGCCTACATAAAGATGTAGGTTCACAGAATAGTTGCTCGAATAGTTGACCGGCCGGGCTCCAAGCCTGGTCCGCGTCGGCCCCCATCAAGCCCGCCTTCGCGGGCTTTTTTTTGCCTTGGAGTTCTTTCGCAAGGGCCTCCCCTGCTCGATCGAACATGGATGGAACCGGAAATGGGTTGAGGCAGGTTGTAGGCGAGCCGGAAAAGAACACCCGTGGATTACCCAGGGCGTCGCCTTTGCCAACCCTCGTTGGCAAATCGCGACTCCGGGTGCGTTGAGGATCAGTCCAGGATGAGGTGGGGAAGGAAACGGCTACTGTCTTTTGTCACGAGCGAGTTATCTTCGCGGATACCGATTCCTGCGGCGTTGTCGCCAATGACCCAGGATCCGACTAGGGTGTAGCTGTCGCCAAATTTCGGCAGCGGGGCACATTCTTGAAGAATGTATGGAGCATCCGTGTAAGGGCCATCCACTTTCACAAGCTGCTCGTCCGCAGTGCGAAGCTCGATGTTGGCGCCCTCCCTGGAGAAAAATGGTTTTCTGACCCACCCCTTGGGTACCCGTCTGCCAGGTTCACCATCAAAGAAGGTTGGGAGCAGGTTGGGATGTCCTTTGTTGAACTCCCACAGCAGCGGCAGAGCCCCCTTGTTAGAGAGAACTGCCTTCCACATGGGCTCAAAGAATTGGGTATCCGAGCTGGCAACCAACGGCCCGAATTCCTCGTGCATGATGAACTCCCAGGCATGAAGCTTGAACAGGTGAGGAATCCAATTCTCCCGCTGGTCCACGAACCTCTGGTCGTTGTACCCGATGTCCTCGAGGTAGATGTGGTGAGTCTGGATACCCGCCTTCTCAGCGATCATGCGCAGGTAGTCGGTGGTTCCCTTGTCCTCTTCGGATCCTGTGATTGAGGCGAAGTAGAACGGGCGATCGATCTGAAGCTCACAGAACACTTGAGTGAGCTGATCCTCGATACTGTTGAACTGATCGGCATGACTCGGGAGCATACCCATCTGAATGCACTGATCCAGCCAGTCCCATTGTTGGGCTGAGCCTTCATACAAGCTGGTCGGGGTGTCGTAGTTCAGTTCCAGCAACTTGGCCGGGCCCTTGCCGTTGTAAGAGAAGTCCATGCGCCCATATAGGTGCGGATGACCCTCCTTCCAAGATTCGCGGATCGCATCAAAATATGCAGGAGGAATGCTCAGGCTAGACAGCAACTCTTCACTGTCCACGACACGAGATACCAAGTCCATACACATCTGGTGAACCTCGGTAGTCGGGTCCTCAAGGTCCTTTTCGATCTGAGAGAGCGTGAACTGGTAATAGGCGCTTTCGTCCCAATACCGCTCACCATCAATCGTGTGGAACTTGAACCCGAACGATTCTGCCCGAGACTGCCAGTTGGGTCGTTCATTGATCGCGATCCGTTTCATCTTGCTTCCTTAGCCGCCGAAACTGCCGCCCCAACCACTACGGGCCGAAGCTGATTTGCCGAAACCACCGCGGGAGGTGGTACTACTTACGGCGATCGGCTTGGTGTTGATGGATGGTTTGAGTCCGGTTTTGCTGCTGGACACGTAGCTGGCGCCGCGCTTGACCTGGGTCGAATTACCGAAGTTGGTACCAGACTTAATCCGATTTGCAAGGGTCGAGGTCGAATAGCTGTCACGGTCAGAGCGGTACCGGTACACCGGCTCCGAATAGTAGCGCCCGTTATTGCTCGACAGCATGTTGCCGATCAGCATCCCCAAGACAACATCGTTCAACCCGCTGGTACCGGCGCCACCTGAACCTGCACTTGCATGTGCTGCGTTCAGTTGCGCCTCGGACACAATGCCATCGGCAGTCAGCGCAAAGCCGGAAAGCGGTGGAGTGAACTTGCCGTCTGAATTGGCCTTGCAGTAGTTCTCGATGAAATCGGCGTCGCATTCAGCCTGGCTGTTGTATGTCGGCGCAATGCGCCGGTGTTCGGCCATGGCCGCCATGTAGGCGTCAGAGCAGATATCCACCGGGACTTTCTGGTCGACGCACTGTTGGACCGTGTCGAATTTGAAGGTCTTGCTGACCTGATAGTTGGGTTCTTTTGGCTGGCACCCGGTGATAGCCACCGCCACAGCTGCAGAGAGCGACAGCTGTACGCACTTACTTCGCTTCATGGAGTCCGTCCGGCTCAGTTGGTGGAAGGAGTCATGCAGGCTGCGTTCAACAGACCCACACTGATCGCGATGGCGGCCACATAGATGCCTGCCGCAATTTCACCCTTGTGGATACGCTCCGAGAGCCCCTTGAGAATCAAGTGCACAACGTAGAACGCCAATAGCTGAACGAAGCCAGCGATAACAGCCCAGACCAGGAAGTCGAGAAGGCTGACTGAGAAGGAGATCACACTGCTCACCGGGAGGGCGAAGCCGATCACAGCGCCGGCCAGCGCAATCGCGGCGGCAGTGTTCCCCTCTCGGATGAGCTGGAATTCTTTGTGTGGGGTAAGGCGTATGTAGATGAACTGGAACAGCGCCAGCAGGGCTACGGCCCCGATGATGTAGAGGACGAAGCCGATCACGGCCGGCGCATTCAAAGACATTTTCAGTGCTTCAAGCATGGAGTGTTCCTTACGTGCTTTGTAGGTCAGAAGAGAAAAGGTTTACGCCCAGCGATGTTGTAACGCAGACAGCCCCCTGTTCGGACTCCTCAACCGAGAAGAGCAACAGCTCCTTCCGATCAGTGAGGCCGATGTCACGCGAGTACAGCATCGAGCGATGCTGGACTTCGTAGGACTCATTTGGGTTGGTCACTCGCTCGACAAGGTCGACCAGCTCGGTCTGACCTTCGGAGCTGCCCCACTCCCGGTAATACGCATGACCATCGTGCATGTAGACCGGCATTCCGATTTTGCTTGCGGGTCCTGCAATGGCGGCTAACTCACCTTGGCTATGGATGAACCTGCAATCGGTGTAGTTGAACAGCACCAGTGCATCGACTTGTCCATTGCGCTCGCCGGATGTCAGTACCTGGATCCAGAAGTCCTCGTCGTCAAGGTAGATGCGGGTCAGCCAGCTGGATTGACCAAGGTCTATAACACCCTCTGCGAAGGCGTTTTGCGCTGTCGGTAGCATCACCTTGGTGGCGCCCTCAAACAGCAAGCTCAGGCCAGGATCAATTGAGACCATTGCGCCCTGCCCAAGGCCAAGTGGCCCCTTTGGCAAAGGCGCGGTGTTCGTACTTAGCGTTGGCGATTCGAGGCCGAGAAGTCGCTTGAAGAAGCTCATCAGATATCTCCAGCGATGCGTTTGTTGGCGATATAGAAGATCTCTCCTGCACACACCCGGGTGTCGGAGGGAGGATTGATCAGAAGCCTGTCCTCGCCTTCAGCCTTGTAGGCAATGACGGTTGCGTTGTGGCGATCTTTCATAGAAGCGAAAAGCTCGCCAAATGACCGCTGCAGGGCAGGGTTGAGAGTTGCACGATATTGGGTGGCGCCCTTTCCCACAGTGAGCAGTTCGGTGATGAGCTCGGAGGAGCCAGGGTCTTGGGAGGAGCGCACCAGCATCTCGACAGACATACTGGATGTGCATTCCAGACCGGGCGCATAGCTTCGAGCCAAGTCAGCCTTTTGAGTGTCACTGAAGTGGGCCACGACGTGGCCTCGAGGTTGAAGTTGATGCACGGCCAAGACGACGGCCAACGTTTGGTCATCAGTTTCTGTTCGGATCAGTACGCGCTCCGCCGTCGACACTCCGGCACGGGCCAGCAAGCAGGGCGAACTCAGGTTCTCACCACGAACAAAGGAGGCCCTCCCGCCCATTGGATTCTCATCCAGGCCGGTTGCGCAGATGACTATCAGGTGATCGTTGGATACATCGTCCTGACGCAGCAGGTTGATGATCTCTTCACTGCTTTCCCCAAGCCATCCGATCAGGACGGTATGGCCGGACTGTTTTTCGAAACTGCCGTTTCCCTTCACTTGGCGCCTCCAGAGTTCGATTATGGAGTTGGTTGTTTTGCCAATGACGGCCGTCAGAAGTGCGATGCCGCCGACCATCATCCAGATAGCAACAAAGATCCTGCCAGCCGGACCTTGAGGGGAAAGATCCCCGTAGCCCACCGTCATGGCAGTCGTGATGTAGAAGTAGAAGAAGGTCGTCGGGTCGTCGACGAGGTGTTTCTCGCCTGCGTACCACAGGCCAATGTACGCAACGGCGAAGTGGACTAACACTGCCAGCACGAGCGCCATCCACGTGAATCTGACGAGCACGGTAGCTGCAACCTGCCGAAGAAGCAGAAAGATCGACATAGGCCAATATCCGTAATTTGAAATGTGAGTTTCGAGACGCTAAGCCGGAACCTTGCAGATGCGATGAGATTCAGCGAGCTCTATCAGCGCCTCTTTCGGTACGGGTTTTGAGGGCCAATGCTTCTACAGTTGCATGGCGTCCGATGCCATACCCGAGTGTCAACATCGAGAGAACCGCAAAGGGGATGGCGTTAGAAAGCAGATGGCCAAACGAGCCATGCCGGAAGGGAGACAGGAAAACCCCAGCTGCACCTCCAGCGCTTCGCGGCTGTAGGCCAAACGCATCCAGAGGGAATTCGAGAAGAGCGTTACTGAGTTGTAACGCGAGCATAACCACGAGTAGCGCAGCGACGATGCGCAAGGCTTTTCCATTTGCCAAGGACGTTTCCTTCTAGCGAGATTCGCCGGCCGGGATAACCGGCCGGCGACCGACATCTGGTTACTGCTGAGCTGAGCCTTTCAAACGGGCCAGTACAGACTGGGCACTGTTCTCGTCGGCGATGATGTTGGCTTCCCGCAGACGCTTGTCCAGATCACTGCCATCGGCATGAGCTGCAAGCTCTTCATGCGCATTGAGGGTCGCCTCGCGTTCATCTTGGCGCTGCTTGAGACGGTTGAGGGTCATGACTGCGGTTTCCAGCTTGCCATTAGCCTGTCCGCTGGACAGGGTAGCGCTGACCTGGGCCTTCTGTACGGTTTCGCGGGCCTTGGCCATGTCCACCTGCGTACGCAAACCATTGATGCGTGACTGTGCCTTCTCGATGTCGGAACGCATACGGGCGATGCCTCCCTGCAGCTGCTGGTGCGCTTCGCGCTTGAGCTGGAGCTTGCCCTCAATCTCGCCGATCCGGCCAGCGATTTCCAGGGCCAGGTCCTCACGATTCGCAGCCAGAGACTTCCTGGCCTTTTCTTCCAGGTCACCGATCGTGCACTGCAGCTCGGCGACCTCTTTGGATGCCAGCTTCTCCTTACCCATCAGAGTCGCCAGTTCGTTCTGGGCACTGCGGATAGCTGAGTCTGCGTCACGGATCTCTTGATCCAGAATGGTAATGGCCTGCCTGTCGGCGATGGCCTCGCCGATTTCGGTACCCTTACCACGCAGTGCGGTCAGTAGCTTGCGCCAGAGCGATTGGTTGTTATCCATGATTGTCCCTGTCCGTTATTGGCTGAAGAAAGATTCGAAAGCGATGACTGCTCTCTGGACGTTCTCAGCCAGGGTCAGTATTTCGGTGACGACGTTCGTCAGCGAGGAGTCAGCGGTCAAGGCGCCGAACATGTTGTAGGCTGTCTCACCGTTTGGCATGGTTTCGATGCCGATGCTGGACAGCGGGAACATCTCCCGGCTGCGCAGTACCGCGTCATTGAAGGCGCTCACATCAGTGATGTCTTCGGCTTCGATGAGCAACGTGTCGACGATGATCTGTTCACCAGCAACCACGATGAATACAGGCAGACCTCCGAATTCATGCAGGTCGATCTTGATAGCTTGTTCTGCGCCCTCGATGAGTGCCAACGAGGCGCTACCCAGCACGGAGTCGCTCTCATTACTCGCCAAGGCGTTGAGTGCATCGAAAAGGCGCTTGGTGTTCCAGGTGTTTCCTTCCGTCATGAATAACTCCATCTTGAGCTTGCCAGCTATCAGCGGCTGGCGAAGACGCTTTTCCGCTTCTTTCAGCAGCGGCTTGTTCTCAGGCGGAACGTAAGCCTCATGCTGGACGAGACCCGCTGCATCGAGCGCTTCGCGCCGCCTGCACATGTAGTGGGCAGAGGTTCTTTTTGGGCTCCTTGTCGAGCACCGCGCCCTGCTCGGACAAGAGGACATCTAATGCCCAATCAGGGCTTTGCTCTTCTCGCCTGTCTGTTGAACTGGAGGATTCGCTTTCAGGCATAACCCAGCCCATGTGATGCTTACATATACCACTGAATTGAAGTCAATATATCGCCTGTGAGAATACCCTGAAGAGCTCGCCATTGTTCAATTCAGGCCGAGCTCCTTCAAGCGGCGGTACAGCGTGCGCTCGCTCAAGCCCAGGTAACGGGCCAGTTCACTGCGCGACCCCTTGAATTGTTCCAGCGCCTGCGCCAGCTCACCCAGGTGATTGCGTCGGCCGCGGCCCAAGACGGCTGCAGCTGGCCCGATGTCCTCGGGTAGATGCTCCGGCCGGATCAGCCCGTCATCGGCAAACAACCGCGCCCGTTCGAGGATATTGCGCAGCTCACGAATATTGCCCGGGAACGGATGCAGCCGAAGCTGCTGCAGGGCATCGTCGCTCAGCCTGGGGGCCGGCTTGCCTGCCATGCGCTGAAGCAGACTCTGCGCCAGCAGGGGTAGATCTTCCACTCGTTCGCGCAAGGCTGGCAGGCGGATCGGGAAAGCGCTGATACGGTAATACAAGTCTTCACGGAAGCTGCCATCGGCCACCATCTGCCTGAGCGGTTTATGGGTGGCCGACACCAGGCGGAAATCCGAATGCACCGTGCGCAGGCTACCCACCGGGCGGAAACTGCCAGACTCGATCAGGCGCAGGAGCTTCACCTGCATCGCCAGCGGCACGTCGCCAATTTCATCGAGAAACAGCGTTCCGCCATGTGCAGCTTCCGCAAGGCCAATCTTGCGTTGGTTGGCGCCTGTGAAGGCCCCTTTCTCGTAGCCGAACAACTCGCTCTCGAACAATGATTCGGTCAGGCCGGTACAGTCGACCACCACCAATGGCCCTGTGGCCCTGGTGCTGCCCATGTGCACCGCGCGGGCGAACAGTTCCTTGCCGGTACCCGACTCACCTTGCAGCAACACCGGAATTTGCGCCGGCGCCGCACGTTGCAGGCTGGCCAGGGCAGCCTTGAATGCAGGGGCGCGACCCACCAGCCCTTGTTCCTGAGGTTGTGCCGACGCCAGGGTAATGCTGGTCAGGCGTTCGACGAAGGCAACTACCCTGCCCTGTTCATCCAGGATCGGCCGCAACTCCACATCCACATGCTCGGGCCCGCGTGGCGTGTGATGAATGTGCAAGACCCGCTCTGGCACCTTGCTGTGCCACGCCTTGCGCATCGGGCAGTGCTCGCCTGCCTGATCACAAGGTACGGCGTAGTGGTGCGAGACCTTGTGGCATTTCTGGCCCAACGGCGCCTGGTCGTGATTGCCGAACTGGCGGCGATAGGCGGTGTTGGCGGCGAGGATGTTGTAGTCGGTGTCCAGCACGATGGCTGGCAGCGCATCGTGCTCGAGATAGGAAACCAGGGCGAGGATCAGAGGGTGGGCTTGAGGCATGGGGCACCGATAGGTTTACCGGTGCAGGGTAACAAGGACTGCCAAACACTGCCATTGGCTGACAGTCGACTGCCAGCCCGGGCTGCCAACATCGCTGATAGCTGTCAGTAACAAGCCGATTTCTTTGGTCCGCTCGTAGGAAAATGCCTGGCATGCATCTTGATAAAGCTCCTGTCACTGCCTACGCCTGTACAAGGCAGGGCGGAAAATTTGGAGAACGTGATGATCATCGGCAACAACCTGCACGTGGACGCCTTTTATGACCAGGCGACCTCGACCATCAGTTACCTGGTCATGGACCGTGTAACGCGCCAGTGCGCACTGATCGACAGTGTGCTGGATTACGACCCGAAGTCCGGCCGCACCTGCACGGCTTCGGCAGACCGCCTGGTCCAGCGCGTGGCCGAGCTTGAAGCCAACGTGCAATGGATACTGGAAACCCATGTGCACGCCGACCACTTTTCGGCAGCGGCTTACCTGAAGGCGAAACTGGGAGGCCACACCGCCATCGGCGCACACATCACCCAGGTGCAGAAAGTGTTTGGTGCGTTGTTCAACGCCGAGCCTGGCTTCGCTCGCGATGGCAGCCAGTTCGATGTGTTGTTAGAGGACGAAGAAGGGTTTCGTATCGGCAACCTGCATGCCCGTGCCTTGCACACCCCGGGGCACACCCCGGCGTGCATGAGCTTCATGATCGAGGACGCAGGCGAGACCGCCGTGTTTGTCGGCGATACGCTGTTCATGCCCGACTACGGCACCGCGCGTTGTGACTTCCCCGGGGCTGATGCCCGCACCCTGTACCGCTCGATCCGCCGCCTGCTGGCGTTCCCCGACCAGACGCTGCTGTTCATGTGCCATGACTACCTGCCCGGTGGCCGCGACATGCAGTACGTCACCACGGTGGCCGAGCAACGTGCCAGCAATATCCACATTCACCAGGGGATCGACGAGGACAGTTTTGTCGCCATGCGCGAAGCGCGCGACAAGACCCTTGATATGCCTGTGCTGATCCTGCCGTCGGTGCAGGTGAACATGCGCAGCGGCCAGTTTCCCGCGCCGGAAGAGAATGGTGTCAGCTACCTGAAGATTCCGCTGAACAAGCTGTAACCGCCCTGCCCCATAACCAGAATTCCAGGATTTACCGTCATGTCTGCCTTGTTGTCCCCTGCCAATACCGACCACCACACAGTGGTCATCGTCGGTGCCGGTGCCGCCGGCATCGCCACCGCCTCCAGCCTGATCAGCCGTGACCCGTCGCTGGAGGTGGCGTTGATCGACCCTGCCGAGGTGCATTACTACCAGCCCGGCTGGACCATGGTCGGTGCCGGCGTGTTCACCGCACCGAGCACGGCCCGCACCATGGCCTCGATCATTCCGCGCGGGGTGCGCTGGATAAAGGCACGGGTGCAAGGGTTCGACCCGCACGGCCAACAGGTCATCCTCGACGATGGCCGCGCCATCGGTTACCAACAGCTGGTGGTTTGCCCTGGGCTCAAGCTCGACTGGGCTGCTATCGAGGGGCTCAGCGAGACCTTGGGGCGCAATGGCGTCACTTCCAACTATCGCTATGACCTGGCGCCCTATACCTGGGAGCTGGTGCAGAAGCTCAAGCAAGGCCGCGCCCTGTTCTGTCAGCCGCCCATGCCGATCAAATGCGCGGGCGCTCCGCAGAAGGCGCTTTACCTGTCTTGCGATCACTGGCTGCGCCATGGCCGGCTGGGTGCAGTGAAAGCCAGTTTCTTCAATGCCGGTGCGGTGTTGTTCGGCGTGCCGGACTACGTACCCGCGCTGATGAAGTACATCGAAAAGTATGCGGTGGATCTCAACTTTACGTACCGCCTGGTCGCCGTGGACGGCTCCAACAAGCGCGCCACTTTTGTGCGGACCTTGGCTGATGGCAGCAGTGAAACCCGCACCGAGGCTTTCGACATGCTGCATGTGGTGCCGCCACAAGTGGCGCCGGATTTCATCCGCGAAAGCCCCTTGGCCGACGGTGCCGGTTGGGTTGACGTCGACCCGCACACCCTGCGCCATCGCCAGTTCGCCAATATCCATGCCCTGGGTGATGTGGCCAACAGCAGCAATGCCAAGACCGCTGCGGCTGCCCGCAAGCAGGCGCCGGTGGTAGCCAACAACGTGCTGGTGGCATTGGGCAGGCTGCCGACCCTGGCCCGGTACGACGGGTATGGTTCCTGCCCGCTTACCGTTGAACGCGGCAAGATTGTCCTCGCGGAGTTCAGCTATGGCGGCAAGCTGGCGCCGAGTTTCCCCAGCTGGTTGCTGGATGGTCGCAAGCCGACGCGTCTGGCCTGGTTGCTCAAGGCGCAGGTGCTGCCACCCTTGTACTGGCAAGGGATGCTCAAGGGACGCGAGTGGTTGGCGCGGCCGCAGCCGCTGGTAGCCGAGGGTAGCCAGTGATCGAACATCAACTGTTGGGCGCAGGCCTGGGCGCACTCATTGGCGCGGTGCTGGCGTTGACTGGTGCCGGCGGTGGCATCCTGGCTGTGCCATTGCTGGTCTTCGGCCTGGGGCTGTCGATGGTCGAGGCGGCACCGGTTGGCCTGCTGGCCGTCGGCCTGGCGGCGGCAGCGGGGGCTGTGCTGGGCTTGCGCCAGGGCCTGGTGCGCTACCGGGCGGCGTTGTTCATCGCCTTGGTGGGTGTGGCTGCGGCGCCGTTCGGGCTGATGCTGGCGCACCGCGTGCCGGATTCACCCTTGCAGTTGGTCTTCGCCGGGGTGCTGGTTTACGCCTGCGTGCGTATCTGGCGCAAGGCGGCCAAGGAACTGCGTGGCGAAGCCAATGATGCCCATCGCTATATCGAACCCTGTGTGCTCAACCCGCTGCAGGGCCGTTTGCGTTGGACCCTGCCCTGCGCGCGTGCCCTGGCATTCACCGGGGCATTGTCCGGCTTGCTGTCCGGGCTGCTCGGTGTGGGCGGTGGCTTTGTCATCATCCCGGCGCTGAACCGCTATACCAATCTGCGCATGGCCAGCATCGTCTCCACCTCATTGGCGGTGATTGCTCTGGTGTCTACCGGCAGTGTGGTCAGTGCCAGCCTGGCCGGTGTCATGCACTGGCAGGTCGGTGCGCCGTTTGCCGTTGGCGCGGTGCTCGGCTTGCTGCTGGCGCGGCCTCTGGCGGTCAGGCTGGCCGGGCCGCGTTTGCAGCAACTGTTCGCTGTGGCGGGGTGGGTAGCGGCGGCGCTGCTGGCTGGCAAGGCGCTACTGGGCTAGCAGTTCGCTCTGTTCAGCCGCGCACAGCGCCAGCAGGTAGTCCCAAACGACCCGCAGGCGCACCGACTTGTGCAGCTCGCGACGGGTGCAGATCCAGTAGCTGCGCTGGATGGTCTCGCCAGGCAGTACGCGCACCAGTGTCGGGTCGTGGCGGGCCATGTAGTTGGGCAATACGGCGATGCCCAGCCCGGCGCGGGCGGCGGCCTGCTGAGCGATCACGCTAGTGCTGCGGAATACCACGTTGGGCGTGCGGCAGAAGCTGTTGAGAAACAACAACTCCTGGCTGAACAGCAAATCATCGACGTAGCCGATCCAGCTGTGCCGGGCCAGGTCTTCGCGGTTGCGCAGCGCTGGCGCACGGTCCAGGTAAGCCTGGCTGGCATACAGGGCCAGGCGATAGTCGGTGAGTTTGCGGGTGATCAGCAAATCGGCGTTAGGACGCTCCAGGTGGATGCTGATCTCCGCTTCGCGGTTGAGAATGCTGACGAAGCGCGGTACTGCCACCAATTCCACTTCCAGGCCGGGGTAGCGTTCGAACAAGGCATTCATGCGCGGGGTGAAGAACATGATGCCGATGCCTTCGGTTACCCCAAGGCGAATCTTGCCCAGCGGGGTGATGGCCTGGGTGATTTCCTCCTGCGCCAGCAGGGCGACGTTTTCCATGGCTTCGGCGTGTTTGAGCAGGGCCTGGCCCGAGGGGGTCAGCTCGTAGCCTTGGGCATGCTGCACGAATAGCGCGGTGCCCAGGCTCTGCTCGATGTTCTCGATATGCCGGGCCACGGTGCTGTGGGTGGTGTTGAGGCGCTTGGCGGCGGTAAGCAGGCGGCCACTGCGCTGCAACTCGAGGAAAAACCGCAGATCGTTCCAGTCGAACATGCTAGTCCCTATGCTCCAGGCGCGAATTTTTGTAGAAACGCACCGTTGCAGTGATGGTCGCTGTGCCAAAAAACGCACAGCGGCTGCGCGAAATCTCGTGTTTCCTCCGCGAAATTACTCACTAAGATGATTCGGGACAAGAATAAAAAACAGGCGCGAGGTTGCACATGCCATCAGCCGATTCTGTCTTCGACTACGTGGTAGTGGGTGCCGGCCCCGCCGGATGCCTGCTGGCCAATCGTTTATCCGCCGACCCCTCCTGCCGCGTCCTGCTGCTGGAAGCGGGTGGCCGCGACAATTATCCGTGGATTCACATCCCTGTCGGTTACCTCTACTGCATTGGCAACCCACGCACCGACTGGTGCTTCAGCACCGAGGCACAGCCCGGCCTGGGCGGCCGCGCGTTGGGTTACCCACGAGGCAAGGTGCTGGGCGGCTGTTCCTCGATCAACGGCATGATCTACATGCGCGGTCAGGCGGCGGACTACGACCTTTGGGCTGAACAAGGCAACGACGGCTGGGCGTGGAAGGATGTACTGCCGCTGTTCAAGGCCAGCGAGAGCCACTTTGCCGGTGCCAGCGAATACCATGGCGGAGGCGGCGAATGGCGGGTTGAACGTCAACGCTACAGCTGGCCGATTCTCGACGCCTTTCGCGATGCTGCCGAGCAAAGTGGCATCGGCAAGGTCGATGACTTCAATACCGGCGACAACCAAGGCTGTGGATACTTTCAAGTCAACCAGCGCAGCGGTGTGCGTTGGAACGCCTCCAAGGCTTTCCTGCGGCCGATCAGGAACCGCCCCAACCTCACGGTGCTGACCGGTGTCCAAGTTGACCAGGTGCTTCTCAACAATACCCGTGCGCGTGCAGTGAAAGCGCTGTGGCAAGGCGCTTGGCACGAGTTTGCAGCACGCCGCGAAATCGTACTGTGCGCGGGGGCGGTGGGTTCGCCGGGCGTCCTGCAGCGTTCCGGCATCGGCCCCCGCCCGCTGCTGGAACGCCTGGGCATTGGCGTGCGTCACGACATGCCAGGTGTGGGTGGCAACCTGCAGGACCACCTGCAACTGCGGCTGATCTATCAGGTCCGAAATACCCGCACTCTGAACCAGATGGCCAACAGCTTGTTGGGCAAGATGGGCATGGGCCTGCGCTATCTCTACGACCGCAGCGGCCCGCTGGCGATGGCCCCGAGCCAGCTGGGCGCGTTCGTGCGCTCTGGGCCGGAGCAGGCCACCGCCAACCTGCAGTACCACGTGCAGCCGTTGTCGCTGGAGCGCTTCGGGGAACCACTGCACCGGTTTCCTGCTTTTACCGCGTCGGTGTGCAACCTGCGCCCGGCCAGCCGTGGGCGTATCGATATCCGTAATGCCGACATGAACAGCACGCCGCTGATCGACCCCAACTACCTCAGTGCCCCGGAGGACCTGCGCGTTGCTGTCGATGCCATCCGCCTGACCCGACGCATCGTCCAGGCCCCTGCCCTGGCCGCCTTCGATCCGAAGGAATATCTGCCAGGCCCAGCCCTGCAAACCGAGGAAGAGCTGTACGAAGCTGCCGGCAAGATCGGCACTACCATCTTCCATCCGGTCGGCACCTGCCGCATGGGCAACGGTGCACTGGACGTTGTGGATAACCAACTGCGGGTACACGGTATCCCCGGCCTGCGGGTCGCCGATGCCTCGATCATGCCGCAGATCACGTCTGGCAATACCTGTTCACCCACCCTGATGATCGCCGAAAAGGCGGCGCAACTGATCCTCAAAGGAGCGGCTACCCAGACCTGTCTGAACGAAGACGCGATACCGACGCCCTGACCAGGGTGCGTGCAAAAACCGGCGGCTTGCGGTCGAAAGCCGCCGACAGTGGAACAACAACAATAATCACTGTGGCCTGCGGGCCGAGGACAGCAACGATGTCGGATTACATCCACGAGCAGAGCGCGACGGCCAGCAGCCCCAGCCGTCGTGAAGAACGCAAGATCATTTTCGCGTCATCCCTCGGGACGGTGTTCGAGTGGTATGACTTTTTTCTCTATGGCGCGCTGGCGGCAGTCATCAGCAAGCAGTTCTTTGCGGGTGTAAACGACACCACCGCGTTCATCCTGGCCTTGATGGCCTTTGCGGCCGGCTTCCTGGTCCGGCCGTTCGGTGCATTGGTGTTCGGCCGTCTGGGCGACATGATCGGGCGCAAGTACACCTTCCTGGTCACTATCGTGCTAATGGGCCTGTCCACCTTCGCCGTCGGGTTGTTGCCCAACTACGCCAGCATCGGCATTGCCGCACCGATCATCCTGGTGGTTCTGCGCATGCTGCAGGGGCTGGCGCTGGGTGGTGAGTACGGCGGTGCGGCCACTTATGTGGCCGAACATGCACCGCCCGGCAGGCGTGGCTTCCACACCGGATTCATTCAGTCCACTGCCACGCTCGGGCTGTTGCTGTCGCTGGTGGTCGTGCTGGGCAGCCGCTATATCAGTGGCGACCAGTTCGAGACCTGGGGCTGGCGCCTGCCGTTCCTGTTGTCGATCGTGCTGCTGGCCATTTCCACCTGGATCCGCATGAGCATGCATGAGTCGCCGGCCTTCGTGAAAATGAAGGCCCAGGGCAAGGTCAGCAAATCGCCGATTCGTGAGTCGTTCACCTCCTGGCCGAACCTCAAGGTGGTACTTACCGCCTTGTTCAGCATTAACGCCGGGCAGGCTGTGACTTTCTACACGGCGCAGTTCTACGTGCTGTTCTTCATGACCCAGATGCTGAAGATGGACCCGGCCCAGGCCAATACCCTGCTGATCATCAGCGTGGTGATCGGCGCGCCGTTCTTCGTGTTCTTCGGCTGGTTGTCGGACCGTGTTGGCCGCAAGCCGATCCTGATGCTCGGGTTGCTGCTGGCCACCGTACTGTACTTCCCGCTGTTCAAGGCGCTGAGCCATTACGCCAACCCACAGATCGACGCCGCCAGCCGCCAGGCGCCGATCGTGGTCACTGCCGATCCGCAAGGCTGCACCTTCCAGTTCGACCCGGTGGGCAAGGCGCGTTTCGACAGCCCCTGTGACAAGGTCAAGACTTTCCTGGTCAAGCAGGGCCTGCCCTACAGCTCGGTGGATGTAGCCGGCAGCGAAGTGGTGGTGAACATTGGTGACAAGACCATCAACGGCTTTGACGAAGCCGCCATGCGCGCGGCGGTGGAGCAGGCCGGCTACCCGGCCAAGGCTGACCCGTCACAGGTCAACCAGGTGATGGTGGTGGTGCTGATCGTGGCAATGATCCTGATCGCCACCATGACCTACGGCCCGCTGGCGGCGGTGATGGTCGAACTGTTCCCGACCCGCATCCGCTACACCTCCATGTCGCTGCCCTATCACATCGGTAACGGCTGGTTTGGTGGCTTCCTGCCAACGGTGTCGTTCGCGCTGGTGGTGTATACCGGGGATATTTTCTATGGGCTGTGGTACCCGGTGCTGGTGACCGGGGTCAGCCTGGTGGTGGGAATCTTCTGCCTTAAAGAAACCAAGGATGTGGATATCGACAAGGTCTGACGGCAAACGCGCAAGGGCGCTGCTACTCAATCCCCTATAAAAAAACCGGCTGTAAAAGCCGGTTTTTTTATGCCCCGAAAAAACTTATGCACGATTTTCAAAAAAAGGTCATACAGAAAAATAAGTAGCTAATTCAATGTCTTAGCGTGCACTTCCAGCATTTCATCCAAAAATTGCACACAAGTTATCCACAGATGATCAGGCCAGTTGTTCCTGAGGGTTTTCCTCTGCTGGAGGCAGCGAACCCATGGCCCGCTGGGTCGCTTCATTCCATGCTGCGGCGCGGTCATTGAGTTCGGCGATTGCACGTGGCCCAGTGCCGTTGGCGTACATCGGTTCGCCAATGACCACCTCGATCGTGCCTGCGCGTTTGCCCCAACCGGTCTTTGGCCAGAATTTGCCAGCGTTGTGCGCGATCGGCAGCACCGGCAGCCCGGCGTTTACCGCCAAGGCAGTACCGCCACGGGAGAACTTGCCGATGGTGCCGAACGGTACGCGGGTACCTTCCGGGAAGATCAGCACCCACACTTTCTGCTTGAGCAGTTCATCACCTTTGCTCGCCACCTGGCGCAGGGCTTCCTTGGGGTTGTCACGGTTGATCGCGATCGGCCGCAGCATGGCCATGGCCCAGCCGAAGAACGGCACGTACAACAGCTCGCGTTTGAGCACCTGGCTCAGCGGCGAGAAGTACTGGGAAAGGAAGAAGGTTTCCCAGGTGCTCTGGTGGTTGGACAGGATCACGCAAGGCTCATCCGGCACGTTTTCGGCGCCGGTGACCTTGTAATCGATGCCCAGGATGGTGCGCACCAGGAACAAGGCGCAGCGGCACCAGTACACGTTGATGAACGTGTAGCGCTTGGGGAAGGACAGGAACGGTGCGATGAAGAAGCTCAGCGAGCACCACAGCAGCGAACTGGTGCCCAGCAGCAGGTAAAAAAGAAAGATTCTGATCGCCTGCAGGATCGACATAGTGGCTTGTACCATTGCGGGGCATGCCCGCCTGAGAAAAATGCGCCCGAAGGCGCACTGTTTAAATTAGTTCTCTGGCGATAGCTGCCAGATCGTCGAAAATCAGTGTAGTTTCCGGCACGCCTTTTTCCAGGGTCCGCTCGCCCTTGCCGGTTTTCACCAACACCGGTTGGGCACCGACAGCCAAGGCAGCCTCCAGGTCACCCTGGCTGTCGCCGACGAACCAGACGCCTTCAAGGCCGACCTGGTAATGCTCGGCAATCGCCCGCAGCATGCCAGGCTTGGGTTTACGGCAATCGCAGCCTTCGTCCGGCCCGTGCGGGCAATACACGATGAGGCCCACCTCGCCACCTTGCTCGGCCACCAGTTCGCGCAGGCGCGTATGCATGGCCTCGAGGGTGGCCAGCGGGTAGTAGCCGCGGGCAATGCCGGACTGGTTGGTGGCGACAGCCACCGTCCAGCCCGCCTTGCTCAACTGCGCGATCGCTGCGACCGAGCCAGGGATCGGC
Source organism: Pseudomonas sp. BCRC 81390 (assembly GCF_030341915.1). Taxonomy (NCBI): domain Bacteria; kingdom Pseudomonadati; phylum Pseudomonadota; class Gammaproteobacteria; order Pseudomonadales; family Pseudomonadaceae; genus Pseudomonas; species Pseudomonas sp. BCRC 81390. Next base: position 101,961 of record NZ_JATAAG010000002.1, on the reverse strand, counting down.
ACCCATTCTTCCAGCGTCTTGATGTAGGCGTCGGAGTCATGGTTGATCACCCCGTCACGGTCGAGAATCAGCAGTTTCAAGGCTTACCCCAGCAGCGAGATGTCGGCCACGCCCAGGAACAGGCCGCGCAGACGGCTGAGCAGGGCATAACGGTTGGCACGTACCTTGGCGTCCTCGGCGTTGACCATCACCGCCTCGAAGAAGGCGTCGACCGGATCACGCAGGGCTGCCAGGCGGGCCAGCGATTCGCTGTACTGGCGGGCAGCAGCCATCGGTTGCACGGCCTGGTCGGCCTGCTGGATGGCCGAGTACAGGGAGAACTCGTTGGCGTTGTCGAAGTACTTCGGCTCGACCTGGTCGGCGATAGCGCCTTCGGCCTTGCTCAGCAAGTTCGAAACGCGCTTGTTCACCGCAGCCAGGGCCTCGGCTTCCGGCAGCTTGCGGAACGCCTGCACGGCCTGCACGCGCTGGTCGAAGTCCAGCGCCGAGCGTGGCTGCAGGGCCCGTACCGACAGGTAGGTGGCAACGTCGATGCCTTCGTCTTCGTAGCGTGCACGCAGGCGATCGAAGATGAACTCCAGCACCTGCTCGGCCAGGCCGGCGGCCTTGACCTTGGCCCCGTACTGCTTGACCGCGAAGTCGACCGCAGCGGTCAGGTCCAGGTCCAGCTGCTTCTCGATCAGGATGCGCAGCACGCCCAGGGCGGCACGGCGCAGGGCGTACGGGTCCTTGCTGCCGGTGGGCAGCATGCCGATACCAAAGATGCCGACCAGGGTATCGAGCTTGTCGGCGATGGCCAAGGCCGCGCCGGTGAGGGTCTGCGGCAGCTCGGCGCCAGCACCGCGCGGCATGTACTGCTCGTTCAGGGCCAGGGCGACGTCTTCCGGCTCACCGTCGTTGAGCGCGTAGTAGTAACCGGCGACACCCTGCATTTCAGGGAATTCGCCAACCATTTCGGTGGCCAGGTCGCATTTCGACAACAGGCCGGCGCGGCCGGCGCGCTGGGCGTTGCCGCCGATCAGCGGGGCGATGAAGGCAGACAGCTTGGAAACGCGCTCGGCCTTGTCGTACACGGTACCCAGCTGAGCCTGGAACACCACGTTCTTCAGGCGCTCGTTGAAGGTTTCCAGCGGCTGCTTCTTGTCCTGCTTGAAGAAGAACTCGGCGTCGGTCAGGCGTGGGCGCACGACCTTCTCGTTACCCTGCACGATCTGCTTCGGGTCACGGCTCTCGACGTTGGCCACGGTGATGAAGCGCGGCAGCAGCTTGCCTTCGCTGTCCAGCAGGCAGAAGTACTTCTGGTTGTCCTGCATGGTGGTGATCAGGGCTTCTTGCGGCACCTCGAGGAAACGTTCCTCGAACGAGCACACCAGCGGCACCGGCCATTCGACCAGGGCGGTGACTTCGTCCAGCAGCGCCGGTGGCACGATGGCGGTACCTTCCTGCTGCATGGCCAGCTCGGCGGTACGCTTGCTGATCAGCTCGCGGCGCTCGGCGAAGTCGGCCAGCACGTAGGCTTTGCGCAGGTCTTCGACGTAGTTGGCCGGGGTGGTGATGAGCACGTTTTGCGGGTGGTGGAAGCGGTGGCCACGGGATTCGCGGCCAGCCTTCTGCGACAGGATGGTGCAGTCGACCACCTGGTCGCCCAGCAGCATTACCAGCCATTGGGTCGGGCGCACGAACTCTTCACGGCTGGCTGCCCAACGCATGCGCTTGGGAATCGGCAGGTCGTTCAGCGAATCTTCGACGATGGTTGGCAGCAGGCCAGCGGTGGCCTTGCCTGGAATGTGCTGGGAGAAGCGCAGCTTGGGGCCGCTCTGGTCGATTTCGGCCAGTTCCACACCGCACTTCTTGGCAAAGCCCAGGGCCGCCTGGGTCGGCTCGCCTTCGGCGTTGAATGCCGCCTGCAGGGGCGGGCCGTCGATGTTGATGCTGCGGTCTGGCTGCTGCACGTCCAGCTGGCGGATCAGCACGGCCAGGCGGCGCGGCGCAGCATAAACCTGCTTGCCGGTGTAGTTCAGGCCTGCCGCCTGCAGGCCCTTCTCGATGCCGGCCAGGAAGGCTTCGCCGAGGCTGGCGAGGGCCTTGGGTGGCAGCTCTTCGGTGCCCAGTTCAACCAGGAAATCTTGAGCACTCATTGTGCAGCCTCCAGCTTAGCCAACACTTCGTCACGCAGTTCGGGGGTGGCCATCGGGAAGCCCAGGCGTGCGCGGGCTTGCAGATAGCTTTGCGCCACGTCCCGGGCCAGGGTACGTACACGCAGGATGTAGCGCTGGCGCTCGGTTACCGAGATGGCGCGGCGGGCGTCCAGCAGGTTGAAGGTGTGCGAGGCCTTCAGAACCATTTCATAGGTCGGCAGCGGCAGCTCCAGCTTGATCAGGCGGTTGGCTTCGCTTTCGTAGAAATCGAACAGTTCGAACAGCTTCTCGACGTTGGCGTGTTCGAAGTTGTAGGTCGACTGCTCCACTTCGTTCTGGTGGAACACGTCGCCGTAGGTGACCTTGCCGAACGGGCCGTCGGCCCATACCAGGTCGTACACCGAGTCGACGCCCTGGATGTACATGGCCAGGCGCTCCAGGCCGTAGGTGATTTCACCGGTAACCGGGTAGCACTCGATGCCGCCCACCTGCTGGAAGTAGGTGAACTGGGTGACTTCCATGCCGTTGAGCCAGATTTCCCAGCCCAGGCCCCAGGCGCCCAGGGTCGGCGATTCCCAGTTGTCTTCGACGAAGCGAATGTCGTGCACCAGCGGGTCCAGGCCGATGGCTTTCAGCGAGCCGAGGTACAGCTCCTGGAAGTTGGCCGGGTTCGGCTTCAGTACGACCTGGAACTGGTAGTAGTGCTGCAGGCGGTTGGGGTTCTCGCCATACCGCCCGTCGGCAGGGCGACGGCTAGGCTGCACATAGGCGGCGTTCCAGGTTTCTGGGCCCACGGCGCGCAGGAACGTGGCGGTGTGGAATGTGCCGGCGCCTACTTCCATATCGTAGGGCTGAAGCACCACACAACCTTGCTCGGCCCAGTAGTTCTGCAGGGCGAGGATCAGGTCTTGGAAGGTACGCACGGCTGGCGTAGGCTGGCTCACGAAATTCACCTGTATCTGGGGATGCGGATGTAAAGAGCGGGAGTATAACCTGATTCGCCTCGCCCTCTACTCATTGGAGCCTTATGCCACGCTGCTTTTGGTGTACCGACGATCCGTTGTACCAGGCCTACCATGACCAGGAATGGGGAACGCCCCAGCGCGACCCGGCGTTGCTGTTCGAGATGCTTTTGCTCGAAGGGTTCCAGGCCGGGCTTTCCTGGATCACCGTTTTGCGCAAACGCGATCGCTATCGCGAGGTGCTGCATGGCTTCGATCCCGTGCAACTGGCGGCCATGAGCGACGAACGGATCGAAGCGCTGATGCAGGACACCGGCATCATCCGCAACCGCCTCAAGCTCAAGGCTGCGCGGCGCAATGCGCAGGCCTGGCTGGCTGTGGATAACCCTGCACAATGGCTCTGGTCGTTCGTTGGCGGGCAACCGAAGATCAACCATTTCGCCAGCCGCAGTGAGGTGCCAGCGGTAACCGAGGAGGCCAAGGCCATGAGCAAGGCCCTGCAGAAGGCCGGCTTCACCTTCGTTGGCCCAACCATCTGTTACGCCTTCATGCAGGCCACCGGCATGGTCATGGACCACACCACCGATTGCGATCGCTACGCCGCCTTGTTGCGCTGAGGGGTTACAATGCGCGCCTTGCTGAAATAAGGAATTCGCCTGTGGAAAAGTTCAAGGGCGCCCTGATGGTCGGGGTGCTGCGTCTGTTTGCCAAGCTGCCCTGGGGCGCTGTGCAGCGCGTCGGCGCGGGTATCGGCTGGCTGATGTGGAAAATCCCCAATGGCTCGCGCAATGTCGTGCGCATCAACCTGGCCAAGTGTTTTCCGGAGATGGACCCGGCCGAGCGTGAGCAACTGGTCGGCCGTGCGCTGAAAGATATCGGCAAATCCTTCGTCGAAAGTGCCTGTGCCTGGATCTGGCCGCCGCAACGCTCACTGGCGCTGGTCAAGGAGGTGCATGGCCTGGAAGTGCTGGAGCAGGCCCTGGCCTCGGGCAAGGGCGTGGTCGGCATCACCAGCCACCTGGGCAACTGGGAAGTGCTGAATCACTTCTACTGCAACCAGTGCAAACCGATCATCTTCTACCGCCCGCCGAAGCTCAAGGCGGTGGACGACCTGCTGCGTGAGCAGCGCGTGCAGATGGGCAACCGCGTGGCGCCTTCGACCAAGGAAGGCATCCTCAGCGTCATCAAAGAGGTGCGCCGTGGCGGTCAGGTGGGCATTCCTGCCGACCCGGAACCGGCGGAGTCGGCCGGCGTGTTCGTGCCGTTTCTCGGGACCCAGGCGCTGACCAGCAAGTTCGTGCCGAACATGCTGGCCGGTGGCAAGGCGGTGGGAGTGTTCCTGCATGCCCTGCGCTTGCCGGACGGTTCGGGCTTCAAGGTGTTCCTGGAGGCGGCGCCGGAAGAGATGTACAGCACCGATGTGAACGTGTCGGCGGCAGCCATGAGCAAGGTGGTCGAGCGCTATGTGCGTGAGTATCCGAGCCAGTACATGTGGAGCATGAAGCGCTTCAAGAAGCGCCCGGCCGGCGAGCCGCGCTGGTATTGAGAACCTTGGGGGCGCTTTGCGCCCCATTCGCGGGGCAAGCCCGCTCCCACGATAGATCGGTTTGACCAAGGCCACTGTGGGAGCGGGCTTGTCCCGCGAATGGGCTGCAAGGCAGCCCCGGCGATCTCAAAACTTGTTGAGCTTCTTCAGGAACACCGTCATCTCTTTCTCGGCCTGCTTGTCGCCATGTGCCTGCGCCGCCACGATCCCCTCCTCCCAGGCCATGCGCGCCGCCGCCAGGTCACCCTGCAACTGGTACGCCTTGCCCAGCAGCTTCCACGCCGCCGAGTATTTCGGGTCTTGCTCCACGCACCGCGCCAGGTGCACGGCGGCTTCAGCGCCATTGCCCTCGTCCAGCCAGGCCTTGCCCAGGCCAAACCTCAGCAAGGGGTTATCCACACCCTTGGCCAGCATCTTCTCCAGCGATTCGCGCATGCCCTGTTTTCCTAGAAGAAACTCAAGCCAACGTGGAACAGCTTCTCCACATCCCGGATATGCTTTTTATCCACAACGAACAGGATCACGTGGTCGCCCGATTCGATGCGGGTGTCGTCGTGGGCGATGATCACTTCCTCGGCGCGAATGATCGCGCCGATGGTGGTGCCCGGCGGCAGGGTGATGTCTTCGATGGCCTTGCCAACCACTTTGCTCGACTTCGCATCGCCGTGTGCGACCGCCTCGATGGCCTCGGCTGCCCCGCGACGCAGCGAGTGCACGCTGACGATGTCGCCGCGGCGTACATGCGCCAGCAGGGTGCCGATGGTGGCCAGCTGCGGGCTGATGGCGATATCGATCTCGCCGCCCTGCACCAGGTCGACATAGGCCGGGTTGTTGATGATGGTCATCACCTTGCGCGCACCCAGGCGCTTGGCCAGCAGCGACGACATGATGTTGGCTTCGTCATCGTTGGTCAGGGCCAGGAAGATGTCGGCATCGGCGATGTTCTCCTCGAGCATCAGGTCCTTGTCCGAGGCGCTGCCCTGCAGCACCACGGTGCTTTCCAGGGTGTCGGAAAGGTGCCGGCAACGGGCCGGGCTCATCTCGATGATCTTCACCTGGTAACGGCTTTCGATGGCTTCGGCCAGGCGCTCGCCGATCTGCCCGCCGCCGGCGATGACCACGCGCTTGTTGGTTTCGTCGATGCGGCGCAGTTCGCCCATTACCGCGCGGATGTCCTTCTTGGCGGCGATGAAGAACACTTCATCGTCGGCTTCGATCACCGTGTCACCCCGTGGCGTGATGGGGCGGTCGCGGCGGAAGATGGCCGCCACCCGGGTGTCGACATTTGGCATGTGGGCACGTATCTGGCGTAGTTGCTGCCCCACCAGCGGGCCGCCGTAGTAGGCCTTCACCGCCACCAGCTGGGCCTTGCCTTCGGCAAAGTCGATCACCTGCAGCGAGCCAGGGTGTTCGATCAGGCGCTTGATGTAGTTGGTCACGACCTGTTCCGGGCTGATCAGCACGTCGACCGGAATATGGTCGTTGTCGAACAGCTCTTCGCGGGTGAGGTAGGCCGATTCGCGCACCCGGGCGATCTTGGTCGGTGTGTGGAACAGCGAATAGGCCACCTGGCAGGCGACCATGTTGGTCTCGTCGCTGTTGGTTACCGCCACCAGCATGTCGGCGTCGTCGGCGCCAGCTTGGCGCAGTACCGTGGGCAGCGAGCCGCGGCCCTGCACGGTGCGGATATCCAGGCGGTCGCCCAGGTCGCGCAAGCGGTCGCCGTCGGTGTCGACCACGGTAATGTCGTTGGCTTCGCTCGCCAGGTGCTCTGCCAGCGTCCCGCCTACCTGCCCTGCACCGAGGATGATGATCTTCATCCGCTACTCCCTACCTTGTTTTCCTATCCGCGCGAAGCGGCGATCTTGATCAGCTTGGCATAGTAGAAGCCGTCGTGGCCGCCCTCCTGGGCCAGCAACTGGCGGCCATGGGGCTGACGCAGGCCGGCCGTGGTGGCCAGGTCCAGCTCGCGTGCGCCAGGCGTGCGGGCGAGGAACGCGTCGATCACGTCGGTGTTCTCGGTAGGCAGGCTGGAGCAAGTGGCATACAGCAGCATGCCGCCGACTTCCAGGGTCGGCCACAGGGCATCGAGGAGTTCGCCCTGCAGCGTGGCCAAGGCCGGGATGTCCTCGGCCTGACGGGTCAGCTTGATGTCCGGGTGACGGCGGATCACGCCGGTGGCCGAGCACGGTGCATCGAGCAGGATGCGCTGGAACGGCTTGCCATCCCACCAGCTGGCAGTGTTGCGTGCGTCGCAGGCGATCAGCTCGGCGTCGAGCTGGAGGCGGTCGAGGTTCTCGCGCACCCGGCTCAGGCGCTTGGCTTCGAGGTCGATGGCCACCACCTGGGCCAGCCCAGCTTCGGCCTCCAGCAGATGGCAAGTCTTGCCGCCGGGTGCGCAGCAGGCATCCAGTACGCGCTGGCCGGGGGCCAGCTCCAGCAGGTCGGCGGACAGTTGCGCGGCTTCGTCCTGCACGCTTACCCAGCCTTCGGCAAAGCCCGGCAGGCCACGCACATCGCAGGCTTCGGCCAGCACGATGCCGTCACGGCTGTACTGGCAGGCGCTGGCGCCGACGCCCGCCTCGGCCAGCAGCGCCAGGTAGGCGTCGCGGCTGTGGTGTCGACGGTTGACCCGCAGGATCATCGGCGGGTGGGCGTTGTTGGCGGCGCAGATGGCTTCCCACTGCTCCGGCCAGAAGGCTTTCAGCGATTTTTGCAGCCAGCGTGGATGGGCGGTGCGCACCACCGGGTCGCGCTCCATCCCAGCCAGCAATTCCTCGCCTTCGCGTTGGGCGCGACGCAGCACGGCATTGAGCAAACCCTTGGCCCAGGGCTTCTTCAGCTTGTCGGCACAACCCACGGTTTCGCCGATGGCGGCATGCGCCGGAATACGGGTATAGAACAGCTGATACAAACCGACCAGCAACAGCGCCTGGACATCGGCGTCAGCGGCTTTGAACGGCTTTTGCAGCAGCTGCGCGGCCAGCAGATCGAGGCGCGGTTGCCAACGTGCGGTGCCAAAGGCGAGATCCTGGGTCAGGCCACGGTCACGCTCATCGACCTTGTCCAGCTGCGCCGGCAGCGAGCTGTTCAGCGAGGCCTTGCCGCTGAGTACGGCGGCCAGGGCGCGGGCGGCAGCGAGGCGTGGGTTCATTGGCCCAGCACCTTGCCGCTGGCGAATTTCTCGCGGCGGCTGTTAAACAGGTCGCTGAAGTTCAAGGCCTTGCCGCCGGGCAGCTGCAGGCGGGTGAGGCTCAGCGCCTGGTCACCGCAGGCGACCACCAGGCCGTCCTTGCTAGCCGACAGGATCTCGCCCGGCGCACCCTGGCCGGCGGCCAGGTTGGCAGCCAGTACTTTCACACTTTCGCCATCGAGGGTGCTGTGGCAAACCGGCCATGGGTTGAAGGCACGGACCAGGCGCTCCAGCTCGACCGCCGGGCGGCTCCAGTCAATGCGGGCTTCGTCCTTGTTCAGCTTGTGCGCGTAGGTGGCCAGGCTATCGTCCTGCACTTCTCCCGGCAGCGAGCCGTCGGCCAGGCCGGCGATGGCCTGCACCACGGCGGGCGGGCCCATTTCGGCGAGGCGGTCATGCAGGCTACCGCCGGTGTCTTCGGCACTGATCGGGGTGACCACCTTGAGCAGCATCGGGCCGGTGTCGAGGCCTGCTTCCATGCGCATCACAGTCACACCGCTCTCGGCGTCGCCGGCTTCCACGGCGCGCTGGATTGGTGCGGCACCGCGCCAGCGTGGCAACAGCGAGGCGTGGCTGTTGATGCAACCCAGGCGCGGAATATCCAGCACTGCCTGCGGCAGGATCAGGCCATAGGCCACCACTACCATCAGGTCTGGCTTCAGCGCGGCCAGCTCGGCCTGGGCCTCGGCATTGCGCAGCGTCGGCGGCTGCAACACCGGAATATCATGGGCCACGGCGAGCGCCTTGACTGCGCTCGGCATGAGCTTCTGGCCACGGCCAGCGGGGCGGTCGGGCTGGGTGTAGACGGCCACGATCTCGTACGGGCTGTCGAGCAGGGCCTTGAGGTGTTCGGCGGCAAACTCTGGAGTGCCTGCAAAGACGATGCGCATGGAGTTCTCGCTTCAAAAAAGAAAAAGGCTTGCCGGAGCAAGCCTTCTGGAAGGTAGGGATCAGGCTTGCTGGCGGTGCTGCTTTTCCAGCTTCTTCTTGATCCGGTCGCGCTTGAGCTGCGACAGGTAATCGACGAACAGCTTGCCGTTGAGGTGATCGAATTCGTGCTGAACGCACACCGCCAGCAGGCCTTCGCATTCCAGCTCGTAGGGCTTGCCGTCGCGGTCCTGGGCCTTGACCCGCACGCGCAGCGGACGATCGACGTTCTCGTAGAAGCCCGGTACCGACAGGCAACCTTCCTGGTACTGGCCCATGTCATGGGTCAGCTCTTCGACCGTGGGGTTGATGAAGACGCGCGGCTCGCTGCGGTCTTCGCTGAGGTCCATGACCACCACCTGCTTGTGCACATTCACCTGGGTGGCGGCGAGGCCGATGCCGGGGGCTTCGTACATGGTTTCAAACATGTCGTCGATCAGCTGGTGCAGAGCGTCGTCGAACTCCGTCACCGGTTTGGCGATGGTGCGCAGGCGCGGGTCCGGGAATTCGAGAATGTTCAAGATGGCCATAAGGTCAGGCGGTCACTGTGCGTTCGGTTGAAAACTGAGCACACATAATAAAGGGAAACGCGGATTTCAGCACCTGGCAAAGGTCGACTAGGGTTTTCAAGGCCCGCTTATAGCCGGTTCGATGGACAGGTTGTCAAAGCGTTATCAACAAAGTTATCCACAGCTTGTGCCACGTCGATGGCCCCGTTTCGATCAAGGATGATCCCCATGCCTGATTACCATTCGTCGCCTATTCCACCTGCCGAACTGGAGGCGCGATTGCGCCTGCACCGCCTGCCGGACACCGGACTGCGACGTTTTCGCAGCTTGCTGGAAACCTTTGGCAGTGCCTCGTCGGCCCTGTGCGCACCGGCCGGTGCCTGGCGTGCATTGGGCATACCGCAGGCGACCATCGATGCCCGACGCAGCGCCGAAATACGTTACGGCGCATTGGCTGCAATGGCCTGGCTAGAGCGCCCTGGCCAGCATTTACTGATGTGGGATGGCCCTGGTTACCCGCCGTTACTGGCCGAGATCGATGATGCTCCGCCGTTGCTTTTCGTCGCTGGCGAGCCGGCCTTGCTCGAGCGCCCGCAGTTGGCGATTGTGGGTAGCAGGCGTGCTTCACCCCCGGCAATCGACAACGCTGGCGCGTTTTCCCGCTACTTGGCGCAGGCCGGTTTTACCATCACCAGCGGGCTGGCCGTGGGTATCGATGGCGCCGCTCATCGGGCCGCATTGCAGGCCGGAGGAAGTACGATCGGGGTGCTCGGTACGGGGCTGCAAAAACTTTATCCACAGCGCCACAAGGCGCTTGCGCAGGCGATGATCGAAAATGGCAGCACGCTGGTCTCCGAATACCCGCTGGATGCCGAACCCTTGCCGGGAAACTTCCCGCGGCGCAATCGCATCATCAGCGGCCTGTCGCTTGGGGTGCTGGTTGTCGAGGCAAGCCTGGCCAGTGGTTCGCTGATCACTGCACGCCTGGCGGCTGAGCAAGGACGCGAGGTGTATGCCATCCCCGGCTCCATTCACCACCCAGGGGCCAGGGGTTGCCACCAGCTGATCCGTGACGGCGCACTGTTGGTGGAAAGTGTGGAACAGATTCTGCAGAGCCTGCAGGGCTGGCAAAATATGCCGCCAGCGGTTGTGGACAAGTTCGACCATCCGCTGCTCGCCCTGTTGCATGCTGCACCACAGACCAGCGAAAGCCTGGCGCATTGCAGCGAGCAGCCGCTGGCCGATGTGCTGGCGCAGCTTACCGAACTCGAGTTGGAAGGCCGGGTCAGCAATGAAGCCGGACGTTGGTTTGCCCGCGCGGGCTAAGTACACTGCTCGCAAGCAAGTTTGACAGGTGGAGTGACAGAAATGGTGAGCAGTTTTCGAGTGCAACAAGCCGCACGTGAAATCCGGGCGGGCGCGGTGATCGCCTACCCGACGGAAGCGGTCTGGGGCCTGGGCTGCGACCCGTGGAACGAGGACGCGGTGTATCGCCTGCTGGCGCTGAAGTCGCGGCCTGTGGATAAAGGGTTGATCCTGGTAGCCGACAATATCCGCCAGTTCGACTTCCTGTTCGAGGATTTTCCCGAAGACTGGATCGACCGCATGGGCAGCACCTGGCCGGGGCCGAACACGTGGTTGGTGCCGCACCAGGACCTGTTGCCAGAGTGGGTGACCGGGCAGCATGACACGGTGGCGCTGCGGGTCAGCGACCACCCGTTGGTGCGGGAGCTGTGTGCATTGGTGGGGCCATTGATTTCCACCTCATGCAACCCCGGCGGCCGCCCGGCGGCCAAGACCCGGTTGCGGGTGGAGCAGTACTTCCATGGCCAGCTGGACCTGGTGCTGGGTGGGGCGTTGGGTGGGCGGAAGAACCCGAGCGTGATTCGTAACCTGGCAACTGGCGAGGTTGTGCGTCCGGGCTGATAGCGCTGGCCAGGGCTTGCCTTTGGATTTGCAGTGCCTGTGAAATCCAGCGCCGCCTGCGCGGCGCTCGGTGTCACAGGCGCTGAAAACCCCAAGGCGTACACATCGTCGCCCTAACGCACTCCCAATCTATCAAGGCAACAATACCGTAGACCCCACAGTCCTGCGCGCCGACAGCTCCGCCTGTGCCTTGGCCGCCTCGCTCAGTGGGTACCGCTGCTGGATATCCACAACCAGCTTGCCACTGCCGATCATTGCAAACAGGTCATCAGCCATGGCCTGGGTGTTCTCGGCATTGTTGGCATAACTCGCCAGGGTCGGCCGGGTCACGTACAGCGAACCCTTCTGCGCCAGGATGCCCAGGTTCACCCCGCTCACCGCGCCCGAGGCATTGCCGAAACTCACCATCAAACCACGCGGCTGCAGGCAGTCCAGCGAGGTCAGCCAGGTGTCGGCGCCCACCCCGTCATACACCACCGGGCATTTCTTGCCGTCAGTCAGCTCCAGCACTCGTTTCGCCACATCCTCATGGCTGTAGTCGATGGTTGCCCACGCCCCCAGCGTCTTGGCCCGTGCGGCTTTCTCGGCAGAACTGACGGTGCCGATCAGCTTGGCACCCAGCGCCTTGGCCCACTGGCACGCCAACGAACCCACGCCGCCGGCCGCTGCGTGGAACAAGATCACGTCGCCTGGCTTCACCGCGTAGGTCTGCTTCAACAGGTACTGTACGGTCAAACCCTTGAGCATCACCGCCGCCGCCTGCTCGAAGCTGATGTTGTCAGGCAGCTTGACCAGGTTGGCCTCCGGCAGTGTATGCACTTCGCTGTAGGCACCCAGCGGGCCACCGGCATGGGCGACGCGGTCGCCGACCTTCAGGCGGGTCACGCCCTCGCCCACCGCCTCGACCACACCCGCCGCCTCGGTACCCAGCCCGGAGGGCAGCGATGGCGGTGCATACAGCCCGCTGCGGAAGTAGGTGTCGATGAAGTTCAGGCCGATCGCATGGTTACGCACACGCACCTGCTGCGGCCCGGGCGGCGCGGGTTCGAATTCCACAAACTGCAGCACTTCCGGGCCGCCATGCTGGCTGAACTGGATACGCTTGGCCATCTCGCACTCCTGTAGTGGGGATCGGGAAAGGCCTTCTATCGGACGCCTTTGCTTGATCGCCGTCAACTGCGGCACGCGCGCTGGCGGTGGTATGCTACGCGGCGAATTGTTCCCTGCCCGTTCCTGGTGACCCGATGACTAGCCGCACCGAGGCCGTGAAAGCCTATCTGCTCGACCTGCAAGACCGCATCTGCTCTGCCCTCGAAACAGAAGACGGCGGCGCCTGCTTCGTCGAGGACGCCTGGGTGCGCGAGGCCGGTGGCGGGGGCCGTACACGGGTGATCGGCGACGGCAAGGTGATCGAGAAAGGCGGGGTCAACTTCTCTCACGTATTCGGTGCCGGCCTGCCGCCGTCGGCCAGCGCCCACCGCCCCGAACTGGCGGGCCGTGGCTTCGAGGCCCTGGGCGTGTCGCTGGTGATCCACCCGCACAACCCGCATGTGCCTACCTCGCATGCCAACGTGCGTTTCTTCATTGCCGAAAAGGAAGGTGAAGAAGCCGTGTGGTGGTTCGGCGGTGGTTTCGACCTGACCCCCTACTACGGCAACGAGGAAGACTGTATCCACTGGCACCGCGTGGCCGAGCAGGCCTGCGCGCCGTTCGGTGCCGACGTGTACCCGCGCTACAAGGCCTGGTGCGACCGTTACTTCCATCTCAAGCACCGTGGCGAGCCGCGCGGTATTGGCGGGCTGTTCTTCGATGACCTGAACGAATGGGACTTCGATACCTGCTTCGCCTTCATGCGCGCCATTGGCGATGCCTACATCAACGCCTACCTGCCGATCGTCCAGCGCCGCAAGAACACGCCGTACACCCCGCAACAGCGCGAGTTCCAGGAATACCGCCGTGGCCGCTATGTGGAGTTCAACCTGGTCTACGACCGTGGCACCCTGTTCGGCCTGCAATCGGGCGGGCGTACCGAGTCCATTCTCATGTCGCTGCCGCCGCAGGTGCGCTGGGGCTACGACTGGAAGGCCGCGCCCGGCAGCGAGGAAGCACGCCTGACCGAATATTTCCTGCAGGACCGTGACTGGCTCGGCCAGTAAGCCTGTGCACAACGAAGGAACCGCCATGGATCAGTACGTCGTTTTCGGTAATCCCATCGGCCACAGCAAGTCGCCGCTGATCCACCGCCTGTTTGCCGAGCAGACCGGCGAGGACCTGGAATACGCGACCCTACTGGCGCCGCTGGACGAGTTCAGTGACTGTGCGCGTGGCTTTTTCAAGCAAGGCAACGGCGCCAACGTCACCGTGCCATTCAAGGAAGAGGCCTACCGCCTGTGTGACAGCCTGACCCCGCGCGCCCAGCGCGCCGGCGCAGTGAACACGCTGAGCAAGCTGGCCGACGGTACCTTGCAGGGCGACAACACCGATGGCGCAGGCCTGGTGCGTGACCTGACGGTGAATGCCGGGGTCGAGTTGGCAGGCAAGCGCATCCTGATCCTCGGTGCTGGCGGCGCGGTGCGTGGCGTGCTGGAGCCGCTCCTGGCGCACAAGCCGCAGTCGCTGGTAATCGCCAACCGCACCGTGGAAAAAGCCGAGCAGCTGGCGCGGGAATTCGATGAGCTAGGGCCGGTGGTGGCCAGCGGTTTCGCCTGGTTGCAGGAGCCGGTGGATGTGATCATCAATGCCACCTCGGCGAGCCTCGCCGGAGAGTTGCCGCCGATTGCCGACAGCTTGGTCGAAGCGGGGCGCACGGTTTGCTACGACATGATGTATGGCAAAGAGCCGACGCCGTTTTGCCAGTGGGCTGCGAAGCTGGGGGCGGCAAAAGTGCTGGATGGGCTGGGGATGCTGGCTGAGCAGGCGGCCGAGGCATTCTTCGTCTGGCGCGGGGTGCGTCCGGATACGGCGCCGGTGTTGGCTGAATTGCGCCGACAGCTCGCTCGGGGCTGAAATTGTCGGGGCCGCTAGGCGGCCCCAAAAATATCAACCCAAGCTCATTCCTCAAACCGGATCGGACACAGCTCCGCCCCTTCCAGCTTCTGCAATTCCTCGATCACCTGCGGCCTGGCCCGATGCAGTGTCAGGCTCCCCCCTGCCCGCCGCAACCGCCGCGCCTCGCGGTGCAACATATCCACGCCCGAGTAGTCGATGAAGTTTACTTGCCGCGCATCGATTACCACATGCGGCCCCTGGCAGCGCTGCAAGCGCACCTGCAGGTAATGCGCCGCACCAAAGAATATCGACCCGCCCACTCGCAGCACATCCGCCTCGCCTTCACGGCTCTGCTGTACCCGTGGCCGCGAGGTACGCTTCAGATAGAAGAACAGCGACGCCAGCACGCCCGCATAGATCGCCGTCTGCAGCTCCAGCAACAAAGTCGCTGCCGCCGTCAGCGCCATCACCAGGAACTCCGAGCGGCTGACCCGAAACAGCGCCCGAATGCCCCGGTGGTCCACCAATCCCCAGCAGATCAGCAGAATGCTGCCGGCCATGGCCGGAATCGGCAGATGCGCAATCAGCCCGGCCCCGGCAACAGCAAACAGCGCCACCCACAGCGCCGAAAATACCCCGGCCAGGGGCGAGCGGGCGCCAGCGTCGTAACTCAACCCGGAGCGGGTGAAGGAGCCGGAAGACAGGTAACCGGAGAAAAACGCACCGACGATGTTCGACAGGCCCTGTGCGCGTATTTCCTGGTCTGCATCGACTAACTGCTCCGAGCGTGCTGACAACGAGCGGGCGATCGACAGGCTGGTGACCAACCCGAGCATACCCACCGCCACGGCACTGGGCAGCAGCCGCAGGATCAGTTCCACATCCAGCAAGGGCAGCGGGCTGAAGGGCGGCAATTGGCCGGTGAACGCCGGCACTCGCGGCACATGGCCAAACACGCCGGGCAGCAACCAGGCCAGCAGGCTGACCAGAATCAGGCTGAGCAACAGGCTCGGCCAGCGTGGGCGCCAGAGCTTGAAGGCCACGCCGATCACCACGGTGGCCAGGCCCAGCACCAAGGAAGGCAGGTCTACCTCACCGGCGTGGCTGGCCAGGTCCTGCACGGTCTTCAGCGCAGTGGCCTGGCTGGGCAGGTCCATGCCCAGCAGGTTGGGCAGCTGGCCCAGGGCAATGACGATGGCAGCGCCCAGGGTGAAGCCAAGCACCACGGAATGGGAGACAAAGTTGACCAGCGCGCCGAAGCGCAAAAGCCCGAGCAGCAACTGGAACAGGCCGCCGAGGAAGGTCAGCAACAACACCAGGGTTACGTAGTCGGCGCTGCCGGCCACGGCCAACGGGCTGATGCTGGCGTAGAGCACGATGGAAATGGCGGCGGTCGGGCCACAGATCAGATGCCAGGACGAGCCCCACAGGCAGGCGATCAGCACCGGCACGATGGCGGCGTACAGGCCGTATTCGGCAGGCAGGCCGGCGATCAGGGCATAGGCGATGGATTGTGGCAGGGCGAGGATGGCACCGCTCAGGCCCACCAGCAGGTCCTGACGCAGGCTGCGGCCCGATTGGCGCGGCAGCCAAGTGAGGAAGGGCAGCAGGTGAGCGAGGCGATGCATGCGATATCCAGGTTTCCGAAGGTGCACTGTCCTCTGTAGGAGCGGGTCTACCCGCGAATGCATTGGTGGCCTCACTGACGCATTCGCGGGTGAACCCGCTCCCACAGGATCGGTTTAGAGCTTGGTTTTTACTGCTTTGCCAGCATCCTCGCCAGTTTTGGTGCTCACACCGGCCAACCACCCTTCCAGCACCTCGGGATGCGCTTTCACCCAGGCCTTGGCCGCTTGGTCGAAGCTGATCTTCTTATCCACAACCTCGGCCATGATGCTGTTTTCCATATCCAGCGTGAACTTCAGGTTTTCCAGCAGCTTCGCCGCATTGGGGCAGGCTTGTGGATAACCTTTGCGGGTCAAGGTATAGACGTCGCCTTTGCTGCCGAACCACTTCTCCCCGCCGGTCAGGTAGTGCATTTTCAGCTTCACGTTCATCGGGTGCGGGGTCCAGCCGAGGAAGGTGATGAACTGCTGTTTTTTCACCGCCCGGTCAACCTGCGCCAGCATCGCCTGCTCGCTGGATTCCACCAGCTTCCATTGGCCAAGGTTGAATTCATTCTTGTCGATGATTTCCTTCAGCGACAGGTTGGCCGGGGCCCCGGAGCCAATCCCGTAAAGCTTCTTGTCGAACTGGTCGGCGTGTTTCTGCAGGTCGGCAAAGTCCTTCACTCCGGCATCCCACACATAATCCGGCACTGCCAGGGTGAACTCGGTTCCTTCCAGGTTGCGCGACAGCTGCTTTACGTCGCCATTGGCTATGAATTTGTCATGAAAGCCCTGTTGCGCAGGCATCCAGTTACCAAGGAAGGCATCTACGCGGCCATCTTTGAGGCCGCCATAGATGATCGGCACAGCCAGGCTGTCGATCTGTACCTGGTAACCCAGGCTTTCCAGTAGCAGGCGGGCCACGGCGTTGGTCGAGGCGATATCGCTCCAGCCCGGGTCGGCCAATTTCACGGTAGTGCATTGCGTGTCGCTGTCGGCGGCGTAAGCGGTGCCCACGCCCAGGCTCATGGCCAGGGCGAACACGGCGGCGGAGAACTTATGCATGGCGGCCTCTCTTTACTCATTCCAAGGGGGCGGGCTGTGGATAACGTGCCTTGCGCTCGAGGTCGTCGAGATCGATGTGGTTGCGCATGTACTGTTGGCTGGCGTCCACCCAGGGTTGGTGGTCCCAGCTTTTCAGCTTGCCGATGGCCAGCGCCTCGGCCACCAGCCGGCGCCGCCGCTGGCTGGCCAGCACTTGCTGGCGCAGGCTGGGGATATCCCAGCGTTGCCGTGCTTCATCGACAAATGCCTGCAGCAGCGCCTGATGGTCCGGGCTGCTGGTGAGGTTCTCCCGCTCGTGCGGGTCGCGGCTCAGGTCATAGAGTAGGCATGGGTCGTCTTCGCTGTACACGAACTTGTACGGTCCACGGCGAATCATCATCAGCGGCCCGACCGTGCCTTCGGCCATGTACTCGCCGATGACCTCGTCGTGGCCGCCCTGCCCTTGCAGGTGACCAAGCAGCGAGCGGCCGTCCAGGTGCAGGTTTTTATCCACAGACCCACCAGCCAGTTCGACCAGCGTCGGCAGCAAGTCGCAGGTCGACACCGAGGCGTCCACGCGGCCTGCGGCGAAACGCTTGGGCGCGTGTATCAGCAGCGGCACCCGCGCCGACATCTCGAACCAGTGCATCTTGTACCAGAGGCCTCGCTCACCGAGCATGTCACCGTGGTCGCCGGAGAACACGATCACGGTGTTGTCGGCCAGGTCGCATTCCTCGAGGGTTTGCAGCAGTTGGCCAATGTTGTCGTCGATGTAGCTACAGGCGCCGAAGTAGGCTCGGCGGGCATCGCGGATCTTGTCCGCCGGCAGTGGCTTGTTCCACAAGTCGTAGACCTTCAGCAGGCGCTGCGAGTGGGGGTCGAGTTCCGTCTGTGCGAACTCGGCGCGTGGCATGGGGATATCCACACCCTCGTAGCGATCCCAGTAGCGCCTGGGGATGGTGTACGGGTCGTGCGGGTGGGTCATCGACACGGTCAGGCAGAACGGTTGGCCATGGTTTTCGCGAACGTGGTCGTACAGGTACTGGCGTGCCTTGAACAGCACTTCTTCGTCGAAATCCAGCTGGTTGGTACGCACGCACGGGCCGGCCTGCAGCACCGAGGACATGTTGTGATACCAGCTTGGGCGCACATCCGGTTCATCCCAGTTCACCGCCCAGCCGTAGTCTGCCGGGTAGATATCGCTGGTCAGACGTTCTTCGTAGCCATGCAACTGGTCCGGGCCACAGAAGTGCATCTTGCCCGACAGTGCAGTGCGGTAGCCCAGGCGGCGCAGGTAGTGGGCATAGGTCGGTACATCGGCGGGGAAGTCGGCGGCGTTGTCGTACGCGCCAATGCGGCTGGGCAACTGGCCACTGACCAGGGTGAAACGAGACGGGGCGCACAGCGGGCTGTTGCAGTAGGCGGCGTCGAACACCACCGCTTGCTCGGCCAGGCGGCTCAGGTGCGGCATCTGGATCGGCGAAGGGGCATAGATCGGCAGCAAGGGCGCGGCCATCTGGTCGGCCATGATGAACAGGATATTCGGACGCGTCATGGTGGCTTCCATCGTTGAGAGTTATGCGAACCGCTTGCCTACCAAGATGCGGCCGTGGATAACTTGGGTAAAGCCCATGGCGAACAATGACCAGGATTAGCCACGCTTATGTTTGACCACCTCGCCGATTTGTCGCTGGATACCTTGCGCGTGTTCGAGGCCGCTGCGCGGCTGCGTGGCTTTACTGCTGCGGCGCTGGAGCTGGGCACCACGCAGCCGGCGGTGAGCCAGCAGGTCAAACGGCTGGAGGCTCAGTTGGGCACGCGCTTGTTCGACCGCATCTACCGGGGCATCGAGCTGACCGAGGCTGGCCAGGTGTTGTTCGAACAGGTGCAGCAGGGCCTGCAGGCCATGGATGACGGCATCGCCCTGGCCAGTGGCCGCGGCCAGCGCGAGGTGCTGCACGTGGCGACTGACTTTGCTTTCGCGGCGTTCTGGTTGATGCCGCGGTTGCAACGCTTTCACCAAGCCTATCCACAGGTGGACGTGAGCCTGGTGACCGGCGAGCGCAGCCAGGGCATGTTGCGCCCGGATATCGATGTGGCGGTGCTGTTCGGGGACGGGCGCTTCCATCAGGGCGAGAGCCGCTGGCTGTTCGATGAGGAAGTTTTCCCGGTCTGCAGCCCGCGGCTGATTCATGGCAAACCCTTGTCAGCCGAGGCTTTGCAACGATTGCCGTTGTTGCACCTGAAGGGCGAGCAGGCCAGCCGCTGGTTCGACTGGGCCGGGGTGTTTCGCGGGTTTGGCGTGGCCAGCCCGCCGCCGCCGGGGCAGTTGCGGTTCGATAACTATACGTTGCTGATTCAGGCCGCGATCGCCGGTCAAGGCGTGGCTATTGGCTGGGGGCATCTGGTGGACGGGCTGGTGGAGCAAGGGCTGCTGTGCCGGCCACTGGAAGGGAGCTTGCGTTCGGCGCGGGGATATTACGTGGTGCTGCCACCGCGCAAGCGGCGTGGTGCGTTGATCGAGCGGTTTGTGGATTGGTTGGAGCGTGAGCGCAGCCTTTGAGATCGTCGGGGCTGCTGCGCAGCCCAGGTCATCTAGACCACGAAGTTCAGATGTTCGCCCCGGTGCAAATCCAGCTCCAGCATATCCACCATGCCCGCCGCGACCCTGGCCAGGTGCCGCAGCGGCTCAGCCAACCCCGGTTCCAGCGTGCCCTCGGTATTGCGAAAATGCTCCATCCCCAATCCGGGCAGCTCCTGCGGTGCATTGATCAAGGTCCAGTGCAAGGCACTGCGCTGCAACCCATCGACCACCTGGTCCACGCATTCCCGCTCCGCTTCACTGTATTTGCCTGGCCCATCCAGCACAGCGAAATCGCCCACCAGCAACAGCCGGCGTATAGTCGTACGCTTGAGCCCCGCCACCAGCGCCTCGCTCATGCGCGCCTGGCCTGGCAGGTCGCCCGGCGCCAGCGTGGATAACAGGGCAATCACCGCCGAACCGCCTGCTGCGGCCTGTTCCGCCTGGTTGGCATCGCCCAGCCCGCCTATCTTGAAATGCAGGCCCGGGCGCGGCGCGTGGCGGTTGAGGTCATCCACCACGGCCGTGACTTCGTGCTGGCGCGACAGCAGTTCGACCATCAGGGCATTGCCCAGGCTGCTTTCAGGCCCGAACAGGACCAGCTTGAACACTGGTGTTTCGGCGTTTTTCACGGCATCACTCCCTTGCAGGTGGTGATGGTTGGACCGCAATCAGGAGTTATCGTGCAGAGGATCAAGGGCTACCACGCTCACGTGTACTACGACGCAGCGACCATGCAGCAGGCCCGTGCATTGTGCGAAGAAGCCGCGCGGCTGTTCCCGGTGACCATGGGGCGCATGCACCAGAAAGCGGTAGGGCCACACCCGGACTGGAGCTGCCAGCTGGCATTCGGGCCGGAGGTGGTGGGGGTGGTGTTGCCGTGGTTGGCGTTGTATCGCAAGGGGCTGGTGGTGTTCATGCACCCGCTGACCGGGGATGAACTGGCGGACCACCGCGACCATGCGATCTGGATGGGGGCTGTGCGGCCTTTAGACCTTTCGATTTTCGGGGGCTAGGCCGTGTGCTGACGTCATCGCCGGCAAGCCAGCTCCCACAGGGATAGCACAGGGCCTGAGCCTGGCGCTGTAACTGTGGGAGCGGGCGAGCCCGCGAAGATGGCGATGCGGTTCAGCGGCGGGCGCCGCGCACCCCTTCAGCCAGTGCCGAGCAGAGGCTCAGCACATCGTTCACCGCCTGCTCGCCGCTCTTGGCCTGGGCGATCTTGTCGACCAGCGCCGAGCCCACCACCACACCATCCGCCAGACGGGCGATGTTCGCCGCCTGCTCCGGCGTGCGAATGCCGAAGCCAACGCTGATCGGCAGATCGGTATGCCGACGCAGGCGGGCAATGGCCTCGGTCACGTGTTCGGTGGTCGCCGAGCCGGCGCCGGTCACGCCGGCCACCGACACGTAGTAGACGAACCCGGAGCTGCGCTCCAGCACGCGCGGCAGGCGCACATCGTCGGTGGTCGGGGTGGTCAGGCGGATGAAGTCGATGCCTGCGGCCTGGGCCGGGGTGGCCAGTTCGGCGTCGTGCTCCGGCGGCAGGTCGACGATGATCAGGCCATCGACGCCCGCTTGCCTGGCTTCGGCCACGAACTGTTCCACGCCAAAGCGATGGATCGGGTTGTAGTAGCCCATCAACACGATCGGGGTGGTCTGGTTTTCCACACGGAAATCGCGAACCATCTGCAGGGTCTTGGCCAGCGTCTGGCCGGCTTCCAGGGCACGCAGGGTGGCCAGCTGGATGGCCACGCCATCGGCCATCGGGTCGGTGAATGGCATGCCCAGTTCGATCACGTCGGCACCGGCTGCCGGCAGGCCCTTGAGGATCTGCAGTGAGGCGTCATAGCCCGGGTCGCCCGCAGTAATGAAGGTGACCAGTGCCGAGCGGCCTTCGGCCTTCAACTCGGCGAAGCGTTGTTCAAGACGGCTCATGCCTGTTTCTCCTGGGCGGCCATGTGGTTCATGACGGTTTGCATGTCTTTGTCGCCGCGGCCCGAGAGGCACACGACCATCAAATGGTCCTTGGGCAGCTTTGGCGCGCGCTTGATCGCCTCGGCCAAGGCATGGGAGCTTTCCAGGGCCGGGATGATGCCTTCCAGACGGCAGGTGGCATGGAACGCATCCAGCGCTTCGTCGTCGGTGATGCTGACGTATTCCACACGTTTCACTTCGTGCAGGTAGGCATGCTCCGGGCCGATGCCCGGGTAGTCCAGGCCGGCGGAAATCGAATGGGCGTCGGTAATCTGGCCGTCTGCATCCTGCAGCAGGTAGGTGCGGTTGCCATGCAGCACGCCTGGGACGCCGCCGTTGAGGCTGGCGGCATGCTTGTCGGTGTGCACGCCGTGGCCACCGGCTTCGACGCCAATGATCTGCACGCTCGGCTCTTCGAGGAATTCATGGAACAGGCCCATGGCGTTGGAACCGCCACCGACGCAGGCGACCAGGCTGTCTGGCAGGCGGCCTTCCTTCTCCTGCAACTGGGCGCGGGTTTCCTTGCCGATGATCGACTGGAAGTCGCGGACCATGGCCGGGTAAGGGTGTGGGCCGGCCACGGTACCGATCAGGTAGAAGGTGTCTTCGACGTTGGTGACCCAGTCGCGCAGGGCCTCGTTCATGGCGTCTTTGAGGGTGCCGGTGCCGGCGGTGACCGGGACGATCTCGGCGCCCAGCAGCTTCATGCGGAACACGTTGGCCTGCTGGCGCTCGATGTCGGTGGCGCCCATGTAGATCACGCAAGGCAGGCCGAAGCGCGCGGCAACGGTAGCAGTGGCAACGCCGTGCATGCCTGCACCGGTTTCGGCGATCAGGCGCTTCTTGCCCATGCGCTTGGCCAGCAGTACCTGGCCGATGCAGTTGTTCACCTTGTGCGCGCCGGTGTGGTTGAGCTCTTCACGCTTGAAGAAGATCTTGGCGCCGCCGCAGTGTTCGGTCAGGCGCTCGGCGAAGTACAGCGGGTTGGGGCGGCCAATGTAGTCGCGCTGGAAATAGGCCAGCTCTTCAAGGAATTTCGGGTCAGCCTTGGCTGCCTCGTATTCGCGGGCCAGGTCCAGCACCAGAGGCATCAGGGTTTCGGCCACGTAGCGGCCGCCGAACGAGCCGAACAGGCCGTTGGCGTCGGGGCCGGGGCGGTATTGGGACTGGGTCATGGGGCGCTCCAGGGCGTAATGGATGAGTGATGGGCTTTACTCTAACCACGACAGGCCCGGCTGAAAACCGATAAGATTGCGCAAACTTGTCAGGAAAACTCACAGGTAAAATGGCCCACGACCTCCCTCCCCTCAACGCCCTGCGGGCCTTCGAGGCCACCGCCCGGCTGAATAGCGTCAGCCAGGCGGCTGAAGCGTTGCACGTTACCCATGGCGCAGTCAGCCGGCAACTCAAGGTGCTTGAAGAGCACTTGGGTGTAGCGCTGTTCGTCAAGGATGGGCGCGGCATCAAACTCACAGATGCCGGTGTGCGTCTGCGTGATGCCAGCGGCGAAGCCTTCGACAGGCTGCGCAGCGTATGTGCCGAGCTCAGCCGTGACGTGAGCGAGGCGCCGTTCGTGCTGGGCTGCTCGGGCAGCCTGCTGGCGCGCTGGTTCATTCCACGGTTGGGGAGACTGAAGGCGGATTTACCCGAGTTGCGCCTGCACCTCTCGGCAGGCGAAGGTGACCTCGACCCGCGCCGGCCGGGGTTGGATGCGCTGTTGGTGTATGCCGAACCGCCGTGGCCGGCGGACATGCAGGTGCACATGCTGGCCGAGGAACGCATCGGGCCAGTGCTCAGCCCGCATTACTCAGGTTTCGAGCGCTTGCAGGGGGCGCCTGCCAGCGCCCTGCTCGACGAGGCCCTGCTTCACACCACCTCACGCCCGCAGGCTTGGCCGACCTGGGCGGCGGAACAGGGGCTGAACCCGGCGGCACTGCATCATGGGCAGGCTTTCGAGCACTTGTATTACCTGCTGGAAGCGGCGGTGGCAGGCCTGGGCGTAGCCATCGCACCGCAGCCGCTGGTCGCCGATGACCTGCGGGCCGGGCGTCTGAGTGCGCCTTGGGGCTTTTCCCCCACCTCCGCAGTGCTGGCGTTGTGGGTGCCTCGGCGCGCCGCGGACGGGCGCGCCGAGCAGCTGGCGCAGTGGCTACGTGCCGAACTGGCCGGCCAAGGTGCTTAGTTGCGCTTGCACAGCAAGTAGGCCGCCAGCAGACCCAGTGCGCCGATGGCGACGCCTGCCGTGGTGTAGGGGTGCTGCTGGGCGTAGTCACGGGTGGCGATGCCGGTCTGGCGGGTACGTTGCTTCACTTCCTCGTAGGCGTCGCTCAGCAGGCTACGGGAATGACGAAGGGCGCTTTCGGCGCTGCTGCGGATAGCCTTGACCGACTTCTGGGACTCTTCCGAAGCGTCATGCTTGAGGCTTTCCAGGCTCTTCAGCAGGCTCTCGATCTCGGCTTCCATGCTTTCCAGGGATGCTTTTCGCAGCGAATTGCGGGGCATGTTGACTCTCCTTCGCGTTGTGGGCTGTAGAGGTTGCGACTGCCAAGCGAAGCGAAAGTGCGATCGAACTTTCCACATTCGTGTCGGCTCGCAGGTAAACCCTGCCTACGCTGCTAGGCTCAATCACACCGTCATCCAAGGAGAGTGCTCATGACCGATCATCACACGTACAAGAAGATCGAGCTGGTAGGGTCTTCGACCACCAGCATCGAAGAGGCGATCAACAATGCCCTCGCTGAAGCCGGGAAGAGCATCAAGCACCTTGAGTGGTTCGAGGTGGTCGACACCCGTGGCCATATCCGCGACAACAAGGCGGCGCACTTCCAGGTTACGCTGAAGGTCGGCTTCCGTATCGCCAACAGCTGAAATGTTACCGGGCTGGATGAGTCCGGCAGGATGGGATATTCAATAAGCGGGCGCCTCGGCAGGCGCCCTTTCTGATCGCGTCTGCACAAGGAAAGTAATCGATGAACAAACTGATTCTGGCGCTGGGCCTGATGAGCCTGGCCGGTGGTGCGTTGGCAGCAGGCAAGCCCTGCGAGGAGCTGAAGGCGGAGATTGCCGCCAAGCTGGATGCCAAGGGGGTTCAGGGATACACCCTGGAGGTCGTGAAGAAGGGCGAACCGGCGGGCAAGGTGATTGGTAGCTGCGAGGCCGGCACCAAGGAGATCGTGTACCGCCGTGGCTGATGGCATGGCGTCATCGCCGGCCAGATAGGCCTTGTCTGTGGCGCTGTCCGAGTAGACGCGGCCTTGTGTCGCGAAGGGCCGCGCCTACAGCTGACCGCGCCGGGTTTGCCGACACCGAAGGTCACTCGGCCCTGAGGGCCTGCGCCAGCAGTTCATAGGACCGCACCCGGTCGGCATGCTCATACAGGTCACAGGTAAAGATCAGCTCATCCGCTCCGGTCTGCTCCAGCAGCACTTCCACCTTGGCCCGCACTTTCTGCGGGCTACCAATCAGCGCCAGGCCCAGGAAGCTGCCCACCGCATCCCGCTCATGCGGTAGCCACAGGCCATCCATGCTCGCCACCGGCGGTTTCTGCATCAGGCTTTGCCCGCGTATCAGCGCCAGGATGCGCTGATACACCGATGTGGCCAGGTATTCGGCCTTTTCATCGGTTTCAGCCACGACCATGGGAATGCCCAGCATCACGTACGGCTTGTCCAGCATGGTCGAGGGCTTGAAGTGGTTGCGGTACACGCGGATCGCCTCGTGCATGTAGCGTGGTGCGAAGTGCGAGGCGAAGGCGTAGGGCATGCCGCGCATGCCGGCCAATTGGGCACTGAACAGGCTGGAGCCAAGCAGCCAAATGGGCACATCGGTATCGTGACCTGGCACCGCGATGACTTTCTGATCATCGGTACGCGGGCCGAGATAACGCGACAGCTCCTCGACATCGTCCGGGAAATCGTCCGGGCCGCCAGCACGGTCGCGGCGCAGGGCGTAGGCGGTCATCTGGTCGGAACCCGGTGCGCGGCCCAGGCCAAGGTCGATGCGCCCCGGGTACAAGCTGGCCAGGGTGCCGAACTGTTCGGCGATCACCAGCGGTGCATGGTTGGGCAGCATGACCCCGCCGGAACCCACGCGAATGCTCGAAGTGCCGCCGGCCAGGTAGCCGATCAGTACTGAAGTAGCCGAGCTGGCGATGCCGTCCATGTTGTGGTGCTCAGCCACCCAGAAGCGGTGGTAGCCAAAGCGTTCGACGTGTTGCGCCAGGTCCAGCGAGTTGCGTAGCGACTGCGCCGGGCCGGCGTCGGCGCGCACCGGCACCAGGTCGAGGGTGGATATTTTCAGGTCACGCAGCTGTGTCATGGAGCCTCCGCAGAAGTGGTTGGCCAGAGGCCTTTTTGACTCTGTATGGGCGCATTCGTTGGATTCAATGCCTGCAGTCAGATTGCGCTGAACTTGCCCGGCTCGACAGGCCTCTGAACCGGTAGACGTCTGTAACCCAGTGACCAGGAGGCAGCATGAAAAAGACAGCATCGGCGATCTGGCAAGGTGGCCTGAAGGATGGCAAAGGCCTGCTTTCCACGGAAAGCGGGGCGCTCAAGCAGAACCCCTATGGCTTCAATACCCGCTTCGAAGGGTCGCCCGGCACCAACCCGGAGGAGCTGATCGGTGCGGCACATGCTGGCTGCTTCTCGATGGCGCTGTCGATGATGCTGGGTGAAGCGGGGCTGACTGCCGAGCGGATCGACACGGCTGCCGAGGTGACCCTCGACAAGCAACCTGATGGCTTTGCCATTACCGCCGTACACCTGGTGTTGCGGGCCAAGGTGCCCGGGGCAAGCGAGGCGCAGTTCCTGGAGATCGCCAACAAGGCCAAGGCCGGCTGCCCGGTGTCCAAGGTGCTCAACGCCAGGATCAGCCTGGATGCGGCGCTGGTGGGTTGAAGCGGTGCAATGGGGGCAGTTTGCTGTAGGCTAGACCGCGTCGGCAGCATGCTGCCCTTTGAGGAGCCGTTTCATGATACGCGTAGCAATCGCCGTGTTGGCTTCCCTGGTCGCCACCTCTGCGTTGGCGGCGGTAAAGCCGTGCGAGGAGCTCAAGGGTGAGATCGAGGCCAAGATACAGGCCCAGGGGGTTGCCTCCTACACGTTGGAGATCGTGCCCAATAGCGAGGTCAAGGACCCGAACATGGTCGTCGGAACCTGCGATGGCGGGACCAGGAAGATCATCTACCAAAAGAATGATCAGTAGCTTCGCAACCTCGGGGCTGCGCTGCAGCCCCTGGGTTCAGGGGATGCAGAACACTTCGCTGGGTTCGTTGACCACTACCTTGCGGTTGCCGTCATACAGTAGCACTTGCGGCTCCATCACCGGTGCCCTGGCCTCCAGGCGATAGCGTTCACCGGCCTTGAAGTTGTCGAAGCGCACGGTCAGGTAACAGGTGCGGTCTCTAGGGTCGGTAGTAATGCCGCCTGAGTAGATCTCGTAATCGAAACGCACGACCAGCTCGTGCTTGCCGGGCGTCACCTGAAAGTAACGGCCATCATCCAGACGCTTGCCGTCGAGGCGGTCGGCCATGATTACCCTGCCCGGGGTCATGGTGTAGAGATCGACCCAGGCCTGCTTGGGATCGACGGGCGGCAAGGGGCTGGCGCAGGCCCCCAGGGTACTGAGGGCGATCAGCATCATCGGCTGGCGCATGGCAAGACTCCCGCTTGCGATTCACAAGGTACAAGCATAGCGCCATTTGTGCGTGTCAGCTGTGCTGGCAGCCGGCAGGCAAGCCCTGCCCGACCAGCTTTTGCTGATGATCGTAGAGCTTGATCCAGGGACGGAAACCGATGCTTCCGGCCTGCAGCTGGTAGCGCTGGCCGGCGCTGAAGTCCTTGAAGGTCAGCTTGACCTGGCAGTCGCGCCACAGCGGCTCGTCGACCGGGCCGATATTGCTGGGGGTAACCGGAAACTGGTAGCGCACGGTCAGCTCGTGGCTGCCGGGCGGTACTTCGAAATAACGGCTGTCGGCCCAGTCTCGTTCATCGACTTGCAGCGCATGCAGCGAGGTATTGTCGTACGGGGTGAGGTCGATCCAGGCCTGGTTCGGGTCTGGGTCCGGCAGGGTCGAGCAGGCGGATATCAGCAACAGTAAGCCGGCAACCAGCAGTGCGCGCATGGCGAAACTCCCCCTTGGCGAGATAGTCTTGAAGTGAAACGGCCTAGAGCGAGTCTGACGTACCGGATGCTTCGATTTTTTCTTGTTCAGCGCTCGGGCCTTGGGGCACTCGACCGCATTTTCACCCGTTTGGTTCCACCGCTTGCCGCGCTCCTGCTGAACGGTTGCGCCAGTACGGCCTATTACGGGCAGTTGGCCGAAGGGCAGTGGCAACTGCTGCGCGCCCGTCAGTCGGTGGAGCAGCTAGTGGCCGATCCTGCTACGCCGCCGCAATTGCGTGAGCGCCTGACGCATGCTGAACAGGCGCGTGTGTTTGCCAGCCAACAGCTGAAACTGCCAGATAATCGCAGCTACCGGGTCTACGTGGAACTCGGTCGGCCCTACGTGGTGTGGAATGTGTTCGCCACGCCCGAGTTGTCGTTGCAGCCGGTCACGCACTGCTTCCCGATCGCCGGCTGCGTGGCGTATCGTGGTTACTACCAGCTTGGCGCAGCACGCGGGGCGGCGGCATTGATGCGGCAGGACGGCATGGACGTTTATGTGAGCGGCGTGGAGGCCTATTCGACCCTGGGCTGGTTCGATGACCCGATCCTGTCGTCGATGGTTGGCTGGGGCGATGAGCGCCTGGCCACGCTGATCTTCCACGAGCTGGCCCACCAGCGCTTCTATGTGCAGGACGACACCGAGTTCAACGAATCGTTTGCCTCCTTCGTCGAGCAGGAGGGCACGCGGCAATGGCGCGTGGCGCGCGGGCTCGCAGCAGTTGACCAGGCCCAGGGGCAGCAACGTGAGCAGTTCATCCGGCTGGTGCTGGCCAGCCGCGAGCGGTTGCAGGCCGTTTATACCGGGCCGCTGGATGAGGCGCACAAGCGGCTGGCCAAGCAGGCTGAGTTCGAACGGCTGAGGCGAGAGTACCGGCTGCTGCGTGATGGCCAATGGGGCGGCGACAAGCGTTACGACGCCTGGGTATACGGGCCGATGAACAATGCCAAGCTGTTGCCGTTCGGGCTGTATGACCAGTGGGTGCCAGCGTTCGCGGCGCTGTTCCGCGAGGTGGGTGGGGACTGGGCGCGGTTCTATGAGCGGGTGGAGCAGTTGGGAAGGCTGCCGAACGAAGAGCGGAAGGCGGCGTTGCAGCGGTTTATGGTTGACCCGTCAGATGTTGCTGCCCATCGCGGTGCAAAGCCTGCGCGGCCCTGGTAGGAGCGGCCTTGCGTCGCGATGGGCTGCAAAACAGCCCCATGGCCCTCAAGCCTCGAGAAACGCCCGATGCATTTCAGCCAAGGTTGCAAAGTGATAGGCCGGCTCCTCGGCCATCAACTCCTCCTGGCTGCCAAACCCATATCCCACCGCCACCGCCTGCAAGCCGTTGCTGCGTGCACCGATCAGGTCATGCTTGCGGTCCCCGATCATCAGCGTCTGCGCCGGGTCGAGCCCTTCTTCGTCCAGCAGATGGCGAATCAGCTCGACCTTGTTGGTGCGCGTGCCGTCCAGTTCACTGCCGTAGATCACCTTGAAATGGCGGTCGAAGGCGAAGTGGCGGGCGATTTCACGGGCGAATTCCCAAGGCTTGGAGGTGGCGATATACAGTGTGCGCCCTTGCTTGTTCAGGGCTGTGAGCAGTTCCGGCACACCTTCGAACACCAGGTTTTCGTACAGGCCGGTGACGCGGAAGCGTTCCCGGTAGAAATTCACCGCCTCCCAGGCCTTGGCCTCGTCGAAGCTGTAGAACTGCATGAACGCCTGCAGCAAGGGCGGGCCGATGAAGTGCTCGAGGCGGGCCAGGTCCGGCTCGTCGATGCCCAGCTTGGCCAGGGCGTACTGGATCGAGCGGGTGATGCCCAGGCGTGGGTCGGTCAGCGTACCGTCGAGGTCGAAGAGGATGTTCTGCTGGTGCATTTACATAGGTTCCACTTGAGTGCTGCGCGGCCTTCTTCGCGGGCTCGCCCGCGAAGCGGTCATTCAGGTTGATCGAAGCCTTCGGCCAGGTGCTGGTCCTTGAGCTTCACATAGTTGCTGGCGCTGTAGGCAAAGAACGCATGCTCCTTGTCATTCAGCAGCCGGGCCTGTTTCACCGGGCTGCCCATGTACAGGTAGCCGCTGACCAGGCGTTTGCCCGGCGGTACCAGGCTGCCGGCGCCAATGATCACTTCGTCCTCGACGATGGCGCCATCCATGATGGTGCTGCCCATGCCGACCAGGATGCGGTTGCCCAGGGTGCAGCCATGCAACATGACCTTGTGACCGATGGTCACCTCGTCGCCGATGATCAGCGGGAAGCCGTCAGGGTTGAACGGGCTGGCGTGGGTAATGTGCAGGACACTGCCGTCCTGCACGCTGGTGCGTGCGCCGATGCGGATACGGTGCATGTCGCCGCGCACCACGGTCAGCGGCCACACCGAGCTGTCCTCGCCGATCTCCACGTCGCCCAGCACTACCGCCGAACGGTCGACAAAGACCCGTGGTCCAACTTTCGGAGTGTGTTGCTGGAAGCTTCGGATGGCCATGATAGTGTCTCTCATCTGTGCCGATAGGCAGGCTGCCTGCTGCGGTCGGCGTCGATTGTAATTAAGATGGGGCAGTGTTTCTTCTGCCAAGGTATCCAAACCGTGAGTGCGAACAACCCGCTTCTGCAGTCCTACGATCTGCCGCCCTTCTCGCAAATCCGTGCCGAACACGTGTTGCCGGCGATCGAAGCGATCCTGGCCGACAACCGTAAAGCCATTGCCGAGATCCTCGAAAAGCAAGGCAAGAACCCCACCTGGGCCGGCGTGGTGCTGGCCATGGACGAACTGAACGACCGCCTGGGCGCCGCCTGGAGCCCGGTCAGCCACCTCAATGCGGTGTGCAACAGCCCGGAGCTGCGCGAGGCCTATGAGTCGTGCCTGCCGGCGCTCAGCGCCTACTCTACCGAACTCGGGCAGAACCGTGCGCTGTTCGAAGCCTACCAGGCGCTGATCGACAGCCCGGAGGCCGCCGGCTTCGACGTGGCGCAAAAGACTATCCTCGAGCATGCCCTGCGTGACTTCCGCCTGTCGGGTATCGACCTGCCGGCGGACAAGCAGCAGCGCTACGCCGAAGTGCAGAGCAAGCTCAGCGAACTGGGTAGCCGCTTCTCCAACCAGTTGCTCGACGCCACCCAAGCCTGGACCAAGCACATTACCGACGAAGCTGCATTGGCCGGCCTGACCGATTCGGCCAAGGCGCAGATGGCTGCCGCCGCCCAGGCCAAGGGGCTCGACGGCTGGCTGATCACTCTGGAGTTCCCCAGCTACTACGCAGTGATGACCTACGCCGACGACCGCGCCCTGCGCGAAGAGCTGTATGCTGCCTACTGCACCCGTGCCTCGGACCAGGGCCCGAATGCCGGCCAGTTCGACAACGGCCCGGTAATGCAAGAAATCCTCGCCCTGCGCCAGGAGCTGGCCGAACTGCTGGGCTACAAGAATTATGCCGAGCTGAGCCTGGCCACCAAGATGGCCGAGTCCAGTGACCAGGTGCTGAGCTTCCTGCGCGACCTGGCCAAGCGTTCCAAGCCGTTCGCCGCTCAGGACCTGGCGCAGCTCAAGGCCTATGCTGCCGAGCAGGGCTGCCCCGAGCTGGCCAGCTGGGACGCCGGTTACTTCGGCGAAAAACTACGCGAGCAGCGCTACAGTGTGTCGCAGGAAGCCCTGCGCGCCTACTTCCCGATCGACAAGGTGCTGGGTGGCCTGTTCAGCATCGTGCAGCGCCTGTACGGCATTGAAATCGCTGAACTCAAGGGTTTCGACAGCTGGCACCCGGATGTTCGCCTGTTCGAGATCAAGGAAAACGGCCAGCACGTCGGGCGCTTCTTCTTCGACCTGTACGCGCGCGCCAACAAGCGTGGCGGTGCCTGGATGGACGGCGCGCGTGACCGCCGCCGCACCGCCGATGGCCGGTTGCAGAGCCCGGTGGCCAACCTGGTCTGCAACTTCACTCCGGCAGCCCCGGGCAAGCCGGCCTTGTTGACCCACGACGAAGTGACCACGCTGTTCCACGAATTCGGTCACGGCCTACACCACCTGCTGACCCGCATCGAGCATGCCGGTGTTTCCGGCATCAACGGCGTGGCCTGGGACGCTGTCGAGCTGCCCAGCCAGTTCATGGAAAACTGGTGCTGGGAGCCTGAAGGCCTGGCGCTGATCTCTGGCCATTTCGAAACCGGTGCGCCGCTGCCGCAAGACCTGCTGGACAAGATGCTGGCGGCGAAGAACTTCCAGTCGGGCATGATGATGGTGCGCCAGCTGGAGTTCTCGCTGTTCGACTTCGAGCTGCACGCCAGCCATGGCGATGGCCGCAGTGTGCTGCAGGTGCTCGAGGGCGTACGCGATGAGGTGTCGGTGATGCGCCCACCCGCGTACAACCGCTTCCCGAACAGCTTTGCGCACATCTTCGCGGGCGGTTATGCGGCTGGTTACTACAGTTACAAGTGGGCCGAAGTGCTGTCGGCCGATGCCTTCTCGCGCTTCGAGGAAGAGGGTGTGTTGAATGCCGAGACCGGTCGCGCGTTCAGAGAGGCGATACTGGCGCGTGGCGGTTCGCGCGAGCCGATGGTGCTGTTCGTCGACTTCCGTGGCCGGGAACCTTCCATCGATGCCTTGCTGCGCCACAGTGGCCTGAGCGAGGAGGCTGCAGCATGAGCGAGGTAGCCGTGAACAAGACCAAGAAGCGCTTCATTGCCGGGGCGGTGTGCCCGGCATGCAGCGAGACCGACAAGCTGATGATGTGGAATGAAGACGGCGTACCGCACCGCGAGTGCGTAGCCTGTGGCTTTACCGACACCCTCAACGAGCAAGGCCTGTCAGTGCCGAAGGAGCTTGGGACGCGGGTCAACCAGCAGGCACCGAAAGCGGCGCCGGCCAAGGTCCAGACCGTGCAGTTCTTCCCGAACCCGAAGCTGAAGAAACCGGCTGAATAATGCCTTCGTGCCGCCCGGGCGCAATGCCCGGGTGGTAGATAGTCAGGCCTCGTGCCGCGCAGCAACCCCGCAAGCTCCCCTGCTCTCCACTACGAGCAAGGTGTAGCGTCATGGGCAACCCGCTGCTGCAAAATAGCCATATCCCCGTCGATTATTCGGCGATTACCCTTGAAAACATGGGTGCCGCCTTCGCGCATGTGCTATTGGCGCATGAGCAGGGCATCGACCGCATCATCCACGACCAGCAGGCGATGCCAACCTGGGACGACATGGTGCTGGCGGTGGATGGCCTGGATGCCCAGCTGCTATCGGTGCTATACGCCGCTTCTCCGCTGGTTGGTCGGGATGATGATTGGGCCGATGCCATCATCGGGTTCTACGACAAGGCAATGGCACGTATGGACGAGAAGTTCGCCAACTCCGTCCTCCATTCGTTGTATGAGCGCCTGGCCTGCAGCGATATCGGCAAGCAGCTGGATGCGCACAAACGCGCGGTACTACGCTGGCACCTGAACAAGTTCACTGCCAGTGGCGCGCTGCTCGACGCCGCCGCGAAGGTGCGCCTGGCAGAACTGCAGCAGCACATTGCCGCTGCACGCGACGCATTCCGCATCAATATCAACCGGCCAGGGTTGCACATCACCGATGAAACCGAGCTGAGCGGCGTTCCGCAGCGGGTCCGCGATGAATGGGCTGAACGTGCACGAGAAGCGGGGAAGTCGGGCTGGTTGATCGCCTGTGAAAGTGTGGCCACCGATGACGCGCTCAGGTATGCCGGGAACCGCCAGCTACGTGAGCGTGCGTATCGCGCCTACCATTCTCGCGGGGTCAGTGACGAGCCTGCGGAGGATAACGGTTCGCACCTGCTGCAACTGGCAGCATGGCTTGACGAAAAGGCGCGCATGCTTGGCTTTGCCAGCCATCTGGAGGGGAGCCTGCTGCTGAAGAGTGCGGGCTCGGTTACCCATGTGCGGGATTTTCTTCACAACCTGGCCGAGCATGTCCGCCCTGCCATGTTGCAATGGCGCGCGAAGATCGAGCGTCAGGCGGCGGCCAGGGGACTGATGTTTTTGCAACCCTGGGACATCGCTTACCTGCAGGCGTCGTCGCCTGCTGTTCTGCCCAGCGAAGCCTTGCGCGAATACTTCCCGCTGAACGCTGTGGTCACTGCGTTGCAGCAGCTGGCGGAGCGGCTGTTGGGTTTGCTGCTGCGGGCCAGACCGCTGCCTACCTGGGATGCCAGCGTGCAGGCGTTCGAAGTGTGGCAGGACAACGCTTTCATCGGTTTCTTTTACCTGGATGCCGTGCAGCATGCCGGCAAGCAGTCTGACTCGGTGTACACCACTTACATCCGTAACCGCAGGGTAGATGCCGCCGGGATCTATCAGGCTGCCGCGGTGGTGGTGTTCAGTGACGTGCCGCAAGGGCTGCCCGGTAGCCAGCCGTTGCTCGACCACCTGTCGCTTCGCAAGTTGTTCCATGAGTTTGGCCACGCCCTGCACCACTTGCTGGTGCGCACGACCAACCAGATGTTGTCCAGCGTCAGTGAGCTTGGCACAGATGGCGTGGAACTGGTCGGCAAGTTGTTCGAACGCTGGGTCTGGGATGCGGACTACCTGGTGGGGATCTCATCGCACCACCTGGGTGGCAGCCCGCTTGACCGTGCACGGGTCGGCGAATGTCTGGATCGCTTGCGGCAGCAAGGCGTGGAAGAGATGGCACGTGACCTGAGCCTGGCCCTGTTCGACCTGGACCTGCATGCCACGCCAAACGATGGCAAGACGCTTGAGCAACGTCTGGGGGAAGCCCGCGAACGGTGTGGCTACTGGCCGCTGGCCGACTTCGAGCACCCCGCCCATGCCTTCGACCACCTGGTGAATGGCTACGATGCAGGTTATTACGCGTACCTGTGGTCGGACGTGCATGCCTTCGACCTGTTCACCCGCTTCGAAGCCGCAGGGCTGCTGGACCGGGCCACTGGCCGTGAATTGCAGGAGGCGTTGTTCGCTCCCGGCGCATCCCGGCCGCTGCGCGAAGGTATCGAAGCATTCCTTGGCCGAGCGGCGAGCCATGCGCCGTACCTGCGCTGGCATGGCCTGGGCTGAAGGTACGCTGACCAGAGGTGCTGGATAGATCGTTGCACGCATTGTACTGTATATAAATACAGCATATGGGGCAGAGCCATGATTCACCCAGCACCGCCTAAGGGCCGCGGTACGGCACACAATCCACACAACCGCTTTGCCCCCAGCCACTCGGTGGCGGAGGATGACGGCTGGTACCAGGAGGTGCCGCAAACCCAGGGCACCGAGGTGCGGGTCGAGGCGGCCAAATCGGTGATCAGCCATAATACCTCCCCCGATTTGCCGTTCGATCGGTCCATCAATCCCTATCGAGGTTGCGAGCACGGCTGCATCTACTGCTATGCCCGCCCCTCGCATGCCTACTGGGACCTTTCGCCCGGCCTGGATTTCGAAACCAAACTGATCGCCAAGACCAACGCTGCCGAGGTACTTGCGCAACAACTGAGCAAGCCGGGTTATGTATGCTCGCCGATCAACCTGGGCTCCAATACCGACCCGTACCAGCCGATCGAGCGGGAACAGATGTTGACCCGGCGCCTGCTCGAAGTGCTGCTGCGCTTTCGCCATCCGGTGACCATTGTCACCAAGGGCGCGCTTGTCCTGCGCGACCTCGACCTGCTGGCTGAAATGGCCAGGCAGCGGCTGGCGCGGGTAATGATCAGCCTCACTACTTTGGACGACGACCTCAAGCGAGTACTCGAGCCCCGTGCGGCCTCGCCCAAGGCCAGGTTGCGCGCCATTCGCGTATTGCGCGAAGCCGGCGTGCCGGTGGGCGTGCTGTGTTCGCCGATGATTCCGATGATCAATGACAGTGAACTGGAGCGCCTGCTAGAAGCGGCCCGGGAGGCAGGTGCACAGAGTGCGGCCTACATGATGCTGCGGCTGCCGCTGGAAGTGGCGCCGCTGTTCGAACAATGGCTGCAGGACCATTACCCGCAGCGAGGGGCCCACGTGCTCAGCCTGATTCGCCAGAGCCGTGGCGGTGAATTATACGACAGCCGCTTCGGCACACGAATGCGCGGTGAAGGGGTTTTTGCCGAGTTGCTGGCGCAACGCTTCGCCAAGGCCATGAAGCGGCTGGAGTTTGAGGGGCGGGAAGCGCAAGCGCTGGATTGTTCGGCGTTTTGTCCGCCCGGTGGGCAGATGGCCTTGTTCTAGGTACCCAAAAGGGCGAATTGCCAGCCTTCAATGCGACTAATCCAAGCAAATAATTGCAGTAATGGCTCTTGGCAGCTGATGGTTTTTTGCTATTATCCAGATCCCGCCTCTCTCATCTGGAACACGCGTTCTAGAGCCTCTGAATTAAGTTTCAGTTAAGTTTTTCCCGCTAGCGTAGGAAATCAGTCTCCACCGACTGTGATTTATGGCCCGTGCGCGTCATCTAAAACCCTGCATAGCCAGAATCTTTCACCGGTAAAATGGATTTACCTACACACCGTCAAGAGGATGAATCATGCCCGTCAAGGACCCATCCAAGGTCATTCCGCAGGTCCCCGCGGAGAGCGCCGATGCCGCCCTTAAGCACATCGTCGACGGCTTCCTGCGTTTTCACCATGACGTTTTCCCCGAGCAGCAAGAGCTGTTCAAGAAACTCGCCACCGCGCAAACCCCGCGCGCCATGTTCATCACCTGTGCCGACTCGCGCATCGTTCCCGAGCTGATTACCCAGAGCTCGCCGGGCGACCTGTTCGTGACCCGTAACGTCGGCAACGTGGTACCGCCCTACGGCCAGATGAACGGCGGCGTTTCCAGTGCCATCGAGTACGCCGTGCTGGCGTTGAAAGTGCACCACATCATCGTCTGTGGCCACTCCGACTGCGGCGCCATGCGTGCGGTGCTCAACCCACAGTCGCTGACCAAGATGCCGACTGTTTCCGCCTGGTTGCGCCACGCCGAAGTGGCCCGCACCGTGGTCGAGAACAACTGCTCGTGCGGTAGCGAACACGAAACGATGCAGGTGCTGACCAAGGAAAACGTCATCGCCCAGCTGCATCACCTGCGCACCCACCCCTCGGTGGCTTCGCGCCTGGCAGCCGGTGAGCTGTTCATCCATGGCTGGGTCTACGACATCGAGACCAGCAAGATCGAAGCCTACGACGCCGCCAGCGATAGCTTCCTGCCGCTGGCCGCTGGCGAGCCGGTCCCCTGCGCTACTCCGAGAGGCCGCTACTAAGCGACCCATCCGCCTGCTGAAACCTTGATAGCCGGCTGCACCCTTCGGGGGTGTGGCGCGGCCTTCGGCTGCCTTTAATTCCCTGACTGCCCTGCCGGCATGCCTGCTGGCGGCCTGCGCCTGCGCGCTTGTCAGGGGCAAACGTGCCCATAGCCAGGGAAATGGCTGTGTGACAGAGAAAGGAGAAACAACGGTGAACATTACACAGTTGAAAGCGGCCCTGCCGCGTGAGTTGCTGGCATCGGTAGTGGTCTTCCTGGTGGCCCTGCCGTTGTGCATGGGTATTGCCATCGCCTCGGGCATGCCGCCGGCCAAGGGCCTGATTACCGGCATCATCGGCGGCATCGTCGTGGGCTTCCTCGCTGGCTCGCCGCTACAGGTGAGTGGCCCGGCCGCCGGCCTGGCCGTGCTGGTGTTCGAGCTGGTGCGCCAGCATGGCATGGCCATGCTCGGGCCGATCCTGCTGCTGGCTGGCCTGCTGCAATTGCTGGCCGGGCGCCTGCGCCTGGGCTGCTGGTTCCGTGTTACCGCTCCAGCGGTGGTGTACGGCATGCTGGCAGGGATCGGCGTGCTGATCGTGCTGTCGCAGGTGCATGTGATGTTCGACACCGCGCCGCAGCCGTCCGGCCTGCAGAACCTGCTGGAATTCCCGGCGACCGTCGCGGCGGCGCTGCCCCAGGAAAGCGCGGGTGCGGGCTGGCAGGCCGGTGCGCTGGGCCTTGGCACCATCGCCATCATGTGGCTGTGGGAGCGCCTGCGGCCACAGCGGCTGCGCTTCGTCCCGGGCGCATTGCTCGGCGTGGCGACGATGACGGTCATCAGCATGTGGCTGGCCTTGCCGGTGAACCGGGTGCAGGTACCGGCTGACCTGTCCGAGGCGATCGACTGGATTCGCCCGGCCGACTTGATGCAACTGGCCGACCCTACCCTGCTGGTCGCCGCATTTGCTCTGGCCTTCATCGCCAGTGCCGAAACCTTGTTGTCGGCGGCGGCGGTCGATCGCATGCACAGTGGCCAGCGTTCGGACTTCGACCGTGAGCTGTCGGCCCAGGGCATAGGCAACATGCTCTGCGGGGTGTTGGGGGCATTGCCGATGACCGGGGTAATCGTGCGCAGTTCGGCCAATGTCCAGGCCGGCGCACAGACCCGGGCTTCGGCGATATTCCATGGGCTGTGGCTGCTGGCGTTCGTCGTGGCGCTGAGCAGCGTGCTGCAGCAGATCCCGGTGGCGAGCCTGGCCGGGGTGCTGGTGTTTACCGGTATCAAGCTGGTGGATTTCAAGGCATTTCGTGGGCTTGGCCGCTATGGCCGCATGCCGATGTTCACCTACGCTGCGACGGCGCTGGCGATTATCTTCACCGACTTGCTGACCGGCGTGTTGCTGGGCTTTGCCCTGACCTTGCTGAAGCTGGCGTTCAAGGCGGCGCGGTTGAAGATCAACCTGGTGAGCCTGGAGGAAGCCGGCCACATGGAGTTGCGGCTCAGTGGTGCGGCCACCTTCCTCAAGGTGCCGGCGCTGACCCAGGTGCTGGATGCCGTGCCGGCGGGGACCACCCTGCATGTGCCGCTGGGCAACCTCAGCTATATCGACCACTCGTGCCTCGAGTTGCTGGAGGACTGGGGGCGCAGCAACGCCGCCAATGGGTCGCGCCTGCTGATCGAGCAGCGCCGGTTGAAGCGGCGGATCGAGGGGCGCTTGCGGACAACGGCGGGGGTTGGGGCCTGAAGCTGAAGATATGTATTGGCTGTGCCTGCCTCTTCGCGGGCAAGCTCGCGAAGAGGCAGGCACAGCTTACAAGGCGTCAGGCCGGCTGGCCCAGCTCCACACCCAGCTGTCGCGACAGGCATGGCCAGCGCTTCCAGGCTGCGCCGGTTTCCGGGCTACTGAGCTTTTCGCGGTAGGCCTCCACCGATTCCACGGCAAAGCTTTCGTCATCGAGCATTTCGTCGACCGAGTGATGCACCACCTCGTCCAGCTGGTTGGCAAACTCCTCGCCAATCAACTGGTGGGCGATCAGGTTGGCAACGGTGGTGTCGAGCGGAATCAGCGGCTGCTGGAAGTGGCGGATGTACAGGTCGTTGACCTCTTCCACCAGGCGGTGCGCCAGGTAAGCCTCGTCCAGCAGGCAGTCCAGGCCAACATGCCCTTGCATCACGCCGGGCGGCTGCAGGAAGTAAGCCTCGGCAATCTTCAATACCGGGGTGATCTGCGATTCGATCCCGGCTTCGCGGGCCACCTCGTGGGCAGCCTCCAGCAACTCCGGAACCTGGTCGATGTAGGCGCTGACGAAGCGCGCCAAAGTACCCTGGGCGTCCTGCTCAGGCAGTTGGATCGAGGGGTGCAGATGGGGCAGTTGCAGCTCGAGACGCTTTTTCAGTTGGCCGGTCAGGCCTTCGTGTTGGTGGGCTTGGCTTACCTGCTCGCGTACAGCAGCGATGTTCATGACAACTCCAGGGACATTACGTTTCAAACGGAAGACACTAAATTAGCTCGGTATACAGAATACCTAAGACGCATTTGTTATAAGTGGCGCTACGCTGCGCATGCTCAGGTATATCGAAATGCCATTATCGCGCCAAGCGCTGTCAAACGCGCGGTTTTCCGCAGGGTTCGGCCATTTCATGAAGTTCATTTCACCGGCGTCGTTGCGTGCCATTGGTCGCTGTCTATACTCCCGGTGAACGTGATTCGTTGATGAGGCCCGACTGCTTTTAGCAGGGGCTCGGTCGTCGAAGCCAGGCAGTCTTGACCGCCGTTCCCTCTTGCCGCAGGCCACGCCTCCGGGACTACAAGAACGAGAAGGGGAACCCGCAATGATGCGACATCCACATGTCTGGATGGGCCTCCTGTTGTGGTCGGTTTTTGGTCAGGCCAACGCTGCCTGGACCGTTAACATGCACCCGGGGGCGACGGAAGTCTCCAACGCCGTCTTCGACCTGCACATGACCATCTTCTGGATCTGCGTGATCATTGGCGTCGTAGTGTTTGGCGCGATGTTCTGGTCCATGGTCATCCACCGCCGCTCCACCGGCCAGCAGGCTGCGCATTTCCATGAACATACCTGGGTGGAGATTCTCTGGACCGTAGTCCCATTCCTGATTCTGGTGGCGATGGCGATCCCGGCCACCAAGACCCTGATCGATATCTACGACGCCAGTGAGTCGGACATCGACATACAGGTCACCGGCTACCAGTGGAAATGGCACTACAAATACCTCGGCCAGGACGTGGAGTTCTTCAGCAACCTGGCCACCCCTGCCGACCAGATCCATAACCAGGCGCCCAAGGACGAGCACTACCTGCTCGAAGTCGACCAGCCGCTGGTGCTGCCGGTCGGCGCCAAGGTGCGCTTCCTGGTGACCGCTGCCGACGTCATCCACTCCTGGTGGGTGCCAGCGTTCGCGGTCAAGCGTGATGCCATCCCCGGTTTCGTCAACGAAGCCTGGACCCGTATCGACAAGCCCGGCATCTACCGCGGCCAGTGCACCGAGCTGTGCGGCAAGGACCATGGCTTCATGCCGGTGGTGGTCGAGGTCAAGTCCAAGGCCGATTACGACACCTGGCTTGGCGAGCGCAAGGCCGAAGCCGCCAAGCTCAAGGAGCTGACCAGCAAGGAATGGACCCTGCAAGAGCTGGTGGAGCGTGGCGACAAGGTCTACCACACCACCTGCGTGGCCTGTCACCAGGCCGAAGGCCAAGGCTTGCCGCCGATGTTCCCGGCGCTCAAGGGCTCGAAGATCGCTACCGGGCCGAAGGAGGCCCACCTGGGCATTGTCTTCCATGGCAAGCCCGGCACTGCCATGGCCGCGTTCGGCAAGCAGCTTTCGGAAGTCGACATCGCCGCCGTGATCACCTACGAGCGTAACGCCTGGGGCAACAACAAGGGCGACATGGTCACGCCGAAGGACGTGTTGGCATTGAAGCAGGCAGAAGCGCAATGAACCGGGTTACGCGCGGCAATCAATGGATTGCAGGAGACAGGACATGAGTGCAGTGATCGACGACCACGCCCACGGCCATGAGCATGCACACGGGCCGGCCAAGGGCCTGATGCGCTGGGTGCTGACCACCAACCACAAGGACATCGGCACGATGTACCTGTGGTTCAGCTTCATCATGTTCCTGCTCGGTGGCTCGTTCGCCATGGTGATCCGCGCTGAACTGTTCCAGCCCGGGTTGCAGATCGTGGAACCGGCGTTCTTCAACCAGATGACCACCATGCACGGCCTGATCATGGTGTTCGGCGCCGTGATGCCGGCTTTCGTCGGCCTGGCCAACTGGATGATCCCGCTGATGATCGGTGCCCCCGACATGGCCCTGCCACGGATGAACAACTTCAGTTTCTGGTTGTTGCCCGCGGCCTTCCTGCTGCTGGTCTCGACCTTGTTCAGCCCTGGCGGCGGGCCGAATTTCGGCTGGACTTTCTACGCCCCGCTGTCCACTACCTATGCTCCGGCCAGCGTCACCTTCTTCATCTTCGCCATCCACCTGATGGGTATCAGCTCGATCATGGGCGCGATCAACGTGATCGCCACCATCCTCAACCTGCGCGCGCCGGGCATGACCCTGATGAAGATGCCGCTGTTCGTCTGGACCTGGCTGATCACTGCGTTCCTGCTGATTGCCGTGATGCCGGTGTTGGCCGGCGTGGTGACCATGATGCTGATGGACATCCACTTCGGCACCAGCTTCTTCAGTGCCGCCGGTGGCGGTGACCCGGTGCTGTTCCAGCACGTGTTCTGGTTCTTCGGCCACCCCGAGGTATACATCATGATCCTGCCGGCCTTCGGCGCGGTCAGTTCGATCATCCCGGCGTTCTCGCGCAAGCCGCTGTTCGGCTACACCTCCATGGTGTACGCCACCGGCGCGATCGCCTTCCTGTCGTTCATCGTCTGGGCCCACCACATGTTCGTGGTCGGCATCCCGGTGGTCGGCGAGCTGTTCTTCATGTACGCCACCATGCTGATCGCCGTGCCCACCGGGGTGAAGGTGTTCAACTGGGTCAGCACCATGTGGGAGGGCTCGCTCACCTTCGAGACCCCGATGCTGTTCGCCATTGCCTTCGTCATCCTGTTCACCATCGGCGGCTTCAGCGGGTTGATGCTGGCCATCGCGCCGGCCGACTTCCAGTACCACGACACCTACTTCGTGGTGGCGCACTTCCACTACGTGCTGGTGCCCGGGGCCATTTTCGGGATCTTCGCCTCGGCCTACTACTGGCTGCCGAAATGGACCGGCCACATGTACGACGAAACCCTCGGCAAGTTGCACTTCTGGCTGTCGTTCATCGGCATGAACCTGGCGTTCTTCCCCATGCACTTCGTAGGGCTGGCCGGCATGCCGCGGCGAATTCCCGACTACAACCTGCAGTTCGCCGACTTCAACATGGTGTCGTCGATCGGCGCCTTCATGTTCGGCGCCACGCAGATCTTCTTCCTGTTCATCGTCATCAAGTGCATCCGTGGCGGCGCGCCGGCGTCGGCCAAACCCTGGGATGGCGCCGAGGGCCTGGAGTGGTCGATCCCCTCGCCTGCGCCCTACCACACCTTCCAGACCCCACCGGAAGTGAAATAGGAACGCTGCCATGAACGGCCTTTCGCTCAGACGCCTGGTGCTGCGCCTGCTGATGCTGACGGTGGTGATGTTCGCCTTCGGCTTCGCCCTGGTGCCGATCTACGACGTGATGTGCAAGGCCTTCGGCATCAATGGCAAGACTGGCGGGCAGTATGAAGGCAGCCAGCTGGCCGACCCGACGCGTTCGGTGCGGGTGCAGTTCCTGTCGACCAATGCTGGCGACATGGTCTGGGATTTCTACTCCACGGCGGATCAGCTGGAAGTCAACCCGGGCGCGGTGAACCAGATGATTTTCGTCGCCCACAACCCGACCGACCGGCCAATGAGTGCTCAGGCCATCCCCAGCATTACCCCGGCCGAGGCCGCGGTCTACTTCCACAAGACCGAGTGCTTCTGCTTTACCCAGCAGGTGTTGCAGCCCGGTGAACGCATCGAGATGCCGGTGCGCTTCATCGTCGACCGCGACCTGCCGGCCAGCGTCAAGCACCTGACATTGGCCTACACCTTGTTCGACATCACCGCTCGCCACCCGCCGGTCGCGCATATCGCGGCGCAGGACGTCCAGGGCGCCCGTTAAGGGAAGGAGAACAGCAATGGCAAGTCACGAGCACTACTACGTCCCGGCGCAGAGCAAATGGCCAATCATTGCCACCATCGGCATGTTCATCACCGTGTTCGGCCTGGGTACCTGGTTCAACGA
Source organism: Pseudomonas sp. BCRC 81390 (assembly GCF_030341915.1). Taxonomy (NCBI): domain Bacteria; kingdom Pseudomonadati; phylum Pseudomonadota; class Gammaproteobacteria; order Pseudomonadales; family Pseudomonadaceae; genus Pseudomonas; species Pseudomonas sp. BCRC 81390. Next base: position 58,968 of record NZ_JATAAG010000002.1, on the reverse strand, counting down.
CATGAAGGCCGGCCACCCCGAGTCGCACGGGCCGCTGATCTTCTTCGTTGGTGCATTGTTCCTGGCCTACATGTTGTTTGGCTGGTTCGGCTCGGTGGTACGGGAGAGCCGCGCGGGGCTGTACAGCCCGCAGCTGGACCGTTCGTTCCGCTGGGGCATGAGCTGGTTCATCTTTTCCGAGGTGATGTTCTTCCTGGCGTTCTTCGGCGCGCTGTTCTACGTGCGCGTGCTGGCCGGGCCGTGGTTGGGAGGTGAAGGAGCCAAAGGGGTGGCGCACATGCTCTGGCCGACCTTCGAGTTCACCTGGCCGCTGCTGCACACACCGGACCCGAAGCTGTTCCCGCCGCCCAAGGAAGTGATCGACCCCTGGCACTTGCCGCTGATCAACACCATCCTGCTGGTGAGCTCCAGCGTGACCATCACCATTGCCCACCATGCGCTGCGCCGTGACCACCGCGGTGCGCTGAAATTGTGGATGGCGCTGACCATCGTCCTGGGTGCCAGCTTCATTGCGCTGCAGGCCTACGAGTACCACGAGGCCTACACCAAGCTGGGGCTGACGCTGGGCTCGGGGATCTATGGCGCGACGTTCTTCATGCTGACCGGCTTCCACGGGGCCCACGTGACCCTTGGCACGATCATCCTGGTCGTGATGTTCCTGCGCATCCTGCGCGGGCACTTCAACCCGGACAAGCACTTTGGTTTCGAAGCCGCCAGCTGGTACTGGCATTTCGTCGACGTGGTGTGGGTGGGGCTGTTCATCTTTGTGTACGTGCTTTGACAGACGGCGCGGGCCCTGTAGGAGCGGCCTTGCGCCGCGAAGGGCTGCCAATGCGGGCTATCAGAGGTATCGGCGTCGCAGGATTGGGGCCGCTACACGGCCCTTCACGACGCAAGGCCCTCCTACAAGGCGTCTCGTAGGATCAGAAAGGAGCGTGTGAAACCAGCTGGCCACTGATGAAGCCCCAGGCGACCAGGCCAATGGTCAGGGCTGCCAGGGTCACCCGCACGGTCAGCGCCTTCAGCAGGCGGGTCGAGTTTTCGTCGTCCTTGACCAGAAACACCAGCCCACTGAACAGGCTGGCAATCGTGGCCAACAGCATCAGGACAATCGCGGCCTTGAGCATGGCGATACTCCAGGGGGGATGCGGTGATGTGGACAAGTATAGCGAGCGCCCTGGCGAGGCACCGATGAGGCCGTTTCGCCCGGGCTGGGTACCTACCCTGGTGGTGCTTGCGCTACTGCCGGGGCTGATCGCGCTGGGCTGCTGGCAGCTCGGCCGCGCCACGGAAAAGCGCCTGCTGCTGGCCACCTATGCCGAGCGCCGGGCCGAGGCACCCCTGGCCATGGCCCAGCTGACCGCGAACCAGGACAACGCCTTCCGCCGCGTGCACCTGTATGGCCGCTTCGATGGCGAACACAGCGTGCTGCTGGACAACCGCCTGCGCGAAGGCCGGGCCGGTGTCGAGTTGTTGCAACCCTTCCATGACCAGGCCAGCGGCCTGTGGTTGCTGGTCAATCGCGGCTGGTTGCCATGGCCGGATCGCCGCGTGCCGGTGCACTTCGATACGCCAGCCCAGGCGCTGGCGCTGGATGCTGCGGTGTATGTCACGCCCGGCAGCACGTTCCAGTTGCACCCGGACCCGGCAGGCGGCCAGTGGCCGCACTTACTGACCGCTGTCGATGCCGCTCAAGTGTGGCAGCAGCTCGATCGCGAAGGCTTCGCCCATGAACTGCGCCTGGAACCCGGCCCCGCAGCCTATCGCCTGGACTGGCCAGTTGTCGCCATGGGCCCGGAAAAACACCTGGGGTACGCCGTGCAATGGTTTGCACTGGCAACTGCGCTGGTGCTGCTTTACCTCTACTTCGGCTGGCACCACAACAAGGAGAAACGCCATGGCCACCGCCACTCCGCTGGACGTGCCTGAACGCAGCAAGCCCAGAGCCCGTGGGCGTTTGCAGCTGATCCTGATCCTCCTGGTGGTGCTCGGGCCGATGATCCTTGCCACCAGCATGTACAAGCTCAAGTTCTGGGTGCCGGAGGGTCGCAGCTACCACGGCGTGATGATTGGCAACGGTGAAAGCCGTGCCGATCTTGGCGTGGCGGGCCAGGACCAGCGCTGGCAATTGCTGGTAAGCGCCCCCGAAGCCTGTGCCGAAGATTGCGAGCGCCTGGTGTACCTGGCCCGGCAGATCCAGGTGGGCCTGGGCCGTGACGCCAGCCGTGCCAGCCATGCGCTGGCCAGCGCCCAGCCGCTGAGCGCCGATTACCAGGCGCTGCTTGGCCGCGAGTATCCACAATTGCAGCGTTACCCACTGGATGCGCAACGCTACCTGCAGAAGGTCGGCGAGGCCGGCCCGCAGCTGTGGATCGTCGACCCGCACGGCAACCTGGTGCTGCGCTACGACGCCAAGGTCAACGGCAAGCATGTGCTGGACGACCTGCGCCACCTGCTCAAGCTGTCCAACATCGGCTAGGAGCCTGCCATGGCCAGACCCGGATTCCGCCTTGCTGTGTTCGCCACCTTGCTGGCACTGCTGGTCGTCCTGCTTGGTGCCTATACCCGCCTGACACACGCAGGGCTCGGTTGCCCAGACTGGCCAGGCTGTTATGGTTTCATCGGCGTGCCCAAGAGCGAAGCGCAGCTGGCCCATGCCGAGCTGCATTTTCCCGATCACCCCGTGGAAGCTGCCAAGGGATGGGCGGAAATGGTGCATCGCTACTTCGCCGGCACGCTGGCAGTGGTCATCGCCCTGCTCGCCTTCCAGGCACTGCGCCGTCATGCCCGCGATGGCCAGCCTTATCGTCTGCCCTTGCTGCTGCTGGGTGTGGTGCTGGCCCAGGCCGCTTTCGGCATGTGGACCGTTACCCTGCAACTCTGGCCGCAAGTGGTAACTGCACACCTGTTGGGCGGCTTTACCACGCTGAGCTTGCTGTTCCTGTTGTCCCTGCGTCTGTCCCGGGCATTTGCGCCTTTGCCAAAATTGCCGCTGAGCCTTCGCCGGGTCGCTGCGCTGGCGTTGCTGGTAGTGATTGGCCAGGTCGCCCTTGGTGGTTGGGTCAGTTCCAATTACGCCGCCGTGGCCTGCATCGACTTGCCGACCTGTCACGGTGAGTGGTGGCCGGCAGCCGACTTCAGCAATGGCTTTCACCTGACCCAGCAGGTCGGCCCGAATTACCTGGGCGGCCAGCTCGACAGCGACGCTCGCACCGCTATCCACATCAGCCACCGCCTGGGAGCGCTGGCAGTGACGCTTGTGCTGTTGCTGCTCAGCTGGAAGCTGCACCGCAACCAGCTCAATGGCCTGGCGCGCCTGGTGTTGCTGGCGTTGGCGCTACAGGTGAGCCTGGGCCTGGCCAATGTGGTACTGCACCTGCCACTGGCCGTCGCCGTGGCTCACAACGCTGGCGGGGCGCTGCTGCTGCTGACCATGGTTTTCCTGAACTACCGCATCCGGGTGGCTGACCAAATTCATATCAGCCATGGCTGGCGCCTGACGCCGATGGCCGGCGCGGGCGTCGCCCCACACCCGAGGAATGCACTGTGGCGACGCTTCTGAAAGCACAGGGACAACGTGCCGGCTGGCGCGACTACCTGGAACTGACCAAGCCCAAGGTGGTGGTGCTGATGCTGATCACCTCGCTGGTGGGCATGTTGCTCGCCACCCGTGCCGGGGTGGCCTGGCAGGTGCTGATGTTCGGCAACCTGGGTATCGGCTTGTGCGCGGGCGGGGCGGCGGTGGTCAATCACGTCGTGGACCGGCGTATCGATGCCCTGATGGCGCGCACCCACAAGCGCCCTCTGGCCCAAGGGCGCGTCGAGCCGCTACCGGCGCTGCTGTTTGCCTTGGGCCTGGCGCTGGCGGGCATGGCCTTGTTGCTGGTGTTCACCAACCCCCTCACGGCCTGGCTGACCCTGGCTTCGCTGGTGGGCTATGCGGTGATCTATACCGGCTTTCTCAAGCGTGCCACGCCCCAGAACATCGTCATCGGCGGCCTGGCCGGGGCCGCCCCGCCGCTGCTTGGCTGGGTCGCGGTCACCGGGCATGTCAGTGCCGAACCGCTGTTGCTGGTGCTGATCATCTTTGCCTGGACGCCACCGCATTTCTGGGCCCTGGCCATTCACCGCAAGGCGGAATACGCCAAGGCCGACATCCCGATGCTGCCGGTGACCCACGGCGAGCGCTACACCAAGCTGCATATCCTGCTCTACACCCTGGTGCTGCTGGCGATCACCCTGCTGCCCTACGTCATTCACATGAGTGGCCCGCTGTACCTGGCCTGTGCCGTCCTGCTGGGTGCGCGCTTCCTGCAATGGGCCTGGGTGTTGTACCGTGGCAGCCGGCCGCACGCAGCGATCGGCACCTTCAAGTACTCTATCGGCTACCTGTTCGCGCTGTTCATCGCGTTGCTCGTTGACCACTACCTGTTGCTGAACCTATGACCCGAACCCAGAAAACCGTCTTCATCCTCGTTGCCCTGGTCGCGCTGATTCTGGGCCTGACCGTCAACAAGGTGCTCAATGGCCGCGGCCAGCCCAACCCGACCGAGCTGATCGATGCCGGCATCATCCTGCTGCCGCAAAGCCGTGCCGTGGCCGACGTCACCATGACCAACCAGGAAGGCCAGCCGGTGCGCCTGGATGACCTGAAGGGCAAATGGTCGCTGCTGTTCTTTGGCTACACGTATTGCCCGGATATCTGCCCGACCACCTTGGCACAGCTGCGCCAGGTCAAGAGCGAGCTGCCCAAGGAGGCGGTCGATCGGCTGCAGGTGGTGCTGGTGAGCGTGGACCCGAACCGTGACACACCGAACCAGCTGAAACAGTACCTGGGTTATTTCGACAGGGACTTCGTCGGCGTGGCGGGGTCGATCGAGGATACCCAGAAGCTGGCCAATGCCTTGAGCATTCCGTTCATTCCGGCGGATACCAGCAAGCCAGGCTACACCGTGGACCACAGCGGCAACCTGGCGGTAGTGGGGCCGGACGGGCGCCAGCGCGGGTTCATTCGGGCACCGTTCAACAACCAGAAGCTGGTGGCGCAGTTGCCGGGGCTGGTCAAGCGGGATTGAGTTGGCCCCAAAAGCTCCGCGGGTAAACCCGCTTCCACAGGTACAGCGTAGGCCGTGAGCCTTGCGCTATCCCTGTGGGAGCGGGTTTACCCGCGAAAAGTCCAGCGCGATGTGACGGCTTAGAACGCCGGTACCACAGCGCCCTTGTACTTCTCGTTGATGAACTGCTTGACCTCAGGCGAGTGCAGCGCCGCGGCCAGCTTCTTCATCGCATCCGAGTCCTTGTTGTCCGGGCGGGCGACCAGGATGTTCACGTACGGCGAGTCGCTGCCTTCGATCACCAGCGCGTCTTTTTCCGGGTTCAGCTTGGCTTCCAGCGCATAGTTGGTGTTGATCAGGGCAGCATCGACCTGGGTCAGCACGCGTGGGATGGTGGCGGCTTCCAGCTCACGGAATTTCAGGCCTTTCGGGTTCTCGGCAACATCCTTCACGGTGGACAGGATGTTCTTGTTGTCCTTGAGCTTGATCACGCCGGCCTTGTCCAGCAGCAGCAGGGCGCGGCCACCATTGGTAGCGTCGTTGGGGATGACCACGGTGGCGCCGGCGGACAGCTCGTCCAGCTTCTTGACCTTGGCCGAGTACACGCCCAGTGGTTCGATGTGCACGCCAGTCACGCTGACCAGCTGGGTGCCCTTGGCCTTGTTGAATTCATCCAGGTACGGCTGGTGCTGGAAGAAGTTGGCATCCAGGCGCTTTTCCGCCACTTGCACGTTGGGCTGGATGTAATCGGTGAATTCCTTGACCTTCAGCTCCACGCCCTCTTTTGCCAGGGCAGGTTTGACGAAGTTGAGGATCTCGGCGTGTGGCACCGGGGTGGCGGCGACGGTCAGGGTCTCGGCGTGGGCCGAGAAGGCCGCGACAGCGGCGACAACAGCAAGCAGCTTCTTCATGGAGCACTCCTTGTGAGGGCCGCGACGGCCCCCGAACGGGTCGGCCTGGCCGACCCCTGGGGTTATTTACGGGAAAAATGCACGACCAGTTTGTCGCCCACGCTTTGCAGTACTTGAACCAGTACCAGCAGCAGGATCACGGTTACCACCATCACATCGGTCTGGAAACGCTGGTAACCGAAGCGGATGGCCAGGTCGCCCAGGCCGCCGGCACCCACCACACCGGCCATGGCGGTGTACGACACCAAGGTGATGGCGGTCACGGTAATGGCCGCGAAGATGCCTGGGCGGGCCTCCGGCAGCAATGCGTTGGTGATGATCTGGCGGGTGGTGGCGCCCATCGACTGGGTGGCTTCGATGATGCCGCGGTCTACTTCACGCAGGGCGGTTTCCACCAGGCGCGCGAAGAACGGTGTGGCACCGACGACCAGCGGCGGGATGGCACCCGCGACGCCCAGCGAAGTGCCGGTGATCAGCACGGTGATCGGGATCATCACGATCAACAGGATGATGAAGGGCAGCGAACGCAGGATGTTCACGACCAGCGACAGCAACGCATAAACGCCCTTCTGTTCGAACATCTGCCTGGGCCCGCAGAGGAACAGCAGCACGCCCAGCGGCAAGCCCAGCAGCACGGTGAAGAACAGCGAGCCGAACAGCATGATCAGGGTATCGACGGTGGCCAGCCAGATTTCGGCCCAGTCGACGTTGGCGAAGAAATTCAGGGCGTCCATCAACGCAGTACCTCCATATGTACGTCAGCTGCCTTGAAGCGGGTGAACGCCGCTTCCATGTCACCGCCGATCAGGGCGAGGGTCAGCTGGCCATAGGGCACGTCCTTGATGCGGTCGATGCGCCCGGCGAGGATGCTGTAGTCCACGCCGGTCTTGCGGGCGACGGTGCCCAGCAGCGGCGCGTAGGTAGCGTCGCCCTGGAAGGTCAGGCGTACGATGCGTCCTGGCACATGGGCGAAGTCGTCGCGTTGCTCGCCCTCGTCGACCTGCTCGTCTTCCTGGACGAAACGCTTGGTGGTGGGGTGCTGCGGGTGCAGGAACACCTCGGCTACCGGGCCTTGCTCGACGATCTGGCCGGCATCCATCACCGCCACGCGGTCGCAGACCCGGCGGATCACGTCCATTTCGTGGGTGATCAGTACGATGGTCAGCTTCAGCTCGCGGTTGATCTCGGCCAGCAATTGCAGGACCGAGGCCGTGGTCTGGGGGTCGAGGGCGCTGGTGGCCTCGTCGCACAACAAGATCTTCGGGTTGGTGGACAAGGCGCGGGCGATGCCGACGCGTTGCTTCTGGCCGCCGGATAACTGCGCCGGGTACTTCCTGGCGTGGTCGGAAAGGCCGACCCGGGCCAGCAGCTCGGTGACCCGCTTGTCGATCTCGCTGCGCGACAGTTCGCCCGCCAGGGTCAGCGGCAGGCCGACGTTGTCGGCGACAGTCTTGGAGGCCAGCAGGTTGAAGTGCTGGAAAATCATCCCGACCTGCTGGCGGAAGCCGCGCAACTGGCTGGCGTTGAACGCGGTGACGTCTTCGCCGTCGACGATGATCTTGCCGCCGGAAGGCTCTTCCAGGCGGTTGATCAGGCGCAGCATAGTGCTCTTGCCGGCGCCGGAATGGCCGATCAGGCCGAACACCTGGCCATTCTCGATGGTCAGGGTGGTCGGATTCAGTGCGGGAATTTCCCTACCGGCAACGCGGTAGGTCTTGTGTACCTGTTGGAACTCGATCACGTAGCGAACCTTGTGGGGCGCATGGAATTTGGGGTCAGCGGTTGGCTGGGGTCGCGCATTTTAGCCTTTTCCAATAACTGTTCTTAGCATTTATTTCGTATTGCACCAATCCTTCGGGCATATCGCGACAACCGGTAAAGTCAATTGAACGCAACCAAGCGGCCTCCAGTCACTACTTGAACATGCCCTGAAGGGCGGCCTGAAGACGGATGAGGAGAGCCAACGATGCCCAGCAAGAAGACGGATTCGCCAAGACACAGCCAGCTCGCCGGCACCGACACGCCTGACCGTGCCAATACCAATGCCAAGCTGCAAAGCCTGGAAGACGTGCGCAGCGACGCCACTGGCCAGGCGCTGCGTACCAACCAGGGCGTGCGCATCGCCGACAACCAGAACACCCTGAAGGCTGGCGACCGTGGCCCCTCGCTGCTCGAAGATTTCATCATGCGCGAGAAGATCACCCACTTCGACCACGAGCGTATTCCGGAGCGTATCGTGCATGCCCGGGGCACCGGTGCGCATGGCTATTTCCAGAGCTATGGCGATCACGCAGCGCTGACCAAGGCAGGCTTCTTGCGCGACCCAGCAAGAATCACCCCCGTTTTCGTGCGCTTTTCCACGGTACAGGGCCCGCGGGGGTCGGCCGACACGGTGCGTGACGTGCGCGGTTTTGCGGTGAAGTTTTACACCGATGAAGGCAACTTCGACCTGGTAGGCAACAACATGCCGGTGTTCTTCATCCAGGATGCGATCAAGTTCCCGGATTTCGTTCACGCCGTGAAGCCGGAGCCGCACAACGAGATTCCCACCGGAGCCTCGGCCCACGACACCTTCTGGGATTTCGTCTCGCTGGTACCGGAGTCGGCCCATATGGTGATGTGGGCAATGTCGGACCGCGCGATTCCGCGCAGCCTGCGGATGATGGAAGGGTTCGGCGTGCATACCTTCCGCCTGATCAATGACCAGGGCGTGGCCAGTTTCGTCAAGTTCCACTGGAAACCGCGTCAGGGCGTGCATTCGCTGCTCTGGGACGAAGCGCAGAAGCTGGCCGGGAAAGACCCCGACTTCCAGCGCCGCGACCTGTGGGAAGCCATCGAGACGGGCGACTACCCGGAGTGGGAACTGGGCGTGCAGATCGTGCCGGAGGCCGACGAGCACAAGTTCGACTTCGACTTGTTGGATCCGACCAAGATCATCCCGGAAGAACTGGTCCCGGTTACGCCGCTGGGCAAGATGGTGCTGAACCGCAACCCGGACAACTTCTTTGCCGAGGTGGAACAGGTGGCGTTCTGCCCGGGCCATATCGTGCCTGGTATCGACTTCACCAATGACCCATTGCTGCAGGGCCGGCTGTTCTCCTACACCGACACCCAGCTCAGCCGCCTGGGCGGGCCGAATTTCCACCAGATCCCGATCAACCGCCCGGTTGCCCCCAACCACAACAACCAGCGCGATGCCTTGCACCAGCATGTGGTGCACAAGGGGCGCGCCTCGTACGAGCCAAACTCCATCGATGGCGGCTGGCCGAAAGAAACCCCGCCTGCTGCGCAGGATGGCGGCTTCGAGAGTTACCAGGAGCGCATTGACGCCCACAAGATTCGCCAGCGCAGCGAATCGTTCGGCGACCATTTTTCCCAGGCGCGGCTGTTCTTCCAGAGCATGAGCCCGACCGAGCAGCAGCACATCATCAAGGCCTACAGCTTCGAGCTGGGCAAGGTCGAGCGTGAGGCGATCCGGGCGCGGGAAGTGAACGAAATCCTGGCCAACATCGACCTGAAACTGGCGGCGGCGGTGGCGGCAAACCTCGGCCTGCCCGCACCGACGGCGGGTACCGTGCAGGTGAAGGGCAGCCAGCTGGCTCAGTCGCCCGCGCTGAGCCAGCTGAATCACCCCGGTGTGGTCGGTATCAAGGGGCGCAAGATCGCAGTACTGGTGGCGGATGGCGTGGACGCCGGTAGTGTCGACCGGCTGGTGAAGGCGCTGGAGGCGCACAGTGCCCGGCCGCTGCTGCTGGGGCCGACTTCCGCGCCGGTGAAAGCGGCGGATGGCACGCAGTTGCCGGTTGCAGCTTCGATGGAAGGCATGCCATCGATCATGTTCGATGGGATTGTCGTACCGGGTGGCAAAGCCTCGACCGATGCGCTTGCGGCCAGCGGGCTGGCCAAGCATTTCCTGCTCGAGGGTTACAAGCATCTGAAGGCCATGGTGCTGACCAGGGAGCTTTCTGGCAGCCTGGGCCTCAAGGTAGACAAGGGCTTGCTGCTAGGGGATGACCAGAGCGCGGTGGACGCCTTTGTCAAAGCGGTCGAGGGGCATCGGGTGTGGGAGCGAGAGGCGGCTGCAGAGGCTGTACCGGCCTGACGCTGTGCAGACTATCGCGGCACAAGGCCGGTCCTTATAGAGGATCGCGTTGCTCTGCAGGAGCGGCCTTGTGTCGCGAAAGGGGCGTGAAGCGCCCCTGCTTTTCAACGCTGATGTGGAACCAGAACCACTTGCGCCGGCAGCGCGCGCTGGATTTCATGCTTCTGCTTCAGCTCGAACCCGCTGTCGATCTTGCGTACGCGCTTCTCCAGCAGGGTCTTCAGCCAAGGCCCATCCTCGGTACGCGGCACCTGGAACACCACGTCACACTGGTAGCTGACCACGTCGGCGGCGATATCATCCAGCTGGCGGCGCATGGCGCGGCTGTCGGTCGTCTTCAAGGCCACTACAGTGCTGGGGGCGGCCGGGTCGATGATGCGTGCCTTGGGCTTGGCTTCGGCGGCCTTCAACGCTGCCTCGGCTTTCTCCAGCTCGGCTTTGCGGGCCTGGGTAACGGCATCGCCACCGGTGACTGCCGGGGCCTGCGGCATCAGCGCGCGGGCGCGGGCCAGGGCGGTGGCCGCAGCGTTCACATCGCCTTTTTGCAGGAACACCTGGCTGCGCTGCAGGTAGGCTTCGGCCAACTGGCGCTGGTATTGCTCCAGGCGCGCGTCATTCGGCGACTGGGCCTGCAAAGCGGCCAGCTGGTCTTCGGCGGTTGCCAGCTCGTTGCTGGCGATGTTCTGTTGCAACTGCTGCCAGGCATCGGCTTGGGCAGGTACGGCGGCCTGTTCGACCGGCGCGCTGGAACAGGCAGCCAGGAACAGGGAAAACGCGGCAACAAGCAGATAACGGGAGGCGAACGGCTTCATTCCTGCGACTCTCTATTTGCGCAAAAAGCGAGCAAGTCTACACCCAGGTGCGCACGCTCGAAAACAAGTCTTACAGACCCTTTACGTGCGAAAAGGTTGCAGGGCGCGCCTATACACGCCCTGTTTTTCAGCGTTTAGGCAGGGCCAGGCTCAGCAAGAATAGCACCGCCGCACAAACCACGATCGACGGGCCGGCAGGGGTATCCTTGAACCAGGACATGGCCAGGCCACCGCATACCGCAGTCACGCCCAGCAGGCTCGCGCCGAGGGCCATCTGCTCCGGGGAGCGGGCGTGGCGCTGTGCCGCAGCGGCGGGAATGATCAGCAGCGAGGTGATCAGCAACACGCCGACGATCTTCATGGCCACGGCGATCACTACCGCGATCAGCAGCATCAGCGCCATGCGCAGACCGGCTACGGGCAGGCCTTCGACCATGGCCAGCTCTTCGTGCACGGTGATGGCCAGTAGCGGCCGCCAGAGCATGGCGAGCAGCGCCAGGACCAGCACGCTGCCGCCGAGGATCCAGGCCAGGTCGGTGGTGCTGATGGCCAGCAGGTCGCCGAACAGGTAGGCCATCAGGTCGATGCGCACGTCATGCATGAAGCTCAGCACCACAAGGCCCAGCGACAGGGTGCTGGGGGCGAGGATGCCGAGCAGGGTGTCGGAGGCCAGCGGCTGGCGTTGCTGCAAGGTGACCAGCAGGATCGCCAGCAACAGGCAGCCCACGGTCACCGCCAGCGCCGGGCTGACGTCAAGGGCAAAGCCGAGGGCTACACCGAGCAGGGCGGCGTGGGACAGTGTGTCGCCAAAATAGGCCATGCGCCGCCACACCACGAAGGAGCCCAGCGGGCCGGCCACCAGCGCCAGGGACAAACCGGCAAGCAGGGCGTAGAGAAGAAAATCAGCCATGCTTGCAGTGCGCTCCGTGAACATGGGTGCCAGGGGCGACCACCGAGCCGTGCAGGTCGTGGCTGTGGTCGTGATGATGGTGGTAGATGGCCAGGCTGGGTGCTGCGGCCTGGCCGAACAGCTCGACGAATGCCGGGTCGCCGCTGACTTGCTCGGGGTGGCCTGAACAGCAGACGTGGCGGTTCAGGCACACCACCTGGTCGGTGGCGCTCATGACCAGGTGCAGGTCGTGGGAAACCATCAGCACGCCACAGCCGTGGCGGTCGCGCAAGCGGGTAATGAGGTTGTACAGCTCGGCCTGGCCGACCACGTCGACGCCCTGCACCGGCTCGTCGAGCACCAGTAACTGGGGTTCGCGCAGCAAGGCACGGGCCAGCAGCACGCGCTGCATCTCACCGCCCGAAATGGTCTGGATCGGGCTGTCGATGACCTGCTCGGCGCCCACTTCCTGCAGTGCCGACAAGGCGGCCGCGCGGTCTACCCCGGGAACCAGGCGCAGGAAGCGCAGCACCGACAGCGGCAATGTGGCATCCACCTGAATCTTCTGCGGCATGTAGCCGATGCGCAGCTTCGGCTTGCGCCATACCTTGCCATGATGCGGCTTGAGCAAACCGAGCACGGCACGCACCAGGGTGGTCTTGCCCGCGCCGTTCGGGCCGATCAGGGTAACGATCTGGCCGGGCGCGACCGACAGGTCGATGCTGTCGAGCACCGCCTCGCCGCCGAAGGTGACGCCGACCTGCTCCAGGCGGATCAGTGCATCGCTCATGCCGCGCTCCGGCAGTTGCCGCACAGGCCGACCACTTCCACGGTCTGGCTCTCGACCGTGAAGCTTACGCCTTTGGCGCTGTCGACGATGGCTTGGCTGATGCTGTCCTGCTCCAGCTCGATGGCCACATGGCAAGCCCTACAGATCAGGAACTGGCCCTGATGCACGTGCTCGGGGTGGCTGCAGCCGATGAAGGCGTTGAGCGAGGCTATGCGGTGCACCAGGCCGTTTTCCAAGAGGAAATCCAGCGCACGGTACACCGTGGGTGGTGCGGCGCGGCGGCCATCCTGCTCGCTGAGCACGGCGAGGATGTCGTAGGCACCCAGCGGCTTGTGGCTTTGCCACACCAGTTCCAGCACGCGGCGGCGCAGCGCGGTCAGGCGCAGGCCCTGGCGGGTGCACAAGGCATCGGCTTCAGCCAGTGCGCTGTGGACGCAATGGGAGTGGTCGTGAGGACGGTTGGCCAGCGGCGTGATGGACATGGGCAGCGACGGTTCTGGATGGAGACGTTATTATGTTACCTGTTTCTGACGAATCGAGTACTCACCGTGTCCCGATTACTAGCCCTGTTTGTCGCTTTCATCGCATTTTCCGCCCAGGCCGACGTGCGCGTGCTGACCACGATCAAGCCGCTGCAGCAGATTGCCGCCGCGGTGCAGGAGGGGCTCGGCAGCCCTGAGGCTTTGCTGCCGCCGGGGGCATCGCCGCACCACTATGCACTGCGCCCTTCGGATGTTCGACGGGTGGCGGACGCCGACCTGCTGTACTGGATCGGCCCGGACATGGAGAACTTCCTGCCACGGGTGTTGGGCAATCGCAGCAAGCCCACAGTGGCCGTACAGTCGCTGCCGGGCATGAAGCTGCGTCATTTTGGCGAGGACAGCCAGTCTCATGAAGAGGAAGACCACGACGACCATGACCACGACCACCGCCCAGGCAGCCTGGACGCGCACTTGTGGCTATCGTCGGTCAACGCACGGGTAATCGCTGCGAAAATGGCTGCGGATTTGGCGCAGGTCGACCCGGCCAATGCCGCGCGCTACCAAAGCAACCTGAAGGCCTTCGATGAACGCCTGGACGCTCTGGACGGGCGGATCAAGGCGCGGGTGGCCGGTATTGCCGGCAAGCCGTACTTCGTGTTCCACGAAGCGTTCGATTATTTCGAAGCCGAGTACGGCCTGAAGCACACCGGGGTGTTCACCGTGGCAGCCGAGGTGCAGCCCGGCGCGCAGCACGTGGCCGCCATGCGCAAGCGCCTGCAGGAAGTAGGCAAGACCTGTGTGTTCAGCGAACCGCCGTTGCGGCCACGCCTGGCCGAGACGCTGGTTGCCGGCCTGCCGGTGCGCCTGGCCGAGCTGGATGCCCTGGGCGGTAGCGACCCGGTGGATGGCAAGGGTTATGAGCGTTTGCTGGAAAAGCTGGGGGGCGACCTGGCCGGGTGCCTGGAACAGCTGTAAGCCTGCGCCGGCTGCTTCGCGAGCATGCCCGCGAAGCAGCCGGCGCGGTCTAGAGGGCGAATGGCAGGTGCAAGGTCACTTGCTGGCGCTGCGCGAGGCGCACTTCGAACTCGCTCGGGTCGTGAATCATCACATCCATTCCGGCAAACGACTCGGCGGCAATCAGGCGCGACAGCCAGAAGCGCACGCACCCTACCCGCAACATTTCCGGCCACAGCTCAGCCTCGGCAGCGGTAAACGGCCGCAACGCCGCGTATGCGGCCAGCAGCGCCTGGGCGCGCGGTACATCCACAGCGCCGTGCTCATCCAGGCACCAGTCGTTCACGGTGATGGCGATGTCGTACAGCATCGGCCCGGAACAGGCATTGTAGAAGTCGATCACACCAGTCAGGTGGGTGCCTTCGAACATCACGTTGTCGCGGAACAGGTCGGCATGCAGGTTGGCGCGTGGCAAGGCCAGAATCTGCGCCTTGTGTGCACGGATTTCAGCCAGTGCCGGTTGCAGCAGCGCGGCTTGCTCGGCGGTCAGGCGCGGCAGCAGTTCGGCACCTGAGGCCAGCATCCAGTCCAGGCCACGGTCGGTACGGCGCTCGATGATGTGCTCGCGGGTAGCCAGGTGAATGTGCGCCAGCAATTCGCCTACCTGGGCGCAGTGCTGGGCATTCGGTACCTTGATGTGCTTGCCCGACAGCCGTGGCTGCAGCAGTGCCGGCTTGCCACACAGTTCACGCAGGCCGTTGCCGTGGCGGTCCCGTATCGCATAGGGCACAGGCATGTCGGCGGCGTGCAGGGTGTCGAGCAGCTCGATGAAGAACGGCATGTCCTCGCTGGGCCCGCGCTCGATCAGCGTCAGGACGAACTCCCCCTGTTCGAGGCTGACGAAGAAATTGCTGTTCTCGGTGCCGGCGGCGATGCCCTGGAAGTCGAGCAGGCGGCCCAGCTCGTACGGCGCCAGAAAGGTTTCCAGCTCAGGCCGGGTCACGGGGGTGAAGACTGACATGATGAAAGGTTGCCCATACGGGCACTTCCGCCGGGAAGTGCCAGGTTGATGTGAACGGTGCGCGTCAGATTACCACTCGAAGATCTTCCAGGACGGAATCAGCATGTCCGGCTGGTCGGATCGAATGAAATTGCCATCAGAGCCATCGGCGCGTACCAGGAAATAAGGCTTGCCGTTTTTCGGCGTGATCTTGATCGCATACAGGAACCCGTTCTGCCGGTACTCCTGGATGGTTTTGTCGCCTTCCGTGCGAATGGTCACCTCGGGATCGGCCGAGGGGGCGTCTTCCGCCGCCAGGGTGACGACAGGCATGGTTGCCAACAGACCGAGCAGTAACAGGCGATTGAGTGTACGCATGATAACCTTGTCCCTTTGTCGTCAATGATTCTGGCTATTCTAGCGCCGGACCCGTCGAAAAGGTTGATTCTGCTCATGAGCCAAGCGCCCCTCGTCCTGGTGGACGGTTCCTCCTACCTGTACCGCGCCTTCCATGCGCTGCCGCCGTTGACCACCTCCAAGGGCATGCCGACCGGCGCGGTGAAAGGGGTGCTGAACATGCTCAAGAGCCTGCGCAAGCAATACCCCGACAGCCCGTTCGCGGTGGTATTCGACGCCAAGGGCGGCACCTTCCGTGACGCCATGTTCGCCGAATACAAGGCCAACCGCCCGAGCATGCCGGACGACCTGCGCTTGCAGATCGAGCCGTTGCACGCCAGCGTCAAGGCGCTGGGCTACCCGCTGCTGTGCGTCGAGGGTGTCGAGGCCGACGACGTGATCGGTACTCTGGCGCGCAGCAGTGCGGCCCTCGGGCGCCCGGTGATCATCTCGACCGGTGACAAGGACATGGCGCAGCTGGTGGACGGGCACATTACCCTGGTCAACACCATGACCGGAAGCGTGCTGGACGTCGCTGGCGTGCACGAGAAGTTTGGCGTCGGCCCGGAACACATCATCGATTTCCTGGCGTTGATGGGTGACAAGGTCGACAACATTCCCGGCGTACCGGGCGTGGGCGAAAAAACCGCTGTGGGCTTGCTGACCGGCATCGGTGGTGGCCTCAGCGACCTCTATGCCAACCTGGACAAGGTACCGACGCTGGCCATTCGCGGCGCCAAGACCCTGCCGGCCAAGCTCGAGGAGCACCGCGACGCAGCGTTCCTTTCGTATGAACTGGCCACCATCAAGGTCGACGTACCGCTGGATATCGAAGTCGATGCCCTGGTATGCGGCGAGCCTGACCGCGAAGCGCTGCTGGCGCTGTACACCGAAATGGAGTTCAAGAGCTGGATTGCCGAAGTGCAGCGCGACGCGGCCGAGGCCGGTGACGACATCGCATCGATCGCCGAACCGGCGGCCAAGGTCGAGGCCAGGTACGAAACCATCCTCGACCCGGCCCGTTTCGAATTCTGGCTGGAGAAGCTGCGCCAGGCACCGCTGTTCGCGTTCGACACCGAGACCACCAGCCTGGATGCCCAGCAGGCGCAACTGGTTGGCCTGTCGTTCGCCGTCGAGCCGCATGAAGCAGCCTACGTACCGCTGGCCCATGATTACGAGGGTGCGCCAGCGCAGTTGGACCGCAACACCGTGCTGCAGGCACTCAAGCCATTGCTCGAAGACCCGGCCAAGGCCAAGGTCGGGCAGAACGCCAAGTACGATATCAACATCCTCGCCAACGGCTCGCCGGCCATCGAGATGCGCGGTGTGGCCTACGACACCATGCTCGAGTCGTATGTGCTGAACTCCACGGCTACCCGCCACGACATGGATAGCCTGGCGCAGAAGTACCTCGACCACACCACCATCGCCTTCGAGGACATCGCTGGCAAAGGCGCCAAGCAGCTGACCTTCAACCAGATCCACCTGGACAAGGCCGGCCCCTACGCCGCCGAGGACGCCGACATCACCCTGCGCCTGCACCACGCGTTGCAGGCGCGCCTGGCGCAGACACCCAGCGTGCAGCCGGTACTGATGGACATCGAGATGCCGCTGGTGCCGGTGCTGGCCAAGATCGAGCGCCAGGGGGCGCTGGTCGATGCTGCGCTGTTGCGGGTGCAGAGCGGCGAGCTGGGGGTGAAGATGGCCGAACTGGAGCAGCGCGCCTACGAGCTGGCGGGTGAGGAATTCAACCTCGGCTCGCCCAAGCAGCTGGGTGCGATCCTCTATGACAAGCTGGGCATGCCGGTGCTGAGCAAGACCACCAAGGGCCAGCCGTCCACTGCAGAAGCGGTGCTCGACGAACTGGCCGAACAAGGCTATCCGCTGCCCGAGGTATTGATGCAATACCGCAGCCTGAGCAAGCTCAAGAGCACCTATACGGACAAGCTGCCGGGGCAGATCAACCCGCGTACCGGGCGTATCCACACTTCGTACCAGCAGGCGGTGGCGGCTACTGGCCGGTTGTCCTCGAGCGACCCGAACCTGCAGAACATCCCGATTCGTACGGCCGAAGGGCGGCGCATCCGCCAGGCCTTCGTCGCCAGCCCGGGCTACAAGTTGCTGGCGGCTGACTACTCGCAGATCGAGCTGCGCATCATGGCCCATCTGGCCAAGGACGAAGGCTTGCTGCATGCCTTCCGCAACAACCTGGACGTGCACCGCGCCACGGCGGCGGAAGTGTTCGGCGTGGCCCTGGAAGACGTCACCAACGACCAGCGCCGCAGTGCCAAGGCCATTAACTTCGGCCTGATCTATGGCATGAGCGCGTTTGGCCTGGCCAAGCAGATCGGTGTCGATCGCAAGCAGTCGCAGGACTATATCGACCGCTATTTCACTCGCTACCCTGGCGTATTGGCCTACATGGAGCGCACCCGCGCCCAGGCTGCCGAGCAAGGCTTCGTCGAAACCCTGTTTGGCCGCCGCCTGTACCTGCCAGATATCAATGCCAAGAACCCGGCCTTGCGCAAAGGTGCCGAGCGCACCGCGATCAACGCGCCAATGCAGGGCACTGCGGCGGACATCATCAAGCGGGCCATGGTCAATGTGGATAACTGGCTGGGCCAAAGCGACCTGGATGCGCGAGTGATCCTTCAGGTCCACGACGAACTGGTGCTGGAAGTGCGCGAGGACCTGGTAGACCAGGTGAAAGATGAAATTCGCCAGCACATGAGCCAGGCGGCGCAGCTGGATGTGCCGCTGCTGGTCGAGGCAGGCGTTGGCGCGAATTGGGACGAAGCTCACTGATCACGCAGGCAAGGCTGGGCAGGATCTGCGCTGTAGTGTCGCGGATCCTGGCACCGCTCAGCGCCGTTGATGCTGAAGCTTCATGAAACTATCGCAAATAGTTTCCAGGGCTCCGGAACTAAACCGGTGAAGCGCAACTCAGAGTAACTGAATGGCTGGTGAAGCCCTTCGATGCTCCTATGTTGTGTTAAGTGTTGGCAGATATCTGGACCCCGCCCTAGCGGTCCGGACTTGGACCCCGAACTTCCCCCTCCCCATACGAAGTCCGGGGTTTTTTTTGCCCGAAATTTGGCCTGGGTCTGGTGAAGAACACTGTGGGAGCGGGCGGGCCCGCGAACCTGGGCGAAGCCCAGGCCATGCTCCGCGCTGAATTCTTCGCAGGCTCGCCCGCTCCCACGTTAATGTCCCCCAGAGGGGACGAAGCAGGCCTCAAGCTACTGGCTTGTCTTCCAGCTCCATCCAGTCTGCGAGCACCCGATAGGCGTCTTCCACGCCCAGCCGCTTGGGTGCCGAGAACAGCTGGATGGTCACACCATCGCCCCAGCCCTTGCGAATTTCCGACTGCACCTTGAGCAGAGTGTTCTTGCCCGCGCCGTGGGTCAGCTTGTCGGCCTTGGTCAGCAGGATGTGCATCGGCATGCTGCTGGCCTTGGCCCAGTCGAGCATCATCTTGTCGAAGTCGGTCATCGGGTGGCGTACGTCCATCATCAGGATGACGCCACGCAGGCATTCACGGCTGCCCAGGTAGGCTTCCAGGTGTTTCTGCCAATGTTGCTTCAGCGGAATCGGCACTTTTGCATAACCGTAGCCCGGCAGGTCGACCAAACGCCGTTCATCGTCCAGACTGAAGAAATTCAACAGCTGGGTGCGCCCGGGGGTTTTCGAGGTACGCGCCAGGCTGGCATGAGTCAGGGTGTTGAGGGCGCTGGATTTGCCGGCGTTGGAGCGGCCGGCGAAAGCCACCTCGTAACCCTGGTCGTCCGGGCATTGTTCGACCTTGGCTGCGCTGAGGGCGAATTTGGCTTTCTGGCAGAGGCCGAGGATGGGGTTCTTGACTTGCATGGGATATCCGATGTGGGTGTTGCCTGACTCTGTAGGCCCGAGCCGGGCAAGCGGTGTCGTTTCCGTTTGGATGGCGGAAGTATATAATGCCCCAGTTTTTGTGTGCTCATTCTCCCAGCGAAGGGGAACGAGCATGGGGTGTCGAACAATAGCTCGCGCAACAGAACGCAGCGCGGCCCCCAACCCTGAAGGTCGTTCCGCATGGCGAAATGGCTGCTTGCTGTCGGTATGTTCCTGCCGTTTTTCAGCGCACAGGCTACACAGGATCCCGAGGTGTTGTACAACCGCACGTGTGCGGCCTGTCACGCCGGGCAGTTGCCACAGGCACCCAGGCAGGGTGACCGGGCAGCATGGGAGCCAAGGCTGGCGCAAGGCATGGATGTACTGGTGACGCACGTGACCCAGGGTTTCAAGGCTATGCCGCCGCGTGGATTGTGCATGGACTGCAGTGCCGAGGACTACCGTTTGGTCATCCTTTGGATGAGCGGCAGTCCCGATACATAACATTTCACCCTTAGCCGTGTTGGATTAGCTGATGAACAAACTAGTCGTGAGTCTGCTGTTGACCCTGGGTGTCGCAGGTGCGGCCACTGCTGCGCAACCCATCAAAGGCGATGCTGCCGCCGGCCAGGCCAAGACCGCCGTCTGTGGCGCCTGCCACAACCCCGACGGCAACAGCCTGGCACCGAACTTCCCGAAACTGGCCGGCCAGGGCCAGCGCTACCTCGAAAAGCAGCTGCACGATATCAAGTCGGGCAAGCGCACCGTGCTGGAAATGACCGGCATGCTGGCCAACTTCAATGACCAGGACCTGGCCGACATCGCCGCGTACTTCTCCAGCCAGAAAGGCAGCGTGGGCGCCGCTGATCCCAAGTTGGTCGAACGTGGCCGTGCGCTGTTCAACGGCGGTGACCTGGAGAAAGGCATGCCTGCCTGCACCGGCTGCCACTCGCCCAACGGCGCAGGCATCGCCCTGGCCGGCTTCCCGCACCTCGGCGGCCAGCATGCGCAATATGTAACCAAGCAGCTCACTGATTTCCGTGAAGGCAACCGTACCAACGATGGCGATGCGATGACCATGCGTACCATTGCCGGCAAGCTGAGCAACCACGACATCGAGGCGTTGGCCAGCTACATCCAGGGCCTGCATTGAGGTGCGGGGCGGCCTTGTGTCGTGATGGCGCAAGGCCGCTGCCGCCCGGCGCACCGTTAACCTGCCGTTAATGTTATAGGCCAATGCTGAAAGGGCGGCCGGACCGCCCTTTTTTCAGTCCGCAGCCGTTACACTACAGAACTCGAGCCCTTCCCGGCCTGTCACAGTGCAGGTCGCGCCGGGGCGACCCATGACTGCTCAGGAGTAAAGCATGCGTAAACTGATTCTCAGCGCTGCGCTGGTCGCCGCCAGCGTGTTTGGTATGACTGCCGTTCAGGCCGCCGAGCCTGTAGCCGGCAAGGAATACATCGAGCTGAGCAACCCTGTTCCGGTTTCCGTGCCTGGCAAGATCGAAGTGGTCGAGTTGTTCTGGTACGGCTGTCCACACTGCTATCACTTCGAACCAACCATCAACCCTTGGGCCGAAAAACTGCCCAAGGATGTCAACTTCAAGCGCGTACCCGCCATGTTCGGTGGCCCATGGGATGCGCACGGCCAGATGTTCCTGACCCTCGAAGCCATGGGCGTCGAGCACAAGGTGCACGCGGCAGTGTTCGACGCTATCCAGAACCAGCGCAAGCGCCTGACCGATCCGCAGGATATGGCCGACTTCCTCGCCACACAGGGCGTGGACAAGGACAAGTTCCTCGCCACCTTCAACTCGTTCGCCATCAAGGGCCAGGTCAACCAGGCCAAGGAACTGGCCAAGAAGTACGAAATCACCGGTGTACCGAGCATGGTGGTCAACGGCAAATACCGCTTTGACCTGGGTACCGCCGGCGGGCCGGAAGGCGTACTGAACGTTGCCGACCAGTTGATCGCCAAGGAGCGCGCCGCCAAGTAGGCGGCGTAACCATGCCCCGCTTCAGATCCACGCGTGGCATTGGCCTGCACCAGCCGCAGGTCAACGAACATCACTTGCACGCCCCTGGCCTGCCGGAAGATGGTCGCTTGCGGCTACTCAGTTTCAACATCCAGGTGGGCATCAGCACCGAGCGCTATCGGCATTACCTGACCCGCAGCTGGCAGCACCTGCTGCCGCACCACGGCCGTGCTGGCAATTTGCAGAAGATCGGCAAGCTGCTGGGCGACTTCGACCTGGTGGCGTTGCAGGAGGCTGATGGTGGCAGCCTGCGTTCGGGCTATGTCAACCAGGTCGAGCACCTCGCCCACCTGGGCGCCTTCCCCTACTGGTATCAGCAACTCAACCGCAACCTTGGGCGTTTTGCCCAGCACAGCAATGGCGTGCTCAGTCGTCTGAAGCCACAGTTGCTCGAGGATCATCCATTACCTGGCCCGGCCGGGCGCGGTGCGATCCTGGTGCGTTTTGGCGAAGGTGAAGACGCGCTGATCGTGGTGATGATGCATCTGGCCCTCGGCGCCAAGACTCGCGCGTTACAGCTGGGCTACATTCGCGAGCTGATCGGCGGCTATCGTCACCAGGTCCTGATGGGCGACATGAATACCCATGCCACCGACCTGCTGGAGCACTCGCCGCTGCGCGACCTGGGCCTGGTTGCACCGCAAGTCGAGGCCACCTTTCCGAGCTGGCGGCCACAGCGTTGCCTGGATCACATCCTGCTCAGCCCAAGCCTCACGCTGGAGCGTGTCGAGGTGCTGGCGCAGCCGATTTCAGATCACCTTCCCGTTGCAGTCGAGATTCGATTGCCTGATGCATTGACTGTGGATACGCTGCCGGTCCCGAGCTAATTGCCATCACCGTTTGCGGACCCGGGCATGACTGAAGACGCTGAGCGCTGGAAAGAAAAATACCTGAAAAGCATCGAGCAGCAGGAAAAGCTCGAGCGCCGTTGGGAGGCCCGTCTCGACTTGCTGCGTCGCGGCCTGGTCCGCAGCACCCTGGCTGCCGAGGGCAGTGACAAGGTGGTGGACCAGTGCATGAAGGAAATGCGCGAGGTCATCCGCAGCGACAACATGGACGCTGGCCTTGCCGGCCTGATTCCGCGCCTGGAGAAAGCGGTACTGGATTCCGAGCAACGTCGGGAAACCCGCATGAACCAGGTCGGTGACGCGCTGACCGCTCTGGTTGGCCAGCTGCAAGGCCTGCCGTTGCCAAACGATGTCTCCAGGCCGCTGAAGAAACTGGCGAAGAAGCTCGAAGGTGGGGTTGCCCAGTCACGCGATCTGCCACCGTTGCTGGGCGAACTGAGCGGCCTGCAGGGCCGTGCGCTGTCCGCCCTGGGCAAGCGCGGTGAAGAGTCCCGGCCGGGGCTGCTGCAGCGCTTGTTCGGCAGCCGTGAGGACGACGCGCAAGGCGAGCCGACGCCCGTTTCGACGGTGCCACCTGTTGCAGCCACGCAGCCCCAGGCGTCTAGTGGCGATCTTCAAGCCCCGCAGGCCGATGACGTGGATGCGTTGCAGCCGCTGCAAAACCCTTCAGCCGCTGTTGACGAGGCGTCTGCAACGCCCGAACCGCTGCTGGAGGTAGCTGGCCCGGCGCTGATCGAAACGGCTGAAATAGCCCCGGCCCCGCTACCGCAGCCAGCGACGGATGACGCACCTGTAGCGCAAGCTGTCGACAGCGAGCCCCAGGCTGAAGCGCAATCGCCACAGACAGTTGAGGCTGCCTTCGAAGAAGACGGCCCTTATGCCCTGCCCTACGCGGTAGAGCCGCCGTACAGCCAGGTGGCGGCGCACATCGAGCAAACCCTGATCGGCTTGCTCGATGACCTCAGCCTGCCCGAGCGGCACAAGGCGCAGGCGCTGGAGATGCGCGAACGGGTTGCCCGCGGCTTGAACTGGTATGAGTTGATCCCGGTGCTGGATGACCTGGCCGTGCTCATGTTGGCGATCACCGACAGTGGCCAGCATGAATTCGAAACCTACCTGCAGCAGCTCAACGAACGCCTGGAAGGCTTCCAGAGCCACCTGCACGAAGCCAGCGTCGGCCACGCCGACAACAGTTCCGCGGCCCGCGAGCTGGATACCCAGCTGCGGGAGCACGTCGACGGGCTGCAGAGCAGTGTGCTGGGCGCCGCTGACGTCGACAGCCTCAAGCACATCCTGGATAACCGCCTCGAAGGCCTGTTGGTGACCATGGACCAGCACAAGCTCGAGCGCGATCGCCGCGAGCAAGAATTGGCAGGGCGCCTGCAAGGGCTGTCGGAGCGGGTGGCGAACATGGAGCAGGAGGCGCTCGGCTACCGCGAGCACCTGGAGGAGCAGCGGCAGAAAGCCTTGCTCGACCCGCTTACCGGCCTGCCCAACCGTGCGGCCTGGAGCGAGCGGGTCGAACGTGCAACGATCGACTGGCAGGAAAACGGCGGCCACCTGGCGATGGCAATCCTCGACCTGGACCATTTCAAGCGCATCAACGACAGCTACGGGCACCTGGCAGGGGACAAGGTATTGAAGATTGTCGCCGACCAGTTGCGCAAACGCTTGAGCGACCACGAGTTCATCGCCCGTTTTGGTGGCGAGGAGTTTGTTCTGTTGCTACCGCATGCCTCGCCGGCAGCGGCAGCCAAGGTGGCCGAGGTGCTGCGTGGCACGGTTGAGGCCTGCCCGTTCCACTTCAAGGGCGAACGGGTGGTGATCACCACCTCCATCGGCCTCAGTGCGTTCCGCGCCGGGGAGCGTGGCGACCAGGTGCTCAAGCGCGCCGATGCGGCGCTGTACCGGGCCAAGGAACTGGGGCGCAATCGGGTCGAGCAGGCTTAGCCGTCTGCTGACTCGCGGCAAGCACGGCGCTCGGGGAGCACGTTATACTGTAGCGCTCATTCGCTGAGGCCACTGACGTGCTTTCCACGCTTAAAAGAACGCTGATCTCCTTCTTGCTGTTGTCTGTTGCCGGTTGCTCAACGGGCTTGCGCATCGACCGTAGCCATCCTTCGGCCAATCAGGACAACCGTATCCAGTTCGTTGTCCTGCACTACACCAATGCCTCGCTGGAGCGGTCCCTGGCCTTGCTGACCCATGGCGAAGTCAGCAGCCACTACCTGATTGGTGACGGCCCGGGCACGGTTTACCAGCTGGTGGACGAGAGCCGACGCGCCTGGCATGCAGGGGACAGCCAGTGGCAGGGCCGCACCTGGCTGAATTCGTCTTCCATTGGTATCGAAATCGTCAACCCGGGTTTCACCGATACGCCGAATGGCCGGGTCTGGCACCCCTACAGCGAAGCGCAGATCCAGTCGTTGATCGCGCTGCTCAAGGACATCGTCAAACGTAACAACATCGAGCCACGACACATCATTGGCCACAGCGACATCGCACCGCTGCGCAAACTGGACCCAGGGCCGCTGTTCCCCTGGAAACGCCTGGCCGATGCCGGTTTGGGTATCTGGCCGGATGCCAATGCAGTGGCGCGGCAGCAGGCCTATTTCAACGTCAACCCACCGAGCATCGGCTGGTATCAGCAGGAACTGGCGCGGTTCGGCTACGCGATCGAGCAGACCGGGGTCCTCGATGTCGCCACCCGCCATGTGATCGCCGCCTTCCAGATGCGTTTCCGCCCGCAGCGTTTCGATGGCATGCCCGACGCCCAGACGGCGGCGATGTTGCAGGTGCTCAACCGCATGCGTTAAGGCTGCGCGAGGGATGTTGCCGGTTTGATCGAGGCGCCAAACGGCAAGGGTGATTCCTGATCCAGTTGCTATACCTTAGTAATCAACTGGATGCCTTCGATGCCAGCCTTCATCGTCTTGCTGCGCCAAATTTTTTACCATCCCTGGATGCTGGCCATAATGGCCGCATTGGCCAGTGCCGCACTGTTGCTGTCCGCCAGCATCGGCATTGCCTTGCAGCAGATGAAGCAAAGCGAGAGCGCACAGATGAATGCCCAGGGCGAGCGCTTTCTCGAGCGTCTCGAGCAGGTGTTCGGCCAGTTGCGTGAAGGGGTTGACCTGTTGCAGGCGCAGCCTTTGCGCGGTTGCAGCCCGGCGATGCTCACGGCATTGCAGCAGGTCAGTCTGGGTTCGCGGTTCATTTATGAGGCAGCATACGTGGACGGTGACATCGCCTGCTCCAGCCGCGGTGACGAGCGGGCCTTCGAACCCTTGCGCGCGCCCGACATCCAGGGGCCGACCTACAGTTATTGGCTGAACACCACGACCGAGCCGAACGAGAACCTGGCCGCGCTGATGCTGGGGCGAGGCAAGTTCGTAGTGTCTACCTCGCGTGGGCACCTCACCGATGTGGTCGACCTGCCCCCGGGCGGCAGCCTGGTGGTCGTGCTGGACAATGGCGCCCGGGCCATCCCGGTATTGGGGCCGCCACAGGTATGGCCGCCACCCTCGGCCTGGTCGGCAAGCCACAAGTCCCTGCTGGAACTCAGCGACCGGCTGATCTATCGCATGCCGACCAAGTCACCGGACTACCAACTGGTGCTGATCGCCCCACGGGCAAAACTGCCATTGAAGATGAACGGCATGCTCTGGCTGCTGTTTCCCGGCAGCGTACTGGCCGCCTGCTGCATCGGCTGGCTGGTGCTGCAACTGATCCTGCAAAAGCGGTCAATGAGTTCGGAGCTGCAGAATGCCTTGCGTCGTGGCGAGCTGCAGGTGCTCTACCAGCCGATCTTCGAGCTCGATACCCGCCGTTGCGTGGGGGCCGAGGCGCTGGTGCGCTGGCGCCGCCCGGACGGGACGCTGACCAGCCCGGACCTGTTCATTCCGCTGGCGGAGAACACCGGGCAGATTCGCCAGATTACCGACTTTGTCCTGCAACGCGTGCTGGAGCAGCTAGGGCAACTGCTGCGCTCGCACCCCAACTTGTACATTTCGGTAAACCTGGCGGCCTGCGATGTGATGGTGCCGCGGATTGGCCGGGTGGCGGCACGCCTGTTGGCCTTGCACAAAGTGGCGGCCAGCCAGATCGCTTTCGAGGTGACCGAACGCGGCCTGATCGATGTGGTGGTGGCCCGCGATAACCTGCAGGCGCTGCGGGCGGTGGGGCATCAGGTGCTGATCGACGATTTTGGCACCGGTTATTCCAGCCTGGCCTATCTGCAGACCCTGCCGGTGGACTGCCTGAAGATCGACAAGGCGTTCATCGATGCCCTGGGGCATGATGCTGCCAGCAGTGGCGTTGCCCCGCATATCATCCGCATGGCTCATGACCTGCATCTGCGGGTGATTGCCGAAGGTATCGAGTGTGAAGACCAGGCGGTGCTGCTTAGCAGCGAAGGGGTCCATTATGGCCAGGGCTGGCTGTTCGCACGGCCGTTGAATGCCCGGCAGTTCGCCGAGTTGGTGGCCCGAGGGCATCAGACCGGCAGTGCCATGTAGAACTGGGTGCCCTGCCCCGGCCTGGAAAATACCCCCATGCGCCCGCCATGCAGTTGCACGATTTCCTTGCACAACGCCAGCCCCAGCCCCGCGCCGCCTTTCTTGCGGCCTACCTGCACGAAGGGCTCGAAGATGCGCCCCTGCTGCCCATAGGCAATGCCTTCGCCGTTATCCTCGACACTGACGATCACCCGTTCCGCGTGGCGTCGCGCATGCAGGCGGATTCGCCCGCCACTGGCGGTATGGCGGATGGCGTTGTGCAGCAGGTTGTCCAGCACCCGGTCAAGCTGGGCGACGTCCGCCTGAATGCGTGGTAGTGGCGGTTCCAGCTCCCTGATCAGCTCGATCTGTTTGTGTGCCGCCTGCTCGGCAAAGCGCAGCTGGGCGCGTTCGAGCAGTTCATCGATGGCGCACGGGGCCAGTTCGAGCTTTTGCAGCCCGCTCTGGTAGCGGCTGAAATTGAGCAGATCGTTTATCAACTGGGTCAGGCGCTGCATTTCCTCGCCAATGGTTTCCAGCAAGTCATGCTCCCGCGCCTCTGGCGGAAACTTGAGGCGCTCGCGCAACAGGCCGAACGCCATGTGCATGCCGGTTACCGGGGTACGTAACTCGTGCGAGGCGCGCAGTACGAACTCGCTGCGTACGCGCTCGAAGGCCCGCTGCTCGGTCACATCATGCAACACCATTACCGCGCCAAGGATCGGCCCTTGCGGGTGGCTGACCGGGGTCAGGCTGTAAGTGAGCAGACGGGTTTCGTCATCGACCTCAATGTTCAGGTCGTCTGGCGGGCGGTCGAGGTTGCCCCCGCGCAATACCTGGCGTAGCTGTTGTTCCAGTTCCGGGCGTTGCAAGGCCTCGGCCAGGCTGCTTCCGACCCGGCTGTCAGCCCAGCCCAGCTGGCGCTGGGCCACAGGGTTGAGGTGCTCCAGGCGGCCTTGGCGGTCAATGATCAACAGGCCATCGTCGATGCTGTCCAGGACGGCCTGCAGGCGCTGCTGGCCGGCCAGCAGCTCATCGACGTTGGTGGCCTGGTGTTTGCGCAAGGCTTCGGCCATCAGGCCGAAGCGGCGGGTCAGCTGGATCAGTTCGGCGGCCTGGGTAACTGGCAGGGTCACGTCGAAATTGCCCTTGCCAAGCTGGTCGGCCGCTTGGGCCAGGGCTTCGATCGGCTGGCCGAAGCGCCGTGCGATGTTATGCGCGGTGACGAAACCGAGAGCCAGCACGACCAGCCCCATCATGCCCATCATGCCGCTGATCAGCAGGGCGTGGTCGCGGGTGCGTTCTTCGCTGCGGGTGATATGTTCCAGGGCCTGTTTGTGGGAGTCGATCAGGTCGCTGCGCACCTGGTTGAAGGCGGCACCCAACGGTTGCTCCGCTCCCATGCTGCGGGCAGGTGCGGTGCTTTCTCGGTAGGCCTGGAGAAAGGCCTGGTAGTTGCTGCTGGCCTTGCTGAAGCTGGTACGCTCGCCGCCTTGCTCCAAGGCCTGGTTGAGCAGGGTCTGGAAGTCCTCCTGCAGCAACCGCAGGCTCTCTGGGGTGGTGTCCTCATCAAGGATCAGGGTCAGCTGTTCGCCGAGGTTCTGGCGCAACTTCAGCCCGACTTCCAGGACATGGGTGGTGTCGCGCACCAGTTGCTGTTGCACCGTAGCCATCTGCAGTACGCTGATCAACCCCAGCAGCAGGCCCAGCAGCGCCACGGTAACCAGCGCCGAGATACTGAGAAAGAGCCGCGTGCGCAGCTTCATGGGCGGCCACTTCATAGGTTGTACTGCTTGCGCTTACGATACAGGGTGGAGGCATCGATCCCGAGGGTCTTGGCAGCTTGGTCCAAGGTATCGCTGGCCGCCAGCACTGCGCCGATGTGAGCGCGCTCCAGCTCATCCAGGCTCAGGGCGGCGCCAACTCGCGGGGTGTTGCCTGCAGGCTGCTCGGCCATGCCCAGGTGGCTGACTTCCACGCGTTCCTGCGGGCAGATGATGCTGGCCCGCTCTACCACGTTGCGCAGTTCACGAATGTTGCCAGGCCAGCGGTAGTTGAGCAGCGCCGCCCGGGCTTCGTCACTGAAGCCTCGGGCGGGTCGGGAGTACTCCTTGACGAAGCGGGCGAGGAAGCGGTCGGCCAGGGTCAGGATGTCTTCACTGCGCTCGCGCAGCGGCGGCAGGTGCAGGGTGATGACGTTCAGGCGGTACAGCAGGTCTTCGCGGAAGCGGCTTTCGCGCACCATCTCTTCGAGGTTGAGGTTGGTGGCGGCCAGGATACGCACATCGGCACGGCGGGTGACCGGGTCGCCGACGCGTTCGTATTCCTTGTCCTGGATGAAGCGCAGCAGTTTGGGCTGCAAGGTCAGCGGGAAATCGCCGATCTCGTCGAGGAACAAAGTACCGCCGTCGGCCTGGTTGACCCGCCCGAGGGTGCTCTCGCTGGCACCGGTGAACGCGCCGCGAGTGTGACCGAACAGCTCGCTCTCCATCAACTCGGCATTCAGCGACGGGCAATTGATGGTCACGCAGGCTTTGCGGGCCCGCTTGCTCCAACCATGGATGGCTCGGGCAAGTTCGCCCTTGCCGGTACCGGACTCACCCAGGATGAGAATGTTGGCGTCGGTGGTGGCAACCTGCCGGGCGGTTTCCAGCACTGCCATCATGGCCGGGCTGTGCGAGTCGAGGCCGTCCTTGGGCTTGCGCACTTCGCCCTCAAGGGCCTCGAGGCGGGCCGACAGTTGGCGCACTTCCAGCTGCTTGGCAGTAGCCAGGCGCAGCTGGTCGGGGCTGCACGGTTTCACCAGATAGTCGGCAGCACCGGCCTGGATCGCGTCCACCGCCGTATCGATCGCCGAGTGTGCGGTCACGATCACCACTCGCATCCAAGGGGCCTGGATACGCATCTGGGCCAGCACGTCGAGGCCGTTGTCTTCGCCCAGGCGCAAATCGAGGAAGCACAGGTCGAATACCTGCCGCTGCAGCAGGCTTTCGGCCTGCGCCGCGCTGTTGGCCGTGGCCACGCTGTAGCCTTCGTCCTCCAGGCAGTAGCGGAAGGTGCGCAGGATCGCCGACTCGTCATCCACCAGCAGAATGCGGCCTTGATTGTCCTGAGCTGATTCCATGTCCTGCGCTCCTTAGGGATAGGTCTTCAAATTAGTGTGGGAAAAATCGGGCAAGTTGCATGGTCAATTCTGAAGGAATCGGACCTTTGCATGCTAGCCAATGGCCAATCAATGCCCAGAGGCCCCGCTATTCCAATGATTTGCTTAGAGGTCGCGGATGGCACATTGGTTGCGATGATTTTCAGTATTTGCCTACAGAAAGGAGGTCGCCATGACTTTTTACCTGCGGACCGCCGTGTTGGCAGCCGTCTTGCTGCCAACATTCACCCCGGCATTTGCCGACCCCGTTCAGGACGCGCGTCTCGAAGGCGCGCTACAAACGGCGCTGTCGCTGAACCGCATGCTCGACCTGTTCCGTATCGAGGTCGAGGTGGATGGCAAGCAGGCGCGGCTTTCTGGTGAGGTGGAGAACGATGTCGAACGCCAGCTGGCCGAGCATATCGCCCTGGCCACGCGCGGTATTGAAAAGGTGGACAACCAGCTGCGGGTCAACGCCCAGTTGGTGGAGCGCCCGCTTGAATTGCGTGCCTACGCCCAGCGTCTGGAGGACGCCACACTGGCGGCAGTGATCCGTGCCCGGCTACTGTGGAGCCGCATCACCGAGGACGCCCCTATAGATGTGCAAAGCAGTGAAGGGGTGGTCACCCTGCGGGGCCGGGTCGACAGTGCCGAAGCCAAGGAACTCGCCGGCGTGGTGGCGCGCACCACCGACGGCGTGCAACTGGTCAACAACCTGGTCAGTCTTGATTCCGCAGCCATGGCCAAGGCCGGGGAAGCCCCCGTAGGCCTGCCGACGGGGCCACAACCGAGCGACAGCTGGATCATCGACAAGATCCAGAACAGCTACCGCTTCAGCCGCAACCTGGACGGCCTGAACCTCAAGGTGGCCAGTGAAGAGGGCCTGGTGCGGCTGGCGGGCGAGGTGGTCAGCAGCGAGCAGAAAACCATTGCCGTGGAGATAGCCCGGCAGATCGTGGGTGTGCGTGGCGTGGACGCAGACCTGCTCAAGGTGGCCACCAAGGTAGAAGGCTGAACGATCGTGCAATTCGCACGACGGCAAGGTAGGCATCGTGCAGGATACGTGCTTGGCAGGCGCGCACGATGTCTGTAACCGCTTGAATTAAAAGGATTTTATCGAATATTGAAAGCTGGCATGCGGGCTGCAATTACCTGTTCAGGTTTGAACAAAAATTACAGCAGGAGGAGCCGGCATGAACCGTCAATCCGTCAATCGCTCGCAGAACGCCGCACTGCCCCTGCGCCAGGTGCTGACACTTGGTATGGCGCTGCTGCTGACCCTGGCTGCCGGTCTCTTCTATTACAGCTGGCAAACCGCGCGTCTGGCCGAGCAAGTGGCGGCCCAGACCGCCCTGTTGACCCAGATCCAGGCGACCCGTGCCAATACCCTGGTCAGGGCCACCGACCCGGTGGCTGGTGGCCAGGACAAGGCTTCACCGGCCACAGTGGAAACTGTCGTGCCGCAGGATCGCTGGGTGTTCTGACCCAGAGTCGGACCGATTTCGAAAAAGAAAGGAGAACCATCATGCTGAGCTGGGCTATCACTTTCCTCATCATCGCCATTGTCGCCGCAGTACTGGGCTTCGGTGGTATCGCAGGCGCTGCCACGGGTATCGCGAAGATTCTGTTCATCGTCTTCCTGGTGCTGTTCGTAGCCTCCTTCTTCTTTGGACGTGGACGAGGTTAAAGATGGGCGGGAAGCGTTGGACAGCCCTGGCTGCCGCCTTGTTACTAGGCGGCAGTGCAGCGGCGATGGCGGCCAATGACGGCCAGGTGCGGGTCGACCAGCTGCTCGGTTCGGACCCTGAGTACCGGGAAACCTGGCAGGACGCAATCAAAGGCGAGGAACGCCTGCCCGATTGGGTGGTCAATCTGACCGGCAGTTCCCAGCAGCAGATGTCGGCCGTGACCGAGGATGGCGACAAGTATCTGGTCGGTCCGTTGTGTGAACGGCAGGACAATTGCACCTACAAGCGCCTGATCGTGGCGTTCAGCTGGGACAAGGACGATGCCTACGGGATGCTTGTCGAAGTGCCCGAGGGCTTGCCCAAGGACAAGTCGCCTACCCGCCACGCCCAGTATCGCTGGCTGGGCAAGCCGGATGACGGCATGAAGGCGATGCTGCAAGAGCAGCTCAAGCGTGACCCGAACTGGTACTGAGCTTGCTGCGGTACGGGGTGCGAGGTCATGCACTGTCACGTAACGGAAGCCGAACCTTTCTATAGTTCGGCCTTCCAAGATGCGCCGCCCCGAGGAGGGGCAGCACATGACCAGGGGGCCGGGCTGTTCTGATTGCTACTGGATCGGAGTGGCCTAGGGGTACAGGGAGTGCCTCCAGCAATGGGCCGGGTCAGGAAAGGCGGAATCGGAAGCATCAGGTCGGCGGTGCCACAGGGTAACTGGCCAGACCTGACTTCCGAGGAGCCATGCCATCCCCTTCCCTGCACGAACAGCCGTTCGAGACACATTTTGTTTCGACCGTACATCATTTTTTCTCGGCCAGTCTGGCTTTCGCCCAGGTGGCATTTACGCCATTCGGATAGTCGAACAAGCCATTCTTTCGGCACTTTAGACCCTGCCAAATCTGCCGAAATATGGCGGTTTGGTCTTGTTCGGAATTCCGAACGTTATAAATCAAGCACTTGCGAACCCATCCTGACAGCCAGAAATCATATGCGTAAACGGTATAGGCCATGCGTTTCCGGCATTAGATTTCCCCCTTTGCCATCGCAATAGTTGCCGCCTTTTTCGCTGGCCGAGCGTTCTATCGCCCGCCTGCGGTGTCCTTACATGAACTCGCCGGACGGAACATCTGCTGCCCATGAGCTGGGCAACGGCTCTGTTACAAGCGTTTCCGTTGGGTGCCCATGACCACTAGAACAAAGGGTAAAGACATGAAGAAGGCAAAACTGAGCCTCGCCTGGCAGATCGTCATCGGTCTGGTCCTGGGTGTTGCAATCGGCGCGCTACTGAATCACTTCAGTGCGGAAAAGGCATGGTGGATCAGCAACGTCCTCCAGCCCGCTGGTGACATCTTCATTCGCCTGATCAAGATGATCGTCGTCCCGATCGTGATTTCGTCGCTGATCGTGGGCATCGCCGGGGTTGGCGACGCGAAAAAACTCGGCAGTATCGGCCTGAAGACCATCATCTACTTCGAAGTGGTCACCACCATCGCCATTCTCGTGGGCCTGGTGCTGGCGAACCTATTCCACCCTGGTGCCGGCATCGACATGAGCACCCTGGGCACCGTCGACATCTCCAAGTACCAGGCTACCGCCGCCGAGGTACAACATGAGCACGCGTTCATCGAGACCCTGCTCAACCTGATCCCGTCGAACATCTTTGCAGCGCTGATGCGCGGCGAGATGCTGCCGATCATCTTCTTCTCGGTGATGTTCGGCCTGGGCCTGTCGAGCCTGCAGGCAGAGCTGCGCGACCCGCTGGTGCGCACCTTCCAGGCGGTTTCCGAGACCATGTTCAAGGTCACCCACATGATCATGAACTACGCCCCGATCGGCGTGTTCGCCCTGATCGCGGTGACTGTGGCCAACTTCGGCTTCAGCTCGCTGCTGCCGCTGGCCAAGCTGGTGCTGCTGGTGTACTTCGCCATCGCCTTCTTCGCCTTCATGGTGCTGGGCCTGGTCGCCCGCCTGTTTGGTTTCTCGGTGATCAAGATCATGCGCATCATGAAAGATGAGCTGATCCTCGCCTACTCCACCTCCAGCTCGGAAACCGTGCTGCCGCGCGTGATCGAGAAGATGGAGAAGTACGGTGCACCGAAGTCGATCTGCTCGTTCGTGGTACCGACCGGCTACTCCTTCAACCTCGACGGTTCGACCCTGTACCAGAGCATCGCAGCCATCTTCATCGCCCAGCTGTACGGTATCGACCTGTCGTGGAGCCAACAGCTGCTGCTGGTCCTGACCCTGATGGTTACCTCCAAAGGTATCGCGGGCGTACCGGGCGTGTCCTTCGTGGTCCTGCTGGCTACCTTGGGCAGCGTGGGCATTCCGCTCGAAGGCCTGGCCTTCATCGCCGGTGTCGACCGCATCATGGACATGGCCCGTACCGCCTTGAACGTCGTGGGCAACGCCCTGGCAGCCCTGGTCATCGCGCGTTGGGAAGGCATGTACGATGCCGCCAAGGGCGAGAAGTACTACGCCTCGTTGATGGCCGACAAACAGGAAGCCGCGGTGGTTGGCGAAGCTGCCAAGCGCTAAGCCTCACTCACGTTTGACCAGAAGCCCCGACTTGTCGGGGCTTTTTGTTTTACGCAGTGTTCGCGGCTTCCGGTAGGAGCGGTCGCGAGGGGCCCGATACGCTATCATTCGGGCATTTTTCAGGGGGATACACGGATGCTCAACGGCCTTTGGCTTGGTTTTTTCCTGGTGGCGGCCGTGTCCGCGCTGGCGCAATGGCTGGTTGGCGGCAACCCCGGTATCTTCGCGGCCATGGTCGAGAGCATCTTTGCCATGGCCAAGCTGTCGGTCGAAGTCATGGTGCTGTTGTTCGGCACACTGACCCTTTGGCTGGGCTTCCTCAAGGTTGCCGAAAAGGCTGGCATCGTCGAATGGCTGGCCCGGGTGCTTGGCCCGCTATTCGCGCGGCTGATGCCCGAGGTCCCGCCCGGCCACCCCGCCCTAGGCCTGATCACCATGAACTTTGCCGCCAACGGCCTGGGGCTGGATAACGCCGCCACCCCGATCGGCCTAAAGGCCATGCGTGCGTTGCAGGAGCTGAACCCCAGCAGCACCACGGCGAGCAATGCACAGATCCTGTTTCTGGTACTCAACGCCTCGTCGTTGACCCTGCTGCCGGTAACCATCTTCATGTACCGCGCCCAGCAGGGCGCAGCGGACCCGACCATGGTGTTCCTGCCCATCCTGCTGGCCACCAGTGTCTCGACCCTGGTCGGCCTGTTGTCGGTGGCGGTGATGCAGCGCTTGCGCCTGTGGGACCCGGTGGTGCTCGCCTACCTGATTCCGGGTGCCTTGCTGCTGGGTGGCTTCATGGCATTCCTCGGCACCCTGTCGGCGGCTGCACTGGCCAGCCTGTCGTCGATCCTGGGCAATCTCACCTTGTTTGGCGTGATCATTCTGTTCCTGGTAATTGGCGCCCTGAGGCGGGTACAGGTTTACGAAGCGTTCGTGGAAGGCGCCAAGGAAGGGTTCGATGTGGCCAAAGGGCTTTTGCCCTATCTGGTGGCGATGCTGGTGGCGGTGGGTGTGCTGCGCGCGTCTGGCGCCTTGGAGATGGCTCTGGACGGCATCCGCCATCTGGTCACCTGGATGGGCCTGGACACCCGTTTCGTCGAGGGCTTGCCCACGGCGCTGGTCAAGCCGTTCTCCGGCAGTGCCGCGCGGGCGATGCTGATCGAGACCATGCAGACCCATGGCGTCGACAGCTTCCCCGCGCTGGTGGCAGCAACTATCCAGGGCAGTACCGAAACCACCTTCTATGTGCTGGCGGTGTACTTCGGTGCCGTGGGTATCCAGCGGGTGCGCCATGCGGTCGGCTGCGCATTGCTGGCGGAATTGAGCGGTGTGATTGCGGCGATCTTCGTCTGCTACTGGTTCTTCGCCTGAGTCATCTGCGCTATGGTCCGCGCTTACTCGACGCGGACAGGCTTTCACTCGCGGGAACGCTACCTGCCTGGGCAATGGTCCAGCTCACCACTTGCCCTGCCAGTTGGTCACAAGCCTGGCCAAAGCCTGCGACGACCGCTGGCACCTGCCGGTCGGCCAACGGTTTGCGGATTTCGAAGCGCTTGCTGGCGAGGATGCGCTGCGTGCGCCCCTGTACCAGCCGTGCGTCATAGCGGATCACCACTTCCACCACCCCATCCGCCCGGTATTCACTCTGGAACGCCAGCAGCTCGCCAGCCAGCTCAAAGTCGGCCTGCAGGTTGCTGTCGTCAGCGCTCAGCCGCTGTACCCGGCCGTCACGCTGAAAACCGTCCAGCAAGCGGTTGCGCAGCAGTACCGGCACCGCATCGCTCCAGCGCGCGCCCTTGTAGCTGCTGATCACATTGCCCTGGGGAACCACGGCAATCCGCGGGCCGGCCAGCACCTCGCTGGCCAGCGGCTTGTTCAGGCGCAGTGACCAGTCCAGCGCTGGCACCATACGGCTGGGTTGGTTGACCGGCAGGCGATAGAGGTCGACGGGTTCGCTCTGCGGCAGAATCGAGCAGGCACTGGCCAGGCTCAGCGCGGCCGCCAGGGCCAGCAGGCGCAGCGACGGTTTCATGGCTGGAACTCCTTGTTGTTGTCGCGGCCTAGCAGGTAACCGCTGGGGTCGGCCTCCAGTTGCCGGGAAATACCCTTGAGTGCGTTAAGCGTTTCGCGCAGTTCGCGAATCGCCGGGCTGAGCTGGTTCAGGCCCTGGGCGCCGTCGCCGATCGCTTCGCGATTGTCTTCGAGCAGGCGGTTGATGGTTGCGGTGCTCTCGGCCAGCGATTGCATGGCCTGCTCGGCACTGCCGATCGCCTGCTTGCCCTCGCTGCCCAGCAGGCCGTTGGCATTGCGCATCAACGCCTGGGTCTCGGCCAGGGTGGCGCTGGCTTGTTTGCCCACCTCCACCAGTTGCTCGATGGCCTGGGCGATGCCGCCGTGCTCGCCGGCGAAGGCACCGGTGGTCTTGTCGAGGTTGGCCAGGGTGTTGCTCAGGTGGCCGATGTTGTCCTCGGAGAACATCTGGTTGGCGTTGTGCAGCAGCAGGTTGATGTTGGTGACCAGGTCGCTGCTGTCATTGAGCAGGCGCGAGATCGGCGAGGGCGAAGCGATGATCACTGGCAGCTTGCCGTCCTTGCCTCTCAGTTCCGGGCTTTGTGGGGTACCGCCGCTGAGCTGGATGAACGAGTTGCCGGTTACCCCGGCCAGGGTCAGCTTGGCCTGGGTGTCTTCCTTCACCGGGGTGTCGGCGCTCAGGCGCACCCGCGCCAGTACCCGGCGCGGGTCTTTCGGGTCCAGACGCAGGGTGGACACATCACCCACCTTGATGCCGTTGTATTGCACCGGGCTGCCGCGCGACAGGCCGGAGACAGCTTCGTTGAACACCACCTCGTAGTCTTTGAAAGCGTCGTCGACACTGGATTTGGTCAGCCACAGGCCGAACAGCATGGCGCCGGCCACCACCAGGACGGTGACCAGGCCGATGAGGACGTGATGGGCTCGGGTTTCCATTGTTCAGCGCTCCTGCCCGGCACGGACGGCGGCCTGTTCGGCTGCGCGCCCGCGCGGGCCATGAAAGTATTCTTGGATCCAGGTGTCGCTGGCCTGCGCGACCTCGGCCAGCGGGCCGGCGACCAGGACCTTCTTCTGCGACAGCACGGCGATGCGGTCGGTGATGGTGTACAGGGTGTCGAGGTCATGGGTGATGAGGAACACCGACAGGCCCAGCGCGTCACGCAGGGTCAGGATCAACTGGTCGAAGGCGGCTGCGCCAATCGGGTCCAGGCCGGCGGTGGGTTCGTCGAGGAACAGGATGTCAGGGTCCAGTGCTAGCGCGCGGGCCAGTGCCGCGCGCTTGATCATGCCGCCGGACAGCGAGGCCGGGTACTTGTCGGCGGCCGAGATCGGCAGGCCGGCCAGGGCCAGCTTCACCCCGGCCAGATGCTCGGCATCGGCGCGGGAGAGCCCGGCGTGTTCGATCAGCGGCAAGGCCACGTTCTCGGTCACGGTCAGCGAGGAAAACAGTGCGCCCTTCTGAAACAGCACGCCGAAGCGCCGTTCGACCAGTGAGCGTTGCTCTTCGCGCAAGCCGGCGAGATCCTGGCCGAATACCTTGATCTGCCCCTCATTGGGCCGCCGCAGGCCGATGATACTGCGCAGCAACACCGATTTGCCGCTGCCCGAGCCGCCGACCACGGCAAGGATCTCGCCGCGGTACAAGTCGAGATCGAGGTTCTCGTGCACGCTCTGGCGGCCAAAGCGGTTGCAGATGCCACGCGCCTCGATCACGCTTTCCTGGCCACTCACCAGCTCATCTCCATGAAGAACAGGGCGGCCACGGCGTCCAGCACGATGACCACGAATATGGACTGCACCACCGCCGACGTGGTGTGCGCCCCCACCGATTCGGCACTGCCGCTGACCTTGAAGCCTTCCAGGCAACCGATGGCGGCAATCAGGAAGGCGAAGAACGGCGCCTTGGCCAGGCCGACCAGGAAATGTTGCACGCCAATGTCGCTTTGCAGCAGCGACAGGAACATGGCTGGCGAAATGTCCAGCGACAGCGCACATACCACCGCGCCGCCGACGATCCCGCAGATCATCGCGACAAAGGTGAGCAAGGGCAGCGATATCAGCAAGGCCAGCACCCGCGGCACTACCAGCAGCTCCATGGGGTTCAGGCCCAGGGTGCGGATGGCGTCGATTTCCTCGTTGGCCTTCATCGAGCCGATCTGTGCGGTAAATGCGCTGGCGGTACGGCCGGCCATGAGGATGGCGGTCAGCAGCACGGCGAACTCCCGCAGGAACGAGAATGCCACCAGGTCGACCGTGAACACGGTCGCACCGAAATCGGCCAGCACCGTGGCACCAAGAAAGGCCACCACCGCGCCCACCAGGAAGGTCAGCAAGGCGACGATGGGCGCGGCATCCAGGCCGGTCTGTTCGATGTGCGCCACGACCGGGGTCCAGCGCCAGCGATGCGGTTGCAAGGCGCGGCGCAGCAGGGTTTCGAGGATCACGCCAACGAAGCCGAGCAACTGCAGGCTGTCTTGCCACAAGGCACCGACGGCGCAGCCGATGCGTTCCAGCAGCAACAGCAGCACGTTGCGCTCGGGTTCCTTGACCGGAATGCAGTAGTCCTGCACGGAGCAATAGACGTTCCTGAGCAGTGCGCGGCTGGCTTCGGGCAGTCCGTCGGTGCAGAGCGACAGGCGCTCTGCACCGAGCAGTTCGGCCAGCAGCGAGGCCCCGGCAGTATCCAGGCGCCCGAGCTGGCTGAGGTCGGCAACGGCGTCGGCGGCATACTGTGTGCGCAGGCGCTCGCTGTCACGCTTGAGGCTGGCGTAATGTGCCAGCGTCCAGTCACCGGTAATGCGCAGGCAGGCCGGTTGGCTACTGGTGTCCAGTGTGGCGCTGGGTAGGGTCATCGGCTCCATGCTCCTGACTCGGCAGTGAGGCTCAGGGGCTGATCATAGCGCAGCGGGCCAGGGCTGTTTGGTGATTATGTGCTGTCTGGGGCACGGGGGCCGCTCTGCGGCCCATCGCGACGCAAGGCTGCTGCTACA
Organism: Pseudomonas sp. BCRC 81390; assembly: GCF_030341915.1. NCBI lineage: Bacteria > Pseudomonadati > Pseudomonadota > Gammaproteobacteria > Pseudomonadales > Pseudomonadaceae > Pseudomonas > Pseudomonas sp. BCRC 81390. The sequence goes on along the minus strand of NZ_JATAAG010000002.1, from coordinate 19,951 downwards.
GGCGGTGCGAAGTTATCCTCAATCACTGCGCCGGCGTATCGTCCACCACTTTGAAGCGCAGTACGCCGATCACCTGCCCATCTTCGGTCAGCACCCTCACCTGCCACTTGCCTGCCGGGTTGGGTGGGAAGTTCTGCTTGTGCGTCCACGCCCGGTAGCCTTCCTTGCGGCCACCATGGATATCCAGGGCGATGCGGTCGACTTCCTTGCCGTCCTTTTGCCACACGTGGTAGATCCGTTCGTTCAGGCCGCGTGGTGCGTTGATTGCCGTGTAGGCATACAGGCCTTCGCTGCTGATGCGGCTGGCAGCGATTTCCTTCAGCGAAGCGCCTGGCTGGCGATTCTGCACCTCAGTGCTCACCGCGACGTCGGTCATCCACAGGGTCGCCGGTGGCACCCATGAGCGCAGCAGCCAACCGCCGCCGCCAACCGACAGGGTAACCAGCACCAGCGCAACGGCACGCCGCCAGTTGTTGATCGGGAAGCTGCTGGCCAGGCTGGGGAACGACAGCGCCATGGCGATGATCAGGGCGAGCTTGAAGCTTTGCGCGGTGGTCAGGTGCAGGATGATCGGCAGCGCGGTGAGCAGTGCGGCGAACAGGGTCAGGGTATGCAGCGCCAGGAACAGCCAGCGCCGCGGTGCCAGCCACTTGTAATAAAGCGGGTCGATGATCGAGATCAGGCCGGCAGCGCCGAGCAAACCGGTGAACACCAGTTGGCTGCTGTTCCAGGTGGTGGTGACAAAGAAGAAAGGCAGCACGAAGAACAGCGATTCCTGGTGAATCATCTGCGTCGCGTAGCGCAACAGCGGTTGCGGGATTTCGCGGTTGAAGATGCGCGCGAACAGGCCGGTTAGGGTGTTTTCCAGCATCAGCCAGACCCAGCTGATCAGCATCAGCACGGCCACCCAGCTGGCCAGGCTGGCCTGACGGTCAACCAGGATGAAGCTGCCGATGCCGGATAGGAAACCGCCAAGCGCAATGATGCCGGGGTAGCGTTTAAGCAAATCGATGATGCGCTGGACGATGCGGGGTATTTGAGGCATTGGCTCTACAACAGGGAAGATGAGGGGGCGGTAGTGGCAAAAGAATACCGCCGATTCACCGCTAGCGTGTAGCGTCGTCCGGTTTTTCCGGGGCATGCCGACGCCAGCGTAACAGCCCTCCTGCAAGGATCAGCCCCAACAGCAAGGCCGCCAGACCATACAGATCATCATAGCCAAGCAAAGGCTTCTCGATGCGCAGGTAGCCATCCTCCTCGAGCAATGCCTTGAGCGCTTCATCGGCCTGCTCCAGGCTCACCTGGCGCAGTTTGCGCGCAGGGTCGCTGAAGCGCCCGTCGTTATAGTCGTTCAGCGCCCCCCAGTAGTAGTCGGCCAAGGCACTGTTGCCCTGAGTGCTCCAGCTTTCCTTGGCGATACTGGCAGCCTTGATGCGGGCAAAGGTGTCCGGGTCGAGGCCTTCCTTGCGCAGGTGGTCGAACAACGCTTGCATCACCTTGACCGCCTTGTCGATATCCTCGCGCTCCAGGTCAGCGTTGAGACTGAGCAGGCCGGTGTCGCCGAAGCTTTCACGTTGTGCCGAAGGGCCGTAGGACAGTTCGTTGCGCAGGCGCAGTTGGTCATACAGCGCCCATTCCAGGTAATGCGACAGCAGGTCAAGGGTGGCCTGGTGGTCGTTGTCCAGCACCGGCTCGACGAACAGCCAGTGCAGTTTGACGTTGTCGCCCAGCCAGCCACGGGCCAGGTCGCGGCGCTGCTCGGCCGGCTGGCTGATACTTTCCAGGGTGCGGCGCTCCTCCGGCTCGCTGGCGGGCAGTTCGCCAAAAGTACGTTCAAGGTAGGCCGGCAGCAGGCGGTCGAGGCCGCCGACCATGATCAGGGTCATGTTGTTGGCCGCGTACCAGTGGTCACGCAAGGTTTGCACCTGCTCCAGGGTCATGTCGTCGAGGTCGGAGCGCTCGGGGCACTTCAGGCCCAGTTCGGTGGCCAACTGGTCGCTGGCGGGGTGGCCGATGTCCTGGCGGTCGAGCCAGCGCTGCAGGTGGCCATAATGGCCGCCATCTTCGCGTTCGATGATGCGCTTGGCGGTGGCCAGGGTCCTGGCGTCGATCCGAGTGTCACGGATTACCGCCATGAGCAGGTCGAGGACTTTGCGTTGGTTGCGCGCCGGCGCTTCGATGACGAACGTGGTGTCGGCGCTGCTGGTGTAGGCATTCCACTCGCCGCCCAGCGACTGCAGGCGCTCTTCCAGGCCACCTTCGCCGGTTTCATCGATACCGCTGAACAACAGGTGCTCAAGCAAGTGCGGCAGCTCTTTCTGCTCGCAATTGAAATCGTCAAGGCCTACGCCTACCACCAGGCGGATCGCCACATGGTCCCGTTCATAGCCGTTTTTCAAGATGACCTGCAGGCCATTGGGCAGCAGGTAGCCTTCAACCCGCGAGCGGTCAAGGGCAAATGAGGGCAGGCTGCAGATCAGCAGGCAAATGAACATCAGGCAACGCATGGGCGAGCTTGGGTCCTCAGGTAGGAGTCACGGCAGGCGGGCTTCGTCCGGCACGCTGTCGAGCATCAGCCCGCCCGTGTCCGAGCCGCCCAGTACCACATAGGCACTGCTACAGAACAAAGAGTTCAACCGCTTCATGTCGGCGATCAGTTCCAAGTGTAGCGAACTGGTCTCGATACTTTGCACTACCTTGCGCTGCAGGCGGCTGACATGGGCGTGCGCCAGGCGCCGTTCCTGGGCGCGGAAGCGGCGTTTTTCCCGCAGCAGCAAGCGGGCGCTTTCCGGGTCTGCACTGAGGAATACCGACAGGCCCAGACGCAGGTTGGCCAGCAGCTGTTCCTGCAGACCGGTCAGCTCTTCCAGGCCCACCTGGGAAAACTCCCGGCGCTGGCTGGTCTTCTGCTGCTGGACCTTGCGCAGCATGCGCTCGATCAGGTCGCAAGCCAGCTTGAGGTTGATCGCCAGCTCGATGATTTCTGCCCAGCGACGGTTGTCCTGCTCACTGAGGTCTTCACGCGACATCTGCGCCAGGTACAGCTTGATCGCGTTGTACAAGGCGTCGGCGTCCTCACCGAGGGCCCGGACCTGCTGGGGCAAGGCGGTCTGGGTACCGCGCAGGGCACCGAGCATGGCTTCGAGCAGGCTGTCGACGATGTCACCGAGGCGCAGGGTTTCGCGGGCAGCGTTGGCCAGGGCGAGGCTGGGGGTGTCCAGCGCCGAGGTGTCGAGGTGGCGCGGACGCACCTGGCCATTGCCGTTTTCCCGGTCGGGTAGCAAGGTGTTGCACAACCGGCCCATCGGTTTGACCGTGGGCAGCATGATCAGGCAGCGCAGGGTGTTGTAGAGCAGGTGGAAGCCGATGACCAGCTCCTGCGCGCTGAAGCTCAGGGAGTCCATCCAGGCGACCAGCGGGTGCAGCACCGGGATGATCAGCAACAGGCCAATCAGCTTGTACAACAGGCTGCCCAGGGCCACCCTACGGCCCGCAGCGTTCTGCATGCTGGTGCTGATGAAGGCCAGCATGCCGCTGCCGATGTTGGCGCCGACCACCAGGCCGATGGCCACCGGCAGGCTGATCACTTCGGCGCCGGCCAGTGTCGCGGTGAGCAGCACGGCGGCCAGGCTGGAATAGGAAATCATGGCGAACAGCGCACCGACCAGGGCATCCAGCATGATGTCGCCGGTCAGCGAGGCGAACAGCACTTTCACACCCTGGGCGTGGGTGATCGGCGTGGCGGCCTGCACGATCAGCTCGAGTGCCAGGATGATCAGGCCAAGCCCGATGCCTACCCTGCCCAGCTGGCCGGCCCGCGTCTGTTTGCGCGAGAGGAAGAAGATCACGCCCAGGAAGATCAGCAGCGGCGACAGCCAGGACAGGTCCAGTGTCAGTACCCGGGCCATCAACGCGGTCCCGACGTCAGCTCCGAGCATGATCGCCAGGGCCGGGGTCATGGCCATCAGGCCCTGGCCGACGAACGAGGTGACCAGCATGGCGGTGGCGTTACTGCTTTGCACCATCGCAGTGACCAGAATACCGGCAATGAACGCCAACGGCCGTTTGTTCATGTTCTGGCCGATGATGCGACGCAGGCTCGAGCCGAATACCCGAAGGATGCCGGTACGTACGATGTGGGTGCCCCAGACCAGAAGCGTTACGGCCGAGAGCAGGTTGAGCAGGGTCAGCATGGCGACGGCCCCCTGGTACATTGGCCCAGCGGGCCAAGAGATGAAGCGCGAGCATTTGAAGAATTTTCAGTGCTCACTCAAAGCTTTAGTCGTTTTGCGTAGCTGTCGCCAGCTTCGCATGGCTGCCATTTATTTGAAACACGTTGGAAATGAATGATTGCCGGCATGAAAAAAAGGGCCCCGAAGGGCCCTTTGTGTACTGCGCTTCCTGATCTTATTGACCCGGAATATCCTTGCGCAGTTTCACCGGCTCATGCTCTTTGCCTTGCTTGCGGGCCAGTGCGGTACGCATGCGAATGTTGATGGCTTCCACCGCCAGCGAAAACGCCATGGCGAAGTAGACGTAGCCCTTCGGCACGTGCACGTCGAAAGATTCGGCGATCAGCACGGTACCGACCACGATCAGGAACGACAGCGCAAGCATCTTCAACGACGGGTGCTTGTCGATGAACTCGCTGATGGTGCCGGCGCACAGCATCATCACCAGCACCGCGACGACGATGGCGGCGATCATCACCGGTACGTGGGACACCATGCCCACTGCGGTAATGACCGAGTCCAGCGAGAACACGATGTCGATGATGGCGATCTGGATGATGGTATAGAAGAACTTGCCACCCGCGCCTTTCGGCTCTTCAGCGTTCTCATCCTCGCCTTCCAGGCCGTGGTAGATCTCTTGCGAGCTTTTCCACAGCAGGAACAGGCCACCGAAGAACAGAATCAGGTCACGCCCGGAAATGCCTTGGCCGAACACCACGAACAGGTCGGCGGTAAGGCGCATGACCCAGGTGATCGACAGCAGCAGCATGATGCGGGTGACCATGGCCAGGGCAAGGCCGAAGATCCGGGTGCGCGGCTGCATGTGCTTGGGCATGCGGCTGACCAGGATCGAGATCATGATGATGTTGTCGATACCGAGGACGATCTCAAGCGCGGTAAGGGTGAAAAAGGCAACCCAGATTTCCGGGCTGGTCAGCCATTCCATGTGTTTTCCTTCGAGCGGTAAAGGCGACATGCCCACACCAGGGCACGTCGCGTTAGGGTGATTCGCGTTTATTAAAGACTACTGAACAGCGGGAAAATCCCCATCAGCAGCGCGGCGAGCATTATGCACAGGCACACCAGCACTGCCCACTTCAAGGTGAAGCGCTGATGATCGCCGAACTCGATGCCGGCCAGGGCCACCAGCAGGTAGGTGGAGGGTACCAGGGGGCTGAGCAGGTGTACCGGCTGCCCGACGATCGATGCACGGGCCATTTCCACCGGGCTGATGCCGTAATGGCTGGCGGCTTCGGCCAGCACTGGCAACACGCCATAGTAGAAAGCGTCGTTCGACATGAAGAAGGTGAACGGCATGCTCACGATCGCGGTGATCACCGCCAGGTAGGGGCCGAGCGCTTCGGGGATGACCGCCAGCAGGCTCTTGGACATGGCGTCGACCATGCCGGTGCCTGACAGGATGCCGGTGAAGATACCGGCGGCAAAGATCAGCCCGGTGACAGCCAGCACGCTGCCGGCGTGGGCGGCGATGCGGTCCTTCTGCTGCTGCAGGCAAGGGTAGTTGACGATCATGGCGATGCTGAAGGCAATCATGAACAGCACCGGCAGCGGCAGCACGCCAGCGATCAGCGCCGCCATCAGCGCGGCGGTCAGGGCGCCGTTGAAGTACAGTAGTTTCGGCCGACGCGCTTCCGGGTACTGTGAAACGGTGATTTCGCTGTGGTCGATGTCGTCGGTGGGCAGGTGCAGTTCGCCCAGCCGGGCGCGTTCTCGCTTGCCGTACAGGTAGGCAATGGCCAGGATCGCCAGGACGCCGAACAGCATGGCCGGGATCATCGGCACGAAGATGTCCGATGGGTCCACATGCAGGGCGCTGGCGGCACGGGCGGTCGGGCCGCCCCACGGGGTCATGTTCATCACCCCGCCGGCCAGGATGATCAGGCCCGCCATGATTCGCGGGCTCATGCCCAGGCGGCTGTACATGGGCAGCATGGCGGCACAGCAGATCATGTAGGTGGTGGCGCCGTCACCGTCGAGCGAGACCACCAGGGCCAGCACGGCGGTGCCGACGGAGACTTTCAGCGGGTCACCCTTGACCAGCTTGAGGATCTTGCGCACGGCCGGGTCGAACAGGCCGGAGTCGATCATCAGGGCGAAGTAGAGAATGGCGAACATCAGCATCACGCCGGTTGGCGCGAGCTTGCTGATGCCTTCAAGCATCATGGGGCCGATCTTGGCGGAAAAACCGCCGAACAGGGCGAACAGGATCGGTACCAGGATCAGCGCGATCAACGCCGACAGGCGCTTGGTCATGATCAGGTACATGAAGGTGATGACCATGGCAAAGCCGAGGAAGGTCAGCATGGCAGTACTCCAGGTGTGGCGCGGCGAAAGGAAAGACGATTCGGGCGGATCAGCGCGTCGGGCGCTGCACAGGGAGCATGCGTAGAGGGACTACGGAAAGGCGGGCACAAGCGTACATCGGGATCACCATTGTTGTTGTTGATTGGGCCGGGCGCGGTGTTTACCGGCGCCTTGGCTGACCGGTCTGGTGCCGGTAGTGGTGGCTATCCTATGAGGGCAAGCTTTCAGCCAGCTTTCGCCGAAGCGAAGGCGACGAGAGGTAGCTGAACGCAGGATGTGACCGAAGGTGCGGGCCGAGTGCACCTGCAACCTCTGTGCTGTTTGTTCTGGCGCTTTCGTGGGTGAGCCCGCTCGCACAGGTACGGCGCAGATCCCATCTGCTGTATGGATCCTGTGGGAGCGGGGTCAGCGGCGAAGAGGCCGCTACTGCCAACCTTACAGCTGCAGGCCTCCGGCCGCCTTGTGCAAAGCCCGCAAATGCTCGCCGATCTGCTTTACATTGGCCTCGACGGCGGCAATTTCCCTGGCCCGCGACGGCTCCAGCAGCGCCCTCACCTCTTTGTCCAGGTTGGTGCTCAAGCGCAACAGCTGCGCCTGCCGCTCACTGCTCACGCGCTCCAGGTGCTTGCGCTCCTGGGGTTGCGGCAGCCCGTAGCCCTTGGTGTCGAGCAACTCGGCCGGGCGGCTGAGGAAGCCGCTGTTGGCGAGCATCTGCCTGAGGGTGGCGTCGGCCTTGCTGACGCTGCCGTCATTCTGCGCGGCGGCATTCAGGTAGCGCTGTTTGACCTCGTCCTGGGCCAGCAGCAATTGCCGGCGCAGGCTGGCCTGTTCAAGCAGCAGCAAGGCTGCACTGGTGCGCAGGTCGGCCTGGGCGAACCAGGCCCGCCGCTGCTCGGCGTCCAGCCCCAGCCAGTCTTCGACCTTGTCCTGCTTGATCGGCAGCTGCTTCTTCAATACCTCGAACATGGCCTGATAGCGGTCGCGGTAGGAGTCGAAGCGGTAACCGAGGCGCAGCGCTTCGCGCGGGTCGTCGAGCACGCTGGTATCAGCCAACCCCCTGCCCTTGAGCACAGCCAGCAAGCCGTTGGGCATGATGCTGTCGAGGTCGTTCAGGCGTGGGTTGGCAGTGCCGCTGCGCAGCAGTTTCAACGACTCCACCGCGCAGTTGTTGGACAGGAACCAGTAGTTGCCGTCGTAACTCCAGTGCATTTCGGCGGCCTGGCGTACCAGGTTCTCTATCTCGTCGCGGCTGAGCCGCAAGGGCACCGAGGCCAGGCTGCGCAGTTCGGTCTTGGTGTATTCGTCGATCACCTGGCCCAGCGGCAGCACGAACAGCCGTGAGGGGTAGGCGCCGACAAGGCCGTCCCAGCTCGACAGTTGCACGTCATTGACAAAGGCGCGGTACGACAGCACCAGGCTCTGGTCAAGGTCGAGACGGCAGTCCGGCCCGCGTGGGCGGCCCGGCTTGCAGATCACCAGGCGCAGCATGCTGTGGCCCCAGCGGCTGACCAGGTTCTGGTTAGCTTCGGCCAGCAGATAATCCACTTCATAGACCCGCTCAGGGTCGATCTCGCCGAGCGGCTGGCGGGCGAAATCGCTGCCGGCATTGATGAATGGCAGGCCTTTGGCGCAGGTGTCCTGTTGCGGTGCCCAGCCGAAGTGCTCGCGCAGGTACTGGTTCAGTGCCGGGCGGCGGCAGCCGTAGCTCGGGTCGAGGAGGAAATACTCCATATTGACCGCGATGTATTCCTTGGAGCTGGTCAGCTCATAGCTGTCCGGGCTGCGCACGAACTGGCCATTGTGCTGCTCTCGCTCGCCGCGTCGGCCCACGTATTGCTGCCAGCCGGCCAGGTCGAGCAGGCGCGGGTCGTCGCTGAGGGTGAAGCGACGCTCTGCCTGGCCACGGCATGCCTCAGGCAGGCCGATCTTGCCGAGCGTGCCTTGCTGGCGCTTGCAGCGGGCGATCAGCGAGCTTTCGGCGCCAGGCCACAGCCGGGCGCGGTCGTAGATATGGGTGAGCTCGTGCAGGACCGTGGCCAGCAGTTCTTCACGCACCGTGCCATGTGGGCGGTTGGTACGTTCGCTGGCAGCACTGCCGTCAGCGAGGCTGGGCAGCAGGCGACGGTTAAGCTCCAGGGTAGAGACCAGCGATGCCTGGCCATAGGCGTCGGCCGGCATGTTGTCGCTCCAGCTGACCCGCACACGGCGGTCCAGCTGTTGCTTGAAACGGGGTGGGAGCTTGCCCAGGGCCTCGTCGAGCAGGGCCTGGGTGGCTTGAGTTTGTTGCGAATCAAGGCCGGACGCCTGCAGCTCGAGCTGCAGGTCGGCCAGGGCGGGCGTGCCGAGCAGCGTCAGGGCGCAGCCAAGCAGCCAGGCGCGCACGCGGTTCACAGTGCGAGGATGGCTTCAGCCAGTACCTGGTCGCTGGCGCCGCGTGCTTCCGGCACGCGCTCGCGCAATGTATTGAAAGCTGCCTCGAGCTGGGCACCGCGGATATCACCGTTGCTTGCGACGAAGCTGGCAGCGTCGTCGTGGGCTTCGCGCACCACTTTGGAGTCGCGGATCGAGGTGGTGGTGTCAGAAGTGAAATCGATCGAGCGGCCAAAGGCACGCACGATGATATTGCTGGTGGCCACCAGGGTCTGTGCCTGGGCCAGGTCGGCCAGCAGGAGCATGCCGAGGGTAGCGGCAATCAGCGGTTTACGCATGGAACATCTCCGAAAATACAAGGAGCCAGATGAATTATTGGACGAGAATTGCTTGCGCCAGTTCCAGGTCGCCGACGGCCTTCTGCGCGCAGCGGTGGCGTAACGATTGCAGTGCTGCCTCAAGCCGCGCGCCACGGATCTGGCCGTCACTGGCAACGAAGGCAGCCGCATCGTCGCGGGCCTGACGGACCAGTTTACGGTCGAACGGTGCAGTGGTGACCTGGCTGGTGACATAGCCTGTGATGACCAGGCCTTGCGTGGTGGTGTCCATGGCATGGGCACTGGCCATGCCAACAACGGAGAACAGCAGCGGCAACAGATAACGCATGGGCTTACGACAGCTGGAAACATGGGAGCAACGGGGTACGGCCGTGCCGGCGGTAACCGGCACAGCCGCACGAATCAGTCGGCGTCAGAGCGCCAAGATGGCCTGGGCCAGTTGCGCGTCGCTGGCTTGCAGGGCTGGCATCTGCGAACGGATGTGCAGGAACGCGCTCTCCAGCTTGGCACCGCGGATATCGCCTTGGCTGCCAACGAAGCTGGCGGCGTCGTCACGGGCGGCCTGGACAATCTTGTCGTCACGGAACGAGGAAGAAATGTCGGAAGTGGCATCGGTGGACGCAGCCACTGCGCCAACGACGGCGTCAGTGGTGACAACGAAGCTGGTGGCGCTTGCGGTGCCGGCCAGGCTCAGCATCAGGGCTGCGCCAATCAGATATTTACGAGACATGATGGTGGACTCCTGGACTAGGGTCGGGTGGTTCTGCTTATCGGACGCTCGCACAGCTCGTCGCGGTACTTTTTACAGTGGGTTCTACCAGACTGTTAAGCCAAGCGTATCACGCGCCGGTGTTTCCAGATGTTAATGAAAGGTGGGATAGAAATTGTACCGCTTGATTTTCATAATTGAGAAACTGTACTGGTGTCGCCTACAAAGGCTCTAGTACGGGTCTTACAAACAAAAAACCCGTCGCAGTCTCCTGCAACGGGTTTTGAGAATTCGCGGTGCCGGCCGAAGCCGGCAAGCCGGAGCTTAGCGCCAGAAAGGCTTGCTCAGCTCTTCGTAACGCTGCGACTCGCTGATACCGGCATCGGCCAGCAGGCGGGCGTCCAGGCGAGCCAGTTGACGGCGGCTGGCCATGCGACGCTGCCAAAGCAGCAGGGTGGACAGGGCGCGCAGCGGCAGCGAAGCGTTGGATTGTTGGGCGTTGCTTTCAAAAACCAGACCGGAACTGAGGGTACGTTCCATGATGTTTCATCCTTCCGCTTATGGCGGGATTAGGTAGTGATTTAACTGATGCCAATGATCCTCCTCTGTCGTCCATAACAGTAGATACAGTTCAGTTGAAAGACGATGGCTCAGTTAACTGTGTAACCCTACTGTTGCACTCGAAATAGGCGCAACTGTACTGGCCTGCACATATATGGTGCGTTTTTGAATGAGGGCAAGGTTTTGAACGTCGAAAGCTGTCAAAAGAATAGGTACAGTAGAACAGTTTTTGCGTTTAGCATGGCTGGACTGTACAGCACAATCTTGTACAGCGGCCTTGTGTCGCGATAGGACCACAAAGCGGCCCCCGGGGGGCGATGTCAAAGCTGAGATTGAGGGGCTGCTGCGCAGCCCATCGCGACACAAGGCGGCCGCTACAGATATAGGGGCCGGAACAGCGGAAGCAGGGCCGCCATTCCGGGACCGGTGTGGTCAGCTAGCCAGCATGCGTCCGGTTTCCTCCAGGTTTTCGTGCCAGCTCAGCGCTTCGCGCAGGATATGCGGAGTATGGCCGCCCCGCTGGCAGGCGCGTTCGAAGTAATCGTTCAACGCAGCGCGATAGTCCGGGTGCACACAGTTGTCGATGATTGCCCTTGCCCGCTCACGCGGCGCCAGGCCACGCAGGTCGGCCAAGCCTTGCTCGGTAACCAGGATGTCCACGTCGTGCTCGGTGTGGTCGACATGGCTGACCATCGGTACCACGCTGGAAATCGCGCCACCTTTGGCAATCGATTTGGTGACGAACACCGCCAGGTGAGCGTTACGGGCAAAATCCCCCGAGCCACCGATACCGTTCATCATCTTGGTACCGCAAACGTGGGTAGAGTTGACGTTCCCGTAGATATCGAACTCGAGCGCGGTGTTGATACCAATGATGCCCAGGCGCCGGACCACTTCCGGGTGGTTGGAGATTTCCTGTGGGCGCAGCACCAGCTTGTCCTTGTAGCGCTCCAGGTTACCGAACACGTCGGCGTTGCGGCGGGTAGACAAGGTGATCGAGCTGCCCGAGGCGAAGCTCAGCTTGCCGGCATCGATCAGGTCGAAGGTGGAGTCCTGCAGTACTTCGGAGTACATGGTCAGTTCTTCGAACGGTGACTCGATCAGGCCGCACATCACCGCGTTGGCGATGCTGCCGATACCGGCCTGCAGCGGGCCGAGCCTGTTGGTCATGCGGCCAGCTTCGACTTCCTTCTTGAAGAAGTTGATCAGGTGGTCGGCGATGCCCTGGGTTTCGTCATCCGGCGGCAGTACGGTGGATGGCGAGTCCGGCTGGTCGCTGATGACGATGCCGACGATCTTGGCTGGGTCGATCGGGATCGCGGTGCTGCCGATTCGGTCGTCTACCTTGACCAGCGGGATAGGCGTGCGGGTCGGGCGGTAGGTGGGGATATAAATGTCGTGCAGGCCTTCGAGGTTGGTGTTGTGCGAGAGGTTGATCTCGACAATCACCTGCTTGGCGAAGATCGCGAAGCTGGCCGAGTTGCCCACCGACGTGGTTGGCACGATATGGCCTTGCTCGGTGATGGCCACGGCTTCGATGACCGCGATGTCCGGCAGCTTCAACTGCTGGTTGCGCAGTTGCTCGACGGTTTCCGACAGGTGCTGGTCAATGAACATCACCTTGCCGTCGTTGATGGCCTTGCGCAGTGTGCTGTCGACCTGGAATGGCATGCGGCGAGCCAGCACGCCGGCCTCGGTCAGTTGCTTGTCCAGGTCGTTACCCAGGCTGGCGCCGGTCATCAGGCTGATTTTCAGTGGCGACTGCTTGGCTCGCTCGGCCAGGGCATGCGGCACGGCCTTGGCTTCGCCGGCGCGAGTGAAACCGCTCATGCCGACGGTCATGCCGTCCTCGATCAGACCAGCGGCATCAGCCGCACTCATTACCTTGCTGTGCAGGGAGGACAAGCGGATACGATCACGGTACATGGATTGTTATCTCGGGCTACTGAAACTACTGCAGCGCAGTCTAGAGACTTCGCCCCCTGCCGTCCCACGACCATGGTCGTATGAGAAGCCTTGAAGTAGAGCCGTTGATCCGGATCAAGAAAAAAAGCCCCGGCAGATTCTGACCGGGGCTTTCTTTATAGCGGCAGGTTTACAGCGGCTGTTGTCACTCTACCGCTTTGACCATGTCCTCGATGACCTTCTTGGCATCGCCAAACACCATCATGGTCTTGTCGAGGTAGAACAGTTCGTTGTCCAGCCCGGCATAGCCGCTGGCCATCGAGCGCTTGTTGACGATGATGGTCTTGGCCTTGAAGGCTTCAAGGATCGGCATACCGGCAATCGGCGACTTGGGGTCGTTCTTTGCGGCCGGGTTGACCACGTCGTTGGCGCCCAGAACCAGTACCACGTCGGCCTGACCGAACTCGGCGTTGATGTCCTCCATCTCGAACACCTGGTCGTAAGGCACTTCCGCCTCGGCCAGCAACACGTTCATATGCCCGGGCATACGGCCGGCCACCGGGTGGATCGCATACTTTACGGTCACGCCGTTATGGCTCAGCTTCTCGGTCAGCTCCTTCAGCGCGTGCTGTGCGCGAGCCACCGCCAGGCCGTAGCCCGGAACGATGATAACGCTATCGGCATTGCTGAGCAGGAAGGTGGCATCGTCAGCCGAGCCGGACTTCACCGGGCGCTGTTCTTTCGAGCCTTGCGCCGCGCCAGCATCGGTATCGCCGCCGAAACCGCCGAGGATTACGTTGAAGAACGAACGGTTCATCGCCTTGCACATGATGTACGAGAGGATGGCACCGGACGAACCGACCAGCGAGCCCGCAATGATCAGCATCGAGTTGTTCAGCGAAAAGCCGATACCGGCCGCTGCCCAGCCCGAATAGCTGTTGAGCATCGACACCACCACCGGCATGTCGGCGCCGCCGATCGGAATAATGATCAGCACGCCCATGATGAAGGCCAATACCAGCATCAAGGTGAAGGCGCTGTAGTGGCCGGTGAAGGTAAACAGCAAGCCCAGGGCGATGGTGGTCAGGCCGAGGATCAGGTTCAGCTTGTGCTGGCCGGCGAACTGTACCGGTGCGCCCTGGAACAGGCGGAACTTGTACTTGCCCGAGAGCTTGCCGAAGGCGATTACCGAACCGGAGAAGGTAATGGCACCGATGGCCGCGCCGAGGAACAGCTCCAGGCGGTTACCGGTGGGAATCGGGTCGCTGATCGCAGCGACGATGCCCATCGATTGCGGCTCCAGCACGGCGGCGATGGCGATGAACACCGCAGCCAGGCCGATCATGCTGTGCATGAAGGCGACCAGCTCTGGCATCTTGGTCATCTCGACGCGCTTGGCCATGACCGAGCCAGCGCTACCGCCGACCAGCAGGCCAACCAGGACGTAGCCGATACCGGCGGTAGCCAGCTCGGCGCCAAGCTTGTAAATGAGGCCAACCGTGGTGAGGATGGCGATCCCCATGCCGATCATGCCGAACAGGTTGCCGCGCCGCGAGGTGGTCGGATGCGACAGGCCCTTGAGCGCCTGGATGAAGCAGACCGAGGCGACAAGGTAGAGAAGTGTTACCAGATTCATGCTCATGCTTACTTCTGCCCCTCGTTCTTGGCTTTCTTCTTGAACATCTCAAGCATGCGGCGGGTGACCAGGAAACCACCGAACACATTGACCGCGGCCAGGGCCACGGCGAGGGTACCCATCAGCTTGCCGGCCGGGGTCACGGTCAGCGCGGCGGCCAGCATGGCGCCGACGATGACGATGGCGGAGATGGCATTGGTGACGGCCATCAACGGGGTGTGCAGCGCCGGGGTGACGTTCCAGACCACGTGGTAGCCCACATAGATGGCCAGCACGAAGATGATCAGGTTGTAGATGCCATGGGAAATCAGCATGTCTTCCATTGTCGTGCTCCTTAGCCGTTCTTGCGGACGACCTGACCATCGCGGCACATCAGGCAGGCCGCGACGATATCGTCTTCGAGGTTGATGACTAGCGCGCCGTCCTTGTCGAACAGCAGCTTCATGAAGTCCAGCAGGTTGCGCGCATACAGTGCCGAGGCATCGGCAGCTACCTGGGCTGGCAGGTTGGTCGGGCCGACGATGATCACGCCGTTGTGCTGCACCACCTGGTCGGCGATGGTCAGTGGGCAATTGCCGCCCTGGGCTGCCGCGAGGTCGATGACCACCGAGCCGGGCTTCATCTGCGCGACGGTCTCGGCACTGAGCAGCGTTGGCGCCTTGCGTCCCGGGATAAGCGCGGTGGTGATGACGATGTCCGCTTGCCTGGCGCGCTCGTGCACGGCCTGGGCCTGGCGCTGCATCCAGCTGGCCGGCATCGGCCGGGCATACCCGCCCACGCCTTCAGCGCACTCGCGTTCCTCATCGGTCTCGTAAGGCACGTCGATGAATTTCGCACCCAGCGACTCGATCTGCTCCTTCACCGCCGGGCGTACATCCGACGCCTCGATCACTGCACCCAGGCGTTTGGCCGTGGCGATGGCCTGCAGGCCGGCTACGCCCGCCCCCAGAATCAACACGCGCGCAGCTTTAACGGTACCGGCGGCGGTCATCAACATGGGCATGAAGCGTGGATAGTGATGGGCTGCCAGCAACACTGCCTTGTAACCGGCGATGTTGGCTTGCGACGACAGCACATCGAGGCTCTGGGCCCGCGAGGTGCGTGGCGCGGCTTCCAGGGCGAAGGCGGTGATGCCGCGTTCGGCCATCTTGCCGATCAGTTCGTTGTTGAAGGGGTTGAGCATGCCGACCAGGATGCTGCCGCCGTTGATGAGGGCCAGCTCCTGGTCGTTGGGGGCGACCACCTTGAGCACCAGTTGGGCGCCGTAGGCATCGGCTGCGTTTCCCAGGGAAGCGCCCACGGCTTCATAGGCACTGTCCGGAATGCTGGCGTTGAGCCCTGCCCCCCGTTGGACGGTAACCTGATGGCCCTGGCCAATCAGTTTCTTGATGGTTTCGGGGGTCGCAGCGACCCTTGTCTCACCGGTCTGCGTCTCGAGAGGAACACCAATGTGCACGACTATTTCTCCTGCGGTGACCTTTGTCTTTGTAAAAGCCAACACACTTCGGATGGTGCGCTGGGGCGGCTGTGGAGCGCCGGTCCGCCGAATCCCGGGCGGGCGAAGCATTTTGCAGACGAAGCCAGGGGCCTTCAACCGGTTCTGAAGCGAAACAAAGTCAAAACTACAAGTCACCCTGTGACCGTATGTCGCAACGGTCAGGCTGCGAGCCGTCAAACAAGGGCTATTGGGAGATTAGGAGAAAAAATCAAAAATTTTGTGGCCTATTCGCTTACAGCTTGGTGAATGTCGCAAAATAACCCGCAAAGCCGCGCACTAAGCCGGGTTAAGCGAGATTTTTGCATCTGCATAACAGTTTATGTAATTGCGACAAATACATATATCTGTAGGTGTTTAAAATTATTGACTACCGAGTCAAGTTGTCGCCGGTTCCTAGGCTCTCGCCGTGTATGCCTGGGCCTGGCTCACCAGCCAGTCGCGGAACGCGCGCAGCGAAGCTGATTCCACCTTGCGCTCCGGAATCATCAGATAGTAGGCCTTGTCACTGCACAGGGCATGCCTGTTAGCGACCACCAACCTGCCCTCTTCCAACTCTCGCTGGATCAGGAACGGCGGAATCAGGGCGATGCCCATCTCATGCATGGCTGCTTGGGCGAGCATCGAGAATAGTTCATAGCGCGGGCCTGTCATGTCGCGTTCCACGTTCAGTCCGATGCTGTTGAACCACTGACGCCACGCGTAAGGGCGGGTGCTTTGTTGTAACAGCGGCAACTGGGCAATGCACTGGGCGTCGAGCATGCCTTGGTCGCCCAGCAGCGCCGGGCTGCATACAGGCAGCGGGTTTTCTCCCATCAGTCGATGCGACTGGGTGCCGGACCAGTCGGCATCGCCGAAATAGATGGCTGCATCGAAGGTCGTGTCGGCAAACAGGAAAGGCCGGGTGCGATTGGTGAGATTGACCGTGACCTCAGGGTGACGCTGCTGGAAATCCTTGAGCCTCGGTAGCAACCATTGGGTGCCGAAGGTAGGCACCACGGCCAGCTCGATGACGTTCGCGCCTTGCTGACGCATTACCGACAAGGTGTCGCGTTCGACGGCGTCCAGTTGAGCGGCCACCTGGCGGCTGTAGGAAAGGCCGGCCTCAGTCAGTTTTACGCCGCGTCGCGAGCGGCGGAACAGTTCCACATTGAGGAAGGCTTCCAGGCTACCTATCTGCCGACATACGGCACCTTGGGTCAGGGCGAGTTCCTGGGCCGCCTTGGTAAAGCTTTCATTGCGCGCGGCGGCTTCGAAGCAAACCAGGGCGGCAGTACTCGGGATTTTGCGACGCATGTACGTCAACCTCACTTGTAAGGCTGTCAATGTAGCGTTGGAACCATTTACGAAGTGACAAAATATCACTAATTGGTGCGCAATCCTCGTTTGTCCCGACAGCCGATCCGTCCTAGGCTCAAGGCACAAGAAACTGTCCCAATTTCGAGGAATCGCTCATGGCCGGTAAAGCAAGCTTCAACTGGATCGACCCGCTGCTGCTTGATCAGCAGCTCACTGAAGAAGAGCGCATGGTGCGTGACAGCGCTTATCAGTTCGCCCAGGACAAGCTGGCACCGCGTGTGCTCGAAGCCTTTCGTCATGAGCAGACCGACCCGGCGATCTTCCGTGAGATGGGTGAGGTCGGGCTGCTGGGTGCCACTATTCCCGAGCAATACGGTGGCAGCGGCCTGAACTATGTGTGCTACGGCCTCATCGCCCGCGAGGTGGAGCGTATCGATTCGGGTTACCGCTCGATGATGAGCGTACAGTCGTCCTTGGTGATGGTGCCGATCAATGAATTCGGTACCGAGGCACAGAAGCAGAAGTACCTGCCCAAGCTGGCCAGCGGCGAATGGATCGGCTGCTTCGGCCTGACCGAGCCTAACCACGGCTCCGACCCGGGTTCGATGATTACCCGTGCACGCAAGGTCGACGGCGGCTACCGCCTGACCGGCAGCAAGATGTGGATCACCAACAGTCCGATCGCTGACATTTTCGTGGTCTGGGCCAAGGATGACGAGGGTGACATTCGCGGCTTCGTCCTGGAGAAGGGCTGGGAAGGCCTCAGTGCCCCGGCAATCCATGGCAAGGTCGGCCTGCGCGCCTCGATCACCGGCGAAATCGTCATGGACAATGTGTTCGTGCCGGAAGAGAACATTTTCCCCGATGTGCGGGGCCTGAAAGGCCCGTTCACCTGCCTGAACTCGGCGCGCTACGGCATCTCCTGGGGTGCTCTGGGGGCCGCCGAGGCCTGCTGGCACACTGCGCGGCAGTACACCATGGACCGGCAGCAGTTCGGCCGCCCGTTGGCGGCAAACCAGCTGATCCAGAAGAAGCTGGCCGACATGCAGACCGAAATCACCCTGGCGCTGCAGGGCTGCCTGCGCCTCGGGCGGATGAAAGACGAAGGCACCGCTGCAGTGGAAATCACCTCGATCATGAAGCGCAACTCCTGTGGCAAGGCACTGGATATTGCCCGCATGGCGCGTGACATGCTGGGTGGCAATGGCATTTCCGATGAGTTCGGGGTGGCCCGCCACTTGGTCAACCTCGAAGTGGTCAACACCTATGAAGGTACCCATGACGTGCATGCGCTGATCCTGGGGCGTGCGCAAACCGGTATCCAGGCTTTCTATTGATAAGGAGCCAGCCCATGGGCGCGCTATCACATCTGCGGGTGCTGGACCTTTCGCGCGTGTTGGCCGGCCCATGGTCTGGCCAGATTCTTGCTGACCTGGGCGCTGATGTGATCAAGGTCGAGCGCCCTGGCAGTGGCGACGACACGCGCTCATGGGGGCCGCCCTTCCTCAAGGATGCCGAGGGGCAGAATACCAGCGAGGCTGCTTATTACCTGTCGGCCAACCGCAACAAGCGCTCGGTGACCATCGATTTCACCCAGCCCGAGGGGCAGCGCCTGGTGCGTGAGTTGGCGGCGAAGTCCGATATTGTCATCGAGAACTTCAAGGTAGGTGGGTTGGCTGCCTATGGCCTCGACTACCAAAGCCTGAAAGTCATCAACCCGCGGCTTATCTACTGTTCCATCACCGGATTCGGCCAGACCGGGCCTTATGCCAAGCGCGCTGGCTATGACTTCATGATCCAGGGGTTGGGTGGGCTGATGAGCCTGACCGGCCGCCCGGAGGGTGAGCAAGGCGCAGGGCCGGTCAAGGTGGGAGTGGCGCTGACGGACATCCTGACTGGGCTGTATTCCACCGTGGCGGTTCTCGCAGCCCTTGCCCACCGGGAGCAGACCGGGGTCGGTCAGCACGTCGACATGGCATTGCTCGATGTTCAAGTCGCCTGCCTGGCCAACCAGGCGATGAACTACCTGACTACGGGTGTACCGCCTCGTCGCCTGGGAAATGCACATCCGAATATCGTACCGTATCAGGATTTCCCGACGGCAGATGGCGATTTCATCCTTACCGTGGGTAACGACAGCCAGTTCCGCAAGTTTGCCGAGGTGGCCGGGCAACCACAATGGGCCGACGATCCGCGCTTCATTACCAATAAAATGCGGGTGGCCAACCGGGCGGAACTGATCCCTTTGATCCGTCAGGCCACGGTGTTCAAGACCACGGCCGAATGGGTGAGCCAGCTGGAGGCCGCCGGGGTGCCGTGTGGGCCTATCAATGACCTGGCGCAGATGTTCCAGGACCCGCAGGTGCTCGCGCGTGGGCTGGCAGTGCACATTCCACACCCACTGGCGGGTAGCGTGCCGCAGGTGGCGAGCCCTATTCGCCTGTCGGAGACCCCGGTGGAATACCGACGGGCGCCGCCGCTGCTGGGTGAGCATACCGATGCGGTGCTGGTTGACGTGCTGGGAATGGGTGTAGATGAGGTGCGACGGCTTCGCGATAGCGGCGTGCTGTGAAGACGTACGGTGCTGATCAAAAGCGGGGGTGGCCGTCAGGCCGCCCCGCTTTGCTTTTTAGCGATATTCAGCGTTCTTCGAATTAAGGGTTGACGCGGTCTGGGATGCCCTTATAATGCGCACCACTTCCGAGGTGGTCGAAGCGCAAAACTCCTTGATAATCAAAGAGTTGAGTAATTCAGGTAGTGTCGGAAGTGCTTCGATCGAATGATCGGCAGCGGTCGAGATGAAGGTTGACAGCGGTTTTAAACGCTGTATGATTCGCCTCCCGCTACGAGAGATCGCAGTGAGTCAAGTGTTTGAAGCTAAACGAGTTTCTCGCAAAAAACTTCAAAATAAACGCTTGACAGCCAATGAGGAAAGCGTAGAATGCGCGCCTCGGTTGAGACGAAACGCTCTTAACCAAACGCTCTTTAACAAATCGAATCAAGCAATTCGTGTGGGTGCTTGTGAGTACGGACTGATAGTCACAAAGATTATCAGCATCACAAGTGGCCATGCGAGAAATC
>NZ_JATAAG010000021.1:0-466 GCF_030341915.1 Pseudomonas sp. BCRC 81390 | reverse complement strand
AAGCAGTATTGAACTGAAGAGTTTGATCATGGCTCAGATTGAACGCTGGCGGCAGGCCTAACACATGCAAGTCGAGCGGATGACGGGAGCTTGCTCCTTGATTCAGCGGCGGACGGGTGAGTAATGCCTAGGAATCTGCCTGGTAGTGGGGGACAACGTTTCGAAAGGAACGCTAATACCGCATACGTCCTACGGGAGAAAGCAGGGGACCTTCGGGCCTTGCGCTATCAGATGAGCCTAGGTCGGATTAGCTAGTTGGTGAGGTAATGGCTCACCAAGGCGACGATCCGTAACTGGTCTGAGAGGATGATCAGTCACACTGGAACTGAGACACGGTCCAGACTCCTACGGGAGGCAGCAGTGGGGAATATTGGACAATGGGCGAAAGCCTGATCCAGCCATGCCGCGTGTGTGAAGAAGGTCTTCGGATTGTAAAGCACTTTAAGTTGGGAGGAAGGGCAGTAAG
>NZ_JATAAG010000020.1:13548-49690 GCF_030341915.1 Pseudomonas sp. BCRC 81390 | reverse complement strand
TTGGCCAAGAAGGGCTTCGCGCAAAGCATGAGTCGGAGAGGAAACTGCTGGGATAACGCCGTAGCTGAAAGTTTCTTCGCTACATTGAAGAGAGAGGAAGCCTGCGCGGTCTACCCCACAAAGAAACAGGCTCACCTGGCAATTGCCAGCTACATCCATGGGTTTTACAACAGCTGTCGACTGCATTCAGCACTGGGTTACCGTTCACCGAACGAATACGCAAAAGGCTTAAGGCAGTTGGCTCTGTAGCCAGCTTCTTGGCGTCCGCTGTCACGGGGCAGGCCCACCAAAAAACGCTGCGCTCCTATCATCCGGCCCCTACGCTGCGCTCCGGGGTTCCCTCACTCCGGCCTCCTGAAGTCGCGAAGATCAAGATCAAGATCAAGATCAAGAGCAAGAGCAAGAGCAAGAGCAAGAGCAAGAGCAAGAGCAAGAGCGGAGTGAGCAGGGTTTGGCTGTGGGGCTGGGTTTTGGCCGGCACAGACAAAACTCTACAATCCAAGTAAAGTGCCGCCCCCGCCGTTTTCAGCAAAAGGACTCCTTCCATGACAAACCCTTTGGACATCGCCGTCGTCGGCGCCACCGGCAGCGTCGGTGAAGCCTTGGTACAGATCCTCGAAGAACTGGCCTTCCCGGTCGGTACGCTGCACCTGCTGGCCAGCATGGAATCGGCTGGTAGCAGCGTGATGTTCGCCGGCAAGAAGCTGAAAGTGCGCGAAGTGGACAGCTTCGACTTCGCCCAGGTCAAGCTGGCCTTCTTCGCCACCGGCGCCGCTGTCAGCCGTAGCTTTGCCGGTAAGGCGTTGCAGGCGGGTTGTACGGTCATCGACCTGTCCGGTGGCCTGGACGACGCCCTGGCCCTGGTACCAGAAGCCAACGCCGCACGCCTGGCCGGCCTGGCGCTGCCCGCGCGCATCGTCAGCCCGTGCTCGGCCGCGGTGGCCATGGCCGTTGCGCTGGCGCCGCTCAAGGGCCTGCTGGATATCGAGCGGGTGCAGGTGATGGCGGCGCTGGCGGTGTCCGCGCAAGGCCGTGAAGCGGTCACCGAACTGGCCCGGCAAACCGCCGAGCTGCTCAATGCCCGGCCGCTGGAGCCACGCTTCTTCGACCGCCAGGTGGCCTTCAACCTGCTGGCCCAGGTCGGCGCCGCCGATGAACAGGGCCATACCGCGCTGGAGCGGCGCCTGGTCAACGAATTGCGCGTGCTGCTGGACATGCCGGAACTGAAGATTTCCGTGAGCTGTGTTCAAGTCCCGGTGTTTTTTGGCGATAGCTTCAGTGTGGCGGTGCAGAGCCGCCGCCCGGTGGACCTGGAGGCGATTCAACACGCTCTCGAGGCGGCCGACAGTGTCGAACTGGTGGAGCGCGATGATTATCCGACCCCGGTGGGTGACGCAGTGGGCCAAGACGTGGTCTATGTTGGTCGTGTACGGCATGGTGTTGATGAGGAGCAGCAGCTCAACCTCTGGCTGACCACCGACAATGTGCGCAAAGGTGCCGCGCTAAACGCTGTGCAAGTGGCGCAGTTGTTGATTAAACACATGCCGTAAAAGATACTGGCGAGCACTTTTGTCCTGCTCCGCATGCAGGTTTCAGGACGCTTCATACAAGGGAAGAGGTCATGCTTCGAATTCGCAAACTGGTTCTGGCCATGGCTGCAGCATCGGCGCTGTCGTCGGGCATGGCGAATGCCCTGGGCCTGGGGGAGCTGACCCTCAAGTCGGCACAGAACCAGCCGCTGGACGCCGAGATCGAGCTGCTGGACGTGCGCGACCTTACCGCCGCCGAAGTGGCGCCGAGCCTGGCGCCGCCGGAAGAGTTCAGCAAGGCCGGGGTAGCGCTGCCGCCTTACCTTGAAGACCTTACCTTCACGCCGGTGATCAACCCCAACGGCAGGAGCGTGTTGCGGGTTACCTCCAGCCAGCCGCTGCCGGGCCCGGTGGTCAAGTTCCTGGTTCAGGTGATGTGGCCGCAGGGCCGCCTGCTGCGTGACTACAGCGTGCTGCTCGACCAGGCCAAGGCCCAGGGCGACAAGCCGGCAGCGGGCAATGTCGCACCGGCAGTGACCGCTGCCGGCAGCTACACCACCCAGCGCCGCGACACCTTGTGGCAGATTGCCGCGCGCAACACCCAGGGTGGCTCGATCCAGCAGACCATGATTGCGATCCAGGCGCTGAACCCGGACGCCTTCATCGGCAACAACATCAACCAGCTGAAGGTGGGGCAGGTGCTGCGCCTGCCTGACCAGCAGCAGATCCAGAGCATCCCGCAGGGCGAGGCGATCAGCGAGGTGGCCGAGCAGTATGCCGCCTGGCGTGAAGGCCGCCGTCTGGGCCCGCGTGCCCGCCAGCTGGATGCCACCCGTCGTGGTGCCGCCGAGGCGGCACCGGCGCGTATCGCCCAGGGCGACAACCTGCGCCTGGTCAGCCCGGGCAACGCCGGTGCCGACCAGGCCAAGGCGCTCAGCGACAAGCTGGCCGTGGCCGAGGAAAGCCTTGACACCAGTCGTCGCGACAACGAAGAACTCAAGAGCCGCATGGCCGACCTGCAGAGCCAGCTGGACAAGCTGCAGCGCCTGATCGAGCTGAAGAACAACCAGTTGGCCCGCCTGGAGGCCCAGGGGGCAGCTGCCCCGGCCCAGCCCGCGGCCGATGCTCAACCGGTGGTCAAACCGGCGCCTGCCGCCGTGGATACCGCACCCAAGCCGGCGCCTGCCGCCGAGCCTGCAGCCGGCGAACAGCCTGGCAATGTACTGGATGAAATCACCGGCAACCCGCTGCTGCTGGGGCTGATCGCCGGCAGCGCGTTGCTCGTGCTTCTGCTTCTGCTGTTGCTGCTGGCGCGCAAGCGCAAGGCCCAGCAGGAAGCCGAAAAACACCTGCGCATGGCGCGCGCGCTGGAAGAAGAGCAGGCCACAGGCTTCGACAACGACAGCGCAAGCCTCGATGGCGTCGATGTTTCGGCCCCGAGCGTGACCCTGTCGCCAGCCGTGGTCGCCGCTTCGGCCGCCGCTGCCGCAGCAGCAGAGAAGCCGCTGGCGGCCGCCGTCGAAACGCAGCCCGAGGCACAGGCCGACCCGTACGCCGCGCTGCTGGAAGAGGTCGGGCAATGCCTGGCCGCAGGCCGCCTGAACCGCGCTGCCGACCTGCTGGAGCCCGCCGTGGCTGCTGCGCCGGAGCGTGATGACCTGCGCCTGCAACTGATGGACGTGTACGCCCGCCAGGGTGACCAGAGCGCGTTCGTCGAGCAGGAGCGCAAACTGCCGGCCAGCGAGCAGAACAGCGCCGCGGTCGCCGGCTTGAAGGAACGCTACCCGGCCATGCTCGGCCTGGCTGCTGCCGGCCTCGGTGCTGCGGCCCTGGCTGCCGAGATGGACGAACAGTATGTGCAGGGCTTGCTGCAGGATCAGCCTGAAACGCCAGCGCCTGCCGAAGTCGGCCTGGACGACTTGCCAACCCTCGAGCCGCAGTTGGCGGTCGAGCCGGAGGCCGCCACGCCAGCGCAGCCTGAAGCTGCACCTGAGCTGGATGCCTTCGATGAAGTGCCGACCCTCGATGTGCCGGGCCTGGACGAACAGGACCTGGACACTGCCTTCGACCTGAGCCTGGGTGATGACCTGCCCGAGGACAGCCCGCTGGCTACGCCGGGGCTGGACGAACCGGTGCTGGACGAGCCGGTACTCGATGAGCCCCTGCCGCAAGTGGCGCAGGAAGAACAACAACCGTTTGCCGTCGATGCCGAGCTGCAGGCCGATGCCGACGCCGATTTCGAGGCCATGCTGGCCCAGGCCGAAGCGCAACCTGCTGTCGACCTGTCCGATTTCGACCTCGATGTCAGCGAGCCGGTTGCCCCGGCTGCGCCGGCTGCCGACGAAACCCCGGTGGATGTCGCCGCGGAACTGGCTGCTTTCGACAGCGTGCCGGCGTTCGACCCATTGTCCGAGTTCGACCTGCCATCCGACTTCGACCTGTCGTTGTCGCTGGAAGATGATTCGCCAGCGGCGAAGAACTTCGCCTCCGAGCTGGACGATGTCAACGCCGAGCTGGACAAGCTGTCGCAGAGCCTCGAGTCGCCCTCGCTGGAGCCACATTTCACCAGCGAAGACGCCGCTGCCCAGCCAGAGCCCGAGCCGCTGGACGACCTGGACTTCGACTTCTTCTCCGGCAGCGACGAAGTGGCCACCAAGCTTGATTTGGCGCGTGCCTATATCGACATGGGCGACAACCAGGGGGCGCGCGACATCCTCGATGAAGTGGTCAAGGATGGTGATGAAAACCAGCGCCAGGAAGCCGAGGACATGCTTTCCCGTCTGGTTTGAGGCACACAAGGCTGGCCTCTCCGTGGAACCCGCGAAAAGGCCATCAAGACAATGCAGATCCGACGGCAGCCCAACACGGCTGCCGTTGTCGTTATAATCCCCGCCATTCCGTACACCCCACAGGTTTCATGCTCTTGGACATCATCGACACCGCCGCCGAGTCTGCGGCCGAAGGCTACTCTCGCATCGCCCTGGGCGTGGAATACAAGGGCGCGCGCTACCGCGGCTGGCAGCGCCAGGCCAGCGGCGTGCCAAGTGTCCAGCAAGCGCTCGAGCAAGCGTTGTCCAAGGTGGCCAACGAGCCGATTTCGGTCATCTGCGCCGGGCGCACCGACGCCGGCGTACATGGCTGTGGGCAGGTCGTGCATTTCGACACCCGCGCCGTGCGCGACGAGCGCGCCTGGAGCATGGGCACCAACTTCAACCTGCCGCATGACATCAGTGTGGTCTGGTCGCGGCCGATGCCGGCCGACTTCCATGCCCGTTTCAAGGCCTGTGCCCGGCGTTACCGCTACGTCATCTACAACGACCCGATCCGCCCCGCGCACCTGGCCGAGGAGGTCACCTGGAACCATCGCCCGCTGGATGTCGAGCGCATGGCCGAAGCCGCGCAGTGCCTGCTCGGCACCCATGACTTCAGCGCCTTCCGGGCCAGCCAGTGCCAGGCCAAGTCGCCGATCAAGCACATCTACCACCTGCGCGTTACCCGGCATGGCCAGATGATCGTGCTGGACATACGCGCCACGGCGTTCCTGCACCACATGGTGCGCAACATCGCCGGTGTGCTGATGACCATCGGCGCCGGCGAACGCCCGGTCGCCTGGGCGCGCGAGGTGCTGGAAGGGCGCAACCGTCGCGAAGGCGGGGTCACGGCGCACCCGTACGGGCTTTACCTGGTGCAGGTGGAGTACCCCGAGGCGTATGCACTGCCCAGCCGTTACATCGGCCCACACTTTTTGACTGGCTACGAGGCATTGGCTGACTGACGGGCCAAACGTCATTTGTTAACATCCGGCCTTTCACTGCCACCAGCAGGGTTCGCTGTCCATGAGCAACGTTCGCAGCAAGATCTGCGGTATTACCCGCATCGAAGACGCACTGGCCGCTGCCGAGGCAGGGGCTGACGCCATCGGCCTGGTGTTCTACACCAGGAGCCCGCGGGCGGTGGACGTACGTCAGGCACGGGCGATCATCGCCGCGCTGCCGCCATTCGTGACCACGGTGGGGTTGTTCGTCAACGCCACGCGCTGCGAGCTGAACGAGATTCTCGAAGCGGTGCCGCTGGACCTGCTACAGTTCCACGGCGATGAAACCCCGCAGGACTGCGAAGGCTACCAGCGTCCCTGGATCAAGGCCCTGCGCGTACGCCCGGGCGACGACCTGGAGGCGGCCTGCCAGCTGTACGCCGGGGCCCGTGGCATCCTGCTGGACACCTATGTGCCTGGCGTACCCGGGGGTACCGGTGAGGCGTTCGACTGGTCGCTGGTGCCGGCGCGCCTGAGCAAACCGGTCATCCTGGCCGGTGGGTTGTCTGCCGACAATGTCGGCCAGGCCATCGCCCAGGTGCGGCCCTACGCGGTAGATGTCAGTGGCGGCGTGGAGCAGGCCAAGGGCATCAAGGATGCGGCGAAGATCGAGGCCTTCCTGCAGGCGGTGAAACAGGCGTGATGGCAGATGTGACGGCTGGCTGCGCGCCATCGTCCATAGCTTTCGCAGCCCTGTGGGGCAGCCGTCAGCGTCTGTGGCGGCAGAACATACATTAGCGGTGGAGCGGCGCGCCGGAAGCCCCGGCGGTCGGTCCATCATCGTTTCATGAAAGATTGTGAGCTCAAGGGCAGGGCCGGCGCTACCGGGCCCGCCTGCCGATACTGGAGAAAGAAAGCATGAGCAACTGGTTAGTCGACAAACTGATCCCTTCGATCATGCGTTCCGAGGTGAAGAAGAGCTCGGTGCCTGAAGGCCTGTGGCACAAATGCCCGGCCTGCGAGGCCGTGCTGTATCGTCCGGAGCTGGAAAAGACCCTGGATGTCTGCCCCAAGTGCAACCACCACATGCGCATCGGCGCACGTGCGCGCATCGACATCTTCCTCGACGCCGATGGCCGTGCCGAACTGGGCGCCGAGCTGGAGCCGGTCGACCGCCTGAAGTTCCGTGATGGCAAGAAGTACAAGGACCGCCTGGCCGGCGCCCAGAAGCAGACCGGCGAGAAAGACGCGCTGATCTCCATGAGCGGCACCCTGATGGGCATGCCGATCGTGGTCAGTGCCTTCGAGTTCTCGTTCATGGGCGGCTCCATGGGTGCGATCGTCGGCGAGCGTTTCGTACGCGCCGCCAACTATGCCCTGGAGCACCGCTGCCCGATGGTGTGCTTCTCCGCCTCCGGCGGCGCGCGCATGCAGGAAGCGCTGATCTCGCTGATGCAGATGGCCAAGACCTCGGCCGTGCTGGCGCGCCTGCGTGAAGAAGGCATCCCGTTCATCTCGGTACTGACCGACCCGGTGTACGGTGGCGTTTCCGCCAGCCTGGCGATGCTCGGCGACGTGATTGTCGGCGAGCCGAAGGCGCTGATCGGTTTCGCCGGCCCGCGGGTGATCGAGCAGACCGTGCGCGAGAAACTGCCGGAAGGCTTCCAGCGCAGCGAGTTCCTGCTGGAGCACGGTGCCATCGACCTGATCATCCCGCGTGGTGAACTGCGCCCGCGTCTGGCTCGCCTGCTGGCGCAGATGACTGGCCAGGACACCCCGGCGCAGGCGCGTGAGGCGGCTACCGTCGCGTGATGACACAACGATCCTTGGGCGAATGGCTCGCCTACCTCGAGCAGTTGCACCCCACGGCCATCGACATGGGCCTGGAGCGGTCGCAAAAGGTGCTTGCCCGGCTGGCGCTGGGCAAGCTGGCGCCACGCGTGGTAACGGTGACCGGCACCAACGGCAAGGGCTCGACCTGCGCCTTCGTGGCTTCGCTGCTGCGTGCCCAGGGTTTGAAGGTCGGCGTGTACAGCTCGCCGCACCTGTTGCGTTACAACGAACGGGTGCTGATCGATGGCCAGGAAGCCAGCGATCAGCGCCTGTGTGACGCCTTCGCCGCTGTCGAAGCGGCGCGGGGCGATATTTCGCTGACCTATTTCGAAATGGGCACCCTGGCCGCGTTCTGGTTGTTCTACCAGTCGCAACTGGACGCGGTGGTGCTGGAAGTAGGCCTGGGCGGGCGCCTGGATACCGTCAACGTGGTGGATGCCGACCTGGCCCTGGTGACCAGCATCGGCGTTGACCATGTCGACTATCTGGGCGATACCCGCGAGCAGGTGGCCTTTGAAAAGGCCGGGATCTTCCGCCAGGGCAAGCCTGCCCTGTGTGGTGACCTGGATCCGCCGCAGCCGCTGCTGGACAAGGCCGCCGAGCTGGCTGCGCCATTGTTCCTGCGCGGGCGCGATTTCGACCTGGCCGGTGCCGATGGCCACTGGAGCTGGCGCGGTACGGCCGCGACGGGTGAGCCGGTAGCGTTGCCCGGCCTGCCTTTGCTCGACCTGCCGATGGAGAACGCCGCGCTCGCCCTGCAGGCCTACCTGCTGATGGGGTTGCCGTGGGACGCCGGGCAGATTCGCCAGGCGCTGCTGGATACCCGTATCACCGGGCGCCTCGATCGCCGGCTGCTGAGCTGGCAGGGGCGGCCGGTTGAGCTGTTGCTGGATGTGGGACACAACCCGCATGCCGCAGAATACCTGGCGCGACGCCTGGCAGCGCGACCACTGAGCGGGCGTCGCCTGGCAGTGTTCGGGCTGCTCGCCGACAAGGACCTGCCCGGCGTTGTCGCGCCGCTGCAGGGCCTGGTCGACGACTGGGCGGTGGCGCCGCTGGACACCCCGCGCAGCCGCCCGGCTGCCGAGCTGGTCGCGGCCTTGACGAACCTCGGCGCCGCGGTGAAGTCTTATGCCAGCGTCGACGCCGCCCTTGAAGGGCAATGCGCGCAGGCGACGGCGGATGACCAGATCTTGCTGTTCGGTTCGTTTTTCTGTGTTGCCCAGGCGCTGGAATGGCTGGAGCGGCACGCCCAGGAGGGTGGAGTAGATGGCAGTGCTGGATAAAGGGATGAAACAGCGCATGGTGGGTGCGTTGGTGCTGGTGGCGCTGGCGGTGATTTTCCTGCCGATGCTGTTCACCCGCGAGGACGAGATGCGCCAGGTGCACGTCGAGGCCCCGCAGGCACCGGCCATGCCAAGCCTGCCGGAAGTAAAGGTGGAGCCGGTCGCCGTGCCGGAGCCGCAGGCCATTGCGCCAGAGCCACAACAGCCACCGGTGGTGGTGGAGGAATCCACCGCACCGGCGAGCCCGCCCAGCCAGCCGATCACGCCGTCGCCGCAGGTGCAGGTGCAGGTGCAGGCTCAGCCGCCCAAGGCGCAGGCGCCCGCGCCAAAGGTCGAGCCCAAGCCGGCAGTGGTTTCGGCCCCGGCCGCAGCGGTGGCCAAAGCGGAAGCGCCATCGAAGATCGACGTCAATGGCCTGCCGGTCAGTTGGTCCATCCAGCTGGCCAGCCTGTCCAACCGCGCCGGTGCCGAGAAGCTGCAGCAAACCTTGCGTAGCCAAGGTTACAACGCCTATGTCCGCTCGGCGGGTGGCATGAACCGGGTGTACGTTGGGCCGTTGATCGAGCGCGCCGAGGCCGAGCGCATGCGCGATGCGATCAACCGTCAGAACAGCCTCAAGGGCTTTGTGGTGCGTTTCCAGCCCGAGCGCAGCTGATACTGGCCTCGGCCCCGTAGGCGTGGCCTCGTGTCGCGACCGGGCCGCTCCTGCAGAAGTCGTGCGTTTTGTTTTTGCGCGCGATACTTGTGGGAGCTGGCTTGCCGACGATGAAGCCAACACCAATCGACCTGACATTCCGCTTACCCAACCTCTCGCCGCTCTGGTAAAATGCGCCGCCTCAAACGTCTGCAGGCAGCACCGTGGCATTTACCCTGGTTGATTGGGCGATCATCGCGATCATCGCCGTCTCCACACTGATCAGTCTCAAGCGCGGCTTCGTCAAGGAAGCCATGTCCTTGCTCATCTGGATCATTGCCGGTGCGGTTGCCTGGATGTTCGGCGGCTCGCTCTCGGTATATCTTGAAAGCTACATCCAGACGCCGTCGATGCGTGTCATCGCCGGCTGCGCCATTCTTTTCGTCGCCACCTTGCTGGTAGGCGCCATGATCAACTTCCTCATCGGCGAGCTGATCCGCGTGACCGGGCTGTCCGGCACCGATCGTTTCCTGGGCATGGCCTTCGGTGCCGCTCGCGGGGCCTTGCTGGTGGTGGTGGCCATCGGGCTGATCAGCCTGGGGCCGGTTCAACAGGACACCTGGTGGCAGGAATCACGCCTGATACCACAATTTCTCTTGGTTGCCGACTGGTCGAAAAACCTGATCCTGGGTTTTACCGGCCAGTGGACACCCAGTGGGCTGATCGGCACTCCAGCTGATCTTCCGTTCAAGGAACAGTTGCTCGGGCCGGCAAAGCCCTGAGCGCTATTCACTCAAGTTTCGTCAAAGTAGGGGTTGCGTCGCATGTGTGGCATCGTCGGTATCGTCGGTAAGTCGAACGTCAATCAGGCGCTGTATGACGCGCTTACGGTCCTCCAGCACCGCGGCCAGGACGCTGCCGGTATCGTGACCAGCCATGACGGCCGGTTGTTCCTGCGCAAGGATAATGGCCTGGTGCGCGATGTCTTCCAGCAGCGCCACATGCAGCGCCTGGTCGGCAACATCGGCATCGGCCACGTGCGCTACCCGACCGCGGGCAGCTCTACCTCGGCCGAGGCCCAGCCGTTCTACGTCAACTCGCCTTATGGCATCACCCTGGCACACAACGGCAACCTGACCAATGTCGAGCAGCTGGCCAAGGAGATCTACGAGTCCGACCTGCGCCACGTCAACACCAACTCTGACTCGGAAGTGCTGCTGAACGTGTTCGCCCATGAGCTGGCCGTACGCGGCAAGCTGCAGCCGACCGAAGAAGACGTGTTCGCCGCGGTGTCCCATGTGCACAGCCGCTGCGTCGGCGGTTACGCCGTGGTGGCGATGATCACCGGCTACGGCATCGTCGGTTTCCGCGACCCCAATGGCATCCGCCCGGTGGTGTTCGGCCAGCGTCACACCGACGAAGGCGTGGAATACATGATCGCCTCGGAAAGCGTGGCCCTGGACGTGCTCGGCTTCACCCTGATCCGCGACCTGGCACCCGGCGAAGCGGTCTACATCACCGAAGAAGGCCAGCTGTACACCAAGCAGTGCGCCGACGCGCCGAAACTGCAGCCGTGCATCTTCGAGCACGTCTACCTGGCCCGCCCGGACTCGATCATGGACGGCGTGTCGGTGTACAAGGCGCGCCTGCGCATGGGTGAGAAGCTGGCCGAGAAGATCCAGCGCGAGCGCCCGGACCACGACATCGACGTGGTCATCCCGATCCCGGACACCAGCCGCACCGCGGCCCTGGAGCTGGCCAACCACCTGGGCGTGAAATTCCGCGAAGGTTTCGTCAAGAACCGCTACATCGGCCGTACCTTCATCATGCCTGGCCAGGCCGCGCGCAAGAAATCGGTACGCCAGAAACTCAACGCTATCGAGCTGGAATTCCGCGGCAAGAACGTGATGCTGGTGGACGACTCGATCGTGCGCGGCACCACCTGCAAGCAGATCATCCAGATGGCCCGCGAAGCCGGCGCCAAGAACGTCTACTTCTGCTCCGCAGCCCCTGCGGTGCGCTACCCCAACGTCTACGGCATCGATATGCCGAGCGCTCACGAACTGATCGCCCACAACCGCACCACCGAACAGGTGGCCGAGTTGATCGGCGCCGACTGGCTGGTCTACCAGGACCTGCCGGACCTGATCGAATCGGTCGGTGGCGGCAAGATCAAGATCGAGCACTTCGACTGCGCGGTGTTCAACGGTGAATATGTCACCGGCGACATCGACGAGGCCTACCTCGACCGCATCGAACAAGCCCGCAATGACCTGGCCAAGGTCAAGAACCAGGCAGTCAGCGCGATCATCGACCTGTACAACAACTGATTCGGGAGCGACGGCATGACGGATCAATGGGATGCCGGGCGGCTGGACAGCGACCTCGAGGGTGTCGGTTTCGACACCCTGGCGGTGCGCGCCGGCCAGCACCGTACACCGGAGGCCGAGCACAGCGAAGCGCTGTTCCTGACCTCCAGCTATGTGTTCCGCACGGCTGCCGACGCCGCCGCGCGCTTTGCCGGGGAAACGCCGGGCAACGTCTACTCGCGTTATACCAACCCGTCGGTGCGCGCCTTCGAGGAGCGCCTGGCGGCCATGGAAGGCGCCGAACAGGCCGTGGGCACGTCCACCGGCATGGCCGCGATCCTCGCCGTGGTGATGTCGCTGTGCAGCGCCGGTGACCACGTGCTGGTGTCGCAAAGCGTGTTCGGTTCGACCATCAGCCTGTTCGAGAAGTACTTCAAGCGCTTTGGCGTGCAGGTGGACTACGTGCCGCTGGTCGACCTGGCTGGCTGGGAAAAGGCCATCAAGGCCAACACCAAGCTGCTGATCGTCGAGTCGCCGTCCAACCCGCTGGCCGAGTTGGTCGATATCACTGCCCTCAGCGAAATCGCCCACGCCCACGGTGCCATGCTGGTAGTGGACAACTGCTTCAGCACCCCGGCGCTGCAGCAACCGCTGAAGCTGGGTGCCGACATCGTGTTCCACTCGGCCACCAAGTTCATCGACGGCCAGGGCCGCTGCATGGGCGGCGTGGTTGCCGGGCGTGCCGAGCAGATGAAGGAAGTGGTCGGTTTCCTGCGTACCGCAGGCCCGACCCTCAGCCCATTCAATGCCTGGATCTTCACCAAGGGCCTGGAAACCCTGCGCCTGCGCATGCGTGCGCACTGTGAAAGCGCCCAGTTGCTGGCCGAATGGCTGGAGCAGCAGGAGGGCGTGGAGAAGGTGCATTACGCCGGCCTGCCGAGCCACCCGCAGCACGAGCTGGCCAAGCGCCAGATGAGTGGCTTCGGTGCGGTGGTCAGCTTCGAGGTCAAGGGTGGCAAAGAGGGCGCCTGGCGCTTCATCGACGCCACCCGGGTGATCTCCATCACCACCAACCTCGGTGACAGCAAGACCACCATCGCCCACCCGGCCACCACTTCCCACGGCCGTCTGACGCCGCAGGAGCGTGAAGCTGCGGGCATCCGCGACAGCCTGATCCGCGTTGCCGTGGGCATGGAAGACGTGGCTGACCTGCAGGCCGACCTGGCGCGCGGGCTGGCGGCACTGTGATCGAGATCGGCGGCGCTGCGCCCGGCCACAACGGCCGGGTAGCCCTGGTCACTGGTGCCGCGCGCGGCATTGGCCTGGGCATTGCCGCCTGGCTGATCTGCGAAGGCTGGCAGGTGGTGCTCAGTGATCTTGATCGCCAGCGTGGTGCCAAGGTGGCCAAGGCCCTGGGTGGCAACGCCTGGTTCATTACCATGGACGTTGCCGACGAGGCCCAGGTCAGTGCCGGGGTTTCCGAGGTGCTGGGGCAGTTTGGCCGCCTGGACGCGTTGGTGTGCAACGCGGCCATTGCCAACCCGCACAACCATACCCTGGAAAGCCTGAGCCTGGCGCAGTGGAACCGCGTGCTGGCGGTCAACCTCAGTGGCCCGATGCTGCTGGCCAAGCACTGTGCGCCGTACCTGCGCGCGCACAACGGGGCGATCGTCAACCTGACGTCTACCCGGGCGCGGCAGTCCGAGCCCGACACCGAGGCCTACGCAGCCAGCAAGGGCGGCCTGGTGGCGTTGACCCATGCGCTGGCCATGAGCCTCGGCCCGGAGATCCGCGTCAATGCGGTGAGCCCGGGCTGGATCGACGCTCGCGACCCGTCGCAGCGTCGTGCCGAACCGTTGACCGAGGCCGACCATGCCCAGCATCCGACCGGCAGGGTAGGGACGGTGGAAGACGTGGCGGCCATGGTGGCCTGGCTGTTGTCGCGCCAGGCTGCATTCGTTACCGGCCAGGAATTCGTGGTCGATGGCGGCATGACCCGCAAGATGATCTACACCTGAGCATTCTGCATATCCTGTACTGACCTCTTCGCGGGCATGCCCGCGAAGAGGTCGGTGCAGCAAACCGACCTTTTTTGAAAAAAATTCAATGGGGCTATTGACTTAGCTTCACCACCTGCGTAAATTTCGCGGCCTCAGCGAAGCAAACGCAACAAGCAACATCGCGAGGGTGATTAGCTCAGCCGGGAGAGCATCTGCCTTACAAGCAGAGGGTCGGCGGTTCGATCCCGTCATCACCCACCACTTCCTGAGAAGTTCCTGGTGCTCAAGGTTTCGCAAGAAGCCGATAGCCAGAGAGGAACGCACTGCGCAGCGGTAGTTCAGTCGGTTAGAATACCGGCCTGTCACGCCGGGGGTCGCGGGTTCGAGTCCCGTCCGCTGCGCCATTTTTCAGTAACAGATGGGTGCCTGGCACCGGTCTGAAGTCGCAAGGCAAGCTGCCTTGGACTGATCCCAGTTTCAATCGGGCGCAAGCCTGAACGATACGCAGCGGTAGTTCAGTCGGTTAGAATACCGGCCTGTCACGCCGGGGGTCGCGGGTTCGAGTCCCGTCCGCTGCGCCATCTTCGTTTCAAGGTCCCTTGAACACCTTGAAGCAAACACGAGAGAAGCGATCCAGTCATCGCTTTTTTTGTGCCTGTCCTGAGGCCATCAAGCCGGAAGGGTAGACCCAGGTTTCAATCGGGCGCAAGCCTGAATGATACGCAGCGGTAGTTCAGTCGGTTAGAATACCGGCCTGTCACGCCGGGGGTCGCGGGTTCGAGTCCCGTCCGCTGCGCCATCTTCGCCTTGAGGCCCCTTGAACGCCTCGAAGCACGAAAAAGCGACCTCAGGGTCGCTTTTTTCGTTTCAGTGCCTGGCCATCGCCGGCCTTGGCCCAGATTTACACGAATCTGACAGACTCTTCACCGATCAGCGGTTCCTGTGCCTGCCTGCTGTGTTGCACAATAGGCACCTTTCTGACTTACCCGGAATACGCAATGACCAGATCTACCGTCTTTGGTGCGCTCGGGCTGGCCCTGGTGCTGGCGGGCGTGACCGGTTGTTCCTCGAAAAAAGCCGCCGTCTACGAGCATGAGAATTTCGATGACTCGGGCACCTTCTCGCGCAGCTTCCCGGTGAGCGATGCCGGCTCTTGCGAGGCCGCCCGGCGTGCCTTGCTCAGCCAGGGCTATATCATCACCAGCAGCGGTGCCAACCAGGTGATGGGCAACAAGAGTTTCCAGCAGAACAGCGAGAATCACCTGCAGATCAGCTTCAACGTTACCTGTGCGCCGGATGTGAGCGACGAGCAGCGCTCGACCATGTTCGCCAACGCCCTGCAGGACCGTTATGCCCTGAAGAAGTCCAACACCTCGGCCAGCCTGGGCGTTGGCGTGCTGGGTTCTGTGTCGATGCCGATCGGCTCCAGCGACGATTCCATGGTCAAGGTGGCCAGCGAGACGGTGACGGCGGCGCAGTTCTATGATCGCTATTTCGCCCTGGTGGAGAGCTATCTGCCCAAGCCCAAGCCGAAGCAGGCGAGCAAGGCCGAGGCCGAGGCGCCCGCGCCAAAGGTCGAAAAGCCTGCGGCTGACCTGGGGCTGCCGGAGCAGGCAGCGGCCAGCCCGGTGGCGCCCGCCCCGCCAGCCGCGCCTGTTACTGAGGCTGTGCCAGCGCCAGCAGCCATGGCGCCGGCCACTGAGGCGGTAGCGGCGCCAGCGGTGGATGACAGCCAGGGCTCGCAGCCAGTGGCACCGCCGGCCGAGGCTGCGCCGATTGAGGTGCAGCAACAGGCCCAGCCTGGCGAAGCCACTTCGCCCGCTCTATGAAAGCGCACGGTCGGGAACGAAAGAGCTCGGCCAGCAGCGGCCCGAAGAAATAAAGGCAGACGAGAGCTGCCCGTTCAATTCACGTGCTCGATGAGAAAATCAGCGACGAGTTTCTGAGCGTTGGTCAATATTCGGCTAGCCGCTACAAGTGCCAGTTCTGTCGAAGGCGGGACGCCAAGGCCTAACTCCGTGGATACAATCCGGTGATCCGGACGTATCGCATTACCAGGCAACAGGCTTAGGCCGAGATTGGCGGAAATAGCGGCTTGAATGCTCGTCAGGCTTGGCGATGCGAACGCGATTCGCCATCGCCTGCCGGCGAGCTCAAGGGCGCGGATAGCACGTTCCCTGTACAAGCATCCCGGTGCATACACTACAAGCGGAACGGTATCCTGATCCAACGGTAGGTCAGGCCCGGCGACCCAGCTTAAATGCTCTGGCCATAGGGCAATCGCTTCTCCATCGCCGCTGTTGCGCTTTACCACGGCCATGTCTAGCTCGCGGCGTTCCATCTGGGCGATCAGGCTGCTGCTTAATCCATTTGATATGTCGAGCCTGATGTCAGGAAAGCGCTGGTTGAAGCCAGTGATAAGCCTGATTAGCTGATCAATCGGGAAATCCTCAGGGATGCCGAGGCTGACCACGCCGCGAATGTCAGCGCAACTCATCATGTCCCCGACTTCCCGAGCAAGTCCTACCAATCGCCGTGCGTAACCCAGCAGACGCTCACCATCCTCGGTGAGCTGGACCGATCTGCATGCCCGTTGGCGAACGAGTAGCGCCCGCCCGACCTGCTCCTCGAGCTTCTTTATCTGCTGGCTGATGGTCGATTGAGTACGCTTCACTCGATCTCCTGCCCGAGTGAACCCTCCCGAATCGACGACAGAGACGAAGGTTTGCAAGAGGTCCAGGTCGATCATGGCGATTAATCTGCGTTTCGAATTATTTTTTCATCATAATTCAATTTTCAAATTTGGCACAGCGCGGGGATGATGAACTCGTACCAACAACGCAGAGTGCTATTTCCATGTCTCTTCATGATTTTTCCAAGCCTCAATGGCTGACTTTCGATTGCTACGGCACCTTGATTCAGTGGGATGAAGGGCTGCTGGATTACGTCCGCACGCTCCTCCAGCACAAAGGAATCATCCACCGTGAGGCGGAATTTCTGCGGGTTTATGATGAATACGAACACCGCTTCGAACAGCAGCCGTCCTTCATGAATTTTCGCCAGGTAACCGAGCAGTCGCTGCGCAGCACCCTGAGAGAGCTGGAGGTCAGCTACGAGGGAGGTGAGGCCGAAGCATTCGTCGAGCGGATCGGGCGCATGACGCCTTTTGCAGAGGTCGTACCTACCCTCGACTGGTTGAAGGCGCAGGGCTTCAAGTTGTGCATCGTCTCGAATACCGACGATGACATCATTGCAGGCAATGTCGCCCAGCTAGGCGGGCTGATTGACAGGGTCATCACCGCTCAGCAAGCCCAAGCGTACAAGCCTGACCCTCGCCTTTTCGATTTCGCTCACGAGCAGCTTGGTGTGAAACGCTCCCAAGTCCTGCATATCTGCGCAAGTCCCCATCTCGATCTGGTAGCTGCGCGGGATATGGGCTTCCGCTGCATCTGGATCGACCGAGGCACGAAACGCATGCCCCTTGCGGATTACAAGCCTGACGCCGTTTTCCCGACGCTGGATCCGGTTTGCAGCCTGTTTGAGCAACTTGGTTGGGCGCGCGCCTAGGGAGAAGGGGAGGGGTGCTTCAGGCTGCCGACAGGTGAGCGCTCCTCCCGGCGCCTCATGATTAGCTGCAACTCAAGTCATGGGCTGTAACGACAACAACGCCGTATATCTCCACGACATGCAGTGCCTATTGCCAAGGCAGGCGCAGATACGGCTTTAAGTCATTAAGTCCAGGTCTGCAATAACACGCCTGCCAGTGGCATTTCCCTCATAAGTGTTTCAGTGATATTGACTCCGCTAAAAAACAATAATGGAGAAGACGACCATGCCGAATAAAAGCAAGCCCTCAGCGCTCAAGGTAGCGCTGAAAACGAGACATGTCAGCATGCTAGCGCTTGGAAGTGCACTGGGTGCTGGACTATTTGTTGGATCGAGTACGGTAATCGCTTCCACCGGTCCTGGTGCCTTCATTACCTATGCGTTGACAGGCGTTATCGTGGCGTTGGTAATGCGGATGCTCGGTGAAATGGCGGCAGCGCATCCTGCGACAGGCTCTTTTATTGAATATGCCCGCTTGGCCTTCGGCCGTCCGGCGGGTTACATGACCGGATGGCTATATTGGTATTTCTGGGTCATTGTCGTGGGTTTCGAGGCCGTGGCGGGGGCGCAAATCATTAACGGCTGGCTACCTGATATACCCGTATGGACGATAGCTTTGGGGCTCATGATGAGCATGACCCTGCTCAATTTGATGTCTGTCCACTCCTTCGGGGAGGCTGAGTACTGGTTTGCCGGCGTCAAGGTTGTGGCAATCCTGGTGTTCGTCGGGGTCGTCGTCTTTTTCATGTTGGATAATGACTCAACCGCTACGGCCAACTTCGGTAATCTGACAGCACATGGCGGTTTCCTGCCATACGGCGTCGGATCATTGTTCGCGGGTGTGGTAGTAGTGATTTTCTCCATGACTGGAATGGAGGTTGCTACGCTTGCTGCCGCCGAGTCGGAGGACCCCGCACGCAGCATTCGCAAAGTCGCCAACACCGTCATCATGCGTATCATGATTTTCTATGTCCTGGCGATATTCCTTATCGTTGTCGCGCAGCCTTGGACCAACATCATTCCTGGCAAGTCTCCCTTCGTAACCACGCTTGAACATATTGGCATTCCTGCCGCTGGCACCATTCTAACCGCGGTAATTCTGGTGGCGGTGCTCTCTGTATTAAATGCCGGTATCTACACTGCATCGCGGGTCTTGTTCATCCTGGCATCCAACGATGACGCCCCGCGTTCAATGGCCCGGCTTAATCATAAAGGCGTTCCGGTCCGTGGCGTCATTGCCTCCACACTCGTGGGATATGGCTGCGTGGTCATAGCCGCGCTCTGGCCCGACACTGTCTTTCAGTTCCTCATCAACTCATCCGGAACAGTGTTTCTCTTTGTTTATCTGATGATTTGTCTGTCTCAGCTCAGATTACGCAGTAACTGGGTTTCGCAGGACTCTCTGAAATTTGCAGTTTGGGGACATCCGTGGGTACCGCTGTTGGTAATCGCAGCGATTGTAGCCGTCCTGGCCAGCATGGCGTTCGACCCGGTGCTCCGGATCAGCCTTGGCCAATGTGGCATCGCTATCATTGCATTGGCCGTTTACTATTTGGCCCGCGCGGCGAACAACCGATTATCCGTTGTTGCTGTCGAACCCAGCTACAGCAATAAATCAAATAGCCGCCAATGATCAGGCACACATAAGTTGTGAGGAAGGGAGGTTTTCATGAAGGCAGAAGTGAATCCTGGGGCAGAGATTTTTTCGGAAAGCAGTGTCGTTGAACTGAGAGAAAGTCTGGCGCTGGCTTTACGTGCGGCCGCCTATCATGGCTTTGGTGAAGGGGTCTGCAATCATTTCAGTATCGCGCTGCCACAACAGCCCGATCTGTTCTTGTTGAATCCACGGGGCTTGCTGTGGGAAGAGATCCAAGCCGATGACATCGTCATCGTCGACAGCGACGGAAATCGAATTGCTGGACGTCATGAGGTTGAGCCCACGGCGATGTTCATTCATGCAGCCATTCATCGAATTGCGAAAAAGTCCTGTGTGCTTCATACGCATATGCCCTATGCGACTGCACTTGCTCTGACCGAACATGGCTGCCTGGATACCCAGCTTTCGCAAAATGCGATGAGGTTTCATAATCGCGTGGTTGTAGATAAACAATACAACGGCTTTGCGCTGGATCACTCCGAGGGGGAGCGCATTGCAATTGCCATGGGCGGGGCTGATATCGTATTTCTGAGAAATCATGGCGTGGTAGTGTGTAATGATAGAATTGATTATGCCTATGACGATTTGTATTTTTTAGAAAGAGCGTGCGGCGCCGAGGTGTTGGCGCGCTCTACGGGCCTTGCACTAGCGGGTGTCAGTAATGATATAGCTGCGAAAGTTGCACTTCAGGCTGATGGTGAGCGACTTCAATCGGCGTTGTTCTTCAAGGCGCTAGGTCGCAAGCTTGGTTGAAGCTTTGCTTTTGATGGGAGTAAGGAAGCCCCGGCTTTTACTGGAGCTCGCTTGTCATGGCTGGTCCAATGGTAGGCCCGACGGGGCATTAGCGTCTCCGCTTGCGCGCCACACTTGAACAACCCACGGAAGCGCATCTCGGTGGAGCCGAACCAGGCTTGGTTGTCGGTGGTCCGATGCGCTGTCTGGGTGACGACATGCTTCTCGGCTAGAAATCCATCAGGCTGACACAGTTGGGGGGATTACCTTACAGCTTTGTTGTATCTTTCCTAAGCTTGTCATCGTTCCTTCATCTCACCTGCCTAGGGTGAAGGCAACCGCCATCAAGAGAAAATGAGCAAGAGGACGCAGGGTTATGGATGAATACCAAGAAGAACTTCTCGAATACCAGGCTTATGAACTGGACACTCCGGAACCGGCCGACGACGCCACCGAGCTCTAGCCCACCCGCCGCTGGCTGCGGCGGAACTCGCCCGGTGTAAGGCCCGTCCAGCGCTTGAACGCGCGCTGGAAGGCCTCGGCCGATGCAAACCCCAACAGATAGGCGATCTCGCCAAAGGCCAGTGCCGTATCGCGGATGTAGGTCTCGGCCAGGTCGCGCCGTGTTTCGTTGAGCAGGTCACGAAAACGCGTGCCTTCCTCGGCCAGCTTGCGGCGCAAGGTCCAGGTCGGCAGCTGCAGGTGCAGCGCTACTTCTTCCAGGTCCGGTTCGCGACCGCCATTGAGCAACGGGCCCAGCAGGTGGGTGATGCGCTCACCCAGGCTGCGTACGCGCGTGCGTTGCTGCATTTCTGCCTCGCACAACTGCAGCAGGTGCTGCCAGGTGCTTGGGCAATGCCGCGGGTTGGCCAGCTGCAGCGTGGCGCGGCTCAGGCGCAATTGGTTGCTTTCTGCGGCAAATTGCACGGGTGCGCTGCACAATGGCTGGTAACGTTCGGCGTAGGCGGGGGCGGCAAACTCGATTTCCAGGCGCTCGGCCTGCACCGGTGTGCCGGCAAGGTCGCTCAACTGGGCCAGCCAGCCCGCGAGCAGGGAATCGACGACGAAGCGGTTGTAGGCGTTGTAGGGACTGATCGAGTAGAAGCGCAGCCAGGCGCCGTGGGCGTCTTCATGGAAGCTGGAATGGCCACGGTAGTTGGCCGCATACAGCGGCTCGAAGCGCAGCAGGGTGCGCGCCGCCTCGCCCACGCTGGGCGCCTGGGCCGCGGTGACCCCGGCCAGCCCGGCCTGCGCCAGACGGCTCAGGCGCCCCATGTGCAGGCCTAGCGCCGCCTCGCCGCACAGTTCGATGGCGGCATGCCCCAAGTGCATGTAGCGCGGTATCGACAAGCGTGCATTGGCCTCGCCCAGGCGTGCCGCGCCCAGGCCATAGCGCTGTAACAGTGGCTCCGGGTCGTGGCCAAGCTCGCGCAGGGCCTCGCTCAGCGGCTGGACGAAACCGACCGAAAGGTCGCCCAGGCGCACACGGGGGCGGGCCATCGGACTACAGCCACAGGTTCAGCAGGCGGGCGCCAGGACTGGGCGTTCCCGCCAGCAGTTCACCGGCCTGGCGGGCAAAGCCCTGGCCGTCGCTGCCCTGTTCCCAGAACTGCCCGCGCATGAACACGCTCATGCTGCTGACGCCGGCTCCGGCGGCCTCGGTCAGGCGCTGCCAGGCGGCCTGTTCGCTGACTTCGCCGCGCTGCAAGGGCAGCCTGGCGCTGGCAGCCTGATGGCGGTTGCCACGCCAGGGTGCCTGCCAGCTGTTCTTGCCGCTGAGGAATACCGGGTTGGCGATCAGTTCTACGGCCTGGCGGGCCAGTTGCTGGTGGTTTTCCGGGTACCAGCTGTCGCTGCCCACCAGTACCCCCAGGCGTCCGGCAGGGGTCTGCACGACCTGCAAAGGCTGCTGGCGGCCATCGTGGACATAGCGGCGCATTTCGCTGTCGGGGAACTGTTGACGCTGTGGCTGGCCGAGCAGCGAGCCGTCGCTGGCGAATACCATGCTGCTGTTGAACAGCGGGCCGTTGCCGGCATGCAGCACGCCGTGTTTCACATAGGGGGCGGGCAGCACGATCGAGCCGGCGACCAGGGTCACGTTGAATTCCTTGGCCAGGCCGCCGAACAGCTGCTGGTAGTCCGTGGCCATCTGTTCGGCTTTCATGCGCAAATGGGCATCGGCGCGGCGGTCGTCACCGTCAGCACCGAGCATGGCCAGGCCATAGCGCAGCGGGTTGCTCAGCTCCAGCCATTGCAGGGCTTCACGACTTTGGGTGACCTGGTACAGCTCGTTCTTTTCGCCGCGCGCCCACAGCCAGGTACCGATGTGCTCGGGCAGTACCACCACCGTGCGCGGGCCGACCAGGCCCTGGGCCCGGGCCTGTTCCAGGTAGGCCGC
The DNA here is from genome assembly GCF_030341915.1 of Pseudomonas sp. BCRC 81390. NCBI lineage: Bacteria > Pseudomonadati > Pseudomonadota > Gammaproteobacteria > Pseudomonadales > Pseudomonadaceae > Pseudomonas > Pseudomonas sp. BCRC 81390. The sequence continues at coordinate 27,952 of NZ_JATAAG010000020.1, read as the reverse complement.
GAGCTTGCGGTGCAGGCGTTGCAGGTTCTGATAGTCGCCCGGGTACAGCAACGGTTCGACGCCGAGCAGGTTGCCATGTTCGCCGGGCACGCCATGGTTCAGCGCCAGTTCGATGCGCAGGTCGGACAGGTAATGGCCTTCCGGGCGCTGCTGGGTCCAGAAACCGTAGCCACAGAGTGCGGCGGCCATCACCAGCGCCAGGGTGCTTGCCAGGAGTTTTCGCATCAAACTTCAGCTTTCACCTAAAAATTGAGCCGGCGGTGCAGAAAGCAAGGACATTGTGCGGCCTGATTCAGCAGCTTCGGTGTCCTTGTTGCACTGCGTTTTGCAGAATAACGTCTGGATCATACCAAAGCTGCCATACGCTTATGAGTATTCTCTGCTGCCGTTCATTGGCGTCCACCGCCATGCCCGGTCAGCGCTGGCGCAATTGCCGCGGGGTCGCATTCAGCAGGCGGCGCATCAAGCGCCGGGAGCGCCGTTGCGTCCTGGTAGCCAACCTGCGCCGCGACCGCTTCGACGCAATGTTCGCCAGACTCGAGCAGCGCCCGGGCCTTGTGCAACTGCACCCGCTGGATCAGCTGCCGGGTAGAGTACCCCGTTGCCTTGTGCACATGCCGCGACAGGGTCCGCTCGGACATGCCGACGCTTGCGGCCAGCGCCTTCACGCTGGCCGGCTCAGGCAGCGAATTCTCGATCTCGGCAGTTAACCGCGAGATCAGCGCATTATCTTGCGCCAGCACGGCCGGGATGACAAAAGGCGCCTGCAGTTGCCGACGGTCGAGCAGCAGCGCCTTGCCCACCGCGTCGGCGATTGCAGGTGACAGGCGCCGCCAGGTTTCCGCCATGCCCAACATCCTGATCAAGGTACCTGCCGGGGCTTTCAACAAGGCGCAACGCGAACAGCTGCTCAAGCGCGTCAGCGAGGCCGCCATCGCCCACGAACACATCGGTAGCGCGCTACCGCAGCGCAGCCTGTGCTGGGTGCTCATCGAGGAGGTGCCTGGCGCTGACTGGCTGTGTGGCGGGGTAAACATGCACGCCCAGGCCATTCCCTGCACCGTCACGGTGAGGGTGCCGGCTGGGGTTCTCGATGCCCAGATGCGCAAGGATTATGTGCAGGGCCTGCACCAGGCCATCGAACACTGCGTGGGGCAGGATGACGGGCGCATGCTGATGACGTCGATACAGTTGGTCGACGTCGCCGAGGGGACCTGGGGCGCGAACGGCAACCTCTGGCATCTTGCCGATTTCACCCGCGCTGCCGGTTACGACCACCTTGTCGCTCTCGCCCAGCGGCCATGCGGATGACACCTGCGTAGCGCCGGGCCCGGCTGGCTGGGCTATCCAGCCAGTCGCACGGGCATTGGTTCGGTAGGGTTTTGGTCAGGAAGTGAGTGCTTACCATGCAGTAAAAGTGGTCCACTGGGAAAAGTGTTTTCACACAGCCTGGCTGCAAAGCTGCCCTTCGTGTAGAACAGCAATCGGCCAACAGCAGACTCCAACCATTTACCGTTCAACGGCGCTGTCATCTGCCAGGTGTTCGGATTGCCAGCCTCCTCCTAGAGCACGGTATGCGGCGATTCCTGCGCGTGTGGATTCGACCTGGGCTTGCGCTCTGGCGTCGGAGGTGCGCAGCAGGGTCTGGTCAGCGTAGAGCACGTCGATCAGGCTGGCAGCTCCGTTCTGATAAGCGATGTATGAAGACTGCCGGGCGCTTGCCAGAGACGTTTCGCCTGCCGTCAGGGTGGCCGCCTGGATTTCGCGATTGACCAGCGCCGAGAAGGCATTTTCCACATCTTCGCTGGCGCGCAGTACCGACTGGCGGTAGGCCGCGAGCGCCTCGGCTTCCCGGCCTTTGGCCTGGTCGATCTGGGCGTTGATGCGCCCGAAATCGAACAGCCGCCAGCGCAGGCCCAGCACGCCTGCCGATTGCGCGGCGCCAGCGCTGAACAGGTTGCCGCTTTGCGTGGTGGCACTGCCGAGCAGGGCGCTGATGGAGAACTTCGGGTAGTACTCGCCGATCGCTTCGCCGATGCGCGCATTGGCGGCAGCCAGTCGGCGCTCTGCGGCGATCAGGTCCGGCCGGCGGCGTAGCAGGTCAGCGGGCATGCCCGTTTCCGCGAGTTGCGGTGTGCGTGGAATGGCGCGTGGGTGAGCGAGTTTGGCACGCTGCGTGCCTGGTGCGCTGCCGAGCATCACATCCATCGCGTTCATGGCTGCATCGAGGCCTGTCAGCAAGACCGGCACGCTGGCCCTGACTTGCGACAGTTCGCCTTCGGTCTGTTGCACCTGATAATCGGCGGCCAGGCCGCGCGCGTGCAGCAGGCGTACCTTCTCCAGCAGTGCTTGCTGGGTGTCGACCTGCCGCTCGGCAATTGCCAGGCGCGTCTGCAGGCCGCGGATACTGGTGTAGATGTCGGCGGTCTGCGCGGCGACCGCCAGCCGCGTGGCGACGACATCGGCCTCCGATGCCTGGTAGTCCGCCAGGGCAGCTTCCTTGCCACGGCGCAGGTCGCCAAATACGTCCAGCTCCCAGCTCGCTTCGAGGTTGGCCTCGTAGCTATTACCATAGCGGTCGTAGCCAGGCGTGGCGTCCAGCACCCGGCCCAGTGGCGTTTCTACCGATTGATAGGCATGTGCTGCCTGGCCGATGACCGTGGCCGAGGGAAGCAGCGCCGCGTTGGCGGCGCTCAGGCCGGCACGGGCCTGCACGACTCGGGCCCGGGCCTGGGCGATGTCGAGGTTCTGCGCCAACGCTTCGTCGATCAACGCACTCAACTGGGCGTCGCCGAAGCCCTCCCACCAGCGGGCGAAACTGGCCGGTGCCGCTGCGGTTCGCCGCTCTACGGCGGGCTGCCCCTGGTAGTGATCGGCCAACGGCGCGTTCGGGCGATGATAATCCGGGCCGACTGCGCACCCCGTTGCCAGGCTGGTACTGATCACGAGGGCGAGGGTGCGCATGGCAGGCATTGGAATTCTCGTAGGCGAAAATAGATAGTGACCATATTATATATTGGTCACTTGCTGTCAATCAGCTCACCGTGGAGTTAAGCTCTAGGCATGAACGACGACATCAACACCCCGACCACACGTGGGCCGCAGGATCACGAGATCCGCGACCAGATCATCAACGCCGCGACCCAGCATTTCGGCCACTACGGCTATGAGAAAACCACGGTTTCGGACCTTGCCAAGGCGATCGGTTTTTCCAAGGCCTACATCTATAAATTCTTCGATTCCAAGCAGGCGATCGGTGGGGTGATCTGCACCAATCGGCTGGCCATGATCATGGGCATAGTCGAAGCGGCACTGGCCGATGCGCCGAGCGCTTCGGAGAAGCTGAGGCGCCTGTTCCGCTCGATTGCAGAGGCTGGCAGCGATCTGTTCTTCCACGACCGCAAGCTTTACGACATCGCTGCGGTGGCCTCGCGCGACCAGTGGCCGTCGGTCAAGGCGCACGAGCTGCGGATTCGCCAGCTGATTCAGCAGATTCTGCGCGAGGGCCGTGAAACGGGTGAATTCGAGCGCAAGACGCCTCTGGACGAAACCACCAACGCGATCTTTCTGATCCTGCAGCCCTACGTCAATTCCGCCCAGCTGCAGTACAACCTGGATAACGCCGCCGAGGCCGCCGCGCACCTGCCGGCGCTGATATTGCGCAGCTTGGCTCCGTAATCAAGCGATAGTGACTATTGACAGTTTTGGTCACTGGATTAAGAATGGGTTCCTGAATTGCTCTTGAGTGATGGAACCCATGCGCCTCGTGCCCGCCGTTTTTGCCGTATGCCTGCTGCCTTTCGTCCTGGTAGCGTGCGGCGATTCGTCTGCCCAGAAAGACCCCCGCAACAAACCGCCGCTGGTTCGGACGGCGGCGGTCGAGCAGGCAGGCGGGGCCGCTCGTTCCTTCTCTGGTGTGGTGGTCGCACGCATCCAGAGCGACCTTGGCTTTCGTGTGTCGGGCAAGGTGCTGCAGCGTCTGGTCGACACCGGCGAAACGGTCCGGCGCGGCCAGCCGCTGATGCGCCTCGACCCCGTCGACCTGCAGTTGCAGGCGCGGGCGCAGCAGGAGGCCGTCGCGTCTGCCCGGGCGCGGGCCAAGCAGACGGCTGACGACGAAGCCCGTTACCGCGGGCTGGTCGCTGCCGGGGCGGTATCGGCCTCGACCTACGATCAGATCAAGGCTGCCGCCGACGCCGCCAGGGCTCAGCTCAGCGCTGCCCAGGCCCAGGCTGATGTGGCGCGAAATGCAACGAGTTACGCCGCCTTGCTGGCCGATGCCGATGGCGTGGTGATGGAAACCTTGGCCGAGCCTGGCCAGGTGGTCAGCGCCGGGCAGGCAGTGGTGCGGCTGGCGCGAGCAGGGCAGCGCGAAGCTATCGTGCACCTGCCTGAAACCCTGCGACCGGCGCCGGGCTCGACTGCCCAGGCAGCCCTGTATGGCAGCAGCGGCGCCCCGGTTGCTGCCAGGCTGCGGCTGTTGTCCGAGGCCGCCGATGCCACCACGCGTACCTTCGAGGCCCGTTACGTGCTCGACGGTGCGCTGGCCAATGCTCCGCTCGGTGCCACCATCACCCTCGATATCGCGGCAGCGAGCGATGCAGCCCAGGCGCTGCAGGTGCCTGCTGCCGCGTTGTACGACCCGGGCAGCGGCCCAGGCGTCTGGGTGGTCACTGGCGAGCCGGCGGAAGTCGCTTGGCGGCCGGTACGGGTTGTGGCGATCGGCGATCAGGCGGCGCGAGTCGAGGGCCGTCTGAGCGCAGGCGAGCAGGTGGTGGCGCTGGGCGCGCACCTGTTGCATGACAATCAGGAGGTACGGGTTGTGCAAGCGCCTGCAGTCGCCGGGAGCCAGCCATGAGCGAAGGCCGTTTCAACTTGTCGGCACTGGCGGTTCGTGAGCGCGCCATCACCCTGTTTCTCATTCTGCTGATCGCGCTGGCGGGCACCCTGGCATTCTTCCAATTGGGCCGTGCGGAGGATCCGCCCTTCACCGTCAAGCAGATGACCATCATCACCGCCTGGCCGGGCGCTACTGCCCAGGAAATGCAGGATCAGGTCGCCGAACCGCTGGAAAAGCGCATGCAGGAGCTGCGCTGGTACGACCGCAGCGAAACCTACACCCGTGCGGGCCTGGCGTTCACCATGGTGTCGTTGCTCGACAGCACGCCGCCTTCGCAGGTGCAGGAGGCGTTCTACCAGGCCCGCAAAAAGCTTGGCGATGAAGCCAGGAACCTGCCGGCTGGCGTCATCGGGCCGATGATCAACGACGAGTTCTCGGACGTGACCTTCGCGGTGTATGCCTTGAAAGCCAGGGGCGAACCACAGCGCCAGTTAGTACGCGAGGCTGAATCGCTGCGTCAGCGCCTGCTGCATGTGCCGGGGGTGAAGAAGGTCAACATCATCGGCGAGCAGGGCGAGCGCATTTTCGTGTCCTTTTCCCATGACCGACTGGCGACACTGGGCGTGACCGCACAGGACATCTTCGCTGCACTCAACAGCCAGAACGCGCTGACGCCAGCCGGCTCGGTGGAAACCTCCGGTCCGCAAGTGGTGATGCGCCTGGATGGCGCGTTCGACACACTGGCAAAGATTCGTGAGACGCCGATCGCCGTGCAGGGCCGGACCCTGAAACTTGCCGATGTGGCGACCGTGGAGCGTGGCTACGAAGATCCCGCCACCTATCTGGTGCGCAGCGGGGGCGAGCCCGCGCTGCTGCTCGGCGTAGTGATGCGCGAGGGCTGGAATGGCCTCGACCTCGGCGCGGCGCTGGATGCGCAGACCGCCAGCATCAATGACGCCATGCCGTTGGGCATGACGCTGGACAAGGTCACCGACCAGGCGGTCAACATCAGTTCGTCGGTCGATGAGTTCATGGTCAAGTTCTTCGTCGCCCTGCTGGTAGTGATGCTGGTCTGCTTCATCAGCATGGGCTGGCGCGTTGGGGTGGTGGTTGCTGCTGCAGTGCCATTGACCCTCGCAATCGTCTTCGTGGTGATGGCAGCCACCGGCAAGAACTTTGATCGGATTACCTTAGGCTCACTGATCCTCGCTCTGGGCCTCCTGGTAGACGATGCCATCATCGCTATCGAAATGATGGTAGTGAAGATGGAGGAAGGCTACGACCGCTTCAAGGCGTCGGCCTACGCCTGGAGTCACACTGCAGCGCCGATGCTCTCCGGTACGCTGGTTACCGCTATCGGTTTCATGCCCAATGGGTTCGCACAATCAACGGCCGGCGAGTACACCAGCAACATGTTCTGGATCGTCGGCATCGCGCTGATCGCCTCCTGGGTGGTGGCCGTCGCGTTCACCCCCTACCTGGGTGTGAAATTGTTGCCTGAGATCAAGCAGGTCGAGGGTGGTCATGCGGCCATCTACAACACCCGTCACTACAACCGCTTTCGCCGACTCCTGGGGCAGGTAATCGCCCGTAAATGGCTGGTCGCTGGAGTGGTCGTCGCCGCCTTCGTGGTCGCTGTGCTGGGTATGGGGCTGGTGAAGAAGCAGTTCTTCCCGACTTCCGACCGTCCGGAAGTGCTGGTCGAGCTACAGATGCCCTACGGCACGTCCATTGAGCAGACCAACGCCACGGCCATCAAGGTCGAGTCGTGGCTGCGCGAGCAGGAAGAAGCCAAGATCATCACCAGCTATATCGGCCAAGGCCCGCCGCGCTTCTTTTTGGCTATGGCGCCCGAGTTGCCGGATCCGTCTTTTGCCAAGATCGTGGTGCTCACGGAAAGCCAGGAAGCCCGCGAAGCCCTCAAGCTGCGTATCCGTGAGGCAGCCTCCGAAGGGCTGGCACCGGAGGCCAAGGTGCGCGTGACGCAACTGGTGTTCGGCCCGTATTCACCCTACCCAGTGGCGTATCGGGTGATGGGGGCCGATCCCGTTCAGCTGCGTGAAATCGCCGGCCGCGTACAGGCCGTGTTGCAGGCCAGCCCGATGATGCGCACGGTGAATGCCGATTGGGGCCCACGGGTGCCGACGCTGCATTTTTCGCTGGATCAGGATCGCCTGCAGGCCGTTGGCCTGAGTTCCAGCGCCGTGGCGCAGCAGCTGCAGTTCCTGCTTGCCGGCGTGCCAATCACCTCGGTGCGCGAGGGCATCCGCTCCGTGCAGGTGGTCGGCCGCGCGGCGGGCGACATTCGCCTGGACCCATCCAAGGTCGCGGGCTTCACCTTGGTTGGCTCATCTGGCCAGCGTATTCCACTATCGCAGGTCGGCGAGGTCGATGTGCGCATGGAGGACCCGGTTCTCCGCCGCCGTGACCGAACGCCGACCATTACCGTGCGTGGCGATATCGCCGAGGAGCTGCAGCCGCCTGATGTTTCCGCCGCAGTCTGGAAAGAACTGCAGCCGATCATCGAGACGTTGCCAGCCGGCTACCGCATCGAGATGGCTGGCTCCATCGAAGAATCCGGCAAGGCCAGCCAGGCGATTCTGCCGCTGCTGCCGATCATGATCGCCCTGACGTTGCTGACCATCATCCTGCAGGTGCGATCAATCTCGGCCATGGTCATGGTGTTTCTCACTTCGCCGCTAGGGCTGATTGGCGTGGTACCGATACTGCTGCTGTTCCAGCAACCCTTCGGTATCAACGCCCTGGTCGGATTGATTGCACTGTCAGGGATCCTTATGCGCAACACCCTGATCCTGATCGGGCAAATCCATCATAACGAGCGTGAAGGGCTCGATCCGTTCCAGGCGGTGGTCGAGGCCACGGTACAGCGCGCGAGGCCGGTGCTGCTTACGGCGCTGGCGGCGATCCTCGCCTTCATTCCGCTCACGCACTCGGTGTTTTGGGGAACGCTGGCTTACACCCTGATTGGCGGCACCTTCGTCGGCACCATCATGACGCTTGTGTTCCTGCCTGCGATGTATGCCATTTGGTTCAGGATCCATCCGAACGACGATGTGAAGAAAGCGCATGCGTAATCCTGGCGAGCAGTGTTGAGCTGCTCGTCGCCAACCTGGCTGAGAGAGCTGCAATGATCAATTTCCACAAGCATAAGCGCATCGTGGTAACCGGTGTCGGCATTGTCGGCCCGCTGGGGTGCGGTACAGAAACGGTGTGGCAGCGCTTGCTGGCCGGGTGCTCGGGCATTCGTACGTTGCCTGCTGCCATAACCGAGGGCACCGGGGTGACGGCCGGCGGGCAAGTGCCCACGCTGGAGGAGGACGCAGTCGCTGGCTACCAACCCGACCTACTCATCGCAGCCAAGGAACGCAAGAAGATGGACCGCTTCATCGAGTTCGCCCTGGTAGCCGCGCATGAGGCATTGCAGCAGGCGGGCTGGCAGCCGAAGACGGAAGAGGCGCGGCAGCGCACGGCGACGATCATCGCATCGGGAGTGGGCGGCTTCGGCGCGATGGCCGAGGCTGTGCGAGTTACCGATGCTCGTGGGCCACGTCGGCTATCGCCGTTCACCGCGCCATCGTTTCTCGCCAACATGGCAGCGGGGCACGTGTCCATAAGCCACGGTTTCGAAGGCCCGCTCGGCGCACCGGTCACCGCCTGCGCGGCAGGCGTGCAGGCGATTGGCGATGCCGCCCGGCTGATTAGAAGTGGCGAAGCCAATATCGCGGTGTGCGGCGGGACGGAGGCGGCAATCGACCGCGTTACCCTGGGCTGCTTTGCGGCTGCTCGCGCGCTGTCGACCGGCTTTGCCGAGAGGCCACAGGAAGCGTCGCGGCCGTTCGACCGTGACCGCGACGGATTCGTGATGGCCGAAGGTGCCGGGCTGCTGGTGATCGAGTCACTTGAGCATGCACTGGTGCGAGGCGCTACGCCGCTGGCCGAACTGGTGGGCTATGGCACCAGTGCCGATGCCTATCACCTTACCGCCGGCCCCGAAGACGGCAGCGGTGCGCGCCGGGCCATGCAACAGGCGCTGCAGCAGGCGGGCCTGACCCCGGGCGATGTGCAGCACATCAACGCCCATGCCACCTCGACGCAGGTCGGCGACAAGGGCGAATTGGCCGCTATCGGCTCGCTGTTCGGTCATGACTCATCTGTCGCGATCTGCTCGACCAAGTCAGCCACGGGCCACCTGCTAGGAGCCGCTGGCGGTCTCGAAGCGATCTTCACGGTGCTGGCCTTGCGTGACCAGATCGTGCCGCCAACCCTTAACCTAAGCAATCCGGACGAAGCCGCGGCGAGGCTTGATCTGGTCGCACTAAGCGCCCGTCCGATGGCGATCACCCACGCACTCTCCAATGGTTTCGGCTTTGGCGGCGTGAATGCCAGTGTGTTGTTTCGCCGCTGGGAAGGGGTGTGATGACCATGCAGTCCGAAACCGCGCCAAGCGCTAGCCTGATGCCCGTACAAAATGGCACAGCGCTGACGGGCAAGATGGTCGCGTTGCTGGCTGGGCTGTCGGCGATCAGCGTGCTGTCTACCAATATCATTCTTCCGGCCTTCCCGGAAATTGGCCGGCACCTGGGTGTGTCTTCCCGCGAGTTGGGGCTGACGCTTTCCAGCTTCTTCATCACCTTCGCGCTTGCACAGCTGGTTGTGGGGCCGCTTGCCGACCGGTTTGGCCGCAAGCGTCTGGTACTTGGCGGGCTGTTGCTGTTCGTCGCCGGCACCCTGGTGGCCGGCTTGGCGAATTCGCTCGATGTGCTGATCGCCGGGCGAGTGATCCAGGCGCTTGGCGTTTGCGCTGCCGCGGTGCTGGCGCGGGCCATCGCCCGTGATCTGTTCGAACACGAGACCCTCGCGCGGGCCTTGTCACTGACCATGATCGCCACCGCGACAGCCCCCGGGTTCTCACCGCTGCTGGGCAGCCTGCTGACCACCACATTGGGCTGGAGGGCGATATTCGTGATGGTTGGGATCGCCGCAATCGTCATCGCGTTCTGCTACGCCCGTGCTCTTGGTGAAACGCTGCCGCCTGAACGCCGGGTCAGGCAATCGGTGCCACAGGTCATCGAGGCTTATGGCCGGCTGCTCGGCGACGGTCGATTCATCCTGCCCGCCTGCGCCGTTAGCCTGCTGATGAGTGGTTTGTTCGCTTCCTTCGGCGCGGCGCCGGCGATACTGATGACCGGTATGGGGCTGTCGTCCCTGCAGGCTGGGCTGTACTTCGCAGCTACCGTGTTCGTGGTATTCGCCGCCGGCATGGCCGCACCCCGCCTGGCTCGGCGTTTCGGCAGCCGCCAGGTCGCCAGTTGCGGCCTCGCCACTGCGGTTCTGGCTGGCGGCCTGCTGTTGATCGGCCCGAGCGACCCCGGGCTGACCTGGTACTCGCTGTCGATGGTTACGTTTCTCTGGGGCATGGGCCTGGCCAACCCGCTGGGCACCGCCATCACCATGGGGCCCTTCGGCAAGGAAGCGGGCCTGGCCTCCGCATTGCTTGGCTTTCTGACCATGGGCGCGGCGGCAACCACCACCTGGCTGGTCTCGGAACTAGACTTCGCCCCGGTGGCAACGTTGGGCGCCACTCAGGTAGTTGTTTGCCTGGTCGGTCTGGGTTTGTTCTGGGCGGGTAACCAGATTGAAAAACGGACGCTCAGTCTTTAAGGGCCCAGTATGAGGGGGCCATCGTGATCCAGAGCAGCATCTGCCGCGACATACCGCTGCAATGCTCGAAGAGCAGAGCGCCTGTTGGTGAAACGCTGTACGCCAGGATCATCAACTTGTCAGTTTCGATCATTGAGCCCGTTCAAACGGCTGTTTAATGTCGCAGGCAGACAAACGACGGGGCCCATCGGCTGGTGAGGCGCCCGCATCCCGTGATCACGCCAATTGGGGACCTTTCCATGGCCGCCGACCGCTACCCGCACCTGCTTGCCCCGCTGGACCTGGGCTTCACCACCTTGCGCAACCGCACCCTGATGGGCTCGATGCATACCGGCCTGGAAGAGCGCCCTGGCGGCTTCGAGCGCATGGCCGCGTACTTTGCCGAGCGCGCCCGGGGCGGCGTTGGGCTGATGGTCACGGGTGGTATTGCGCCCAACGATGAAGGCGGGGTGTATTCCGGCGCAGCCAAGCTCAGCACCGAGGAGGAGGCCGACAAACACCGCATCGTTACCGAGGCGGTACACGCCGCCGGCGGCAAGATCTGCCTGCAGATCCTGCATGCCGGGCGTTATGCCTACAGCCCACGGCAGGTGGCACCCAGCGCGATCCAGGCGCCGATCAACCCGTTCAAGCCCAGGGAGCTGGACGAAGCAGGGATCGAGAAGCAGATCGCCGACTTCGTCAACTGCGCCGTCCTGGCCCAGCGGGCCGGCTACGATGGCGTCGAGATCATGGGTTCGGAAGGCTATTTCATCAACCAGTTCCTCGCCGCCCACACCAACCAGCGCACTGACCGCTGGGGCGGCAGCTATGAAAACCGCATGCGCCTGGCCGTGGAAATCGTCAGCCGGGTGCGTGCTGCGGTGGGGCCGAACTTCATCATCATCTTCCGCCTGTCGATGCTCGACCTGGTCGAGGGCGGCAGCACCTGGGACGAGATCGAGCTGTTGGCCAAGGCCATCGAGCAGGCCGGCGCGACCCTGATCAACACCGGCATCGGCTGGCACGAGGCGCGCATCCCGACCATTGCCACCAAGGTACCACGCGCGGCGTTCAGCAAGGTCACCGCCAAGCTGCGTGGCGTGGTCGGCATTCCGCTGATCACCACCAACCGCATCAACACCCCGGAAGTGGCCGAGGCGGTGCTGGCCGAGGGGGACGCCGACATGGTCTCGATGGCCCGGCCGTTCCTGGCCGACCCGGACTTCGTCAACAAGGCCGCCGCCGGGCGCAGCGACGAGATCAACACCTGCATCGGCTGCAACCAGGCCTGCCTGGACCATACCTTCGGCGGCAAGCTGACCAGTTGCCTGGTCAACCCGCGTGCCTGCCACGAGACCGAGCTCAACTACCTGCCGGTGCGCACGGTGAAGCGCATTGCCGTGGTGGGTGCTGGCCCGGCTGGCCTGGCCGCGGCCACGGTGGCAGCCGAGCGTGGCCACGCGGTGACCCTGTTCGATGCCGCCAGCGAGATCGGCGGACAGTTCAATGTGGCCAAGCGGGTGCCGGGCAAGGAAGAATTCCATGAAACCCTGCGTTATTTCCGCAACAAGGTAAAAAGCACAGGCGTGGACCTGCGCCTGAACACCCGGGTGGATGTGCAGGGCCTGCTCGCCGGAGGCTACGACGAGATCATCCTGGCCACCGGCATTGCCCCGCGCACCCCGGCCATCCCGGGTGTCGAGCATGCCAAGGTGCTCAGCTACCTGGATGTGCTGCTTGAGCGCAAGGCGGTCGGCAAGGCTGTCGCGGTGATCGGCGCGGGAGGTATCGGCTTCGACGTTTCCGAATACCTGGTGCATCAAGGTGTGGCCAGCAGCCAGGACCGCGAAGCGTTCTGGAAGGAGTGGGGCATCGATACCCAGCTGGAAGCACGCGGTGGCGTCGCCGGGGTCAAGGCCGAGCCCCATGCGCCGGCGCGGCAGGTTTACCTGCTGCAGCGCAAGGCATCCAAGGTGGGCGACGGCCTGGGCAAGACCACTGGCTGGATTCACCGCACCGGGCTGAAGAACAAGCAGGTGCAGATGCTCAACAGCGTCGAATACCTGGCCATCGACGATGCCGGCCTGCACATTCGCGTGGCGGGTGGTGAGCCGCAGGTGCTGGCGGTGGACAATGTGGTGATCTGTGCCGGGCAGGAGCCGTTGCGCGAGCTGCAGGACGGGCTGGTGGCGGCGGGGCAGTCGGTGCACCTGATTGGCGGGGCGGATGTGGCGGCGGAGCTGGATGCCAAGCGGGCGATCAATCAAGGTTCGAGGTTGGCGGCTGAACTCTGAATTTGCCGGGGCCGCAACGCGGCCCCGCAGTTCACTGGTAAACTCGCGGCATGCCCCTCGACCTGGCCCAAGCCCCCCTGCGTCCACTGAACCTGCCCTGGCTGGAAAACGCCAGGGTCGAGGCCGCCATCCTGCGTCTGGACCTGATCGACCCGCTGATCAGCGGCAACAAATGGTTCAAGCTGCACTATCACCTGCAGCACGCCATGGCCTGCAACGCTCCCGGGTTGATCAGCCTGGGTGGCAACCACTCCAACCACCTGCACGCCTTGGCCGCCGCCGGCAAACGCTTCGGTTTCGCCACCGCCGGCCTGTTGCGCGGGCATGCCCAGGACACGCCGACCGTGCGTGACCTGCAGGCGCTGGGCATGCAGCTGCACTGGCTGGGCTACGGCGGTTACCGCGCGCGCAACCAACCCGGCTTCTGGCAACCCTGGCAGGCGCGCTATCCGGGTTGGCAGTGTATTGCCGAAGGCGGTGGCGGGCTGGCGGGGGCGCAAGGCTGTGCGCTGATCCTCGATCAGGCCCGCGCCCAGCTCGCCGCACTCGGCTGGGCCGACTACGACGCCTGGTGGCTGGCCGCTGGAACCGGGACGACCATGGCCGGCCTGGTGCTGGCCGAGGAGGGCAGGCATGTGGTGCATGGTGCACTGGCCGTGCCCCGGGATCATGGCGTGGAGCAGACGCTGACCGAGCTGGCGGGGACGCAGGGCTATCAGCTGCACGACGCCTGCCGTGGCGGCTTCGGCAAGTTCGACGGTGAGTTGCTGGCGTTTATCGCCGACTGCGAACGGCACACTGGCGTGCCACTCGAAGCCCTATATACCGGCAAGGCGCTGCTGGCCCTGCGGCAACAGGTCGAGGCCGGGCTGTTCGCGCCCGGCACTCGCCTGATCGTGGTGCACACCGGCGGCCTGCAGGGCCGGCGCGGTTACTTGTAGGGCAGCATGCGCAACAGCGTGTTGTCGCGCTTGACGTAGTGATGGTACAGGCCGGCCACGGCATGGATGCCGATCAACCAGTAGCCCCAGCTGCCGACGCGTTCATGCCAGCCCTTGATGAACTTGGCCTGGTCCGGGTCGGGGCCGATCAGGTGCGGCAGCTCCAGGCCGAAGAACGGCACCGGTTTGTCGGCAGCGCTGAGGATCAGCCAGCCGGCCAGCGGCAGGCCGATCATCAGCAGGTACAGTGCCAGGTGCACCAGGTGCGCCAGCCCGGTCTGCCAGGCCGGTGGCGTTGGCGTGATCGGTGGCGTCGGGTTGCTCAGACGGATGGCCAGGCGCAGCCAGACCAGCACGAACACGCTGAGCCCGAGCATGAAGTGCAGGTCTTTCATCAGGTTGCGTTCGACACTGTCCTTGGGGAACAGGCCGCGAAATTCAATGAGGGCATAGACAGCGGCCAGCAGCACCAGCATCAGCCAGTGCAGGGCGATGGACAGGCGCGCGTAATGGGGCGCGGGGGTGGTTGAAACCATGATCGGTCCTCGTCATCAGGTGCGGGAAGGCGCTCTTGGCGGCGCTCAGGTACAACTGTAAGGGTTATCGGGTGGCGAATCTTTGCGCTGGGTCTGTGAAAATTGTGTTGTCTGCACCGGCCCCTTCGC
>NZ_JATAAG010000020.1:0-13411 GCF_030341915.1 Pseudomonas sp. BCRC 81390 | reverse complement strand
GGTAAACCCGCTCCCACAGGTACTGCACAGGGTCTGAATGCTGTGCAGTACCTGTGGGAGCGGGTTTACCCGCGAAGGGGCCAGCCCAGACAACATCAGACCTCGGGCAGATGTGGCCAATCATCAGCCACTAGGAACACCCGTTCAGCCTCCTGCCAGGCGCCATCAGCTTCTTGCTCCAACCTCACCAGCAATTGCGCCGGTGCCTGCCGCGCCAGCAGGTGCAACCACGCGGCGAACGGCTCCACCTCCCAGCACTCATCCGCTGCGACCCGCGCCGGTGCCAGCCAGGCATGCCGCGGCAGCGGCTGCCAACGCTCACCTTCAGCCATTACCCAGTCCCGCCGCCGCAGCCAGCGCCCGCGCAGGTGCTGCGGGTTGGCGCCCTGCGGTGGCTCGGCCTGGCCTGGCCACGGGTAGAACAGATAACCCCCCAGCCACACATGCGCCTGTACCTGGCCAACCCCCAGCTGTGCCAGCACTTCGCGACTGTGTGCACTGTTCGACATGGGCAATTGGTGCCTCGCCAGGTGCGCCAACTTGGTCCCCAGCCGGTCATGGCAACCCGGCCCCAGCCAGGTGGCAGGGTCCTGTCCGGCGTGCTCCGGCCCCAGGTACAGCTTGATGGCCAGTTCCAGGTGGTGCACGCCGTCGCGGTCGCGCAGCAGCACATCCAGCTCGCCCAAGGTGCGCCCGCCGTCGCGAATCGCCAGGTTCGCCGCCAGCACTTCGATGCCTGGCGCCTGGCCCAGGGCAAACTGCCACAGGCGTTCGTAGTAGTGGCCCAGACGCCGGCTGCCCAGTTGTGCCAGCCAGTCGCGCAATGGCCGGTCATCGTCGTCCAGCGCCCGCAACCAGCGTTCCAGGCGTTGCGGCTGGTCCGCCCACAGGCTGCCTGCCAGCGGGTGGCGCTGGGGGCAGGGCGGGGTATCGAGCAGCGGCGGCGACACCAGCGCCCAGGCCAGGTCGCGCACGGCGGGGCGGCGTAACTGTCGGGGCAGGTCGTGGAGCAGGGCGAATGGTGTCATCTTGCGAGCATAGCCGGTTTGCCGCTGCCCGGTGGTTTCGCCCATAATCGGGGCATTGTCACCCGCCGCAGAGCCTCGCAGGAGCCCCATGGAGCAATTTCGCAATATCGGTATCATCGGCCGCCTTGGTAGCTCGCAGGTGCTCGACACCATTCGCCGACTGAAAAAATTCCTCCTCGAGCGCCACCTCCACGTGATCCTCGAGGACACCATTGCCGAAGTGTTGCCCGGCCATGGCCTGCAAACCTCCACCCGCAAGCTGCTCGGCGAGGTCTGTGACCTGGTCATCGTGGTCGGCGGTGATGGCAGCCTGCTGGGCGCCGCTCGCGCCCTGGCCCGGCACAACATTCCGGTACTCGGCATCAACCGCGGCAACCTGGGCTTTCTCACCGACATCCGCCCGGACGAACTGGAAGAGAAGGTCGCCGAAGTGCTCGACGGCCACTACCTGGTGGAAAACCGCTTCCTGCTGCAGGCCGAGGTGCGCCGGCACAACGAAGCCATCGGCCAGGGCGATGCCCTGAACGACGTGGTGCTGCACCCGGGCAAGTCCACGCGCATGATCGAGTTCGAGATCTACATCGATGGCCAGTTCGTCTGCAGCCAGAAGGCCGACGGCCTGATCGTCGCCACGCCCACCGGCTCCACCGCCTACGCGCTGTCGGCCGGCGGGCCGATCATGCACCCCAAGCTCGACGCCATCGTCATCGTGCCGATGTACCCGCACACCCTGTCGGGCCGGCCGATCGTGGTCGATGGCAACAGCGAACTGAAGATCGTGGTGTCCAAGGACCTGCAGATCTACCCGCAGGTGTCCTGTGACGGCCAGAACCACTTCACCTGTGCCCCCGGCGATACCATCACGGTGAGCAAGAAGCCGCAGAAACTGCGCCTGATCCATCCGCTGGACCACAACTACTACGAGGTCTGCCGCACCAAGCTCGGCTGGGGCAGCCGCCTGGGGGGCAGGGACGACTGATGCTCGATCCGGCGCGAAGTTTCGACATCATCGGCGATGTGCATGGCTGTGCGCTGACCCTCGAACGCCTGCTCGACGCCCTCGGTTACAAACGCCAGGCCGGCGTGTGGCGCCATCCGTGGCGCCAGGCGCTGTTCCTGGGCGACATCGTCGACCGCGGGCCACGCATTCGCGAGGCGCTGCATATCGTCCATGACATGGTCGAGGCGGGCCAGGCGTTCTGCATCATGGGCAACCATGAATACAACGCCCTGGGCTGGGTGACCCCAGCCTTGCCTGGCAGCGGCAAGGCCTATGTGCGCGAGCACACGCCCCGGCATGCCCGGTTGATCGACGAAACCCTGACCCAGTTCGCCCAGCACCCGGCGGACTGGCACGACTTCGTCAACTGGTTCTACGAGCTGCCGCTGTTCGTCGACGCCGGGCGTTTCCGCCTGGTGCACGCCTGCTGGGACCCTCGCCTGATCGAGCCGCTGCGCCAGCAATACCCCGACGGCTGCATCGACGAGCATTTCATCCAGGCTTCGGCGGTGAATGGCAGCTTTGCTGCCAACGTGTGCAACCGGCTGTTGCGCGGTACCGACATGCGCCTGCCGGATGGGCTGACCCTGACCGGCGGCGACGGCCTGACCCGGGCGTTCTTCCGCACCAAGTTCTGGGAAGAAGACCCGCAAACCTACGGCGACATCGTGTTCCAGCCCGACGCCCTGCCTGCTGAAGTGGCCAACACCCCACTCAGCCACAGCCAGAAGAACGCCTTGCTGCGCTACGCCGAAGACGAGCCCATGCTGTTCGTCGGCCATTACTGGCGCAGTGGCCGCCCAGCGCCGATCCGTGCCAACCTGGCCTGCCTGGACTACAGCGCGGTGCTCTACGGCAAGCTGGCTGCCTACCGGCTGGATGATGAAACCCGCATCGACCCGCACAAGTTCGTCTGGGTCGACGTCGACCGCCCACAGGCCAGCCAATGAACATTATCGAAGTGATGCGCCTGCCGCTGACGGTCGACCTCAGCGGCTTTGTCCAGCTGCTGCAGCGCCTGCAGGTGCCGCACCGGGTCAGCGAGGAGGGCGAGGTCCAGGTGCTCTGGGCTCCCGAAACCTTGGCCGCAGACGTCCGCGAACTCTACCAGCGCTACCCCGACGGCAACGCCGACCTCGAACTTGCACAGGACCCAGTGGGAGCGGGTTTACCCGCGAATAGCCCCACACAACCCTCCCTGGCAGAACAGGCCAAAGCCTGCAAAGTCACCACGATCACCCTGCTGCTGTGCTTCATCGTCGCCGGCCTCACAGGGCTGGGCGACAACTTCACCACCATCAGCTGGTTCACCTTCCTCGACTTCCGCGTGCAGGGCGACTACCTGTACTTCAGCCCGCTGGCGCAAAGCCTGGAAGCAGGCCAGTGGTGGCGCCTGGTCTCACCGATGCTGCTGCACTTCGGCGTGCTGCACCTGGCGATGAACAGCCTGTGGTACTGGGAACTGGGCAAGCGCATCGAACTGCGCCAGGGCCGCTGGGCGCTGCTGGGCCTGACCATGCTGTTCAGCCTGGTGTCCAACCTGGCCCAGCACTCCACCAGCGGGCCGAGCCTGTTCGGCGGCCTGTCCGGGGTGCTGTACGGCCTGCTCGGGCACATCTGGTTGTACCAGTGGCTGGCGCCCAATCGCTACTTCGCCCTGCCCAAGGGCGTGCTGGCCATGATGCTGATCTGGCTGCTGGTATGCCTGACCGGCGTGGTCGGCACCCTGGGCCTGGGCCAGATCGCCAATGCCGCGCATGTCGGCGGGCTGCTCATCGGATGCCTGACCGGGCTCTTGGGTGGGGCGCTGGCCAGGCGTAAACTGTCGGCTTGAATCAGGAGACACTATGTCCACATTCGCGCAAATGATCGAAAACATCACACCCGAGATCTACCAGAGCCTGAAACTGGCGGTGGAGATCGGCAAATGGTCCGACGGCCGCAAGCTCACCGCCGAGCAGAAGGAGCTGTCGCTGCAGGCGGTAATCGCCTGGGAGATGAAAAACCTGCCCGAAGACCAGCGCACCGGTTACATGGGCCCGCAGGAATGCGCCTCCAAGTCGGCACCGATTGCCAACATTCTGTTCAAGTCGGACTCGGTACATTGATCGAACTCGCACGTGGCTCGTTGAGCAAGATGGCGGTCAGCCTGCAGGCACCGGTGGTGCAATACAGCTTCCGCCTGGGTGACACCCTGGTGCCGGTCAACCCACTGATCGGCCAGCGCCTGCGCCTGGAATACCTCGGTGCCATTCACTGCAGCCATTGCGGCAAGCGCACCAAGACCAGCTTCAGCCAGGGCTACTGCTACCCGTGCATGACCCGGCTGGCCCAGTGCGACGTGTGCATCATGGCCCCGGAAAAGTGCCACTACGACGCCGGCACCTGCCGCGAACCGTCGTGGGGCGAACAGTTCTGCATGACCGACCATGTGGTCTACCTGGCCAACTCGTCGGGGATCAAGGTCGGCATCACCCGCGCTACCCAACTGCCGACCCGCTGGCTCGACCAAGGCGCCAGCCAGGCCCTGCCGATCCTGCGCGTGGCCACCCGCCAGCAGTCCGGCCTGGTCGAAGACCTGCTGCGCAGCCAGGTCCCCGACCGCACCAACTGGCGCGCCCTGCTCAAGGGTGACGCCGAGGAACTTGACCTGGTCGCTATCCGCGAGCAGGTGTTCGCCGCCTGCGCCGATGGCCTGCGTGAACTGCAGGGGCGCTTCGGCCTGCAGGCGGTCCAGCCACTGACCGACGCCGAAGTGGTGCAGATCAGGTACCCGGTCGAGGCCTACCCGAAAAAGATCGTCAGCTTCAACCTCGACAAGGACCCGGTGGCCGAAGGCACGCTGCTGGGCATCAAGGGCCAGTACCTGATCTTCGACACCGGTGTGATCAACATTCGCAAGTACACGGCCTACCAGTTGGCCGTACTCCAGTAAAAGGACCTGCACATGCGTACCGAACAACCGCAAGTGATCTACCTCAAGGATTACCAGGCGCCCGAGTACCTGATCGACGAGACGCACCTGACCTTCGAGCTGTTCGAGGACCACACCCTGGTCCACGCGCAACTGGTCATGCGCCGCAACCCGGCACGCGGTGCCGGCCTGCCGCCACTGGAACTCGACGGCCAGCAGCTGGAACTGCTGCGCGTTTCGCTGGATGACCAGGAGCTCGGGCCGGATGCCTACCGGCTCGATGCCGACAGCCTGACCGTGCAGCCCAAGGCTGAGCGCTTCACCCTCGACACCAGCGTGAAGATCCACCCCGAAAGCAATACTGCACTGGAAGGCCTGTACAAGTCGGGCAAGATGTTCTGCACCCAGTGCGAGGCCGAGGGCTTCCGCAAGATCACCTACTACCTCGACCGCCCGGACGTGATGAGCACCTTCACCACCACGGTGATCGCCGAGCAGCACCGCTACCCGGTATTGCTGTCGAACGGCAACCCGATCGGCAGTGGGCCGGCCGAAGATGGCCGCCACTGGGCGACCTGGGAAGACCCGTTCATGAAGCCGGCCTACCTGTTCGCCCTGGTGGCCGGTGACCTGTGGTGCGTCGAGGACAGCTTTACCCGCCAGTCCGGCCGCGACGTGACCCTGCGCATCTATGTCGAGCCCGAGAACATCGACAAGTGCGACCACGCCATGGTCAGCCTGAAGAAGTCCATGCGCTGGGACGAACAAGTCTATGGCCGCGAGTATGACCTGGACATCTTCATGATCGTCGCGGTCAACGACTTCAACATGGGCGCCATGGAAAACAAGGGCCTGAACATCTTCAACTCCAGCTGCGTGCTGGCCCGTGCCGAAACCGCCACCGATGCCGCCCACCAGCGCGTCGAAGGCGTGGTGGCGCATGAGTACTTCCACAACTGGTCGG
The DNA here is from genome assembly GCF_030341915.1 of Pseudomonas sp. BCRC 81390. Classification (NCBI taxonomy): domain Bacteria; kingdom Pseudomonadati; phylum Pseudomonadota; class Gammaproteobacteria; order Pseudomonadales; family Pseudomonadaceae; genus Pseudomonas; species Pseudomonas sp. BCRC 81390. The sequence continues at coordinate 7,505 of NZ_JATAAG010000020.1, read as the reverse complement.
GCAACCGCGTCACCTGCCGTGACTGGTTCCAGCTGTCGCTCAAGGAAGGCTTCACGGTGTTCCGCGATGCTGAGTTCAGCGCCGACATGAACTCGCGCACGGTCAAGCGCATCGAGGACGTCGCCTACCTGCGTACCCACCAGTTCGCCGAAGACGCCGGGCCCATGGCCCACCCGGTGCGCCCGGACAGCTTCATCGAAATCTCCAACTTCTACACCTTGACCGTGTACGAGAAGGGCGCCGAAGTGGTGCGCATGGTGCGTACCCTGCTGGGCGCCGAGGGCTTCCGCAAGGGCAGCGACCTGTACTTCGAGCGCCACGATGGCCAGGCGGTGACCACCGACGACTTCATCAAGGCCATGGAAGATGCCAATGGCGTCGATCTGACCCAGTTCAAGCGCTGGTACAACCAGGCCGGCACCCCGCGCCTGGAAGTCAGCGAGGCTTATGATGCCGCCGCGCAGACCTACAGCCTGACCTTCCGCCAGAGCTGCCCGCCGACCCCGGACAAGGCCGACAAGCTGCCGTTCGTGATCCCGGTGGAACTGGGCCTGCTGGACGCCGCCGGCAACGACCTGCCGTTGCAGCTGGTAGGTGAAGCTGCCGCTCATGGCACCAGCCGTGTGCTGTCGGTGACCGAAGCCGAGCAGACCTTTACCTTCCAGGGCATTCAGGCCAAGCCGCTGCCGTCGCTGTTGCGCGGCTTCAGCGCGCCGGTCAAGCTGAGCTTCCCCTACGACCGCGACCAGCTGATGTTCCTGATGCAGCACGACAGCGATGGCTTCAACCGCTGGGAAGCCGGGCAGCAGCTGGCGGTGCAGGTGCTGCAGGAACTGATCGGTCAGCATCAGCGTGGCGAAGCGCTGCAGCTGGACCAGCGCCTGATCACTGCGCTGGGTACCGTGCTCGGCAACCAGGCACTGGACCCGGCCATGGTCGCCGAGATGCTCTCGCTGCCGGGTGAGGCCTACCTGACCGAGATCAGCCAGGTGGCTGACGTGGAGGCTATCCACGCTGCCCGCGAGTTTGCCCGCCGGCAGATCGCCGAGCAGCTGTTCGACGCCCTGTGGGCGCGCTACCAGGCCAACCGCGAGGTATCGCGCAACACCGCCTACGTGGCCTCGGCCGAGCATTTCGCCCGGCGTAGCCTGCAGAACATCGCCCTGTCGTACCTGATGCTCAGCGGCCAGCCGCAGGTGCTGGCGGCGACCCTGGAGCAGTTCGAGCACTGCGACAACATGACCGAGCGCCTGACTGCGCTGGCGGTGTTGGTCAACTCGCCGTTCGAGGCAGAACGGGCCAAGGCCCTGGAGGCCTTTGCCGAGCACTTCAAGGACAACCCGCTGGTCATGGACCAGTGGTTCAGCGTGCAGGCGGCCAGCACCCTGCCGGGCGGGCTGGCGCGGGTCAAGGCGCTGATGCAGCACCCGGCCTTCACCCTGAAGAACCCGAACAAGGTGCGGGCGCTGATCGGCGCCTTTGCCGGGCAGAACCTGGTCAACTTCCATGCTGCGGATGGCTCGGGGTATCGCTTCCTGGCCGACCTGGTGATCGCGCTGAATGCGCTGAACCCGCAGATCGCCTCGCGGCAACTGGCGCCGCTGACCCGCTGGCGCAAGTATGACGCTGCGCGCCAGGCGCTGATGAAGGGCGAGCTGGAGCGGATTCTGGCTTCCGGTGAGCTGTCCAGCGATGTGTATGAAGTGGTGAGCAAGAGCCTGGCTTGAAGGCCAAAGGGGCTGCTTTGCAGCCCATCGCGGCACAAGGCCGCTCCTACAGGGATCCGCGTCAATCCGGCGTTCGCGGTCCCGGTAGGAGCGGCCTTGTGCCGCGATGGGCCGCACAGCGGCCCCCGGCTACACGCCGATAACAAAACATAACACCCCGCCCGTTGTCTTCCCGCAAACATCCCCGCTACGATCCCTTCAAGCTATTGCAGGCCTCTAACTCAGGCTTTTCGCAGTACCTGCAGTGCATTGACCCACCAGATAAGAACAACAGGGGGACAGTCATGAGGGAACAGAACAGGCGCTTTGCCTGGCCATTGGCAGCCGGCGCGGTATTGGCGCTGGGGCTTGGCGTGTGGGCTGACAGCGTGCAAGCCGCTGCCGCCGACGAATATTCCACCGAATCGGCCAAGGCCAGCCAGAGCCTGTTGATCGACGCCGCCCAGGCCGGCAAGCGCCTGGTGGTGGTGGGCGATCGCGGCCACATCCTGTTTTCCGACGACCAGGGCCGTACCTGGACCCAGGCTCGGGTACCGACTCGGCAACTGCTGACCGCGGTGTTCTTCCTCGACGACAAGCGCGGCTGGGCCGTCGGCCATGATGCGCAGGTGCTCGCCAGCAACGACGGCGGTGCCACCTGGAGCAAGCAATTCGAAGACCTCGCGCGCGAAGCACCCTTGCTCGATGTCGCCTTCCTCGACGCCGGGCACGGCTTCGCCGTAGGTGCCTACGGCGCCTTGCTGGAAACCACCGACGGCGGCCAGCACTGGCAGGATGTCGCCGAGCGCCTGGACAACCCCGACCAGTTGCACCTCAACGGCATCGCCCAGGTCCGTAATGCCGGGCTGTTCATTGTCGGCGAGCAGGGCAGCATGTTCCGCTCGGCCGACAACGGCCAGACCTGGAGCAAGGTCCAGGGCCCCTACGAGGGCTCGCTGTTCGGCGTGATCGGCACGGCCCAGCCACGTACCCTGCTGGCCTACGGCCTGCGCGGCAACCTGTTCCGCTCCATCGATTTCGGTGACAGCTGGCAACCGATCGAACTCAAGGCCGCACGTGGCAGCCTCGAATTCGGCCTGGCAGGCGCTACGCTTGTCGAGGATGGCAGCCTGGTCCTGGTCGGCAACGGCGGCAGCGTGCTGCGCAGTACCGACGATGGCCAGACCTTCAGCGTCTACAACCGCGCCGACCGCATTGCCCTGGCCGGCGTCAGTGGCCTGGCCAATGGCGGCCTGCTGCTGGTCGGGCAGGGCGGGGTGCACCTGGCCACTGCCCAGGGTGCCGACCAGGGGGTGCAGCCATGACCAGCAGGGAGAGCATCACCATGCATGCGCATCACCCGGACAAGGCCACGCTGCTGGAACGCCTGATCTTCAACAACCGCCCGGTGGTCATCGCCCTGTGCCTGCTGGTCAGCATTTTCCTGTTCTGGCAGGCCACGCAGATTCGCCCGTCCACCAGCTTCGAGAAGATGATCCCGCTGCAGCACCCGTTCATCGAACAGATGATGGCGCACCGCAACGACCTGGCCAACCTGGGCAACACCGTGCGCATCTCGGTCGAGGCGGTCAATGGCGACATCTTCGACAAGGATTACATGGAGACCTTGCGCCAGGTCCATGACGAGGTGTTCTACATCCCCGGTGTCGACCGTGCCGGGCTGAAGTCGCTGTGGAGCCCCAGCGTGCGCTGGAGCGAGGTGACCGAAGAAGGCTTTTCCGGGGGCGAGGTCATACCCAACACCTACAACGGCTCCCAGGACAGCCTCGACACCTTGCGCGACAACGTGCTCAAGTCGGGCCAGGTAGGGCGCCTGGTGGGTAACAACTTCAAGTCCAGCATCGTCGACGTGCCGCTGCTGGAGAGCTACCCCGACCCGCAGGACCCGGGCAAGCAGGTGAAGCTGGACTACCAGCAGTTCTCGCACCAGCTGGAAGAGAAGATCCGCGACAAGTTCCAGGCGCAGAACCCCAACGTCAAGGTGCATATCATCGGTTTCGCCAAGAAGGTCGGCGACCTGATCGACGGCCTGGTGATGGTGGCGATGTTCTTCGGCGTCGCCCTGGCAATCACCTGGGTACTGTTGTACTGGTTCACCTGGTGCATCCGCAGCACCATTGCCGTGCTCATCACCACCCTGGTGGCGGTGGTCTGGCAGCTGGGCCTGATGCATGCGGTGGGCTTCGGCCTGGACCCTTACTCGATGCTGGTGCCGTTCTTGATCTTCGCCATCGGTATTTCCCACGGGGTGCAGAAGATCAATGGCATCGCCCTGCAGTCCAGCGACGCCGACAACGCCCTCACCGCGGCGCGGCGCACCTTCCGCCAGTTGTTCCTGCCGGGGATGATCGCCATCCTCGCCGATGCGGTAGGCTTCATCACCTTGCTGATCATCGACATCGGCGTGATTCGTGAACTGGCCATCGGCGCGTCCATCGGCGTGGCGGTGATCGTGTTCACCAACCTGATCCTGTTGCCGGTGGCCATTTCCTACGTCGGCATCAGCAACAAGGCCGTCGCGCGCAGCAAGCAGGACGCGACCCGCGAGCATCCGTTCTGGCGCCTGCTGTCGAACTTCGCCAGTGCCAAGGTGGCGCCGGTGTCCGTCGCGCTGGCCCTGGTCGCCTTTGCCGGTGGCCTGTGGTACAGCCAGAACCTGAAGATCGGCGACCTTGACCAGGGCGCGCCGGAACTGCGCCCCGACTCGCGCTACAACCAAGACAACAACTTCATCATCAGCAACTACTCGACCAGTTCCGATGTGCTGGTGATCATGGTCAAGACGCCGCCGGAACAGTGCTCGATCCACTCGACCATGGCGCCGATCGACGAGCTGATGTGGACCATGCAGAACACCCCGGGGGTGCAATCGGCGATTTCCCTGGTGACCGTGTCCAAGCAGGTGATCAAGGGCATGAACGAGGGCAGCCTGAAATGGGAGACCCTGTCGCGCAACCCGGACATCCTCAACAACTCCATCGCCCGCGCCGATGGCCTGTACAACGGTGACTGCTCGCTGGCCCCGGTACTGGTGTTCCTCAACGACCACAAGGCCGAGACCCTGGAGCGGGTTACTGCCGTGGCCAAGGCGTTTGCCGACAGCCACAACAAGGAAGGCCTGCAATTCCTGCTGGCGGCGGGCAACGCCGGGATCGAGGCGGCCACCAATGAAGTGATCAAGTCGGCCGAGCTGACCATCCTGATCATGGTGTACATTTGCGTGGCGGTGATGTGCCTGATCACCTTCCGCTCGTTCGCCGCCACCCTGTGCATCGTCCTGCCGCTGGTGCTGACCTCGGTGCTGGGCAACGCGCTGATGGCCTACATGGGCATCGGCGTCAAGGTGGCGACCCTGCCGGTGGTGGCACTGGGCGTGGGTATTGGCGTGGACTACGGCATCTACATCTACAGCCGGCTGGAGAGCTTCCTGCGCGCGGGGCTGCCGTTGCAGGAAGCCTATTACGAGACGTTGCGCTCGACCGGCAAGGCGGTGCTGTTCACCGGGTTGTGCCTGGCGATTGGCGTGTGCACCTGGATCTTCTCGGCGATCAAGTTCCAGGCCGACATGGGGCTGATGCTGACCTTCATGTTGCTGTGGAACATGTTTGGTGCGCTGTGGCTGCTGCCGGCCCTGGCCAGGTTCCTGATCAAGCCGGAGAAGATGGTGGGCAAGGAGGGCGGCTCGATCTTCGCCCATTGAGGCGCACGGGGGCCGCGTTGCGGCCCGATCGCCGGCAAGCCAGTTCGCTCAGGTAATGCGCCACTTTACAAGGGTGGCTCAAGGGTTGTGCTGGCCTGTGGGAACTGGCTTGCCGGCGATTGGGCTGCAACGCAGCCCCAGGGTTATAATGCCGGCACATCCCTCACAGATAACCCCATGTCCCCCCTCGCCACCGCCCTGCAGTCCTGCGACATGCTCCTGATCGACGGCCTGCATGCCTTCGATTTCACCACCGACGCCTCCGGCCTCACCGTCGAATGCATGGACGGCCGCCAGTTGCGCCGCTGGGTGTTCAGCGCCGAACAGGTCGCCGCTGCTGTCGCCATCGGTGACGAATGGCAACTCGACGATGCCCACGGCGCGCATCGACTAGTCTGTATGAGTGCCTTTCGCGCCCCGGATGATAATGACAATGAAGCGGATCTGGACGAGCCTGCTGGCCACTAGTCTGATGAGCCTGAGCCTCAATGCCCCTGCCGCCACCTTGCTGGTGGGCAGTTACACCGACGGTGCCAGCCAGGGCATCTACCGTTATCGCTTTGACAGCAAGGCCGGCCACATCGACCCCACGCCGCTGCAAGTGGTGAAAAGCGTCAGTCCGTCGTGGCTGGTGCTTTCCGCCGACCAGCGCCAGCTGTTCGCGGTCAATGAGACCCCGAATGGCCAGGTCAGCAGTTTCAGCGTCAGCGCCAAGGGCGAGATCAAGCCGCTGAACCAGGTGGCCAGCCAGGGTGACGAGCCGACCCATGCCAGCCTCAGCCGCGACCAGCGTTACCTGTTCGTGGCCAACTATGGGGTCAAGCCCGACCCCGGCAGCAGCCTGGTGGTGATCCCGCTGGCCAGGGACGGCAAGCTCAAGCCGGTGGTGCAACATGCCCGGCACCAGGCCAGCGGCGTAAACCCCGAGCGCCAGGCCAGTGCCCACGTGCATTCGCTGGTGCTGTCACCCGACGGTCGGCACCTGTACGCCAGCGACCTGGGCGCCGACAAGGTGTTCATCTACCGCTACGACGGCGCCAGCGCCGACCACCCGTTGACACCGGCGATCCCGGCGTCGGTGGCCCTGCCACCGGGTAGTGGGCCGCGCCATTTGTTGTTCGATGCCAAGGGCCGGCATGCCTACCTGACCTTGGAGATGAGTGCCGAGGTGGTCATGTTCGACGTACAGGACGGCAACCTGGTCGAACGCCAGCGCCTGCCCCTGACCGAGCGCCAGGAGGCGGCGGCGAAAGCGGCGGGTGGCTTGCACCTGTCGGCGGATGGGCGTTTTCTGTATGTGAGCAACCGTGGCACCAGCAACGAGATCGTCGCCTTCAGCGTGGGCAAGCAGGACGGCCAGCTGACATTGCTGCAACGCCGCTCGGTGGAGGGTGACCACCCGCGGGAATTTGCCCTCGACCCGAGTGACAACTTCCTGCTGGTGGCCAACCAGAAGAGCAACCAGATCGTGGTGATACGCCGCGACCCGCGCAGCGGCAAGCTGGGGGAGACGGTGCAGACGCTGAAGCAGGACGCCCCGTCGGACCTGAAATTCATCGAGTGATATCGATTGGCGTGATATCCGATACTGCCGCAATGAATTTCTGCCGGCGCCCTCGGCGGCGTAAGTTTGACCCAAGGCCCGAGTGGGCCACCGTCAAACCACCGCCGTCGAGGTCAGCCCAGATGAACTTCAATCTCTTCCCGGTCATTGCCGCATCCGCCATTTCCGCTTCGGTCGTCCTGCCGACGCATGCCCATGCCGACAGCAGCGCCAAGGCGTCCGCGACCCACAGCTACACCGAGCAGTACCTGCGCCAGAGTGCCAACTTCCATGCGGCCCTGAGCGGCAAGCAGCACTCGTGAATCTGACTCGGTCCCGTGTGGGAGCGGCCTAGTGCCGCGATGGGGCGCGTAGCGGCCCCGGTTTTTTGCGTTACAGCTGAAATTGCCGGGGCCGCTCTGCGGCCCATCGCGACACAAGGCCGCTCCTTGTATGTTGTGTCTGGCCTGGCGAGAGAGGTTATGCTCGTTCGGCTGAAGAAGCACTTCCGGGGAGGCCGACCGCTCCTGAAGGC
>NZ_JATAAG010000019.1:230607-317614 GCF_030341915.1 Pseudomonas sp. BCRC 81390 | reverse complement strand
AAATACCTGACTGGCATCTGGGCATGCATGCATGGGGATAAGCCATTTGAAACGGCCAAGCTTTTCAGCGCTGAGCACCTCAGAAAAGCTTGACCGCGAACAGAGTATCTACATTGGTTGCAACGTGCCGAACCTGTTACGCCATGGTTGCCTGCCTTGGTGCGTGTCTCGAAGCGTGTTTCGAGGTAGGCGAGGCGGCATCAATGCCCACCCCAAAATCCCGTCATACCAACAAGGCTGACAACCGTGGCCCGACAGGCATGGCCACGTTGCAACCTGTAGGAGCGGATTTACCCGCGATGCGCCGCACGGGCGGCGCTCGATCTCATAGGCAACGAAGATCTTCAGGCAAATACATCAGGCACCACGCAAGCCCCAAGGCAGGAGTCCGCTACGGATCGATAACGCTCATTTGCGACCTGCTTTCGACACGTACAGGCCAAAGGTGGGTTAGTGCATCAACGAACCAAGTGTCAATTTTTAGCCTACTGGCCATCCATCCGGCGATCATCCGATGATCGTGGCATTGTGACATCAAAGATCCTATGCTTGCATGCCATTACTCACTCGGAGCTGTCACCATGAAGAGGCTTGCTGCAATATTTGTAATGATCGCGCTCTCTCCTGCTGCATTCGCAGGCTGCTTCGGTAGCGGCTCGTTCCAGACATGTACCGATAACAGCGGGAACAGCTATAACGTTCAGCGGTTCGGCAACACTACCAATATGCAAGGTTTCAACGCCGGAACCGGCTCGTCATGGACTCAGCACAGTACTACCATCGGCAACACCACCTTCCATAACGGAACCTCTGCCAATGGTAATTCTTGGAATGGAACCTCTCAGCGGATAGGCAATACCGTTATCAACAGTGGCGTGGACGCCCGCGGAAACGCCTATCGCTCGACCTGCAATAGCTACGGCTGCTATTGAGCATCCAGTAATGCTGCAGTAGCGGAAAAAATCGACCTCAGGCGGCGTCCCTGCGGCCTATGAATCGAGCCTGTCTAAAATGGTTCGGCCAGTTTCGGCGACTTTCGCCCAGTAAAACCGAGATGCTTTTGAGCGGTTTTAGACAGCAAAACCACCCTTCTACCGGCGCTCTGCCGACCTACTCCCAACCAGGTAGAAGAATAAGTTTAGCGCGCGCCCTTCAGCCGCAAGCGACGCTATCCAAGTACTCTGAAAACGCCTGCACAGCACTATCGCCACCGCATATTCCCGCTCGATTGCCGAAACGGTATGAGGAAAGGATGCGGCAAAGCCGCTAAACATTTCGCCAACGGATGCGCCAAGCCCATCGACTACCACGCTGTTCAGGCGCGCTCGCTGGGCCTCCCCAACATCGACAGCGCTCGTGCACACTAAATCGTACCCATCCTTGTCAAGCATCATCTATCCCTATTCGTGTTCCACTTACAGAACGCCTATATCGGTCGGACGCATCCTTTCTCCAGCTCAGGCATAAGCGCGACCAGATCGGGTTTGAGCGCCCACCACCTCACCATCCGTTAATGGGAAACGCTGAGGCGGTACAGACCGCCAGGGTGCATTCGTAAATAGCTTCGTCTCGAGTGACCAGAAGCAGGCTTGGGCATGCGCCTAAGAGAGCGTGCTCAGGTTGCAGTTCTTCAATTTGCGACCAGAACTCGTCGGCCTCGACGCCATCGGCGAAAGGTTGAAACGCGATAGCTCTTCTGAATTTCGAGAGCTTCGTCCAGTCCGGCATACGCTCGAAGATATACCACTCATCAAAGCCAGGCGTGGGCAGTTGAGCGATATCCGTGATCAGCGGACTGAGCACTAGGTCACCAACACATTCCCAGCCGAGCTCAATCTCAGCAGCGCTAAGGTTATATCGCGCGCTATCGGACCAAGCAATTGCTACATAACGGCCCATTACGACCTGAGGAAGTTGGCGAATGAAGGTGCCCAAATTGACGTCGCATCCACTGTTCCAGTCAAGCGTGCGGTAGTCACCGTGTGCACCGGTGCGGAGTTCGGCTTCCAAATGTACTCCAAAGTGAATTAGCGATGACGCGGGTGCCGGGACCTCCTGTCCGTAGGACATGGAACCAACGTAATTACCCTGCGCTGCGTATGTGGCGCCGGGCTTGCCGGCGAGGGGCCGATAAGTGCTGGCAGTGACCCGACGCTGAACGGAAACCGGCAGAGAAGCGATTTTACCCTCCATTATCGCACCCCAGCATATGGAACCTATCGGTACCGATAGTCTGGCCAATCAAAGTGGCCAAGCGGCCCTGCCGGGCTTTCGCATCCAAAAGGTCTATCGGATGGCGATCACCGAAATCGGCTGCATGGCCCATGCGCGCCGCAAGTTCTTCGATCTACATCTGGCGAACATGTATTCGTCGGACGCTTACCAAGTGCCCGCTAAGGGGTAGTGTTCAATACGGCACTCATGGGGATGGCCATCGCCTTTACACGTCCCATCCAGATATCGGTAGTTGATGTGCATCAACTGGCCTTTTTTGGGCCACTGCTTGCGTGGTAGCGTGCTTTGGTAATCAGCAGTTTCCGGTACGAATGTGATAGTCGCCCCCTTTTCCGGGCATTCTGCCGTGGTCGATGCCTGGCTTACCTTCAGGACCTGGGCCTGTAGCTTTGGATAGGGAAGCTTCAACACATCAGTGATATGTAGCTCCATACGGCAGATTTGCCACGTCGATGCTTGTACTGGCTGGCACACTACGAAGAAGGGAACGGCAAGTAGGGCGTAGCGAGTTGCACGGTAGTCCATTATTGGCCCTGCGTTGAGTACTGATATCCGAGGCATTATCAGACGTGGACTCACCGAATCATAGGGCGATCCTGCTCCCGCGCGCATTCAGCCAAGTCGATGCGCGCCCAAGCCATGCAAGGTGACTTCAGCGAACGCTTACGGTTGATACGCACGCCCGGCGCGACCTTGAAGCTTTTCTGGAACCGCAACGCCATGACTCGACTCCTTGAGGAAGGCAATGGGCTTTCATCCCCCTACCGCCACCGGGTCAGGTAGCGCTGCCACTGGCGGGTCCAGTACGTGCCGAAGCGGTTGCGGATGTGCTGCATCGGCTCGGAGTTGGCCAGTTCGGCTGCCAGGTCGGAGACACCGTAACCTTTGTTGAGGTACAGGGTTAGGGCATAGCTTTCTAGACAGTGATACCTTCGCTGCTCTCGATCGTCTGCTGGAATGCCTCTGCGGTCGATACGACCGATAAGACAGCCCACGTGCGGCGAACGATTGCGCTCGGGGTAGTTGAGGAAAGGACGAAGACAGGAAAGGATAGGTTCGCGCTGCTCAACGACAGGGCCTTGCACGCCTTGGAGTTCGCCAAGCAGTAGGCAGAGCGCCGCAGGCTGGGCAAAGGGCAATTTCACCGAATCGCCGTTCGGCTTTCCGCCTGGGAAGAATGGGGAACACGTCAAGCAGACGCCGGACCTGCACCATCAGTGGCGCCCGGTCCTCAATGGTTTGTGGATCAGATACCGTCCCCCGTATAACTGCCGCCACACCTATGCGACAATATGCTCAATGTCTGGTCTCAACCCCGCATTTATCGCCCAACAGCTCGGGCATAGCGTGCAGATGCTCTTATCGACTTATGCGCGCTGGATTAACTCGTCCAACGACTGGCAGGAGCTGGAAAAGCTCCAAATTGGTCCGAAATTGGTCCGTAGCTGCGAAGAAGCCACGTAAGTTATTGATAGGTAAGCTCCTTGATCTCCACCGCCAACATCACCATGCGATTTCTTAGGGGTGTTTGGCGGTGATAAATGGTTGATTTTGCTGGGCGGAATGCCCCACCTCCCCCCTTCACTACCCCATCATTGGTATCAGAATTGGTATCGCGTGCGGAACGCTATCGCCTCAATCCAGTATCCTTCCTGGGCGTCTCGTCAACGGATTTCAAGACCGTAGTAAAAATGCCCGAATCAAGGGGTGCCAGCGCCGAAACCGATTCCAAAACAAAGACGAAACGGCACGGCTACAGGCCGCATACGGCAAGGGCCGCCGTTTCGGTTTTGGAACCGATTTTGACGCTTGTGTGGTAGCCTTACGCGCTTAAGAAACAATGCAATAAAAGGACGATTTTTGATGAAATGGATAATGCTCGCCGCTGGCGTGCTGATTCTTAGTGGTTGCAGCTACAACAAGACCAACGTGCGCAACGAAACCGAGGCAGCCAAGTACGATCCCGCGACCACCGCACGCATCCGCATCTACTCCTCCCCGGAGAAGCTTGCCGGCTTCGTCCCAGGTAAAACCTGCGAGGCATATCACAACCATCCGGTGAATGGCGAATTGCAGGGGATGATTTGGACTCGAGAGCATGATCGCAATCAGCGCTACATCCTCTGGCGCGACACTGACTTGCTTGGCATGCAAGCCGAAGACTATCGGAACCGCGTGATCGGCATCCCCGCCACCGCGCACACAGAAGCCGTAAAAACCGATAGGCTGGGATACGATGAGTTCGTGATTCCTGCAAACCAGCCGGTTCTGGTCAAGATCATGTACGTTGAGCAAAATGGTAGCTATTGCTACCCACCCGATATCCAATTCGTACCAAAAGCCGGACAGGATTACGAGGCAAGCCTCGAGTTCCATAAGCAGAGCTTCATCTCTTCCAAGTGCTCCATCGACTTGGTCGCACTTAGCGGCGCAGGATCCCAACAGGAAACCACCCCTGTCTCGACTAGCTTCTGCGGGAATGATGGCCACGGACGGTACTTCACCGTAACTCCCTGACCCACGTTCGCTTGGGCAGCAGCCACAAGCTCAGGCTTCAGTAATGCAGCAGTAGTGTGGAAAATCGACCTTAGGCCGCACCGTTCGCGGCCTATGCGTCGAGTCTGTCTAATATGCATTGGCGGGTTTCAACGACTTTAGCCCAGTAACCCCGAGATCTTTCCGAGCGGTTTTAGACAGCCAACCACCCCTCCTACGGCGTTCTGCCGACCTTCACCCATCCCCTCAAAAATCAACCCCGTCCAGTGCCCACAACCTGGCCGCCTCGGCAAGCTCCAGCATGTCGACCAGCTGGCCCGCATCAACGTCGCCGCGTCGGTGCGCAGAAATCGCTAGCTCGGCAAGCACCCCGGCTCGGCCATCCGGATCGGCTACCAGAGCGGGCTGGTCATTGAGTTCGGCCAGCCAGGCTGGTGGCAGGTTCAACATTTGACGGTCCAAAGTTGATCGATCCGCGTTGTATAGGATTGGCTCATCATCTCCCTTCTCATACCCCAGTCCGGTGTCGCCGGCACGCTGGCGGCTCGCATTGTCCCCCTCCCCCAGCGCTCATTGATGTCATCCATCACCTGCATCAGCCGGTCACATGCCACCGATTGCTTGAGCGCGAACAAATCCTCTGAAAACTCACCTGGTTGCCGCAAATCCATCAGCAACACCTCCGCCTTGCTGTAGCGGAATCCAGGCCTAAAGATCCGCCCGACCGCATCAGTGGCCAGTCGAGTCATCAGCAGCGTGTCGCAGGTTGGGTATGGAAGCTCTACTAACGCACCCTGGGCGTGATGTGCCTCCTCCGGATTGAACATCCCGGTACGGATGCTAATTCGCATACGCTTGCAAACTGACCCTTGAGCCCGCAGTTTTTCCGCAGCGCGGCCTACGTAAGTGGCCACGGCCTGTTTGATCGGTGCCAGTTCAGTCAGCCGCTTTCCGAACATTCGACTGCAGCAGATCTCCTGCTTCGGCGGTTCGGCCTCGTCCAGTTCAAGGCATGGCGTGCCAGCGAGCTCTCGGGCCGTCTTTTCAACCACAACGCTGAACTTCTGGCGAAGTGTCCAGGCGTCAGCTTTGGCCAGGTCCATGGCTGTGCGGATGCCCATCGCTTCAAGGTGGGCGGTCATACGCCGGCCGATGCCCCACACTTCCTTCACCTCGGTGTTGCGCAGCACCCAATCGCGCTTGAACGGTTCGGTGATGTCGACCACGCCACCCGTCTGTGCCTGCAGGCGCTTGGCCGTATGGTTGGCCAACTTCGCGAGCGTCTTCGTGCCAGCAATACCGACTCCCACTGGAATTCCCGTGCACTGGAAGATCCTCGAGCGCAGCTTTCGCCCGAACTGGGTCAGGTTTTCCTGAATGCCAGAAAGGTCAGCGAAACACTCGTCGATGCTGTAGACCTCTGTTGCCGGCACCATCGATTCGATCAGCGTCATGACACGCTCGCTCATGTCGCCGTAGAGCGCATAGTTACTGCTGAACGCCATTATGCCGTGTCGGCGCAGCTTGTCCTTCGCCTGGAAGAACGGCTCGCCCATCTTCACGAATGGCTTGGCGTCGTATGACCTAGCTATCACACACCCGTCGTTATTGCTCAACACGACGATCGGGGTCTTGGCCAAGTCGGGCCGAAACACGCGCTCGCAACTCGCGTAGAACGAGTTGCAATCGATCAATGCAAACACCTGATCACTGCGCATGGTCACGAACGCTGTAACGCACAACGCCCCAGATCACGAGCTCGTCGCCTTCCATGATGTACCGCGGCGGATATGCCGGGTTCTCGGACTTCAGGATGACCACCCCATCGCGGCGGTGCAGGCGCTTGCAAACTGGCTCGCTGTTAACCGCGGCAATCACCACATCGCCGTGTTCAGCCTCGCGGCCGCGATCGACGATGACGATATCCCCGGAATAGATGCCTGCCCCTTGCATGCTGTCGCCTTCGACTTTCACTAGATACACATGCGGCGCTCGGAGGTCGAATAATTCATCGAGGGAAATATGGCCTTCCAGGTGGTCCGCAGCAGGCGACGGGAACCCAGCCGGCACGCGAAACGAATACAGCGGAAGCGGTTCGGTACCGCCGATTGGCGTACCTAAGAAAGTGATGGTCATGGTGGAAGGTCCGAAGCAAACTGTATGCATATACAGTAAATCCGGCATCGGCTGCACGGTCAATCCTGGGTGATGAAAATTCTGACGAGCGAGAGGGGAAACCATGTGCGGACGGTACTCGATCTACGAGTCGATGGATTACTACCTGCACCAGCTATCACTGGACCTGGTGGTAATCAATGGCTACGACCATGAACCGATCAACCGCTTCAATGTGGCGCCTTCGACCCGTGTGGAGGTCATTCGCCAAATAGGCGATGGATTGAGCGTTGATCGCGTCAGATGGGGATGGTCGCCTTTTTGGGCGAAGGGGAAGCGTCCCGATCCGATCAACGCTCGGGCCGAGACGGTGGTGATGGGAAAATTCTTCAAGGCTCTGTGGCCGAACGGAAGAGCTTTGGCACCGGCAAATGGCTGGTTCGAATGGGTTCCAGATCCTTCAGACCCGAAGCGAAAGCAGCCCTACTACATCACGAGCGCCGATGGCGGACCGCTATTTTTTGCAGCGCTCGCAGAGGTACATCAGGGTCTGGAGCCAGAGGAGAGGGATGGGTTTGTCGTTATCACAGCCGCTGCTGATCAAGGCCTGGTCGACATCCACGACAGGAAGCCCTTGGTGCTCTCGCCTGAAACCGCAAGGGAATGGCTGGATCCAGCCACATCAGGCGAACGCTTGGAGGCCATCGTCGAGTTTGGATGTCGGCCGGCACGGGACTTCCAATGGTTTCCAGTCGGCAAGGCGGTGGGGAATGTTAGGAACCAGGGCCACGACCTGATTGAGCCCGTCAGTGAACAGGACCGCCAGGGCCACCTAGAGCTTTGAGCTGGTAGTCGGTGACAGCCTGGAACTGTGCCTCCGCCAACAGACGCAGACGTTCCACCTCGTGAGCAAGCGCACCGCTGTCCTTAGCCTCATGATAGCGGCGCATTGCCTCAACAGCTTGGGTGTAGAGCGGGTGATCGGGTAGGACCGCTCTTAGCTTTGACATGTCGGTTAGCTCTTAGTGAATTTTATCAGGCAGATCCCCTGCAACGATAAGCTGGAAATCAAGGACCGCTTGGTAAAGAGATTCAGCGAGCAGGCGAAGGCGCTCGACCTCTTCTCGTGGGGCACCACCTGTTTCGGCATCACGATGGGCCCGGATTGCTTCCAGAGCCTTCAAAAGCAAGGGCTCACCAGCGAGCGCCATCCCCTCCAGCGTTCTTTGCACGGATTAATCCTTTGGTGGAAGTCAGAGCATTATAGGCCGCTTCGCCCGCAGTGCCCGTTATTCAGTGGATCAAGGCGACGCGGCTAAAATTGTCGCCGACTTCACACCCCTATAAGGCGGAAAGCCGAGCTGCACCTTCGAGACTTTCCAATAAGGTTCCGCTTCGCAAGGTTAGCAGGTTGGCAGCTACGCCTTCGCGGCAGGCTTGAGTCTGAACGTAACCCCCATCCTGTTGAAAGCGTTCATTGCAGCAATCATGGCAGTCAAATCTACCAAGTCTCGCTCGTTGAAAACCCCGGAGGCGGCAGCGTAGGCCTCATCCGAAACATGGGTTTCTCCCACGTTGGTCACCTCTTCTGCCCATTTTAATGCAGCGAGCTCTAGATCAGAGAATAGGTGTTCCGCCTCATGCCAAACCGGGACTAGCAGCACCTTGTCAACTGACATGCCGCCTTTGATCAAATCGCGCGAGTGAAGATCGATGCAGAACGCGCAACCATTGATTTGCGATACTCGAAGGAAAACCAGGTGGATCAACTCCGGAGGCAGATTCGTTCCGGTGGTTACATAGTGGTGTAACCCGGTCAGCGCTTTTGCTGCACCGGGGGACTTTTCAAACCAATTCATGCGCGTCATACCTACTCCAAAAGCGCTTTCGTAAACACAGACGCATTTTATCGCGTACATGGCTCGGCTCATGGATCCAATCTGCTGAAATTCCTGGGTTCCAATATTTTTGGAATATCAAGCCCCGTATGGGGTTTGCTTTACGCAGCGTAGGGTGGCGGGTCGCGTTTCTACTTCCCGGTTTCCGTGCTATAGACAGAGCTTCCCAAACCGTCGATCACCGCCTCACAGGCCAGCCCAGCTATTCGGCTTCGCTCAAGCGCTGCCGCGAGGTCTCCCGCCATTCGGTCAGACTCCTCAAGCAATCCCCCGAGCACCATGACGGCAGAGGTTCCTGCCTGGCGCTGCTGGGCAGCGATGGTATCGCAGGTAGCTCTGTGGCCATCCCGCAGTCTGGCGATTTCCCCGCGCAGCCCACCAGCAGCAGATTCAGCAGCAGCGGCGCGGCCTTGGGCCAGTTCCAGTTGTTGTCGTGCACTCTCACCCTCCTTGTCCGCCACGGCCTGGCGGCGCTGTTCTTCAGTTCTGGCCTGGGCCGTGGCGCGCCGGTCACGCTCAGCCACCTGCAGGCGGTAGTCGGCCAACTCGATCCGGGCGGTGCCGGTTTCGCCCTGGGCAACCACCACCCGGTACTGCTGGCCACCGGCGACAAGAACCAGAGCTATCAGCCACCAGCACCATGCCGGTACCGCACCGAGCCAGGTCATGCCAGCGCCCTTCGCACACCCTCGTCAATCACTTGGTCCGGGTACGGGTTGCCGCCGTTCTCGTGCACGATGATGCCGACCACCATGCCGCGCAGTGTGGCAGGGTCCTTGATGTTGATCGGGTCAGTGGCACGTACGCCCAGGCGCTTGGCAACAGCCGCGGCATAGGCCTGGGTGTCGTTCTCGTTACTCGGCGCCCAGCGGTTGATGGTCTCGAGCACGGTATCGATGCCCTTCCCGCCCAGGCCGGGCATGCCGTCTTTGCCGCGGTAGTTAATGAGCAGCTTACCCAGGGCGCGGATGCCGTTCTCAGGCTCGTCGAACCGGGCGAAGCGCGGCTTGGCCACGCCAACCTCCAGGCCGAGCTGCCCCTGCCAGGCGTTGCGGGGATTGAAATCGATGTTGCCGGGGTTGTTGTTCCGGATGCCACGAGGGGTGTTCATTCAACGCTCTCCTGTGCCGGCTCAACATCCTGCACCGACACGGTTACCTCGGCGGTGTAGCGTTTGAGCACCTGGGCAACCAGCAGCACGGAGTTCGGCTGAGTGCGCAGCAAGTCGCGGGCGGCTGCGTCAGCCTGGTCAGCCGTTTCATACTCGGTCTGGTGGACTGGGTCGAAAGCGTTGGATTTGTTGAAGACGGTGAAAGGCATAGGTTTTCTCCAGGCAAAAAAATACCGCCGGGCGGCGGTTGGATTGGGGTGTCGTCGAATCAGGCCGGCAGTTCCGGCCAATCAATGGTTTCTGGGAAACCGGGCTGCTCAGGCAAACGGTTGAGCGCGATGCGATAGCGCTTCCAGGCCTTCAGCGCATCGGCCTCCTGGGGAGTGGCATCTTCCAGGTCCACTGCATCCTGCAGCGGGGCGATCGCCAGATCCGCGGCTGCCCGGCGCTGGGCAATTTCCGCCGTGGCGGTCGCACGCAATTGCTCGGACGCTGCCAGGGCCTTGTCCTCGACTGTCACCAACTGACTCCAGTCGATCGCAGCAAATCCCAGCGCCGGCGCCGGGTGCTCGGCCTCAGGGATAGGTAGCGCCACCAGGCCATCAGCCGGCGACACGATGTCACGCGGAAAGCGTGCCGCCTGGCTGGCGTCGATCGGCAGGGGGAGCTGCAGCACCACCACCAGCTCACCGGCCACACGCTCGACTAGCGCGATCACCCAAGGACAACCGGTGGCCTCGGCCGGCAACGTGGCGCCATCCGGCAGCTGGGAAAAGTCCAGGGTCAGACCGTTGATGGTCAGGCTGTCGCCTTGCTTGTAGATCGTCAGCGAGGCCGGGGCTACCGGCAGCACTGGACTCAACTTGATACGCATTAGAACCACCTGCCAATAGCGATGTATTGATACTGAATATCGGATGTGGTGGCGAAGCGATAGGACCAGGAATCGGCATACACCGTATTCGTGGTCGCGCTCCACCAGATGCCGTTGTAGGCCTGTTCGCCAATGCCGGCTTGGTTACCGCTCGCCCCGATCGAGCCCAATGCTGTGGCAAGGACGCGCGGCGCCGTGGCAAACGCTACCGGCATGACGGCACGGCCAGCGGCTGCGGTATTCAATGCTTGTTTCGGTACCGTGATGACACCCCAGCAAACCTGGGTGCCGTCAGCTAGGCGGATGAACTCCCCATTGGAGTTGGAGCCGCGTTGTAGCAGCGCGCCGGTGGGCACACCGCCCACTTGGCTAACCGCGCCGAGAATGTTGCTCTTCTGAAACCCGGTGGCGATC
The DNA here is from genome assembly GCF_030341915.1 of Pseudomonas sp. BCRC 81390. Taxonomy (NCBI): domain Bacteria; kingdom Pseudomonadati; phylum Pseudomonadota; class Gammaproteobacteria; order Pseudomonadales; family Pseudomonadaceae; genus Pseudomonas; species Pseudomonas sp. BCRC 81390. The sequence goes on along the minus strand of NZ_JATAAG010000019.1, from coordinate 306,471 downwards.
CAGTTGTAGAGCTCGTCAAAGTTTGCGATCGCCTTCAACCAGGCGCTTCGACGGTCGTCACCCCCGGCGCCGTTAGGCGCGCTTCCGAGATTGATTACTTGCTTTGCCATATAGATTCCTTAAAGCGGTTTCATTGGCCTAGAAGCGAACAGCGTTCGTCCGTTGGCTGTGAGCGGATTGATCCCCGATCCGTTGTCGCAATACATCTGCAAGACAGATCTGTTTCCAGGCAAAAAACCGCCAAAATTGGCGCGAAATGGTTGGGTTGTCTGTCCAATGGCAGTGACAGAAAACAAGGCATTCGCCAAGACATAGTCCTGATAACTCCCGGTCCAGGGCATTTGATTGCTAGGCGCATACCAAGCCCCACCTGTGAGCGGATCCCCAGCCACAACAAAGGAGTTGGACGCAGGCTGGCCATTGAGCAACGCCAGGTTTGCGGTGGTGACAAATGTCCGGTTGTCTGCGGCGTCCCGGACCGCGGCTCCGTATTGCCCCGGAACTGCATCCGGCACCATGTAACTTGCGCAGAACCAGTTGATCATCATCGGATAAAGCGCAGCTTCTCCATGCCCGGGTTGGTTGTTCCAGGCTTTTAGCCTGAATCCTGTCCAGTTCCCTGGACTGCCCTTCACCGAGAAGTTACCGACCATCATGTAGTCATCGGCATTCAGAAAGACCATGGGTCTTTCATACGTGGTGATCGGCGCAGCAAAATTCACGTCTGCCCATTGAATCTGGTTCCTGCTACCAGGTCCTTGGAAGCCAATGTTGAACCTGCCGTTGTAACGAACCGTTAGCACCTGGTTGATTGAGTCGATCTGCGTTCGAATGTTGTTGTTCGAAGCGCGGATGCCATAAGAACCAGGTGCAGCGAACGGCTCGCCACCCAACGACAGAATCATCACCTGCCAGGTCTGGGTGTAGGGTTGCCGCAGTTGCAGCTGCCCCGTCGAGTACCATGCTTGGGGGCTGCTTGTGTTTTCTCCGCCGTCATACAGTGCATCCACCACCACGAATGACTGCGCTTGGATCTCGGGAATGGAGATGTACTGGTCGAACGCTCCATTGCCTGCAACCTGCATCATTTTCAGCGACCGCACTGAGGTTATGGTGGTGTCCAGGGAGATGACCCCGGACTCATCACGCGTCCGAAGTCCATATAGATCAGCCATCAGGTAAGCCTCCCCACTGCTGTCCGCTCGATGCCGTTGGCGTCGTAGACGTACAGGCCGCCGTTGTTGAGCAGTGTTGAACCGTTGGCATCCTGCCCCCTCAGCGTGAACGTTCCCGCTGCGAAGTTGATCTCCAGCAACGGTAGGCCCTGGGCGTTCAGCGCAGCAGATCGAATGGTCATACCGGCCACAATCTGCTGGATGAACGCGGTATTGATCACCGCCTGGTTGATGAACACCTGTCCGCCTTCGACCACGAACGGAAGGATCGTCTGGCCGTTCAGGCTGTCGATGATCGCCAGCCGTTGGGCCATCAACAGGATCTCGCCCACCTCCCCATTGCTGCCGATCGCGATGCCCGAGACGACCTTACGGCCGCCCTGGTTCGTCTCGACCTTCAGCGTGGTTTGAGCCGATACCCTTCCGTTGATGTCAGCCATGACCTCACTGACCTGCTGGACAGAGGCATTCGTCTGCCCCAGCTGCGCCTGGACCGTTTCTACCTGCCGTCCCATGGCAATGCCGTCCTCGATCCGGGCCGATTGCTCGGTCCAGACACCCACCAGGCCACCCGTGGCGCCGGCCAGGCCGGAACTGTCACCTTCCATTTCTGGGTTCACCTGGACATACAGCCCATCCAGGCGACTGGCCTGCGCGGTTATGGCCGTGCCCTGCTGCTTCACAACCGTGTCCATCTGGCTGATCGCAGTAGCTTGGCCACCAACCGCGCGGGCACTAGGCCCTGCAACAAACGGCGATGGAGTGTTGCTCTCCCCGATCCGCTTCTCGACCATCACCGAATCGATCGTCACTGTCTGCCCGGCTGCTAATCCAGTGCGATTCGGGTAAATGACGAGGCACACCCTGGCGCTGTCGGATACCGTGATCTGGAGGGTGATCCGGGTGCGGTCCGTTGTGTAGGGAATATTCCCTGATTGCCGGTGGGTACCGTTATAGAGCGAAACCATCACTGCGCCTGCGGAACTGCCCTGGACATACATCGACACCAGATAAACGCCTGGCTCGACACGTACGTTCCACCCTTCCGCGTTGTTCGTTGGCGAAAGCATGATGAACTGGCCGGTAGAGGTCGACGCAAAGGTACCGAGGTAACCGAACCCCGAGTCCGCTGCGGGCACAGCCACGCCTGATCTAGCCATGCTGCCCGGTACAGTGGTTGGCAGCGTGGTCGAAGTCAGCCAGCTGTACTCGTCACTCAACAGGTTGGCCCCGCTGCCGCCAATGCTGCCGACACTGCTCTGGAGTTGTGTGAGGGCCTGGCCCTGGCTGGTCAGTGTGTTGCCTTGCTGGGTTACGCTCGCGCCGATGGTACTGATTGCTTCCGCGTTGGCAGTATCAGCGGCCGTAACCCGGCGTGCCACGATGTTGCACCATAGCGAGCGTCCGGTGCCGTCTGCTGGCTCCGTGCGGGTCACAAACCTGGCTGATACTGCTCCCGCCGGCGCAGTGATGCGACCTGCGTAGGATTTGAATCCCGTCGCTGCAGCTGCCACCGAGAAGGCGTTGAAATAGCCCAAGTTAGTTCCGGCTTTGTCGAAGAACTGCATCTGCAACCGGGTGGTTTGACCGGCCGTCATGTAGGCCGGCCAGATGTCTGCCGACAGGTCGAACTGCTCGCCGCCAGCTGTCACTACGTTTGCGGCTACCCCGCAGAAGCTGTTCGTATAGAACGAAACGCCCTTGCCGGCTGAGGGATGCGCCGAGACGTTGGTTATCCGGGCATCACCGCTCCAAGGATCAACCAGGCCATCCTCGAAACTACCCCGCAGGATCAGGTTGTCTGGTTGCTGGCCGATGGATGCCTTGATCTGTGTGACCGAATTGCCCTGGGCGGTCAGCGTGTTGCCCTGGTTGGTGACGGTTGTTTGCAACGCCTGCAGGGCTGAGGCATCAGCTTTGGCAGCGACTTGAGCGAGTGCGCTGGCTGCCGCAGCTGCTGCATCGGTGGCCACCTTGTCGGTCACCGCAACCCAGGCAGACCCAGTCCAGCGCTTCGGCGTGTTCGCCGCCCCCGTGGTATCGATCCACAGGTTTTGTGCCAGGCGCTTGTCCGTAGCCGGCTCGGTGCTGCTGTAAATCACCTCGCCTTTGCCACCGGCCTTGTCGGATGCCGCTTGGGCAGCCTGCTGAGCAGCCGTCACGTTGCCATTTGTAGTTTGCAAGCTGCTGCTCAGGCCAGTGATGGCTGAGGCATTGGCCTCATCACCGCTGATCCGGGCGGTACGCTCGTCCACAACGGAGGTCACGGACGCCGAGGGCGCGACCTGGCCCACAGCGATCCAGTCGATTTCGAACACATCACCCGCCGACGGGCTGAGCCACAGGTAAAACCTGGTGATCGTGCTGTCCGACCAGTCGGAACCGCCGGCAGTCAGCTGCGACATATCCCATTCCAGCACCACGCTCTGGCCCACCGCGAGCCCCGGGTCCGGAATGACTTTGCGGTACGACGTGCTCGAGGCGTGGCTTGCTGTCACGTAAGTGATCTGCCCGGTCCAGCCGGTACCGGCTCGGCGAGTGATCCTGCAGCGAACGCGGTCATGGTCGCGGCCCTTGATCGACACAACCGGGCTGTTGAGGTAAGCGTTGACATCGGTATTGGTGACGATGAGGCGACCATTCTCCACCGCCAGGCTGCAGCGGGTACCCGACCAGGCTTCAACGGTCGAAGCAAAGCCGTAGTTCAGGGTGGTATCGAAACCACCAGACTCGGCCCGGATCGTTGCAATCTGCGAAGCCAGGGCCGAGTCCGCGTTGGTTCGCGCCGTGATCTCATTGCTGATTGCCGATGAGTTGGCCGCACTGCTGGCTGCCACGGTGTCGATCCGTTGCCCCAGAGCCGTGTCGGCATTGATGCGAGCGGTGATCTCCGATTGAATGGCAGCAGCGTTGTTGCCAGTCGAAGCCGTGACTGTGTCGATCTTCTGGCTCAACGAGTCGTCAGCAGACTGCCGCGCCAGCGCCTCGCTGGTTATTGCCGCGCCGCGTGCCTGGGCCTCGGCCAGCAGGCCCTGGGCGCGAGCCGCCGTTTCATCGCTGATTGCCTTGGTTCGCGCCTGGGTTTCTGCGGCAATGGCTTGTGCCCGTGCCGCTGCCTCAGCGGCAACACGCTGAGCGACAGAGCCGGCCTGGGTAGGCGGGCCGGAGATCAGCGAGATTTCCTCCCGCAGCGCCGGCGCCAGCTGGCCGTTTTCAATCTTGCCTTTCAGCGCATCGAGCATGTTGTCCACATCGGTTGATGTGGAGGCCACCACCTTCAGGAAGGCGCTCACTCCGTAGGCATTTTTCGAGCGAACGAAGTAGGCATAGTTGGTGGCAAACGCCAGGCCGGTGTGGGTGAGGGACAGGCCTTGGCCCAGGTATTCACCCTCGGTTGCCTGCGGGTTCGTCGAGAAGAAGTACTCGTAGGTGCCGCCGTTGAGTCCATGCAGTGTATTGCTCGGGATCAGAGTAATGGTGTCGATGGTCGCCTGGACAACACACGACTCCGGGATTGGCGGACCGTCGATACTCACCGTGATGCTGGCCTCGCCGGAGCGAGTCAGCGGCCCAAGAGCGGCCACGCTCATGGTGTAACTACCCGATGGAAGACCAGACAGAGGCAGCTTGAGCGCCGTCGCCGGCACCTGTTGCGCCTGAACCGCGGTCGAGCCTTGGCGAACCGTGATGGCGTAACTGGTCACCACGCCAGAAGGCGCCGCCCAGGACAAAATGCCTTGTACCGACTCGGCGTTATCATCGGTTGACCAAGTGAGCCCAGTGGGACTACCCAGGCCACCCGCCGGCAGCTTGATAAAGCCGATTGGGTTGTATGGCTGGCCAACGGCGTCGTCAAACTGTGCAGGGTCGTACTGCTGCAGTTGGGCGGAACACCCTTGGTCCGCCCCCATACTCCAGTTGGTGACGATGAACTCGCCCAGGATGTTCAGTGAGGGCAGGTTCACGCGCACGGCTCGGCCTGGCCGGCAGTTGTAGCCCAGGAAGTTCATGGGAATGCTGATGGTGCCACCCGCGCGCCGGCGGCGCAGCTCGATGTTCGCCAAGCGCTGGGCCTGGTAGGCGTCCGTGACGTAGGAAAAGGACAGCGTTTCTGCAGCCTCGCCCCCATCCTTGATGACCCATTCTGCAATGCTGACCTCGGGGTAGTCGGTCTCCGTCCACGATTGAGAAGTGTCAATGAACGTGCCGCGCACGGTGTTGATCGCGGCGTCGTTGGTCGGCTCGGTGCTGCCGGTGATGGTGCCGACCACCATGTCCTCGGTGATCTCGAAGTCGTACGGACCGTAGTAGGCCCCAGCCTGGAACATCCAGCGACCACCCACACGAATAGTCCGGCCGCCGCAGGCAGCTTCGAGCTTCTGCAGTACGTTCGTACGCTGCTCGTCGGCGCCGATCACACAACTGCTGCGATATCGCGGGCTGGTGGTGTTGTCAGGGTTGGCGACCGACTCGTCGCAGATGTTGGCGCCGCTGGCGAACGTCTCGAACACGATCTCATCGTCCGGCACGCCGCAGCGGTTGCGCAGGAACCAGAGGATGTGGAGCGCGGTGTTTTCGGAGTACACAGACATGCCGCTGCGCGGGTCGTAGATGTCATTGCGGCCACGGACGATGAAGCGTGCGTCTGGGATGCCGGATGGGAATTTCTCAGCGCTGTACTTGAGCGACAGGCGCACGAACGACAGCCCGCGGCCGATCTGCTCGTCTTTCCAGTCAGGGCAGTTGGCTTTGAGGAAGGCATTCACCTGGGTCGGATTGACGACCAGTTCATAGGAGGCATGCTCGCCATAGGTGGCGATCTCCTCCTCTCCCAGGTAGATGTTCTCCAATGCGTCGACCGGGCCTTCACAAAGGACGTATACCAGGTGCAGCCACTCGCCATCGGTTTGGTCACCGACCTGCTCTTGCGCCCAAACCAGCACGCCACCGGTGCTGACCCGGCCAAGGATGAAGCGAGCGGGTGCCTTGGAGGAGCGGACGGTCTGGGCCGACGGCTCGTTGTCGCGCATCGGCGACTTGGTGTTCAGCTTCTCCTGCTGCTCTGCCATGTAGAAGGCCAGGCCGGCACCAATAGCCGCCCCCACGGGGCCGCCCTGGACGAAGCCAATCACCGCACCAACAGCTACCTGAGCTATCTTCTTGACGCCACCGGACATTATTCAACTCTCCAGACTGCAAGCGGGTTGCACACCACGCGGGCCACCCCGTCGTCAGTGGTCGCCCAGTATTCGTTTGCCCAGTACACGGCCATGGACCGGCCGCCGGGCGCTTCGTACATGGCAATGTCGCCGCGCTGGATGAATGCCGGCGCCACCCTGGCAAAGCAGGCATCCCAGGCTGCCTCAAGGCTGCCGTGCCGCTTCTTCAGCGCCCGCTTCGCCCCTGCCTCGGTCTTGTAGGTGCCGCGGTACGCTTCAGCCGGGTCGGTACCGCACACCGCTACCGCGCAGTCCGCCGCGAACAGGCAGCAGTCAAATTCGCCCCATGAAAAAGGCCGCTCTAAGGCGGCCTTGATCACTTCACTGAGGCGTGTGGTCCAGTCTCGGTAGCGCATGGCTATTTCTCGTAGGTGAACGTCGGAGCGTCCTTCTTGGAGCCCCAGTAGATAGGCCATTCGGACATTTGGGCGATGGCATAGAAGAAGCGGTCGCCCTGGTGGCGGGCGCGGTGGTTCTCGTCGGTGAAGCGCTCGGTACCCGTGCGGCTCCACTCGGCCATCCGGTCAACGATCGGGACGGTGATCTTGTTGCCGTCCTCTCCGTTACCGGCGTAGGAAAAGGTGGCGGCGTCCATGCGGCCGGAGAACAGGATGTCGGCGGCGTAGTTGCCCTGCTCGTCGAACACCACAAACATCAGCTTGCCAGAGCGCCCGCGGCAGCCCCGGATATTGGTCTCGGTGATGATGTAGCTGTCCAGGCCGGTGAGCGCCAGGTCGATCGACATAGGCGAGTTGGAGTTGTCGCTCTCCTGCGACTGCCCTACCTCGCCGAACTGCCCTACCCCCAGATATGTGATGCCGCCGATCACCAGGTCGCCGGTGCCCGTGTGCGCGTAAACAGGGCCGTCTTCGAAGTCGAGCTGGCAGGCGTACACGCTGAGGAACCTGCCCGTGGCGATGATATCGACCACGCTCTGGCTGAATGGGAACGTCGAGGGCATCAGAAGGCCTCCCTGAACTGATAGCTGCCGTTCGACACGGCCTGGCGCACGGTTATGCTCCAGGTGTCTTGGGTCATGCGCATTTCGGAGTAAGGGTTGAGGTATTCAATGGCGGCCCCAGCCGACAAGGTCTGGCGGATGCGCTTGTTCACCTGCACCACTGCCTGCCCCTGGGCGTTTGCCACGGCTGGTTTGATCACTTCGAACATCTCGCCGGCGATAGTCATGTAATCGCCGATCGAGAAAACCACGGCGTTCGGAGTGGCACCGCCGACCTGGATGGAGCGGGACTGCGAGGGGCCACTGACGACCCGCAGTGCACCGACGCTAGTACCACGACGCCTGGTGAATGCTGGCACGTTGACCGTGCCGAACATCCCGTCCAGTTCCCCCAGGAACGAAGTCAGCAGCCGCTCCTGCTTGCGCGTTAGCAACCCGAACGTGATGGTGCACTGCCAATAAGCGCCCGGCTGCCCAACAATCTGCTGGGCGTTGGAGAGCGTTGAGGTGAAGGCACGGCTGTTGTTGACTAAGCCCCACGTCATTTCAGACGGGCGCAGCGATGCCGGCCATTGGATAGCCATGCAGAACTCCTTATTGCTATCGATTGCGGGCGATCAGCTGCCGCGCAGGCCCGTTCATCTTGAGGTCGCGAAGCACAAGGTTGTAGCCGTCCTGCGCGCCCTTCTGTGCGGCCTGCTGGATTCGGGCCAGGGTGGCGTCGTCGGCAGTACCTTGGACGCTGATGTGCTGAACGATCCCGGGCGCCGAACTGGTCGACGCCTCGGGTTGGCTGGCAGACATTTGCGTAGCGGTCGAGGCTATCCGCGGCGTCACGAATCCGCCGGAGGCGTAACCCCTGACGTTCAGCCCCTCCAGGTAGTTGCGCATACCTGGCTGGGCCACCACCTCCTTGCGGAGGACGAATTCACCGCCGTGCACCACACCCTTCGGTTCGAACTTGCCGCCATCGCCGGTGTAACCACCACCGGAGAATCCAGATCTCGAGATGGTTTCGCTGAAGCCAGTCATCGTCCCGGTGCCAGCGGACGAACCTCCACCGCCCAAAAAGCCGAACGCGCTGCTAAGGAAGCCGGCCGCTGCCTGGCGCACCTGAATTCGGATCAAGTCTTCGATAACACCATCAGCGAAGTCCTTGAACGAAAGCTTGCCGGTCTTCACGAAGGTGACCACCGCGTCTTCCATATTGCTGAAGGCGTTGGTGAATAGGCTTCGGGTCTGCCCCGCGACGTTGCGCGCCTGCTCAAGGTAGGTGCCGAATGCGGCCCGTGCACCAACAGACCAGTCTGACTGCAGCTCATCGACACGCTGGTAGTACTGTTCCTGCTTAGCCAACCGCTGATCCAGCGCGCTTTGGAGGGCGGCGTTTTCCTTTTGATAAAGGCTCTCGCTAATCCGTCCCTCGTTGCGCTGCTGCAACAGGTTGTCCATCTGCTGCTGATACTGCTGCTCGATGCTGAACCGCTCTTGCATGCGCTGGCGGGCAACATCGCCCAGACCCATGCCGGCCAAGTCGTTGTCCAGGCCGATGGATGAGCGCTGCAGCTGACTGTTGAGGTTCGCCTGGAAGGCAGCGAGCTTCTGCGCCTCCTCAGTGGCCACCTTGCGCAGCTGCATTTCCTTCTCCAGCTCAGCATTCTTCTTGAGCTGGGCGGTGATCTGCTGCTGGTTGGCCAGCAACGATTTCTGGTCGGCGGTCAGGACTTTCTTGCCCTTGATGTCCGCCAGCTGCTGCTCCCACTTCACCAATGCCTGTCCGGCCTCGCCAAGTTTCTGCACCTCACCCCGCTGGGCGCCGATGAGGGTGTTCTGTTGCTGGAGCACCGAGTACTGCTGGCGGGCCTGATCGAGAGCCTTGGTGCCGGCGTCCTCCCGGTAAGCAGGAGTCTTTTTGGTTGCAGGGTCTTTGTACTGCTCTTCAATGTCAGCGCGAACCCTCGCTACCGCTTTTGGATCAAGCCTCGAATCGTTGGGGTCCGCTTTTCTTATTTTTTCAAGAGCACGCTCATAGCGCTGCAAGGCGTCTGCCCGTTTTTCAGCATTTGTCCAGGCAGACTTTTCAAGTGCGTCAACCTCGTGCATTGCCGCCACAGAGTCGCGCTGCCGCTTGCGGTAGTTTTCCTGAGCCTGGTCGATGGACTGTTGTGTCCGAAGCTGGTCTTGAAGGGCGTTGACGCGGCTCTGTGCTATTTCGCGCTCATCCTGATTTCGCTTGCTGCTCGCAGCGATCGGGTTCTGCATTCGCTTGTCAATTTCGGCGAGCTCTCGCTGAGCGTCCGAAAGCTGGCCTGCGATGCCTTGCGATCGACCAAATTCCGCGACAGCATCGCCCGCGTTTTTGGTCATGCTCCATACGCCACGCCAGGCGCGCTCGATGTATCCGAGATTCTCAGTGATCTCTTTCGAACGGGTGCTGATCGTGTCCGCATATGTATCGGTCAGCAGCTTTGTGGCACCAACAGTGTCGCCCTGCTCCTTCAAAGCGACGATCTGCGAGTAAGTAGCTGCGGTCAAAAAATTATATTGCTCATTAAGCTTGCGAGCGGCCTCGACAGGGTCTTTGCCGATTTCCACAAACTCGGCCACCGTCTCTTCAACCGCTCTTCCGGTTGCGTCTTTCATTTCAAGCGCAGCCGTTGCAACAGTGGCCAAGCTATCGCCGGCGATCTTCCCGCTGCCTGCTAGCTGAGCCAACACCTCTGCTGCTGCGCCAGTGGTGCCAACCGTCACACTTATCTGCTTTGACAGATCTGCAAGGGCGCCCACGTTGGTGCCAGCAGCGTTACCCGTGAGGACGAGGGATTTTCGGAATTCATCCGCCTCCCGACTGCCCTTGTAGTAGCCAACACCAAGCGTCGCCACTGCCGCAGCAGCCAGCGTAAACGGGTTAATAAGTCCAACGACATAGCCGCCCAGGGCCCGCGTCGCCGGCCCAATTCCGCCAAACATGTCCTTGAGCTGCCCGCCCTGCTGCAGCAGAACGGTGAACGGGTTCATCCCACCCTGCAGGGATACCACGATGTCTGTGAACTGTGCGGGAACGCCACGCAGCGCGGCTGTATAGGCCTTCGTTGAAAGACCCGCAGCTTGCGCCTGACGCGAGTATGCGTCCAGCGCCTGCTCCGCCTCTTTCCCGCTCGCAGCAAGGCTCTTGATCGACACGCCAGACGCCTTTGCCTGGTTGCTGACGCCAGCGGTAGATTTCTCGGCCCGATCCCCAGCCTGCGCCAGCTTGTCGAGGTCTTGGGCAGCTGTAGCGGCTTCCGCTGATTCCACCTTGATACCAAGGACGGCAATATCACCCTGACTCATGGTTTCTCCGGGCACAAAAAAGCCCGCTCATGGCGGGCTTGGGTTGATTCAGGCTCTCATTGGATTCCGCAGTTTATGCGGTCCACAGAGGTTTCATTTTCCCCTTCCAGGGCTACAACATTGGAGCCGTCCGGCATCCATGTAACCGTGTATCGTTTGAAGCCGATGTATCCACCGAACGCATTCTTGCCATTTACCTCACCGCAAACCCATCCGCCCTTTTCGCTCCGCTCATTGCGGAACTGAGCCGACCCCGGGTCATTTAGCTTTTCTGCAACCGCCTCCCGCGCCCGATCGATATCGCTCTTCCCGCACCCCGTCAGGATCATCCCAGCCAGCGCCACCAATGCCAAACGCTTCATGCGCGCCCTCCTTGTTGATGGGGGCAATTTAGCACGGCAACGGCTGGCCAGACATCCAGCGTGGATGGAAATCCAGTAACCGGCTCGGCAGGCGCCGTAGTAGCGTTGTGCCTCTGAACGACATTACAGAGTTTGGGGGTCCAGTGACGCTGTTCAAAAAAGCTATGCAGCTGATCCGAAATGAAAGCAAGCGGCCATGGTCGGAGGTCAATAGCTGGGCACTAGCTGTGATAGGCGGGCCCAGTTTTCTAGTCGGCAGCTACTACCTTTGGAAAGTTAAAGAGGTTGCGCCAGACATCCTGCACGCTACAGAGCAAGTCGGGGTGACATCATTGGGTCTCGCTGTTTATGGCATCGTAGCCGTGATGCTCATTGGTTCCTGGCATTTTCTGACTATTGCCAAACGTTGCTCTGAGGTACTCAGGCAGCGCCATTACAAGTAGTTCAAGCCCGGCCAAGCGCCAGACTTTTTCCGATGCTAACCCAAGCAGAGGGCGATTCTAATGCAGGTCACATGCTCAAAATTCGAAGCTGCCTCACGGCAGTTGGACGAAGCGATCGGCCTGCTCCTAGCCGATCATGACCCGCTCGCGGTTCGCACCCTTGCTGCAGCGGCGTTCGGCTTGTTCGGTGATCTTGTGGAGCACTTGAAGCCGAAAGAGTCCTGGCGCTCGGAACTCATCGAAAGCTCCGGGCTCGACAGAACAGAGGCATTCGCCGTCATTCACGGCGCCCAGAACTTCCTAAAGCACGCAAACCGGGATCCGCACGAGCAGCTTTCTTTCGACGAGCGTGAGAACGAGGAGCTTATCTTCATCGCTACCTTGGACTGCGGGGAGCTGGGTGGCCCATTGACTACCGCGATGCAGGCGTTTCAGGTGTGGTATCTAGCGCTGAATCCAAACAAGCTCGGTGCGAATCATGATTTTACATTGAGGGCGAGCTCGGCATTTCAGGATCTGCCCACCAAATCCCGCAAAGAACAGTTCGCTGCCGGATGGGATTTCCTCCAGCTCATGTTTGAGAAGTACGGCAAGGGGTCATACCAGCCTCGAAACCCTCAGCTGTAACAGCAAAGCCACCCCAGATGCGAAAAGCCCAGCACGGGGCTGGGCTCTAGAGCGAAATCAGGAGAGGGCGTAAGTGAACTTCGTTCCATCGTAGTTTGGGGTGGCCGGGAACCCTGCGAATACCTTTTGCCAGAATGACTCGGCGCCTGGTAGCACCTCAATGGCGACCTCTTCCACATGATGCTGCCTCAGCACCGCGATCAGCTGTTGCATGGCAGCAAATCCAACGCCTTGGCGGCGATACGGCTTGAAAATCACTAGCGGGAAAATTTCATCCGAGGCGCCTCTGAATGTGCAGAATCCAGCATATTGCCCTCCATGCAAAATTGCGAATACGGTCTCGCCAAGAAGATCTGATCCGTTCCGAACCGCTTTGACGGCGTTCTCAACGTCTTGGCGAAGCAGGGTTTCTAGAACTTCGATTTCGTGATCTGACGCACGACGAAGCTCGGTCATGCTTACCATACATAGTGCTCCATGCAAAAAGATGGCACTTTAGCATCACCATGAATTTTGACAACCCTGTCCACCCACCCTGGACGGAAAGCCAGTACCAGATTGATCCTTGAAGTAGTAGCGTTGTGCCGCCAGTCGATGCGCGACTGACGACCCCATCTCAACGAGGAAGAGCCATGGCTTTACGGATTACGAACATCAATATCAACTACGGCGCCAATCCGGTTTCCGCCCAGGTCGGCCTGGCTGATCAGCACGGCTGCAACGTATTCGTAAATATCAACCTGGAGGGCAAGGCCCCTGAAGCCTTCACCCTCCTCGAGCTGAGTGATTTGGCAAAAGCAGCAGCTAAGCACCTGGTAGCCAACGCTTAATCTGCCGTGGGCGGCGGACCTACTCGCTGCCCCTCTTTGTTCAGCAGAATTGCTACATGATGCTGAAGAACAGCAATGGCCGATGCCAGCGCATTGATCTGTGTCTGAAGCGAATTAAGCCTTTGATCAATAGAACTCAAGAGTACTCCTATGCGGCCAAGCCGCTTCATTTTGCGTCCCGCTGACGCGACGCAAGACGCGTCCGGTTGAGCTAGGTTCCGCCGAACACGATGATTTGTGGCCTGCCCTACTCCGCTCCCTCGGCCATCACTGTCAACGCCTCGTTCTCCATGAGGCGGAGATCGTGAAAAGCCTCGGACAAATCGGGCCGCTTCAGGCCGAGCATCTTGGCGGTTCCGGGGATAGCGGTGTAATCGAGCCCTGACGGCCCGCCCGGACCCAAGCGCCATTGGGTGCCCAGCGCTTCAAATAGGCAGAAGGCTGGCCAAACATCAGGCCAGACCTCCACGTCTTCGATTTCGACGTCGTCGAGCGTGAGCCCAAGGAACGCTAGCTGCTCGGCGGAGGGACCTTGCTCATACAAGGCCCGCGCCGCCGCCTTCAGTTTCCCAGGCGGGCCGGGTTGTACGCTTGTTGGTAGGCGTCCAGTACGGCTTGAGGCGCACCGACGCAGGTGGTGACCAACTCGAGGATTGCCTCATCGTTGAACTTGTCGTCGAAGCCCCAGCCTACGGTGACGGCCTTGATCTGCTCAGCCTGTAGCTGGACCTGGCCAGCAGTGAACAGCTCGAGGCTCGCGCCTTCGGTCTTGCACTTTTCGGCGTGTGCTTCGAAGGCTTGGTTCCAACCGTCGTACAGCTTGGCCAGCGCGGTGCGGTCGAAGTAGCGGAACGAGAACTCCACTGCCACCGGCTCGCCGCCCACGCGCGGTATCTTCACTTCGGCAGTAAACGTGGGGTTCTGCGCGATCTTGATCTTTGGCATGGTTGCTCCTTACGCGGCCAGGTAGCGCAGCGGGCGACCCGACAAGCCGACGCTGATGGTGCGGGTCATGACGTTGTTACGCTCCATGGTCGGGGTGGTGGTGATACTCACGTACCCCGGGTAGAGAATCTGATCGCCGTTGCGCAGCTTGAGGCGCACCACGGTCAGTTCCTTGGATTCATCGAAGCCCTCGACGGCGCCGACATAGGCAGCGGCCGGCTGGTCCTCGACCACAATGGCCAGGCTCAGTGGGTTGCGGTTGGTTGGGAACTGGCGGTCATCGTCGTCTTCGAGGTAGCCCACGGTAGCGAATTGCTGTTCACCGCCCGACGGGGTAAAGCCAGTGACCTTGGAGATCTGCACCCAATCGGTGACTGGGATGACAGATCCCAAGCCTGCGCCCGGGGTGTAGATATCAGCGTTGGCAGTGCTGATGCTGCCCAGACCGAAGCTGTCGGTAAGGGGGTTCACTACGCGCGCGGCGCGATCGGTGAGTTTTGCCCAGCCGGAGTCGATCAGCACGATGTCTTGCGCATCGAGGCCGTGCCCGACAGCACTCAGCACCGGTGGCGCTGCGTTGGTGATTGCAGTGAAGGGGACTGCGGCCCCAAGAGTCGCGGCGATCTCGACAATAGCGCCGTTCGGCAGCGGGAAGCGTGCGGCCATGGTGTGGTTCCTCTTGAAAGCCCGCCGAGAGGCGGTTGGTTAGGCCCCAGCGGGCGGTTGGTCCGCGACTCCGCGGTAGGTGAAGCTGGCCGGCACCGTGTAGGTTGCCGACTCGGTGATGGTTGGGCCTTGTTCAACTGGTTCGGTAACTAGGCCCTCAAAGCCGTTGCGGCTGAGTTCCGAATCCACCGGGAATAGACTCGAAAGCTCGTCCACCAGAGCCTCAGCGGTTGCCAGAGGCTGGCCCGCCGGGCAGACGATGCTCACCTGGTAGACGCCGGTGTACTCGTACGCTTCGCCACCCAGGTAGCGGCAGGTGGTTGCTCCGGGTAGCTGAAACGCTTGCAGATAGGTTTCACCTGGTTGAGCTTCAAAGGCCTGCTCGAAGTTCGCGATTCGGATCGGGCGCGCTGTGGCCCAGGCCATCAGCTTGATCTCGATAGCCTGTCTGGCACGTGCTTGGCTCATACGCGGTTGTTCCTGATGGCTTCGTCGACAATGCGTTGAAAATTGGCCAGGGTCACCCTGACCATGCCGGCCGGGGCCTGCGACGAATGCCCGTACTCGAGCGGTATGGCATACGGCAGGTTGTTCACGATATAGGCCGTTTGGCCGATAGTAAGCGCCTGGACCTGGGTCACCAGTTCGGCAACGGCTTGACTGCCAGACGGGTCAATGCGGTCGAGCTCCTCAGTCGCCGGCGAGTCGATGGAGAACTGCCAGTTGCCCCGGAACCGCCCGCCTACGTAGCCCTGGCCAGCCACCAGTCCGTTCACAGCAAAGTTTTGCTCGCGCTCGGTCTTGGTCAGGGGCTTGGCGTACTTCACGCCTTTACGCAGCCTGCCGGCCTTGGTGAAGTTGTCCTGATTCAGGTTGATCAGGGTGTTGCGTACCGCGACCTTGAAGTCGTAGTCATCGGCGGCCTTGCTGGCCGTGGCCCGGTGAGCCACGTTGGCCGCCCATAGTTCCGGGTTGCCTACCGGTGACATGCGGATGACGCTGCTGCCGATCTCGATCACGATTTCGCGGAAGGTCGCGTCCAGGGCTTGCTCCGCCTGTTCTGCGAAGGCCCGTATGGCCTCAGCGAACCCGCCCTGCTGCCCGCCGTATCGCTGGGTCATGTGTGAGCCGCGTGCCATGTCACTTCCTCAGCTGAATGGTCCAAGTCGCCTGGGCCGGGTCCTCGGAAACGTTGAGCACGCGGTATCCGCTCACCTGGTCACCGATCTTGGGGGCAGCTGGAACATCGGTAGCGGCACCGGCCTGCCCCTCGAAAATCTCGTTCTGGAGCACCAGCAGCTTCACATCCTCGGTTTGGATGCGGGTCCCGTCGATCTCCTTGGCCAGATAGCTGCCGAACACGCCGCGACCGGCGTAGTAGATGGTCGAGGTCGGCACCGTGCCACCGATATCAGGGTCGTAACCACCCTTCACCGTGCGCGACCCAGTGACAGGCTTCACCGCGTCAGCCAGGCCGTCAGGATCATCAAAGGCTTCCGCCAGGTCGGCCTGAATTTCATCGCGCATGCCCATGGGTCAGATCCTCTTGAGCATCACGGTGCCAGTGCGCCGTATCCACGGGGCGATTAGGTCCAGGGCGAAGTTCTCGCCAGCAGAACGATCGACAGATCCTGCGACATAGGTCTTGCTGGTTGAAGTACCAGCCTGGGCCGACACGGTCTTGCTTTGAACCTCGCGCTGGGTGTCTTTATAGAGCTGACCAGCCGCGGCAAGCTTGGCCACCTGCGCGCCGGCACTCACGATGGCGCCAGGCACCGGATCTGGCACAGCCCGCTTGATCTTGGCCGTGAGCCAGGCATTGGCCATGGCCACGGCAAGGACCGCATCACCGGCGCCGGCCCAACCCTGCCCGAGCCGCTGGTCAACATCAGCGACGGTGATGAAGTCAGTCATGGCTTATTCCTTCGACGGGATGAGGGCCTGGAGATCGGGCTTGTTGAGGGCTGGGTCGAAGGTGATGCCCTGGGCCGTCAGCCAGGCCTTCAGCTGCGGGACCTTCATTTTGTGCGGGTCAGTTTCATCGTCGCTGCCGCCCTCCTCCTCGATCGCTTTGTCGATCTCGGCCTGGCTGCTGACCCGGGCGTAGCCGTTCGGTGGGTAGGCCGACGCCTTGTAACCCTCAGCTACCCACTGGGCGATGGTTGGGCCGTCCAAGCGCAGCCCTTCCTCGATCTCGCTGACGCTGAGGCCCTGGCGCTGGTACGCCTCGCCGATGTGCGGAGCATCGCCCTGCACGGACACCGAGGTAGCGCCGTCGATCACGCCGAAAAATTGGTCCAGGCGGCGATAGCAGGTACCGCGCTCGCTGCCCGGGGTATTGGTGTAGATGACTTTCATGCTGATCTCCTGCGCAGGGCGCCGGGCGGGCGCCCGCATCATGGGGTCAAGGGGTGGCGGTGCCGCTGATGACTGCAGCGAACGGAACCTGCTTGCGGTCGAAGACGCGCTTCCAGTTGGCCGCCGAAGCGTACTGGGCGGCGGTCGGGCTCAGGTTGCGGTTCTCGCTGCCCTGCCAGCTGAAGCCAGCCGGCTGCAGGATGTAGGTCTTGCGCTCCCAGAGGACCTCGGCACCACCACCGTTGCCGCCATCAGGCTTGCGCTGCATTTCGACCGGCATGTGCGGGCTGCCCTCGCCGTAGCCGAATGCGCCTTGGCCGAAGAACAGGGACAGGTATTGGCCCGGTGCGTAAGTCAAGGCGTCATCCATGAAGACCGGCTTGCCCAGGTAGGTCGCCAGGATGATCTTGCCCTGCGAGTCGCGCAGATACTCGATCATGTCCTGCTTCACCATTTGGTTCATGACGACCGAGTGCACGCCGATGGCGGCGAACATGTCGGCAGCGTCGCCGGCGGTGAAGGCAGCGTCTTGAAAGGCGTTTGCGCTGATCGATGCGCCCGCGTCCTTCACCATGTCGCCGCCGTTGTTGGCGATGTTGGATGCAATCACGCCACGGGCCGCACCCATCAGGTAACGCTGCCACTGACGGGTCCAGTAGGTGCCGAAGCGGTTGCGGATGTGCTGCATCGGCTCGGAATTGGCCAGCTCAGCGGTCAAGTCGGAGACACCATAGCCCTTGTTGAGGTACAGAGTCCGGGCACGCATGCTGCCCTGCTCGGCCTTGCCAACCTCACCCAGATCGTCTGGGTCATCGTTGGAAATGTTCGGCGCCTCATCGGCATCCAGATCCTGCCAGTAGCTGATCTCGGAAGTGCCTTGGCCGTTCTTGGCGATGCCGTCGAGAGTCGCGGAACGGGTGATGATGCCCGATTCATAGACGGCGGTCTTTTCTGGGGTATTCACCGGCTCCAGGGTGCCGTAGTAGTCGGCAACGAAGATATCCGACAGTTGGGTGGTTGGCATGGGTTAGGTTCCTCGGGTGGCTTGGAGTTTTTTGAATGCTTCGGGGTTGTCACGAGCCATCGCTGCGCGCTCGGTCTCGGTGTACTCACCCCACTTCTTCGTGGCCTTGCCACCGTTGTCGCCGGTCTGCCCGGCACCCTGGGCCCTTGGCCACAGGTGTGATGCGGTTTCGCGAAGCGATTCCGCCCATTCGAGGGGAGACAGCGGGGTCTCACCGTCCTTCCCGTACACGACTTCGCCGTCACGGTCGGTGGCAATGGGCTCGCCGTCTTCGCTCAGTTTGAAGGTGCCGCGGGCGCGGAGGATGATGTCCTCGGCGGCTTCGGGCAGCGCGCCGGCCTTAATCGCGGCAGCGCGGATCGAATCGGCCAGCACCTTGTCGCTGTACTTGGCAGCGAAGGCTTCGGCCTTGTCCGCACGCTCGTTGGCGGCCTTGACCTGCTTGTCCAGGTCGGTGCGCAGGCGCTCGGTGCGGCGGCTGATCACTTCGTCCAGCTTGCCCTCGGCGATCAGCTTGGTCTCTTCGTCCTGGCCGGCCTTTGCCAGCAGGCCCTTGACCGCCTCGATGTCCAGGCCGTCGAACTGACCTTTTAGTTTGTCCAGCTCGGCCTTGATGGTCTTGTTGGAGCCAATCAGCTCGGTGTTTTTGGACTTGAGGCCCGAGACCTCGCCATCCAGGAATTTCTGCACCTCGCCGCCGAGCGCTGCCTTGAGCGCGGCGGTCTGGCTTTCGTCGAGAGTGAGGCCGTGGGCGGCCGGGTCGAAGTCAAAAGGCATGTGGTTATCCCCTGGGGACTGATAGACCCGCCTGGCGGGCACAAAAAACCCGGCGCTAGGCCGGGTTCGGTTTAGATTTATCGCTTAGGTATCCGCTCGGACTCGGGCACCAGCAAATTGATACGCTTGAGCATTGGCATCAGCCCGCCGTGCAAACCTGTCGTGGTCGATTTGCGTCGGGCCAACTGCTCTTTGATGAGGCGCCCGGGGCCGTTATAGATCTCCTCAAATGTCCCATCTCGATTCATACGAATCCCGAGGTAGTAGTCGGGAACATGATGGACTGGAAATGTGAGGCTGGTACCGAAGGTCGTCTTGATTTGGACGTTACGCCCATCTTCCGTTACGGCGTCGTGGTGCTTGGTGAGACCTTCATTCAGCGTCAAGTTGTAAGCCAGACTGGCTACAACCTCACCGATATCCCCTACCAGCCTGCCGTCAGGTGTAAATGGCTTGCCCGGATAGGCTTCCTGCAGCATAGAGACCGCACTGAACAGGTCCTTGAGGGCATTTTTTATTTTCGATTGGATAGCCTGATCCATGTTGACTCCTTGTGAAGAGCCAAAATGCTACATCAGATCCCTGCCCTTTCGAACGCCAAAGGCTCTAGCTCCTTGAGCTGGTCGAGCGTCAGCGGCTTGAAGTTCTTGTCCAACTGCAGCGCTGCAAAACGCTCGGCAGTCAGGCCACCGTCGCGAAACAGCTTGCCGCGCACCGGACCCAGCGCGGCGTCCTGGAACGCCGCTGGCTGCGTGTTGAGCCACTGGTAATAGCTGAGGCTTGCCGAGACCTGCCCGCCGCCCCCTGCGCCCACTGCTGCCCTCGTGGCGCCCTGCCCAAACAGCGCCGATAACCTGGTGATCGGCGTGATGGTGGTCCGGCAGTGGATGTGGAATGGAGGCACAGGACCTTTGCCCATCTCGAATTCCCGGCCGTCCATGCTCCGGCACTGCACGCTGGTCTTTCGGTCTAGGGTGGCGACGATCCGATAGCCAGACACCGCCTCGGCATTCGCCTTCAGCGTTTCCATGCGCGCGGTGGTGGCCACATGCTGGACTGCGGTCTGGACGACTGCCCGGGCGCTCCGGTTCGTGACCGCCAGTATGCCGTCCGTGAAGTTCTGCGCTGCGGTACCGCGCACCGCCTGGGTGATCTCGGCGTTGGTCTGGCCTTGCACGACTCCCATCCGGATGGCGTTGGTGACCCTATCCGCTTCAGTGCGGGTCCAGCCGTTCAGGAACGGCTTGAGCAGTTTGCCGCCATCCACCCCGGCCACCTGCAGGGGCTGCGTGTTGATCGCCGCCCGGATCAGGGAGTCCGCTGGCATGGCCGCGTCGATCAAAAGCGCCTTCGCCAGGCTCCGCCCCTCGAATGCAGCTTCGTACTGCGCAATATCCACCAGGTCGGACTGCATCCGGTCGCTGAAGGCCTTGTAGATTTCCAGCAGCTTGCCGCCCACCCGGCCAAGAAACTCCTCAAGCCGGCTGCGGCTGTAGGTGGTCAGTTCCTTGCGGGTGAGCTGGTCACGCACATGGGTATCAGCCCGGCGCAGGTAGGTCTCGAACTTCTTGACCTCGCCAGCCTTGAGCCGCTCAAGCAGCACCGAGTGGCGGCTGACCTGCTCCAGCAGCTTCTCGTCCGCCGTTTGCTCCGGTTTCGTCGCCATCTTCTCTGTCCAAGTTCACGCCGCCAGCGCCGTGATGGTCGCCGATCAGTTCGGCCTCTTCGTCATAGGGGTGCTCGGGCAGCTTTCCAGTAGTCAGATACTGCCAATACGTCTCGGCACTGATGGTTCCGGCCATGACGCTCTTCTGCAGCTCAGCAAGCACTTGGGCGTCCACCACCGGCATCACAAACTCCGGCTTGACCTTGAATGCGACTTCGTCCGGGTTGTAGCCCGTCCACTCCGCTGCGTATCGCAGGGCCTGCTCGATGCCGGCCGCCGCGGTGATGACAATGCTATGTAGCGTGGCGTGCTGGTCGTTCTGGCGTGTCTTGCGGGCCTCGCCCGACTCCGTGCCGGAGACATCCATGACCTTGGCGCCAGCCTCTAGGGCTGCGTTCTTCTGGTCTTCCATCGCCGTGCGGACGGCTTGAATGCCAGCACCCTGGAACTCCAGATATCCGCACGATCCGTTCGGCCCCAGGTCCCAGGCCGCCGATGGCCCTGTGACGCTGAGTTCAACGCTCTCGTCCAGGCCGGAAACCCACGGCTGCGGGTGGCTGGTCTGGTGCAGAGCGGTGAAGTAGTCTGCACTGAGTTGGTAGGACTTCAGTGCGGCCCGGGCCATGGTCAGCAGCGGGATCTCGTCCACATCGGGCGAGTTGTCGGTGGACCCGCAGTAGATGACCGGGATGTAGCCCAGGCCGCGTACCAGGTTGTTGCTGCCGTCGACGGTGCCCAACGGGCGATCGTCTTCGATCAGCTCGCCGGCCTCGTTGCGCACGCCCGTGCGGCAGACCGCGCCGTCCATATAGAACTCGCGGTACACCGTTTTGCATTCGTGGCTGTAGCGATCCTGTTCCTTGCGCCTGAACTCGCGGAACACGGACAGCACCAGGTCCTGCCGGCCGCCTTGGTCGGCAGTGTCCCAATTGATGGCGTTGCGCACCGCGTAGGTAGCGAAGTATGGCTTGCCTTGGTCATCGATGTTGACCACCAGCGGCACCCGACCATGGGAAATGGCCTGGCGTACGATCCGCAGGAACAGTTGAGTCAGGCCGAAGCCATCAGCCGTGGCGTTGTCCTCCAGATCTTTCAGCCCTGCCGGCAGCTTCACCTCAGGAATGAGCCGGGAAACCAGGCCCATCATCGATCGCAGCGAATCCCGCACCCAGTGCTCGTACTGGGCCCGGGCGGTGTAGTTCTGGTACAGGTAGGCATTGCCGCCACCGTCCAGCTTCTCGGCCTCAACCATGCCGCTAGGCTTTGGCAGGTTGCGCGGGCTGCGCTTGATAGCGCCCTCGCCCTCCAGGGCGTCGTCCATCATCCGCCACTCTTCAATGTGAGCGTCGTAGTCTGGGTTAGTGGATTGAACAGGCATTACGCCAAACCTCCGATGCGGCGGGCGCCGGCGGACTGAGTCTTGATCGGGAACCGCTTGGCGATGAAATAGCCTGCGGCGTCGTTCATGTGGTCGTGCCCCTTCTTGGGGTCCTTGTCCGGCTCACCTTTGTCGGTGTAGGTCTGCCGCTCCAGGCACTGGGTAAGCTGCGGGCACTGGTCGATGTTCACCTTGAGGCGCCGCTCACCGTAGGTGTTGAGAAACATGGCGTTGACCGCGTTGATGCGATCTTTGACGCCGGGGTTCTGCGAGTCGACCACCACGGTGAAGCCGGCCTTCTTGAGCAGGGACAGGTCCGATTCACTGGCGTTCTTGCTGCTGGTGTTCTGGCCGCTGGCGTCTGGGTACACGGAGATGCTGTGACCGGAAAAGCGAACCTTGATCTTTTCTATCATCTCGGGCGTATCCCGCACCGAGTGGAACTCATCCAGCGCCAGTGGCAGGCCGTCCCGGACCACATACACTACGGCGGCCATCTTCATGACGTTGAAGTCCATGCCGATGTGCAGCGCCTCGCCTGGCTTGATGCGTTCACTGGTGCGGCACTCGACGCGGTCGAAGGTGTAATAGACGACTCCGGCGTAGTTCTCGAACCCTGCCTCATATTCCTGACGGAACGTCCGCGGGTCCATCTTGCGGCGTGCCGCATCCAGTTCATCCGCCGGGACGTTGCCGCCCTGCAGCGAGGTGTACTGCCAGCTCTTGTGATCCGGCTCGCCGCCCGGCTGTCCGTCGCGGTAGGTGTCGTAGCAGTGGTTGAAGCCCTTCGGGGTCCCGATCCGCAGCGCATGCCCGCCCTTTCTCGATTCCCCGGTCTGGGGGATCGTGTACTGGCAAGTCGAGAGCATTGGCCTGAGCACCTCTTCCCAGGCAGCCCACGGGCAGTCCGCCCATTCGTCTACCAGGACGAAGAACAGACCGGAGCCCCGCAGGTTGTCGTAATTGTCCAGGCCGACCACACGCATAATGTGGCCGGACTTCAGGGTGATCGAGCACTCGGTCTCGTTCGGTCGAGCTGCGCGCCAGGCTTCTGGGATAGCCTGCTTCAGCCGACGCCAGAAAACCCGCTTGGCCTGCTTGAACGTCGGCGCGCCATACCAGATCTCGTCCTCAACGCTCACACCCCACTCCGCAGCCAGCCGGGCCGCGCGGCGCATCTCTGCCTTGCCGAGGAAGGTTTTGCCGAATCGACGCCCGCACACCGCATCACGGAAACGCGCCTCGGGCTGGAACCCCCAGACATAGATGTTCGCCTGCTTCGGCGTCAACTTCACCGGCGGGTCATAGGTACGGGGTAGTCGGGACACCTTCGTCTGGCTCCAGCTTGTACTCAGCAACGGCGTGCTGCTGGTCCGCCTGGGAGCCCAGGGGTTTGTCGGGTTCTAGCTTGCGGTTAATGTACATGTCGCCGCACTCCTTGGCTGCCTGCTCGTAGAGCTGGGCGGTCAGCGCCAGGTTGCGCATGTTCTCGGCCTTCTCAGCCATCCTCCCCAAGCCGCGTAGCCGGAACGCCCGGTTGGCAATGGGAATCTCCGCCGTCTCCTCACGGAAGCGCTTCCGGGTGTCCTCGAACAGGGTTCGCCACCTGGCCGACAGTCCTCGACCGACGTACTTCGTGGGATCGTAGGTCGCAACCTGCTGACGCGTGACAACGACATCGAATTCCTGCTTTACCGCATCAGCTACCTGAGTAGGCGTGTCAAAGCAGGCAAGGCCTTGCACTATGAAGGCTTTCACCTCGTCTCTGAGTGCAGCCATGGGTTGTCATCCGTAAAGGTCCGGTAAAACTACGCGACCCGACTGAGACAGGTTCCGCAGGCCCTCGAAATGTTGATCTTGGCCACCTCAGGCGGCCGGCTTGCAGCGTCGATCAGCTGCTGAACTTCTTCGTTTGCACCGTAGCGCCTCACCACCCCAACGAACTCCTCTACGTCGTGCGACCGTAGGTAGAGCTTGGGCATTCCGTCCTGCCTGAACTTGGGTGCGCCGAACTCATCAGTCGCCTGGGCGATGTGGTACAGCTCGTGTTCGACCAGGGCGCAGAACTCAGCATCGGTGCACTGGGAGCAGTAGTCGGCGGCCAGGGTGATGAGGTAGTCCGGCTCCTCGCCGAACCATTCCCGCATCTGCTGTTCTTGCCGGGCCTTTTGCCACCCACCAGCGCGGAACATTAGCTGCTCGGCCTGACCCAGCACTACCCGCCCCTGCTTGCCGAATCCACTCGATGCCCACAGCACACCGATGTTGGCGTCGATCAGATGTGCGTGCTCGGGGTTATGGATGCTGCCGGTGTCAGCCAGGATCTCGCTCTGCACCCATTCCCACACGCCGGTGGCAGGGCGCAGGGTCAGCCATAGCGATTCGAGCAGGTCGGCCGGCGGCATCGGTCTACTCATGAACCCTCACCTGAACCATCCGGTCGCTTCCGCACCACAGCCACGGCAGTGCACTGCGCCGCTGGCCAGGCCAGACTTGCGCATGATGAAAAATGTTTCGCTACCGCAGTCGCAGTGGAATGCCTCCTCACCTGGTTGCGGGCCGAATGGATATTTGAACGCGCCGCGATGGGTACCGCACTCCGGACACTCCAGCTGCGTGACGCCTACCGGAGCAGCCGCTACCCATTCATGCCGACAGTTCGCGCAGATGCACTCACCGGAGGCGTGCGGACCTTCGCGATCTCGCCGCCTCAGCTCAACCACGTTCATTCGGCCACCATCTTGTGGGTTTCGGCGTGGGCGTGTCCGTGCAACAGGCCAACCAGCAGCCCCTGGGGAAGGCCGACAGCCTTGGCGGCATCAATCGCTTTCACCAGGGCTGCATCGAACTCGGCCACCGCATGCACGATCTCCATGCTGACCGGAAGCTCATGGCGAATTCGTGTGACGTTGCTCATGCCTGCTCCCGCGCCTCGAAACGGCGCACTTCGATTTTGTGGCGCGGGATCACTCAACCCGCTTGCATATGTCGCAATCCAGGCGCTGGCAGATCCAGCGCTTTACCCTTGGCCAGTAGGTGACCACGAACATATGGCGCAGGCCTGCCAGGGCGAGTGCAACGTGCATCGTTACCCCGGCAGTGTTCGGGGTGAAGAACATGCGGTCCGACCGGGCCAGGATGGCGTAGCCGCTCAGGGCGATGATCGAGTAGAGGATCTTGCCGATCACACCGTCTCGAACCTTGCCACTCAGCACGGCCCAGGATGCCCACAGGGCAATCACCCCGGCCGCCAACGCATTGATGTATTCGAGAATCATCCGTTAGGCCCTCCGAACTTGGACCTGATGACAGACCAGAGATCGGCGGCTTTGATCGCCCTGGTGACGGCGGCAATGAGGGAGCCACCGAAGGTGCCGAGCAGAAACCCTACCCCGGCCACGCTGCGCGGTTCCACAATGCCGAAGTAGGCGCTGACCATTCCGGTCAGGTAGTGGGCGCAGGCCATGCCGGTCAGCAGGAAGAGGATCCACGCCTTACGGTCGAGTAGATCGTCCTTGTGCCATCGGGTGGCAATCAAGGCTCCCAATAGGCCCGCAATAGCCCAGTCGAGCTTTTCGAGCAGGCGGTGAAAAAGCTCCATGCGCTCGACTCCATAGCAGGGGCACAGAAATACCACAAATATGTTGTATTACCACAAAGCTGTTGTATACTGGACTCATCCAGACAACAGAGACGAGGTGATGAAGTTCAGCGAGTTCAGACGATGGTTGAAGGCCCAAGGGGTGACCTTCGAAGCAGCTAAAGGCAGCCACTTCAAGATCACAGCCCCAAACGGCAAACAGACTGTCTTCGCGGACCACGGTGCTAAGGAAATGCCAGAACCGACCCGCAAGGCGATCATCAAGCAACTGGGGCTCTAAGAGCCCCCTTCGCCTATGAGCGCTGAACGCATCACCCTGAGGAGTGACCATGTACGACTATGCAATCCGCTTCGAAGAGGACGGCACCGCGCCAGGCGTTGCCGTTTTCTGCCGTGACCTGCCGGAGCTGAACAGCTATGGCGACAACCGCGAGCATGCGATCAGTGAGGCGATCGACGCCATCGAATCCACGCTGTCGCTCTATGCGGACCAGCGATGGGTGATCCCAGAGGCGACCCCAGCCAAAGAGGGAGAAGTAGTCATCCACCTGCCAGCAGTCACCGTGGCGAAAATCGCGCTGTGGAACGAGATGATGGCGCGAGGTATGCGCAAGGCCGATCTGTGCCGACTGCTGGGTGTATCCCAGACCCAGGGAGACCGCCTGGTCGACTTTCTCCACACCTCGAAGATGGAACAGCTGGAGAGCGCTCTTGCCGTCATGGGCAAAAGATTGTCGATTTCCGTTGAGGCTGCCTGAGCGCCATCAACCAACGAGGCCATTGATGGGCCTGTTTAGGCCCTCTTCCAGAAACAAAAAAGCCCGCACTTGGCGGGCAAGGGAGCTACGCAGAAAAGTTAAATCTGGTGGCTGTAGAATAGGGAGTACGACTCGATGCCGTCGTTCGGCTGCTTGATACCGGCGTTGGAGTAGTGAATCGCTCGGATACCAACCTTCTGAGTCTCACCGATTTTCAAGCCTGCGCCGATGCGGTCTTCGAAGTTGAAGGCCGAACCAAAGTCCTGGTCGCCTGCCGAGGTACCAGAGAAGACTGCAACGCCGATGCCCGCCTCAACGAATGGCTTCACATTACCGCTGCCGAACTCGTAAACGAAAACTGGCGCAAAGGACAGCGAATGAGCGCCGCCAGAGGCATCACCTGCTTCCCAGTAGGTGTAACCAGCATCCCAGTACCCGGTAAGACGGCCAGTGCTGCTTTCCAGCCAGCTCTTGTCCCAGTCAAAACCGATCCCAACGCGTGCAGTCATACCGCCCTGACTGGTAGCGCCGACGGCTCCAGAAAGCTCAGCGGCCTGAGCGGCAACACCCAAAAGAGAAAACACCGCTGCAGCGATGATTTTTTTCATAATCACGGAATCCCTGATGAATTTTACTTAGCAAGCTATGTGAATCAGATTGCCATCAATTCGTTCCATGGGTTCTGAAAAATTCTGAAAATATTTGAAGTCGTGAGGAGCGGGACTCTTGAGGGCCTCTTCGGGCAATAAAAAACCCGGCACGATGACCGGGTTCTGTTCGTCAATCCTCAACACATACAGGAATGACAGGATGAACAAATAATGTTGCATGGTTGCACAGGTGTCAAGCGGCATCAGCCATCAAAACGCCTTCCTGCTGAAGTATCTTGCCAGACGCGTCCAGCGCCTCTGCCACCATCTCGTCGAGCACCTTCTCGATTGCCTTCTTCCACCGCCAGTAGGTGGTCCTGTTCAGGCCCTGCCCGTCCCAGGTGTTGATGTCGTAGAACTCGGCCGGCAGCACGATCATGTCGGTGGAGCGCTTCACGTACTGCTCGCGGCGCGCCTGCCCTGCGTCCTCCGGCATCTCGCCGCCGGCCAGGTGCCTGGCCACGCCAGCGGTGAGCGAATCGAACTCAGCGCGCTCTCGGGTCGCCCGACTGGCCACCTCATGCCCCGACTGCGCCTGAACGCCTTTCACCGGCGGGATGGCCCACGCGGTTACCGCCTTGTACCGGAACAGGTTCGGCGCCTGGGTCGCAATCAGCGGCACCAGCTTCCCGATCGCTTCCACCTTCTTGGCCTTGTGGGTAGAGAACCTGGCCGTCAGTGCATTCCAGTGCCGCGGGATCAGCTTGCTGTGCAGGCGGGCGTGCACCCAGCAGTCCACCAACATCGCCGCATCCTTGCCGGCGATCTCCCCCTTCAGCTTCGAGGCTTGGACCTTCGGCTCGAAGTCGCCGCCACCTACGCCGCTCATGGTCTCCGCGGCCAAGGCACGGACCACTGCTGCCAAAACGCTTTGGTATTTCATCGTCCCTGCTCCTTCTTGCGGCGGTACGAGATGACCATGCCGCGCACAATGGCGTAGCTGGCGAAAATGAACATGCCCAGGATCAGCAGCTGGGCGCTGTCGGTTGGTGTCCAATTCATGCTGCTGCCCTCCGTAGGTCTTTGAGCTTCTGCCTGTACAGGGCCTTGATGGCCTGCAGGTCTTCGATGGTCAGGCGCTGGGGCTTATGAGGCCCTTCGAGCCAATCAACCTGGTCGGCGCCGATGCGCTTCACCAACCGGATGCGGTACTCGACCGCGTTGCCCGACAGGTTGCGGTTGCACTTCACGCACTGCCGGTGGACGTTCAGCGGCTCGAAGCGCAACTCCGGGCAGGCCCCCACCGACCGGTAATGGCCGGCGTCCCAGCGACTGCCGGTGATGAGGTCGTGGTCGCTCGGCAGCGAGTCGCAACTGATGCATGGCAGTCCGGCATCGCGCTCGCGGATGTAAGCGTTGAACGCGGTCTGGGCCTCAGCCATGTGCTCTCGACGGGTCTTCAGCCTCTCCCGGCGCTCCTGCAATTCCTGGCGGGCCTGCTTGGTGATGGCCCTGGCCGCGATTTTCTGCAGCTTCGGGTCTTTGGCCATGGCCTTGGCGCAGGCGATGCTGCACGCCTTCTGCGTGGTCATGGACGGTTTGAAGGGCTTGCCGCAACCTGGGGCCTTGCACTTTTTGGGCTTGATCTCCTTGGTCAGACTCATGCCGACCTCCAAATCTGGTCGCGCGTTTTCTTGCCGTTCTTCTTCGCTTCGCGTTTGACCTTGCGCAACTCCTCCTGCACCTGATCGAGGGTCATTTCACCGGACTGAAGCTTGGCGACCAAGGCCTGCCTGAATTCGGTGCTGTCAGCCACCAACCCCTGCTCCTCGGCGATGTGCAGGGCCACACGCTTATCCAGGCGACGGTCGTACCAATCACGCCTTCTCATGCTGCAGCCTCCCCCAACAGGTCGCTGAACACCACACCCTGCGGCGCGAACTCGGCCACGATGCGGTCGGTGTACTGGCAGCCCTGGGCCCGGTCGAACAGCCGGGTGACCGGGAAGCCATCCGGCCCGAACATCGCGCACGGCCCCATCAGGCGCAGCATCACCTCATACGGCAGGTGGATGAACGACTCGGCCCAACCGGTGCGGAACTCCTCGCAGCCCGCGCGCATGATCGGCACGCCGAAGTGCAGCTTGCAGTAGCGACGCACATCCTCGATGTCACCCATCTCGGTGCTCTTGGCGATCCGGTCGTACATCGCCCACCACAGGGCGTTCTGGTCCAGGGTACGGTCCTTGCCCGGGCGCATGGTGACCACGACGAACTTCTTGTCGCGGAACAGACGGGTAAGCATGGTCACGGCCTCGGATAGCTTGGCCTGGCTGTTGACGCTGATCTTCTCCGTCATGCCTCCACCTCCTGCAACTGCTTTTCCGCGGCACGAACCCGAGCGTTGAGCTGGTTGATCTCGTCGAGCAGGCCAAGGGCGACTTCCTCAACCGTCGTCTCGCCGAGGAACACGTCCAGGGCGTCGGCGTGGCGCTGCAGGTCTTGATCATCAGCCCGCCAGGCGGCCACTACGGACCACAGCAAGGGCTGCAGGGCTTTCTTGTCGACGGTCATACACCCTCCCCGGCCGGCTGCCCGGCTCGTTTGATGTTCAACTTGGCCAGCAGGTGTGCACGGCAGGCGGCGGCACTGGATGGGATCTGCTGGATCTCCAGCAGGCGGGCCTGCTTCTGGCTGGCGTACTCATCGGCCAGCTGGGCGGCGCTCTTCTGGCTGTCGTGGCCAATACCGGTGGCGATGTCGCCCAGTGGCTCGCCGGCCACCAACATGCGGATCGTGATGTCGTAGGCCCGGGCGAACACCTTCTCGGCCCGCTCCACCTCCATCGACCCAAGGTTCTGCGCCTCGCACTGCAGAGCTGCGTGGCGCACCGCTGCGTGCGACCAGGTGCGTGACCCTGCCCTGCTGGGGTGGAAATTCTCCAACGCCTCTGCCAGGGCTCGCGCAAGCGGCGGAATGCCCATCTCTTCCGGGGTCGGCTGGCACAGCTTGATGAACTTGCCGCTGCTCGGGGCGAAGTCGGTACCCAGCACCCGGCACTTCTGGATGCCGAAGCGGATCTGCTCGAGCGTGTTGATGCCCGCGGCGACGAAGGACTTGATCCAGCTGCGCTTGGCAGCCTTCAGCGCGTCGTCATCCGGCCAGGCCTGCTTCCATGCCGGAAAGATGGCCTGCAGCTCCTTGAACAGGGCGTTGACTACATCGGTGGTCCCCGGGTCGAGCTGCTTGGCCGGGGCCTGTGCCTCGGCTGGCAGGTTGCGGGCCGTGGCCATGATCTGCGTGACGCTCTTGGGAGCGTTCGGCGTGCTCATAGCGCACCCAGGTCATCAGCCCATGTCGTGTCGTTGAAATCTGGTCCATTGCTCTGGCGGCGGGACGGGAATTGGTGGACATTTCCGGGCGCCGGCAGCTCGTCATCCCAGCGCTTGCCATTCAGCCAGGTGGCCGGGTGTGGGATGAACTGGCCGCAGTCCTTGGTCCAATCCGGCGAAACCGTCCAGGCAGCCAGCGCGCTGGTCATGCGCTCGAACAGGAAGGCGTCGACCTTCAGCTTCGACCAGGCCTTCTCGGCATTGGCCTTTCCCACCTTCCGCGGGTAAAGCTTCCAGAACTGAGCGAACAGGTCGCAGTCATCACTTGATGACGAAGGCTTTTGATCTTGTTCTTTCTCTTCTCTTCTCTTCTCTTCTCTGGTCCGCATTTTGTCCGCATCACTTGCGGACGGATTGCGGACAGAATTCGCTTTCCGAGATTCACGCTTGCGCTCACTGTCGTTGGCACGGCGCTTTGCGCTGGCCCCGTTGTGCTCATCAAAGCGAGGCATGACAAGGCTTCCATGCTCATCGATGTCAGCCCATTCGACATCCACCATGGCCTGAGTGAAGCCTGGCCAGCCGATAACGGCATCCATGGCCTCGGTGGTGTACCCGTGGAGCACGCCATCAGCAGAGTGAGTGTCAAAGATGCTCCAGGCGACATGCAGTCCGCCGATCACCCGCAACCTGTCCGCACGCAATGCGGACACCATGCGGAAAACTTTCGGATGCGTCTGAAGATCTACGCGCATTTTGATCCAGTCTCCGGCCATTACTTGGCTCCCACGCCGACTAGGTCGACGAGCTCTTCGAAACGATCGATGTACCAATGCGGCTGCGTTTCTCGCGGGCACTGAGGGCTGGTGATGTTCTTGCCGTAGCGCAGGCCCTTATCAGTCACGGACCAGAAGCACACAGGTTCGCGCTTGCTGTTCTGCCGGGTTCGAGCCTGGAGGAAGCCAAGCCCGGCCAGTGCGCGGTTGAAGGCAGGCGCCGACGTGTTCACGCCATGGCGCTTGAGTAGCGCTGTCACAGCCATGGTCGGAATTGAGCTTCCACCTGTGGCATCCGGTGGCGAGTCTATGGCGTAGCTCGGTAGGAACTGCGGGTCGAGCCCGTTGTTCTCTGCGATCTTGGTGAGCATCGCCAGTTGGCTGGATGGAGCAGGTTTCAGGAGGCGAGTAAAGCACTCCATAATGGCGATTTCACCGATCACCTTGGTGCCGTTGGCTGTCGCGGCCTGGCGCGCTTCTGACTGGCCTTCCAGCTCCCGCCAGCGCCGAATGACCTTCATACGCAGCGCCGGGCTATATCCGGTCAACAGGCAATCAGTGTGCTCGCGGTCGAGCAGATACTGCACCTGCTCACGGTTTCTCCCGTCGAGATAGATGTCCTCAAAATTGAGGGGATCGACCTTGAGGTCTTTCAGCATGGCGACAATGTCGCGCTTGACGTTGTCATGGCGTTTGCCGGTCAGGCTGGCAATTTCCCTGGACGACATCGTGCGCGCCACGAAACCGCTGGTTGCATTTTGTGGCGCGGGCCTCTGGAGGCCCTGTACATCTGGTGGTTGAATATGCATAATCGACTCCAGTGATATGCAGTTGAAAAGGCCGGGCCGCAATCCCGGCTTTTTTGTGCCCGCAATTCGGGCTTATCAGGGCCTGGTCAGGACCTGACGTGGAACGGCTTCACATTGCCTCTTGGGTTGCGAGGCTTCGTTCGGCTTGCCAGCTCTTTTCGGATCAGCTCTGCCGCGAGTTCTTCAGGGCTGACGCCCCGTCTTTTCGCTTCCTGCTCAAGCTGATTCGTCAATTCCTGGTCCAAGCCGATCTGTTCGATAGGCATGGGCCCCTCCTAAGGGCCTTCAGGCCACGTTCTGATCGCCGGTATTCTCCGAGGCCAGGGCGGCCAGTTGAGCTTCCAGAAGCTCTCGGCAGAGCACAGCGCGCTGGGTGCGATGAAACTTGGCCAGCGCCTGAATCAGTTCGAACGTGTCCTCATCGACCCGGACCTTGATCTCGCGGTCATGCAGGTGATTGCGGTTGGCGTACATGCGGGAGTAGCTCCTTGCAGTTGGAAATGGTTAGGCGGCGACTTGTGCCGGCGGGAACGCATCATCAAGGGCGCAACTGGCGCCCAGGACGTTCAGCGCTTCCACGATCTGGCGCGCCTCTTGAAGGCCCGGATTCCTGAGGCCTGATTCGTAATTGGCCAGGCGGGACTGATTCCAGCCGAGCTGACGGCGCAGCGCTGCCTGGGTAACGCCAGCCCTTTCGCGGATCGTTCGGACTTGGTTCATACGGTCTTCCTCCATTGATGACCAGAGGATAAACACGTTTCGTGTTAGTTGCAATCACAATAAGTGAAAGCCGGGTATTTCGTTTCGTGATGAAATTCCGCGCATGAACGAATCATTGAGCCAGCGCATCAAGCGCCTGAGAAAAGCCAAAGGGATGTCCCAGGCCCAGCTTGCGGAGGCCTGCGGCTGGAAATCGCAATCCCGGGTTGGTAACTATGAGGTCGGCACTCGCGAGCCGACCCTGGCCGATATCGCCTCAATGGCAGCAGCCTTGGGCGTTGATCAGTCCGAGCTGCTCCTGAATTCGCCGGCGCCAGAACCAACTGCCGCGCCGGAGCGGAGCATGGCCGACCTTGTGAAGCAGATGCTCGCAAAGAGCGGAAAAGGCTTTTCCGAAGAGGCGCGCCGCCGGCTTCTCGCAGCAGCCGAGGAGCCGCAACCGTCAGATGTGATTGAGGCTGACTTCTCTCGCCCAGGCCTGGTTGGTGATGAGGTGTGGATAGCCCACTACGATGTCCGGGCGTCGATGGGCGGTGGTCAGAACGCGCACGACTACCCAGAACTGATCAAGGACATTCGCGTCAGCCCGAGCCATCTTCGTGAGCTGGGTGTTGAATTCGAAGAACACTTCCATCTGAAGGTAGTCACCGGCTGGGGCCAGTCGATGGAGCCCACCATCAAGCACCGCGACCCGCTGATCGTGAACATCAACGTTCGCGAGTTCGTGGGTGACGGGATATACCTCTTCGTCTGGGATGACCTGCTCTACATCAAGCGCCTGCAGGTGGCTGATGAGGAGCACTTCGAGATGATTTCGGACAACCCGCGGCACAAGGATCGGCTGATCCGGCGGGACATGACCTACATTCAGGCCCGAGTGCTTCTAGTCTGGAATGCGCACCTAGTTTGATCAGCGCCAAAAACCTGGGCGCAAATTATAATTTGCAAGGAGCATAGCTTGAAATTACTGCCCGACGACTATTACGACAGACAACGACGAATATCGGCCAGTCGGGCTCGAGCACGTGCCAGGGGAGAGAAGAGCTCTCGGCCCTCCCAAAAGGCAGACGTAATAGTGAATGCTCCATCCCAAATCGGACTACACAATCGTTCTGCGCAATCTGAACTCATCCGTTTTCTTAGAGCATTGAGAAAGCAGTGTACTAGGAACAGTTCCGTCAAAATTAATTTCTACCCAATTGAAAAAGTCTTCAGCACCGGCATGCTTTTGATGCTGGCGGAAATTGATAGGATTACTCGAGTCCTGGGCGAAAAATGCACAATCACCTGTAACTATCCAAAAGACGACACTGCAGAAAAAGTATTTCAACAGGTTGGCCTATTGAGGATCCTAAAAAAGCCTCACCGACAGAAAATTACTGAAAAAGACACCAATGTCGTCAACTGGAATTACGCTTCGGACGTAAGTGTAAACCAAAAAAGCGCCGACGTATTGATGAAAGCCATTCGTAACCAAGTGCCTAAAGGTTATCAAAAGCTGGTTACCGGCGTCGGCGAGGCCATGGACAACGCTGTCCATCACGCATACATACGGCCTCGTGGCGATCGTCTTAGCGGCTCTCCCGATGCTGACGAGCGCCGCTGGTGGGTATTCGCCGAGGTTTTGGATGGGTGGCTTCATGTGGTTTTTTGCGACTTGGGTTTAGGCATCCCCGTAACGCTTCCTGAGCGCTGGGCTGAACAGCTGACAGACATACTCCGCCTGACCACCCTATCACCTGGTAAGCGGGATAGCCGCATGATTCGGCGCTCCTTGGAGCTTGGTCGTACCCGGACCGAGCAGGACCACCGAGGCAAAGGTCTAAAGCGCAACATCCTAAAGGCCGCTGAGGAACTCGGCGGAAGGCTGCACGTCTACAGCAACATGGGCGTCGTAGGGGTTGATTGTGGGGGTGGCGCCCCAAGGTATACCCTAGGGGCCTACGATGAATCTATACTGGGCACCATCATTCAGTGGTCGATACCGGTCACAGAAAAGCAGGATTTGGAAAATGAGCATGACTAAGATCACAATCGCGAAGGATTTTAGCGAATACCCAGCGGGGCGATATCGCGATGATGGTGATTTTTCCGGTGAGGTTTTTCGAGATGACCTACTTGAGCCGAGATTAAGAGAGTTCGATTTAGTAGAAGTTGACTTAGATGGGTCAATGGGTTACGGATCATCGTTTCTAGAAGAAGCCTTCGGGGGGCTTGTTCGACTGAAAAAGTTCACGAAAGACGCTCTTCATAAGAAGCTCAGATTCATCTACAAAGAAGATCCTTTCGTAATTGACGAAATATGGACATATATAGATAGCGCTCATGGCTGATTCAGGAATTGGTTTGGGGGACTTTCCAGCATGGCTGGCACTTGCCGTCTCACTCTTTGGGGGATTCCGCCAATGGGCATCCAATAAAAAAAATAAAAGCGACTTGGAATCCCTAGAAGAAAAAACCAAACTTGAACGCATAAAGTTCCAACAAAAAATTAGAATTGAGCAGCTATCCAAAGATCTAGACGAACTTTGTGCACTATCAATAGAACACTGGATGAAACCTGGCACTGAAATCGGGTGCACTGGCTTAGTCATTACTCAGAAAACAAAAGATATTTCTTCAAGGATCTGGTCATACAAAAAGTTCTTGTGGCCAACCGCAAGCTCGGAGTTTTTCCACCTCAAAAGGCTTATAACTGGAGGAAACTTTCAATCCCTCAGACGCCCTGCGGAAGCTCATGATTCCAGTGTCATACGTGGATTTATGGACTCTTTCTCTGACTTCCGAGAAAAGCTGCGTATCGAATGCGACAGAATAGACATCCAATAGAACATATAAAAAAGCCCGCTCCTTAGCGGGCTTTTTTCGTCAGAAAGGCGCCTCCTCCTCTACCCTCTCCACTTCCCAATCTCTCTCTGCAACCAGGTCGTCTCGATCTTCGGCATTTTGCGCCTCCCACTTCACCGTCACGCTCTCGTCGTCGTTGAACGTCAGATCCAGCTCTGGCGTTTCGGCCAGCAGCCCCATCACCTCCTCCCACTCCATGTCTCCATCCGTGTCCAGGCGATGGATCGTCACCCAGCGCTGAGCCTGCGCGATCGGGTGATTGATCATCGACGAAACCCGCAGGCCTAGGCGTTCCAGTCCGGTCATTTCCTGGCGCGCCTGCGGCGCCGACTTCCTCTGCTTGGCCATTAACTCCTCCGTTAACTGTACATCCATCCAGTATTGGGTAGAGCATACATCACGCCTTGTGAAAGGTGAACACGCTTCGCTTGGAGGAATTTCAAAACGGCCTTGAAAAAAAAACAAATCACATTTCGTGTTGACTTAAAAAACACATTGCGTGATATTTGCCTCAACACGCAGTTACTCACGAGGGACTGCAGAGGCCCTCAAGCCTCACCGCTCTTTAGCGACACACCTTGCCGGATCGACACCGGCCGAAATTCAAAGGCAGCGATGGACAGGCCTGAACAGTCCAGAGGGGTGGCAACTGCCCCGGGCGTGCAGCGTAAAGCGCCGAGACCAGTTATCCAGCGGGAAGAAATGCCGAGAGGCCCGCGGCTGGAGGAACAACCAGAAGATTGCCGCGCAACTGACGCCAGTAGCGGGTCGCGGCAGGTTTCACTCGCAGCCATTCCAACGAGTGGCTGCCGGGAAATCAACCGAGGAATGCAGCATGCAGATCAACCAGCAGAAAACGGAGCAGGTCGATGTGACCGAGATTCGCCTGCACATCAAGGTGAGCGATGGCTTCGCCGCCGGTCTACAAGATGCCCAAGGCGACGAGGTCGGAACTTACGAAGGCTACGTGCCGGATTTCTTTCCAGGTAACCATTACGGCGACTACCTAATCCTGAATATCGACCTCGAGACAGGTCTGATCAAAAACTGGAATAAGCCCGCTTCGGCAGACATCGAGAAGATGCTCGCCCAGGGCGAGGGCGACTGAACCACCTGCACCCCATCCGCCTGACGTTAACCGCCCGATCCCCCGCTCCCCATCGCGGGTTTCATCGGAGTGTGATCTGTGAGCCGTGGCCGCTGAAACCCAAGCGCCTAGATGGATGCGCCGAAACGCGGTAACGGGGCGCTCAAGACCAGATCACACCCCGATGCAGCTCCGACGCAGTTAAAAAAATTGAATCTGCTAATTGCCATCTCGGTCAGGATTTATGAACGCAGTACATCTGACGAGGTAACAGCAATGACTATCGAAGCAGAGACACTCGCTCAACTTACCGAAGCGCTCCAGGAGCGCGGTATGTACCTAGTTTCAGACATCGCATTTACCAGAGCGCCTTACCGGCATAACCACCGCTGGATCTGCATCGTGGAGTGACCATTCTTACTGCCGGCGGCTCAGAGCAGGCCTCTACCGCCGGCTCCTCTGCTACTTCACCCCAGATTCAGCAACACCCCCCCCCTTCTTTCCTACCCCCATCCCGACATATCGACCGCATTGGCAGGCGCCAGGCCACCTTTCACGGTGGGTTTGGTCACCCGCGCCTGGCTCCTGGCCAATGCGGTTGCCACGCGAGCAAACGAACATGAGCGAACTCGGATATTGCGAGGGCGATACCTGCGGCCGTGACGGCTGCGTGGGCGTCATCGAATCGCACAAGGTGGTGAATTGCAGTTGCCACATATCACCACCTTGCGGCGCTTGCACCGCACCGCGCGGCTACTGCGAAGCCTGCGGCTGGGAGGAGTTGGAAGACCCACCGCCGCCGCCCGAGACTTACAAGGGCGAGCCGTGGCAGTCACCAGAGCCGCAACCGCTTGACCCAAGCAAGGTCGATTGGCGCTTCGTGCCTCACACCCACTTTTCGATGATCAAGGAAGGTGTGTACCCGCAGCACATGAGCCGCAAAGAGGTCGAGCGCGAGGTTCGCGGAACCTTCGGCGGCCGCTTCGAGCAATTCGGCAACGGCCGCTTCAAGTACATCGCATACACCGACTGACCCACCACCTGGAGGCGACCATGGGCGCACTTCGAGCAGCACAGTTTGAGTACGACAACCGGATGCCGCCGGCGGTGAGCGACGATGACGCCGACCAGGTGGAGTGGATCGAATCCAACGCGCAGAAGCTGGTCCTGGGCTACCGGGTCGGCTGGGGTTATCGCGGGGAACGCAGCGAGATCACCCAGGCCGACTTCGCCCGGGCGGTGCAGGACCACTTGAACAACCGCCAGATCGACGGCCTGGACCAACAGGACGCCTTCGGCAAGCTGGTCATGGCTGGCATGGGTACCGGCAACAAGGGCTTCATCATGGAGTTGTGCACCTACCTGCTTGGCGGGCCGAAGGTCCTCAAGGATATCGCCGCCGACCTGCTTCGCCCGGTAGCCGCCAAGGCCGTCGCAGCCGAGCAGGACCGCGAGCGCGAGATTCTGGAGTGCGGGTTTTGAGCCCGCACGTTCTGCTTGACGAAGAGCTTGATGCCCTGGCCCATCCATCAACCCCGCTGAGCTGGTCTGTGATGATCCAGAAGCAGCTCACCGAAATGATGGCCGACCAGCGCATCACCATCGAAGAGTTCAACCACTACTGCGGGCGCCTCAACAAGATCGTTGATGGGCGCAAGGAGGTTGCATGACTACGCCGATTTTCCCGTCGCTCATCGACGAGCAGGTGGCAGAGGTCGCCCAGGCCGTGCCAGATGACCGCATCCTTCTGGTGTTCAAGGGCCTGACCATGGAGGACGCAATGAACCAGGCGCGCCTGGCTCACATCGAAAATCCGGCGGCCTGGTCGGGCCGGGCCTACCTCTGCGGCATGTGCACCCTGGCCTATGAGGTACGCACGTGAGCCGCCAGCAGGCCAGACGCTGGGCGTTCTGGCGCGGCTCCTTCTCCATGCTCTTCGCCTGCACCGTCTTCATGCTCGTCAGCGCACTGGCCGGCAGCATCACTTCCTGAACACACACCCGAGCCCGGCGGGCCCTTAGGGGATAACCGGACCTACCCGGAGCGTAAGCGGCGAGAGCGCGCAACCATCCACCGCAGCCAGGGCCTGGAGCGTACCTCCGTGCCTGGGTGACCTGGCATTCCCTATTCCAACTGACGGCGCCGGCCTGGCGCGAGGTTTTCCAATGTCCACAACCAACATGCGCATCTGGGAGCAGGTGCAGACCACCGATACCCGCTACACCAAGAACGCCGAGGTCGGCGGCCAGAAGATCACCAGCCTGAACGGCACCGCGATGGTCATGAAGGCCACCGAAATGTTTGGCCCGGTCGGAATCGGCTGGGGCTGGAAGGTCCTCGAAGAGCGATTTGATGACGGCCACGAGGTGTTTGCCGGCGAGGGCGACAAGCGAATCTGCCTGGGCCGGGAGATCGGCCACACCGTCAAGATCCAACTCTGGTTCATGCAGGATGGCCAGCGCGGCGAGGTCGAGCAGTATGGGTGCACCCGGTACCAGTACAAGACCAAGTACGGCATGACCACTGATGGCGAGGCGCCGAAGAAGTCGCTGACCGACGCCATCAAGAAAGCCCTGTCCATGCTGGGCTTCAGCGCCGACGTGTTCCTGGGCATGTTCGATGACGTGAACTACGTGCAGCAGCTGCAGGCCGAGCAGGCCATCGAGCAGGCCGAGGATCGCGAGGCCGAGATCGAGAAGCAGAAGCAGGAGCGCCTGGACTTCCTGAAGGGAACGATCGAGACCATGCAGGGCGCACAGAGCCTGCAGGAGCTCAAGAAGATCCACGACCACGCTGTGCGCAGACTCACCGCACGCCGGGACGATGCCGGCGTCAAGCGCATCGCCAAGGAGCTTGCCACCCTTTCCCCTAACTTCGCCCAGGGAGACGCAGCATGACCCAGCTCTACGCACTCACCGGCCAGATGGCCGAACTGGCCGCCATGTGCGACACCGACGACGAAGGCCTAAAGCAGGCCATTCAGGACACCATGGCCGGCATCCAAGGCGAGTTCGAGGTGAAGGCTGACAACATCGTCATGCTGCGCCGGAACATCGAGGGCGACATCAGCGCGATCGACGCGGAAATCGACCGCCTCAACGAACTCAAGCGCATCAAGGCCAACAGCGTCACGGCCATCACCGACTACCTGCGCCGGAACATGGACGCGGCCAACATCAAGACGATCAAGCGCCCACTTTTCACCATTAGCCTGGTCGCTGGCAAGGAGAAGGTAATCGTCGACAACGAGCAGGCGGTACCGGACGAACTGACGTCAGTCCAGACCAAGATCGCGCCGGACAAGAACGCGATCGCCGCGAAGCTTAAGGCTGACCGCGAGCACAACGAGGCAGTCCGCAAGCGCATGGCCGCCGGCGAAGACTGCGAACATGAACTCATCCCCGAGCCAGCCTGGGCGCACCTTGAGCGCGGCGAAAGCTCGATCCGCATCAAGTGAGGTGAGCATGAACCAATCAATCGACCTGGAGGCCGCCAAAGCGGCCTTCTTCGCGTCTGGCGGCCAACTTGTCGTGCTGGAGGGCTTCACCTATCGGCCGCTGCCTCCGCACAAAGGCCCCGAAGCGCAGCCAGTACCGGCCGCGAAGCTTGCTCCCAAGAAAGCCGCGACATCGCCCCGAAACGAAAAAATGAAAGCCCGCGCCGACCAGGTTGCCGAGATGGCCAAAACCATGACCTGCCAGCAGGTCCACGAGGCCACAGGTATATCCAAGCAGGCCCTATTCCGAGCTGCACGCGAAGGCAACTTCGTTTTTCGGCGCCCGGAGCGGAAGAAGTCGGCCAACAGCAAGCGCGATGCCCAGCGCCAGATCCAGCGCAACCTGAAGCGGATCGAAGAGCTGAAGGTGGTCCAGCGGATCTGCGCGTTGCGGGATACCGGCCTGCACCGCGCCCAGGTGGCCGAGCAGTTGGGCCTCAACTACGGGACGCTGGTCAACATCATCGAGCGCAACGGTATCGACTTCCCACGGGTTCGCATCAGGAAATGAAAAGGCTCAACAACCTGGTCCGCCAGCGCCGGCGGCAAGAACAGTTCCACCTGCCGCCCAGCGGCCTCACGGAGCACAGAAATGCAGAAAGCACCCTCTGGAGTCGTCACCCTGCCCGCCTGGATGAATCGACCCGTCAAGAAGCTGTACATCACCCGCAGTGGCGGCCAGTACCGGCCTGATGATGTGGCACTGGCCTTCGCGCTGAGCCTGCGCATGCACGATAGCGCCGATCACCTGCGCAGGCTGGCCCGGCGCCTGGTCGACAAGGTCTGCCTGGAGCACCAGCCGAACATGAAGCGCCTGGCCCGCGAGCCGGACGACGCCAAGGTGTTCGACGCCGCGCTCAAGATCATCAACCGGGTTTGCGACCTGCTCGACATCGGGTCTGGCGCCACCTTCGCGCGCAATGGAGGCGATGATGGCTCTGACGCAGCAGCAGCGTGACGAGAAGCGCAGGGCCAAGGCCGAGCGCCTGCAGGAAGAAGACCTGCGCTTGAAGGTTCGACCAGGGACTAAACAGGCCCTGCTGGAACTGATGGAGTGGGCCGGGATCGAGGAACAAGGCGAGGCGCTGACGCTGATGATTCATCACATCGAAGCGCTCGGGCATCACGCCTTGTTCAGGATTGCGCGCCACGAAATCGAAGTTCACCGGTCTGTGGTGCGGACTGAGCCGCTTCGGCTGTCAGCCAGGAAGAGAACCGGCCAGCACCTGCGCTCTATATGTGGCTGGGCCGACGCCACGTACAGCCAGATGATCGAGGCACTGATCCATGGCATCCACGCCCTGGGGCGGCGGCCCGCGGCGAAGTTTCTCACCCCGCCGCGACATCAGATCATCATCTCGCCGCGCCTGGCCTTGGCATTCGACCGGAAGAGCATGCAGATGATTCAGCAGGATCCGGGAGACGTCATAATTCCTCCGGATCAAACTCCATCGGCAGGCCATGCTTGATGGTCCCAAACCACTCGAACTGTCCGATAGTTTTCAAAGCGGCCTTTTCGATCTCGTCCGCAACGTCGTCGTACTGCTCTACTGACGGACATAGCTCAAACGTACAACAGCAGCTGTTTGAGTCGTAGAACAAGCTGATTACACGTTTTTGTAGCCCCTTTTGAGCGATTGCTACGCAAAAACTGAGCATTTCCGCCAGCTCATATGCCTTTCCGTGACGCGTGCAGATCTCAATTCCGTGTGCGGTGAGGTGATCCACTGAAACACTCGACTCACGCATTGAAACTCCCTAGCCCGGCCCCATGCCGGTCACCCGTAATACCCCATCCCAAACCAAATTGCCACCATGCCGTATCCGGCCACGGAGGGCGGCGCATGCATGGAGAAAGCCATGAGCAACACCGACTCCAGCCCTAGCCTGGCAACCGGGCACCCGATGAGCGCTGATGCCTGGTCGGACTTCGTGACCCGCCTGCGTCACCACTGCAACGGCCAGGGCGTGAAGTGGCACCACACGGCATGCGCGCTGTTCACCTTGCAGCAGAAGCGCATCGACTATGGCTATGAGGCTGACTACGCCGAGGGCTTGGTCGTCTGCTTGGAAGACAACAGATGGTTCAGCCCTGAAGAATACTGGGCAGCTCTCGATGAGGAAGAGCAGCAGGAGATCAACCAGGCGGTCCAGATCGACCACGAATGCGATTTCCTCGAGCTGGATACGGATGACCAGTGGCAGCTCCTAGCCGAACTCGAAGACCATACCGTCACCGGCTGGAACAAGCGCTGGGAAATCGTGAATAGCCACTTTACCAAGGAAGCGGCCGAGGCCTTCATTCGCCGCAAGCAGCACGACTACCCCGAGCTACGGGTTTACGTCGAGTCGCAGTACTACGCCTGGGAGTTCGAAGCGATTAAGGCCGCCATCCTCGACGGCACGCTTGTCTACCAGCCAAAGCCTGCGGCTGAAGACGCCACCGCCTGACCCTCCGGCGCTGCCCGCCAGCACCCACCGGTTACACCCCGCTACGGTGCCACGCATCGACCATCAAAAGGGCTAAATCTAGGAGACGTTGCGACATTGCTTTGGAAAAGGACAAGCGCCTCGGCTGCTATACCGGGAAGTCCGCGAAAAGCTTCCATTTTTCGTTTTCCTGCAATTCGGTGTTCTGGGCCGAAACTCGCGATATCCGCCGTCGAAAGAGCCTTTGCCAGGTAGACCACTAGGTCGCAGACATGAATGTCCTCGCCACGCTCAGCCGGGTTGTCCAGAAGCAACTCAATTATGCGGGCTCGGTAAGTCCACCAGCGCACATCATCCTTCTGGTTAACCAGCCGCTCACGCGCTTCCGCCAGCAACAGCTGGAGCTGTAGTCGCTCGGCCTCGCTCAGGGACCGCCATTCCAGCTCGTTGATAAACACCTGGTCTCCAATGCGAAAGGTATCCGTTTCGCTTCAGTTTGGCACATCAATTCAGTAAGCGGCGCTGCCCGCCAGCGCCTTCCCCGTTTCAACGATAACGCCTCCCCGGCGGGGGCGGCGCCTGCACGCAAGGACCACAACATGACCCAGCAGCACCGCATCCTGGTGGGCGACTGCATCGAGATGATGCGGACGCTGCCGGATCAGTCAGTGCACACCTGCATCACCAGCCCGCCCTATTTCGGGCTGCGCGACTACGGGGTAGACGGCCAGATCGGGCTGGAGGCCTCTCCCCGCGAATTCATCGATAGCCTGGTCGCTGTGTTCCGCGAGGTGCGCCGCGTGCTGCGGAATGACGGAACCCTGTGGGTGAACCTGGGAGATAGCTATGCCAGTGGCGGCCGAGGCGGCGGGGGCCGGTACATGGCCGAGCGCGGCGACGGTGCGTGGCAGGGAAAAGGCGATGCCACTGGTTGGCGATCAGCTCCCGCCGGCTGGAAGCACAAGGATCTGCTGGGCCTCCCATGGCGCCTGGCGATCGCGTTGCAGGATGAGGGCTGGTACCTACGCCAGGACATCATCTGGCACAAACCGAACCCGATGCCCGAATCGATAAAGGACCGGTGCACCAAAGCGCACGAGTATCTGTTCCTGCTGAGCAAGAGCCCGCGCTACCACTTCGATCAAGAGGCGATTCGCGAGCAAGCAACAAAAGGCTTCTCAGGCAGCGAGTTCAACGCTGGCAAAACTGCCGAGCACCAACTCGGCCGAAGCAGCGATCGGGACCGGGTTGATGACGGGATGCGAAACAAACGCAGCGTCTGGACGGTGGCCACTGCCAGCTTCAAGGGCGCCCACTTCGCCACTTTCCCACCCGACCTGATCCGGCCTTGCGTCCTGGCTGGCTCACCACGCGGCGGGATGGTGCTCGACCCGTTTGGCGGCGCCGGTACCACCGCGCTCGTCGCCATGCAGGAAGGCCGGCAATCGGTCATCTGCGAGCTGAACCCCGAATACGCCGCGATCGCCCGCCAGCGCTTGGATACAGCCTGGATTGAAGGCGCCGCGCAAATGGATTTCCTGCTGGACCAATCACCAGCTGCTTGAATCTGAGGTTCACATGACTACAGCAATCGACCTGTTCGCCGGCCTCGGCGGATGGAGCACCGGCGCGCGCGCCGCAGGCGTCCAGGTTCTCTGGGCGGCAAACCATTGGCCAGAGGCCGTGAAGTGGCACGCAGCAAACCACCGGGACACCGAGCACGTGTGCCAGGACCTGCAGCAAGCGAACTGGGCAAAGGTGCCTCGCTCGGACATCGGCATCGCCTCTCCATGCTGCCAAGGCTTCACCAACGCCCGCGGGAAGAAGAGCGGCAACCCCGAGCACGATGCATCGCGCTCGACAGCCTGGGCCGTTCCCTCTGCTGCTGAAGTGCTTGATCAGGACGCCTGGGTGGTCGAGAACGTGCCGGAGTTCGTGAACTGGGTGCTCTACCCCAGCTGGGTGGATGCGATGAAGCGCCTTGGCTACCAGGTTGCGCCGCACATAGTCGATTGCGCCGACCTCGGCGTGCCGCAACATCGAGTGCGCCTGTTCCTGATCTGCACCAAAAGCAAGGCGCCGATTCAACTGCAGCTACAGCAGTGCGAGCACGTCCCGGCCAGCAGCTTCCTCGACTTCGACGCCGGACGCTGGTCGCAGATCGAGAAGCCAGGCCGGGCCCAGGCCACGCTCGACCGCGTGCGCAATGGCCGCCAGCGCTTCGGCGACCGATTCATCATGCCCTACTACGGCAAGGGCTCAGGTACCACCGGCCGCGACATCAACCGGCCGATAGGCACCATCACCCCCTGGACCGCTGGGCCTTGGTCGACGGCGACCGGATGCGGATGCTCAGCGCCAGCGAAGCCCTGGCCGCCATGTCGTTCCCGGCTGACACCCTGCGGCCGGACAACCACCGGCTGACAATGCACATGGCTGGAAATGCGGTGCCGCCTTTGGCAGGCCAGCGCGTGATCGAAGCCCTGCTGAAAGCAGCGTGACTATTCCCGCCCAGCCCGCATGAATGCCCTTGTCCATAGGAGGACTGCTGCGGCCACAAGTAGCGGCCAGACAATGGTCGCGGCTTCGTCTGGGTCAAAAATATCTTCGAT
The DNA here is from genome assembly GCF_030341915.1 of Pseudomonas sp. BCRC 81390. Taxonomy (NCBI): domain Bacteria; kingdom Pseudomonadati; phylum Pseudomonadota; class Gammaproteobacteria; order Pseudomonadales; family Pseudomonadaceae; genus Pseudomonas; species Pseudomonas sp. BCRC 81390. Next base: position 261,650 of record NZ_JATAAG010000019.1, on the reverse strand, counting down.
GAACCTGGTGCCTCGGTTGGCGAATCCAGCGAACAACACCAGTCCCAGGGCAACCGCGAACACCCAGCCAAGCACCATCAACGATCTCTCCACAAGATCCCTTTGCGCTGCGTTCATAACTTTTTCCTGATGGCCTAGTGCCCCAATCATAAACCATGCACTGCCAGTTTCATGGCGAGGTATCCCCATGCCCACAGAAAACCGATCCAGCAACACCGAACCCCAGCAAATTGAAGCCGCCGGCGCAGCGATGACGCAGATCCGCACCATGCTCGGCCGCGAGCAACGACCGGATCAGGTAGCTGCAGCGCTTGAAGCTTGCGATTGGAGTGATACGCCGATTGGCAACAAGGCGATCATCCTCAGCGCCATCCAAGCTCTACGCGCCCCGCAGCCCCACCCCGAGCCTATAGCCTGGATGGTTGGTACTGCCATCTGGTGGACCAAAGAAGAGGCAGAGCGGGATGCGACGGCTACTGGGCTGCCGATTGTTGGGCTGGGGCCGATGACTGGCTCTGGCGAGGTGGAGCGAAAGTCAGTGAAACGCTACGACCGGGACAAAGTATGCGGCCACAGTGACGTCGAAATTACCGTTCCTGGCCTTCTGCACCATGACCACGGTCCGAACTTAGCCGAAGCCTTGGCAAGACTGGCTTACCGTGTGGCCAAGTTCCATAAGCTGGACACCCCATCGCTTGCCGATTCTGGCGAGGTTGAGCGGCTGACCGAGCAGCTTGAGGTCGCCAATCAGGCAATCGCCTACGCTGCGCGGCAGGCGGAGGAAAAGCAGAAGGTAACCGATGCCCTGATGGCTGATGCGAAACAGTTCAGGGCCGAGCGCGACGCCCTGCGCGCCCAGCTGGCCGAGCGGGATGTGCTCCCACAGTTCGCCCAAACGGTTATCCGAAAGCTCAAGCGCTTCCGTGATTGCGCTGAGGATGGTCAGGGCGCCGACATTGGCAAAACCTGGTTTGATGTTCTGGTCCAACTGGGCTTGCTCAACCGAGTTCAGCGCAGCCCGGCGTGGTGGGAAATAACAGACGAGGGCGATGCATTGCTTGACGGGCGCGCAGCCCTATCCGCCAGCACAGAGCCGAGCACGCCGGTTGATATCGACGAGCGGGCCGAGTTCGAAGATGCATCCGAACCTGACGGCGCAAATTTGGACCGAAACTCAGACGGCGACTACGTCAACCCGTATGTTCAATCATCGTGGGAAGGCTGGAGCATGCGCGCCGCCCTGGAGCGCAAGCCCGCCTGACCACAGGAGTACATCCGTACTCTTTTCGCTGTAACCCCTCTCCCCTCTACACTTCGCGTCGCGATACCTTCCTCGGCAAGGGCTGTCTCGCTTGAACGGGTACCGCCGGAAAGGTGGTTGCAACCCATTCCTTCGCATGTTGCAGAGCCCATGCCATAGCCGCACTCATCGACTGACCCTTGCAGTCGTCATGGCTCTCTTCAAGCAGCAGTTCGCCCTTCTCTTTGTAGATACCAAAGAAGAGTTGGGTAGCCCCGAGGGTTGAAGTGCGCACTTGTACATTGATCTGGGTGCCGCAGGACAGACGCTCATCGCAGTTGCGGAAATGCAGCTGCGGATCGGCCCAATCCCAGTACACCTTCCCGCGATTACGCATGGTGGGCCTTCAAGAAGAATGGAAGAAAGTTGACGTAACGGTCAGCGTATAGAGCTTTCTCAGTTTCACCAGAAATAAATTGAAACGGTTACGAACTTTTACAACTGCCGCGATATGGCGGCCAAGGAATTCCTGTGTCCGAAAAAATTGAGTTGGACCTCGACGCCATCGAGGCAGCAGCCAAGGCCGCAACGCCGCAGAACTTTGTCAGCGCCCAAGTCGGCGGGGCCGAAGAAGGATGGATGGAATGCCCTGGGTGTGGCGGTGAAGGCTCTGTAGAGCTGACGGCCGACTACCTGAACTACGACGGCGTGGCATTGGGTGTCCAGTTCTATGGCATTGGCGAGCCGCACGTCCACGCAGAGGCGCACTACCGCGCCGCCAGGCCTGCCGTGGTGCTGGCCATGGTTGAAGAGATCCGAAGCCTGCGCCAGCAGCTGGAGCAGCAGAAGGGCACCAGCCGCACCATCACGCTTTCGGGCTGCGAGTTCACCGAAGACGATCTGCTTCGCACCGCAGTGCGCATGGTAAGCGGCACCACCAGAATGAAGCAGCCGCGCTGGGTGCTGATGAAGGACGCCTTCTGCTGCGGCTCTGGCGTGGCACACGCGCTGTGCCGGCGCTTCGGCTTTGATCCTGACGAAGGCCTGCGCAAATGACCCGCCTCGCTCTCTGCCTCCTGCTGCTGGCCACCCTGGCCGGCTGCAAATTCGAGGTCTGCATCGACGCCTCAGACAAGAACTGCAGCCAGGCCCGCGCCAGCATCTGCGAGTTCAGCGCTGAAACACGGAGCCAGCTCTCCCCGCACGAAACACAACCCGAACCTACACCCGCACTGGCGCCTGGGCGCTGGATTGATGAGAGGTATCAGCTGTGAGCGAATTCACCACCATCGTCGTGCGAGGCCTCGGGCGCCACCCGCGGCGCATAGTCATCGACGGCGCCGAATACGAGGTCATCTGTTCATCCGACGGCCATATCCCGGTCCAGGTACAAGAGCTCGAGCAGTTTGTGGACTGCGCCCGCGCTGGCGAGCTTTCCGATATGCGAGGGGATGAAGTGGTGTCGCATGCCCAGACCGTCAAGAGCTTGTCGGTGGCAATGCGCGCCAGAGGGTTCGAGCCATGACCGAGCTGATCGAAGTGAAAACAGAAGACCTGCAGGGCTGGCAGCTGGCCTGGGCCGTCGGCAAAGCAGAAGGGCTCGACGTATTCCTGGTTCCCCCCCAGTACGGCAACCCATGGCGGGTATTCGCCCGATACCAGGCCTCAGCCACCGAACATACCGCCCTGTTCAATCCACACGAGAACTGGGCTCTTGGAGGCGGCTTACAGGACCGGTACGTGCGCACACTAGAGCGGAACGCCAGGAAGGAAACTGTCGCGATCACCTGGCGGCCCGGCTCAGCCCGTGAAGGCGAAGGTTGGGGAGACACTGGCCTACAAGCTGTGTGCCGCTCCGTTGTCGACCTCATCGCCGGCGATACCGTCCAGGTGCCGAAGGAGCTGATGCCGTGAAAGCGCGAATGACCTACTGGAACGGCTCCTGGTGGTGCCGGCGAATGGGCTGCACCGGCCAGGGTGCCACTATGAAGGAAGCCTGGGACGACATGTGGGCGCTGTACTTCGAAGCCGTCCGCCCAGCGCGCCCGCAGACCCTCCATTCGCCGCGCGTCCGCTGCGGCTGATCCAAGCCTAACCCCTCCCCCTACAACCCAAGCCCGCCACATGAGCGGGCATGGAGAGCTATTGCGATGATCATCGACGATGTGATGACCGACAAAATCACGCTCCACGGCCTGGGCTTCATTCAGGTGCAGCTGCAGGGCGACCAGCGCCTACACGTGTGGCACCCAGAACTGCCCCGCCGCAGTTGCTTCGAGCACTCCGCGATTCACGACCACCGCTTCAGCTTCGTGTCCCGTGTGCTTGTCGGCGAACAGGTCAACCACCGATACGAGCCTGTGCGGCACGCCGAAGGCGAGTTCGTGTTGTACCTACATGAAGGGAAGCGCCAGGCAGGTGGCGGGCGCCCCTGGACGCCGGATGGCCGCGCCGATATGGCCCATCAGGGGACCGACCTGGTCTATGCAGGCGGTGAATACCTCACCTATGCCTACGACTACCACAGAACCGAGCCAGGTGGCGACGGCCGGGTAGCGACCATCATGCGGAAGGATGCCGAGTTCACGGAAGGTGCCCACTCCACCTGCCGCTACGGTGTCCAGCCCGACACAGACTTCGACCGCTACCAATGGCCCGCCGCTCGACTCTGGGAAGTCGTGCGCGAAGTGCTGCTGGCCTGACCACCAACCTGCCGCCACCGGCGGCGTGGAGACCATCCCATGGATATCGAAAGCACCGGTGACGTAGACAAGGTCACCGAGCAGCGAATGGCTGAACTCATCGGCTGCACCAAACGCTCCCTGGAACACCGTCGCCTGGATGGGAAGATTCCTGTAGGCGTCTGGATGAAGCACGGCGGCCGGATCATTTACAGCAAAAAGAGGTATGACGAATGGCTGGAAAGCCAATGGGTTTACCCCGAGGTGTCGAAATCTTCCGCAACTCCCTCCGGATTCGTTTCACATGGGACGGTATCCGTCGATGCGAAACGCTCCCCTATCCCCCGACACAAAAAGGCATCAAGGCTGCATCCAGCCTTCGCGATCAGGTAACCAGCCTCAACAAGCTCGGCCTGCTGGACCAGGACAAGTACGCCGAGCTGTTCCCCAGCTCACAGGCTGCGGTCGGCGGTAAGCCGACCTTCGGGGAGTACGCTCAGCTCTGGCTGGACAGCCGCGAAATAACTCAGGGCACGCACAACAACTACAAGAGCGCCCTCAACCTTTACTGGGTGCCACGCCTGGCTCTGGTCCGTATCGACCTGATCACAACCAGTCTGCTCCGCCGCGTCATCACCGAAACCGAATGGACCTCGGCAAACGTGAAGCGCAACGCAATTACGAGGCTGTCGACGATCCTGGCTGCGGCAACCCGGGAAGGCCTACTGACCAAGAACCCCGCCGAAGTGATTGAGTTGCCGAAGCGGTCGCGTAAGGAGATCGACCCCTTCACCCTGGCAGAAGCCAACACCATCATCGACAAGCTCTACGAACACAAGCATTGGCCGAGCCTCATCTACGCTGCATTGTTCGAATTCATGTTCTTCACCGGCCTCCGCCTGTCGGAGGCATTGGCAGTGCGCTGGGATGTGATCGATATGGAAAAGAGGACCGTGCACGTAAAGAGGACCGTCGCCTTGGGCGAGGTGGAGGAAAGGACGAAAACAGGACGGGATCGGTTCGTTCTGCTGAATGATCGAGCCTTACGCGCGATTCAGTTCGCGAGGGAGTATGCGGACCGCCGTAGGCATGGGAAGGGAGCGATCACCGAAACCCCGTATCTGTTTCCGCCGTCGAAGAGCGCCGAGTACGTGAAACAGACCTCCGACCTGCACAAGCAGTGGGTGCCGGTGCTGAATGAGCTGGGCATTCGGCGTCGTCCCCCATATAACTGCCGGCACACCTATGCGACAATATGCTTAATGTCCGGCCTCAACCCCGCATTTATCGCCCAACAGCTGGGTCACAGCGTTCAAATGCTGCTGTCGACGTATGCCCGTTGGCTCAACTCAAGCTCCGACTGGAGCGAGCTGGAAAAACTCAAGATTGGTATCAAATCGGTATCAGGTTGAAAGCCAGCTCTGTAAGTGACTGATAGGTAAGCCCTTTGATCTCCACCGCCAACATCACCATGCAGTTCGGCTCCAAGCCGCTGTTCGAAAACGTTTCCGTCAAGTTCAACAACGGCAACCGCTACGGCCTGATCGGCGCCAACGGTTGCGGCAAGTCGACCTTCATGAAAATCCTCGGCGGTGACCTGGAGCCGTCCGCCGGCCAGGTCATGCTCGAGCCGAACACACGCCTGGGCAAGCTGCGCCAGGACCAGTTCGCCTACGAGGAATTCACCGTGATCGACACGGTGATCATGGGCCACGCCCAGTTGTGGAAGGTCAAGGCCGAGCGCGACCGCATCTATTCGCTGCCGGAAATGACCGAGGAAGACGGCATGGCCGTCGCCGAGCTGGAAACCGAGTTTGCCGAAATGGACGGCTACACCGCCGAATCACGTGCCGGTGAACTGCTGCTGGGCCTGGGTATACCATTGGAGCAGCACTTCGGTCCGATGAGCGAAGTGGCGCCTGGCTGGAAGCTGCGGGTGCTGCTGGCCCAGGCGCTGTTCTCGGACCCGGACGTGCTGCTGCTCGACGAACCGACCAACCACCTGGACATCAACACCATCCGCTGGCTGGAAAACATCCTCACCGCGCGTAACAGCACCATGGTGATCATTTCCCACGACCGGCACTTCCTCAACAGTGTCTGCACCCACATGGCCGACCTGGACTACGGCGAGCTGCGCCTGTTCCCGGGCAACTACGACGAGTACATGACCGCCGCTACCCAGGCGCGCGAGCAACTGCTGGCCGACAACGCCAAGAAGAAGGCACAGATCGCCGAACTGCAGACCTTCGTCAGCCGCTTCTCGGCCAACGCCTCCAAGGCCAAGCAGGCCACCTCGCGGGCCAAGCAGATCGACAAGATCCAGCTGGCCGAGGTCAAGCCATCGAGCCGGGTGAGCCCGTTCATCCGCTTCGAGCAGACCAAGAAGCTGCACCGCCAGGCCGTGACCGTCGAGAAGATGTCCAAGGCGTTCGACGACAAGGTGCTGTTCAAGGACCTGGGCTTCACCATCGAAGCCGGCGAGCGCGTGGCGATCATCGGCCCCAACGGTATCGGCAAGACCACCCTGCTGCGCACCCTGGTCGGTGAAATGACCCCGGACAAGGGCGAAGTGAAGTGGACCGACAGCGCCGAAGTGGGCTACTACGCCCAGGACCACGCTCACGACTTCGAACAAGACATGACCCTGTTCGACTGGATGGGCCAGTGGACGTCCGGCGAACAGGTGATCCGCGGCACCCTCGGGCGCATGCTGTTCTCCAACGACGAGATCCTCAAGTCGGTGAAGGTGATCTCCGGTGGTGAGCAAGGCCGCATGCTGTTCGGCAAGCTGATCCTGCAGAAGCCGAACGTGCTGGTCATGGACGAGCCAACCAACCACCTGGACATGGAATCGATCGAGGCGCTGAACCTGGCGCTGGAAAACTACCCGGGCACCCTGCTGTTCGTCAGCCACGACCGCGAGTTCGTATCGTCGCTGGCCACCCGCATCATCGAGCTGTCGGCCGATGGCGTGGTGGACTTCAGCGGCACCTACGACGATTACCTGCGTAGCCAGGGTGTGCTGGTCTGATTGGGAAGGGCCTGACCATTTGCACTGGCCGGGCCGGCCTATTCGCGGGTAAACCCGCTCCCACAGGGACTGCGCAGCATTTGAGGCCTATGCAGATCCTGTGGGAGCGGGTTCACCCGCGAAGAATCCACCCCGATCCCACAGGCTGACATTCCCCGACGCATAATTCGTTAGCCTGCTTTCATTTTCTTCGCGCAACGGCCATGATGGAGCCACGCCCAACCGCCCGCCCGCGAACGAGCCCATGACCGCGCAACAACCCGCCCCCGCCGGCAACACGCTGCACATTACCCTGCAGATCCTGTCGATCGTCTTCTACACCTTCATTGCCTTTCTGTGCATCGGCCTGCCGATCGCCGTGCTGCCCAGCCATGTGCACGACCAGCTGGGCTATGGCGCCATCGTCGCCGGTGCGACCATCGGCCTGCAGTACCTGGCCACCCTGCTCAGCCGCCCGTTTGCCGGGCGCGTGGCGGACAGCCTGGGCGGTAAACGCGCCATTCGCTTCGGCCTGCTGGGGATTGCAGGCTGCGGGATACTGACCTGGCTGTCGGCCCTGAGCCTGGCCCTACCGCCGCTGAGCCTGGCACTGTTGCTCGGTGGGCGCTTGCTGCTGGGTATCGCCCAAGGGCTGATCGGCGTGGCCACGTTGAGTTGGGGCATCAGCCAGGTCGGCCCCGAGCACACCGCGCGGGTGATTTCCTGGAACGGTATTGCCTCCTATGGCGCCATCGCGCTTGGCGCGCCCCTGGGCGTGCTGGCGGTGGACGGGTTGGGCTTCAGCGTACTCGGGCCGGTGCTGCTGGCGCTGGTGCTGGCGGCGCTGCTGGTGCTGCGCAAGCGCTCGGACGTGGTCATGGCACGCGGCGAGCGCCTTCCGTTCTGGTCGGCCTTCGCACGGGTCGCGCCGTGCGGCCTGGGCCTGACCCTGGCCTCGATCGGCTACGGCACCCTGACTACCTTCGTCACCCTGTACTACCTGGAGCGTGGCTGGCTCGGCGCAGCCTGGTGCCTGAGTGCCTTTGGCACCTGTTTCATCATTTCGCGGCTGCTGTTCGTCAACGCTGTCAACCGGTTTGGCGGCTACAACGTTGCCATGGCCTGCATGGCCACCGAAGTGCTCGGCCTGAGCCTGCTGTGGTTGGCACCCTCGCCGCCATGGGCACTGGTGGGTGCCGGGCTGACCGGGTTCGGCCTGTCGTTGGTGTATCCCGCGCTGGGGGTGGAGGCAATCAGGCAGGTGCCCGCCAGCAGCCGTGGTGCGGGGCTGGGCGCCTACGCAGTGTTCTTCGACATGGCCCTGGCCATCGCCGGGCCGCTGATGGGAGCAGTTGCCGTGCACCTGGGCTATGCCTTGGTCTTCGCGGTGGCGGCCGTGCTGGCCCTGGCCGGCGTCGGCCTAACGCTGTGGCTGGCGCGGCATGCTCGCCGCGGCTGAGCGCTCGGCCGGCTGCGGCGCGCCCAGCGCCTGGCTGAAGAACGCTGCGGTTTCGCGCTGCAGCGAATGGTGGATATCGCGGCGGTCGACACCTTCGGCGTCCTTGCACAACGCCGGCATGCGCGCGTATTGCTCGCTGTCGCAATGGGCCATGAACACGAAATGCCCGGCGCCGGCCAGCAGGCGGTAGTCCGGAGCGACCGGCAGCTTGCGGGCCAAGGCTTCGGCGTTACGATCCACCGCTACCAGCTGGTCGCGGTCACCGCTGTAGATCAGCACCGGCAAGCGCACCCCGGCCAGGGAATGGCGGCCGAACAACAAGCTCAGCGGTGCCATCAGCATCACCGCGCCCACCCGCTGGTCAGCCATGGGCGCCAGCTCGCTGCGGTCGGCAATCAGTACCCCGTGCGTCCTGCAGGCATCGGCGTCGTTCGGGCGCTCCAGGCAATACTGGCGCAGGCGGTCCAGGTCAGGGCGCGCACCAGAAAGAATCAAGGCGGTTTCACCGCCGGCCGAATAGCCGATCACCCCCACCTTGCCGTCGTTCAGGCAAGGCCCCAGCAAGGCATCCTCGCGAGCAGCGGTGATCGCGGCACTGACTTGCAGCGGCCGGCCATAGAGGTTGCTCAGGGCTCCCAGGCGGCTGTGATCGCGGGCATTGTCCCCCGGGTGCACCACCGCCACCACCACAAACCCCCGACGCGCCAGCGAGGTGGCCAGGTAATGCAAGGCCAGCGGGCTACCAGTGTTGCCATGAGACAGCACCAGCAAGGGGAACTGGCCCAAGGCTACCGGCGCTTCTTCAGCCACGTCGATCGGGTAGCCGTCCAGGCGGCGGCTGTGGGTTTTGCCAAAGGCCGGGTAGAACGCCAGTGCCTGCATGGGCCGGGCGTCAACCGGGTCGGCCAAGCGCATGTGGTGCAGGCCGGCAACCCAGGGCGTGGCCTCGGCCTGGGTCAGCAGGCCGCCGAACAGCGCCAGGGCCAGCAGGCAGCGTGGGAGAGTCATCGGCCGGCGGTTCCTTGCAGGGCGAAGCGATGATCCAGCATAGAACCGGACTGGCCAGTGGCGGATGAAACCTGGATTAAACCGATGTCATGCGCATCGCGCTTGCGCAAGGTGCATTTGCGCTTTTCCTCGAACCCGTGGCATAGATACAGGCCGATGTCTTCAAGTGTTCCTATCGCGCCACTCAAGGAGATTCATGCATGAGCAAGCCCGCCTACGTGCCACCCAAGGTCTGGCGCAACGACGCAGCGTCCGGCGGCCAGTTCGCCAGCATCAACCGCCCGGTTGCCGGCCCGACACACGACAAGGACCTGCCGCTGGGCAAGCACCCGCTGCAGTTGTACTCACTGGCCACGCCCAATGGCGTCAAGGTCACCATTGCCCTGGAAGAACTGCTCGCCCTGGGCCACCAAGGCGCCGAATATGATGCCTGGCTGATCCGCATCGGCGAAGGTGAGCAATTTTCCAGCGGTTTCGTCCAGGTCAACCCCAACTCGAAGATCCCCGCATTGCTCGACCGCAGCGTCGAGCCGCCGGTGCGGGTGTTCGAGTCGGGCTCGATCCTGCTGTACCTGGCAGAAAAATTCGGCGCCCTGCTGCCCGAGGCGCCGGCGGCACGCACCGAGAGCCTGAACTGGCTGTTCTGGCAGATGGGCGCGGCACCTTACCTGGGCGGTGGCTTTGGCCACTTCTATGTCTATGCGCCGGAAAAGCTCGAGTACGCGATCAACCGCTTCACCATGGAAGCCAAGCGCCAACTGGATGTGCTCAATCGGCGCCTGGCGGAAAGTCGCTACCTGGGCGGCGAGCAATACAGCATCGCAGATATTGCCGTGTGGCCATGGTATGGCCAGTTGGTGCGCGGCAACCTGTATGGCGCGGCGGAGTTCCTGGCGGTGGACGAATACCCGCATGTGCAGCGCTGGGCCGAGGAAATTGCACTGCGACCAGCAGTACAGCGCGGCACCCGGGTGAACCGCACCTGGGGGGATGAGAGCAGCCAGGTGCCAGAGCGGCACGCGGCGTCCGACCTGGACTGAGAGGCGGTCGGGGGCCGTTACCCGGCCCCGACAATGCCCGCCTGCATGAAACCATTTGCCCCCGCGCAAACCTGCGCCGGCCAGGCCCTTCTTGTACACTCCTCGCATTAGCCCCCACCTGCACATTTTTTGGTGAAAGCATGATCGAGGTAACCGAGGTTTCCATTGCCGAGCTGCGCGACGCACTCGAGTCGGGCCGCACGACGGCGGTCGAACTGGTCAAGGCCTACCTGGCGCGCATCGACGCCTATGACGGCGCCGACACCGCCACCGCCTTGAACGCCGTGGTAGTGCGCAACCCGCAGGCACTGGCCGAGGCCGAGGCCTCCGACGCCCGCCGCGCCAAAGGCCAGCTGCTGAGCCCGCTGGACGGCATCCCCTACACGGCCAAGGACAGCTACCTGGTCAAAGGCCTGACCGCGGCTTCCGGCAGCCCGGCGTTCAAGGACCTGGTCGCCCAGCGCGACGCCTTCACCATCGAGCGCCTGCGTGCCGCCGGCGCCATCTGCCTGGGCAAGACCAACATGCCGCCAATGGCCAACGGTGGCATGCAGCGCGGGGTGTACGGCCTTGCCGAAAGCCCTTACAACGCCAATTACCTGACCGCACCGTTCGCCTCGGGCTCGTCCAATGGCGCCGGCACTGCCACCGCAGCCAGCTTCAGCGCTTTCGGCCTGGCCGAGGAAACCTGGTCCAGCGGCCGTGGCCCGGCGTCCAATAACGGCTTGTGCGCCTACACCCCGTCGCGCGGGGTGATCTCGGTGCGCGGTAACTGGCCGCTGACGCCGACCATGGACGTGGTGGTGCCGTACGCCCGTACCATGGCCGACCTGCTGGAAATCCTCGACGTGGTGGTCGCCGACGACGCCGACAAGCGCGGCGACCTGTGGCGCCTGCAACCCTGGGTGCCGATCCCGGCAGCGTCCCAGGTGCGCCCTGCCAGCTACCTCGACCTGGCCGTTGATGCCAGCGCGCTCAAGGGCAAGCGCTTTGGCGTGCCGCGCATGTACATCAATGCCGACCCCGAGGCAGGCACGTCCGAAAAGCCTGGCATTGGCGGCCCGACCGGCCAGCGCATCAACACCCGCGCCAGCGTGATCGACCTGTGGCAACAGGCACGCCAGGCGCTCGAAGCAGCCGGCGCCGAAGTACTGGAAGTGGACTTCCCATTGGTATCCAACTGCGAAGGCGACCGCCCGGGCGCACCGACCGTGTACAACCGCGGCATCGTCAGCAAGGCGTTCCTGCATGACGAACTGTGGGAACTGTCCGGCTGGGCATTCGACGACTTCCTGCGCGCCAATGACGACCCCAAGCTCAACCGCCTGGCCGATGTCGATGGCGCGTTGATCTTCCCCCACGACCCAGGCACCCTGCCCAATCGTGAGGATGACCTGGCGGCCGGCATGGACGAATACGTCAACATGGCCAAGCGCGGCCTGAAGACCTGGGACCAGATCGAGACCCTGCCCGACGGCCTGCGTGGCCTGGAAAAGACCCGCAAGATGGACCTGGAAGACTGGATGGACAGCCTCGGCCTGGACGCGGTGCTGTTCCCCACCGTGGCCGATGTAGGCCCGGCCGATGCCGACGTCAATCCGGTATCGGCCGACATCGCCTGGAGCAACGGTATCTGGGTGGCCAATGGCAACCTGGCGATCCGACACCTGGGCGTACCGACCGTGACCGTGCCGATGGGCGTCATGGCCGACATCGGCATGCCGGTCGGGCTGACCTTCGCTGGCCGGGCTTACAGCGACAACGCGTTGCTCAGCTTCGGTGCAGCCTTCGAGGCGACCGGCTCGCGCCGGATGATCCCGCCGCGCACGCCGCCGTTGGGTTAAAGCAACAGCGGGCCGCGTGGCGGCCCATTCGCGGGTTCGCCTGCGAGTTGGGGCCTGAAAAAGCAAATCGCAAAATTCAACGCCATGTGTAAAAATACACAAAACGTTGATTTTGCGATTTGCCATGTCCCTGACACCCGAAGCAGAACGCCAGCTTACCCTCACCGTGCTCAAGGCCGCCATCCAGGCCATGGGCAGCGTTGCCCCACGCAACCTGGAAATCCTCCTGCATGACCTTGACCAACCGGAACACTCCGTGGTGGCGATCGTCAACGGCCACCTTTCCGGCCGCAGCGTCGGTAGCCCGATCCTCGCCGCACCGGAACAGGACCAAGGCTTCAAGGCGCTGATGCAAGCCTCGGCCGACCAGCAAGGCTGCGCGCCGGTGGTCGTTCCCGACTACCCCACCACCCTCAGAGGCCGCACCTTGCGCAGCGCCACGGCAATCTTCCGTGACAGCACCGGCCACCCCTTCGCCAGCCTTTGCGTCAACACCGATGTCACCGGCCTCGACGCCGCCATGAGCTTTCTCCAGCAGTTCCAGCCATTGGCTACGGCCCCGACCGTCAACGAGCCCGCCGACATGGAGCTGCTGATGAGCGAAATCATCCAGGCCTCGCTGCAGCGCAGCGGCCAAGGGCGGATGAACAAGCAGGCCAAGGTCGAGGCCGTGCGGGTGATGCAGGAACGCGGCCTGTTCATCGTCAAGGGCGGGGTGGAAAAAGCCGCCAATGCCTTAGGGGTGACCCGCTACACCATATACAACTACCTCGAGCAACTGCGCGGAGCCAGCCAATGACCTTGCATATCCCTACCCCCTTGATCGAATCCCGCCCGCTGTCGCTGGCAGCCGGGTGCAACATCTGGCTCAAGCTCGACGCCCTGCAGCCCTGCGGTTCGTTCAAGTTGCGCGGTGTCGGCCATGCCTGCGAAGTGCAGCATGCCCGTGGCGCGCGGCATTTCGTTTCCTCCTCAGGCGGCAACGCCGGCCTGGCGGTCGCCTATGCCGGGCGCAAGCTGGGCGTGCCGGTGACCGTGGTGGTGCCCGAAACCACCACCGAGCGGGCCCGGGAACTGCTACGCCTGGAAGGCGCCAAGGTGGTGGTCCACGGTAGTTCCTGGCAGGAAGCCAACACGCTGGCGCAAACGCTGGTCGGCCAGGGTGATGCTTTCATCCACCCGTTCGATGACCCACTGCTGTGGGCTGGCCATGCCAGCCTGGTGGACGAGGTTGCCGCGGCCGGCCTGAAGCCGGATGCCGTGGTGCTCTCGGTGGGCGGTGGTGGCCTGCTTTGCGGGGTGGTCGAGGGGCTGCAACGTAACGGCTGGGACGATGTGCCGGTGCTGGCAGTGGAAACCACGGGCGCGGCGTCGCTGCATGCGGCCCTGCAGGCAGGGCATCCGGTCGAGCTGGAGCGTATCGATTCGGTCGCCACGTCACTGGGGGCCAAGCGTGTCGCCGACCAGGCACTGACCTGCGCCGGCCAGCACCCGGTGCATAGCCGTGTGGTCAGCGACCGTGCCGCCCTGGAAGCCTGCGAGCGGTTCCTGCTCGATCATCGTGTGCTGGTAGAGCCGGCCTGCGGTGCCGCGCTGGCATTGGCTTACGACGCGGTCGCGCTGGCCGGCTACAGTAACGTGCTGATGGTGGTGTGTGGCGGGGCCACCGCTACCCTGGCGCAGATCCACGCCTGGCTGGCCGCGGCCCAATGAAGCGCGGGCGTGGCGAAGTCAACCTTCGCCGCGCCGACGCGAACCGCCGTGGCTGTGTTGCCCACCCACACGCGCCTTCTCCGCACGGTCCTGTTTCAGGTCCTTGCCAGACCCACCCTTGCGCCCGGCGTCATGGACCCGTTGTGGGTCATCGGCAAAACCGTGGCCGTTGTCGTGATGCTTGGTCATGCTATGTCTCCCTGAGGCAAAGAATGCCCAATATTGGAGATCAGCGCGGGACCGATGATTGCCTTGCCCTGACCAATGGCTCAGGGCAACCAGCGAGGTCATGGATAATCATCAGAATGGTCACATGAGCATGTTCTACTGAGCCCGCACGACCGCAAAAGCCACTGCAACGTCAGCAACCCTGACGAAATGCATATCCCGCCCTTTCGGTCTGCGGCAAGTGAAGGCACAATGCGTGTCCTTTTTTTGGCCGGCCTGGCCGGGGGCCTTTAAATGATCAAGACGCCGTACTACCTCATCGATAAAACCAAGCTGCTGGGCAACATGGAGAAGATCGCCTACGTGCGCGAACACTCCGGTGCCAAGGCACTGCTCGCTCTCAAGTGCTTTGCCACCTGGTCAGTCTTCGACCTGATGCAACAGTACATGGACGGCACCACCTCTTCCTCGCTGTACGAGCTCAAGCTCGGCCGCCAGAAGTTTGCCGGCGAGACCCACGCCTACAGCGTGGCCTGGGCCGACGACGAGGTCGAGGAGATGCTCGAGAACTGCGACAAGATCATCTTCAACTCCATCGGCCAGCTGCAGCGCTTCGCCGAACAGTCCGAAGGCAAGGTCCGCGGCCTGCGTGTCAACCCGCAGGTCAGCAGCTCCGACTACCTGCTGGCCGACCCGGCCCGCCCGTTCAGCCGCCTGGGCGAATGGGACCCGGCCAAGGTCGAACAGGTGATTTCGCAAATCTCCGGCTTCATGTTCCACAACAACTGCGAAAACGGCGACTTCGGCCTGTTCGACAAGATGCTCAGCCACATCGAAGAGCGCTTCGGCCACCTGCTGCACCAGGTCGAATGGGTCAGCCTCGGTGGCGGCATCCACTTCACCGGTGAAGACTATGCCCTGGACGCCTTCTGCGCGCGCCTGAAAGCCTTCTCGGAAAAATACGCCGTGCAGGTGTACCTGGAGCCGGGCGAAGCGGCCATCACCAACAGCGCCTCGCTGGAAGTGACCGTGCTCGACACGCTGTACAACGGCAAGCACCTGGCCGTGGTCGACAGCTCGATCGAAGCGCACATGCTCGACCTGCTGATCTATCGCCTCAACGCCAAGATGGCCCCGAACGACGGTGCCCATACCTACATGGTCTGCGGCAAGTCGTGCCTGGCCGGCGACATCTTCGGCGAATACCAATTCGACCGCCCGCTGGCCATCGGCGATCGCCTGTCGTTCGTCGACGCGGCGGGTTACACCATGGTCAAGAAAAACTGGTTCAACGGTCTGAAAATGCCATCCATCGTGGTCAAGCAACTCGACGGCAGCGTCGAAGTGGTGCGCGAGTTCGGTTTCGAAGACTACGTTTCCAGCCTGTCGTAAGACCGGCTTTCAGTAAGGAGCAAGGGATAAATTGAAGAAGAACGTTCTTATCATTGGTGCAGGAGGTGTCGCCAAGGTGGTGGCCCACAAGTGCGCGCAGCATAACGACGAACTGGGTCGTATCGCTATCGCGTCACGGAACATCTCCAAATGCCAGGCCATCATCGACAGCGTCAAGGCCAAGGGTAGCCTCAAGGTACCCGCCGACATCCAGGCCTTCTCGCTCAATGCCCTCGATGTCGAGGCGACCAAGGCACTGATCCGCGAGACCGAATCGCAGATCGTGATCAACGTCGGTTCCGCCTTCCTCAACATGTCGGTGCTGCGTGCCTGCATCGATACCGGTGTCGCCTACCTGGACACCGCCATCCACGAAGAGCCGGGGAAAATCTGCGAGACCCCGCCATGGTACGGCAACTACGAGTGGAAACACCTCGAGGAGTGCCAGGCCAAGAACATTACCGCCATTCTCGGCGTCGGTTTCGACCCGGGTGTGGTGAACAGCTACGCCAAACTGGCGCAACAACAGTATTTCGACAGCATTGACTCGATCGACATTCTCGATGTCAATGCCGGTTCGCATGGCAAGTACTTTGCCACCAACTTCGACCCGGAGATCAACTTCCGTGAATTCACCGGGCAAGTCTGGAGCTGGCAGAACAGCCAGTGGACCAGCAACAGCATGTTCGAAGTCAAGCGTACCGACGACCTGCCGGTGGTTGGTTCGCAGAACCTGTACCTGACTGGCCACGATGAAGTTCATTCGCTCTCGAAGAACCTCAACGTGCCGAACGTACGTTTCTGGATGAGCTTCGGCGAACACTATATCAACGTGTTCACCGTGCTGAAGAACCTGGGCCTGCTCTCCGAGCAACCGGTGAAGACCGCCGAAGGCCTGGAAGTGGTACCGCTGAAGGTGGTCAAGGCCGTACTGCCGGACCCCGCCTCGCTGGCTCCGGGCTACACCGGCAAGACCTGCATCGGCGACCTGGTCAAGGGCACCAAGGATGGCCAGCCGCGCGAAGTGTTCATCTACAACGTGGCCGACCACGAAGAAGCCTACGCCGAGACCGACAGCCAGGGTATTTCCTACACCGCCGGGGTTCCGCCGGTGGCTGCCGCCCTGCTGGTTGCCCGTGGCGAGTGGGATGCCAAGCGCATGGTCAACGTCGAGGAGCTGCCAGCCGAGCCATTCCTCAAGGCGCTGGACGTGATGGGCCTGCCGACCCGCATCAAGGATGAAAAAGGCGACCGTCCATGGGACGCTGAAGCCTAAGCGGCACAAGAAGGGGGCGCCATTCAGGCGCCCCTTCTTTTTGCCTGTCCGGGCCTCATCGCCGGCAAGCCAGGCTGGTGCCATCCACCGCGCCGCCTGCTTCGCGGATAAATCCGCTCAACAATTGACAATGCTGACTTGCCAGCGAGCAGCCTCCTTATTTCCGGGCCTCGAGGATCAGGTTGAACGGTGTCTGCGTCGCCCGCCGGAACCGGCTGAACCCAGCCTCCTCGAACACTGCACGCAAGCGCGCCTCCCCGGCTTGGGCGCCCAGCCCCAAGCCCACCTCCTGGGATAACGAGTTCGGTGTGCAAATGAACGTCGAGGCGGCATAGAACAAGCGCCCGACCGGCGTCAGGTTGCCCTCCAGCGAATCTTCGGCATAGGGTTCCACCAGCATCACCGTGCCGTCTGCCTTCAACGCGCGGTAGGCATGTTTCGCCGCGCCCACCGGGTCCCCCATGTCGTGCAGGCAATCGAAGAAACACACCAGGTCATGGTCATGCCCCGGATAGTCCTTGGCGCTGGCCTGCTGGAACGTCACCCGCCCCACCAACCCCGCTTCGCGCGCGCGTTCATTGGCCGTGGTAATGGAAGGCCCGTGGTAGTCGTAGCCAATGAAAGTCGAGGCCGGAAATGCCTCGGCCATGACCAGCGTCGAAGCACCATGCCCGCAACCGACGTCAGCCACCTTGGCGCCTGCCTGCAACTTGGCGACCACACCCTCGAGCGTCGGTAGCCATTCGGCCACCAGAAACGTGCGGTAACCCGGCCGAAAGAACCGCTCGGTACCGCTGAACATGCAGGGGTGATGGTCACCCCAGGCCAACCCGCCGTCACCGCGCATAGCCGCAACCAGTTTGTCCTTGTCATGGAACAGTGCCGCCACTACCGCCGCGCCACCGGCCATGTAGGCCGGGGAATCTTCCAGCGCCAGGGCCATGGCCTGTTCTTCGGGCAATACGAAGCGGCCCTGGTCATGCACCATGTAGCCGGACGCGGCCTGGGCGTTGAGCCATTCGCGCACCAGCCGCGGGTGGCAGCCGGTCTTTGCCGCCAGTGCCTCAGGGGTGGTCGGCTGGCTATCGGCCATGGCCCGGTACAACCCCAGTTCGTCGCCGAGTATCACATTGGCCAGGGTTGCCGCCGCGCCCATGTCGGCCACCAGCTTGCCCATGAAATCGTGAAGCCTTGCCTCGTCCATGACCTGCCCTCCTCTGCAAGAAGGCCATCGCCAGCGAGGGACGTCCGCTCCGGGGAGGCGGTGGTCGGGTGGATGGTGTTGGCCTGCCGAGCGCTACCCGGTGCAGGCCACTGGTAAGTCTAG
The DNA here is from genome assembly GCF_030341915.1 of Pseudomonas sp. BCRC 81390. Lineage (NCBI taxonomy): Bacteria > Pseudomonadati > Pseudomonadota > Gammaproteobacteria > Pseudomonadales > Pseudomonadaceae > Pseudomonas > Pseudomonas sp. BCRC 81390. The sequence continues at coordinate 243,489 of NZ_JATAAG010000019.1, read as the reverse complement.
TTGCCCTGTTTGGAACGCTGTGCCTGTTCGGCCAGTTTTTCCAGCAGTGCCTTGGCCAACGCTTTGTCCGAGAACGGGTTCTGCCCGGTGATCAGTTCGCGGTCCACCACCACGTTGGGTTGCCAGGCCTTGGCGTAGCCCATGTCGCCGCCTGCAATCGCCATGGCAGTCGCCGGGTAGAACAACAGGCGCTGGCCCTTGAGCGAACCCTCGAACACCTGCTCTTCCGGGTCGGAGAAGATGGTCATCCGGTAGCCCTTGTACACCCAGCCCTTGGCTGCCGGCTTGTCGCCACGTGCCAGCGCGGCCTGATAGCCTGCCGGGTCCTGCTGGGCCGAGAGTAAGGCGATGGGGCCATGGCAGATGGCCGCGGTAGGTTTGCCAGCCTGGTGGAAATGCCGCAGCAAGGCGCCCACGTCCGGGTTGTTGGCCAGGTCGATCAACGGCGCATGGCCACCGGGGACGAACAGCCCGGCATAACGGCTTGGATCGCCTGCCAGTACCTCGCTCACCGACAGGGTATCGTCGATGTCGGGCAGGTTTTGGACGACCTCTTCGATGCGCTTCATCTCGGCTGCATCGCCGCCAAAATAGCTCGGGTCGATCGAACGCGGGTCGACGCTCGGGGCGTTGCCCTTCGGCGTTACCAGCACCAGTTTGTAACCAGCCTTGAGCAACTGGTCGGCTGGCACGCCGAACTCGTTGAGGTAATAACCAGTGGGGTAGCCTTGGCCGTCCTGCAACGGCAGCTGGCGCTCGCTGGACAACAGTACCAGCACCTCGCCCTTGAGCGCGGCCTGGGTACCGGCGGCAAGCAGGGAGGCAGCCACGGCAAGGGCAAGCCTGGACATCTGGATCATGCAGCACTCTCCTCGAGCAACTCATGGGCCATCCGGACAGGGCGACCCGATGCGCTCATGCTAGTGGCCAGGCTATGATTCGATAATTCGAAAGCTTGCATGCCTGTAATCCAGAAAATGAATATCGCCAGCAAAGACTTCAACCTGCTGTACCTGTTCCATGTGCTGTATCAGGAACGCAATGCCACCCTCGCCGCCCAGCGCATGGCGCTGAGCCAGCCTGCGCTCAGCCACAAACTCAACAAGCTGCGCCATCAGTTCGGCGACCCCTTGTTCGTACGCGCGCCCCGCGGCCTGACGCCCACGCCGCGTGCCCATGAACTGGCACCCCAGGTGGAACGCCTGGTGGTGAGCCTGGAAGGTTTCTATGAACGTTGCGAAGGCCAGGACTTCCTCGCCCGCCCTGCCCGGCTGCACCTGTACAGCACCGATTATGTCGAACAGACCCTGTTACCCAGGCTGCTGCCGCTGCTGCGCAGCCAGGCACCGAACCTGACCCTGGTGACCCACAACACCCGTGGCCAACTACCCCGCGAAGCGCTGGAGAAAGGCACCTGTGACCTCGCCGTTGCCGGGTTCTACACCGACCTGCCGGACACCTTCCACCAGCAGCGCCTGCTCAACGAACAACTGGTCGTGTTGGCGTCATGCAGCCATCCAGGCCTGGGCAAAGGCCTGGACCTCGACACCTTCCTGGCCAGCGACCATCTGCTCACCACCCTCACCGGCGACCTCGACGGCCTGGTCGACCGCGCACTGCGCAGCCAAGGCAAGCAGCGGCGGGTGGTAGCTGGCTTGTCCAGTTTCATCGCCCCGGCGCGCTTGCTGCGTGGCACCGACTTGCTGCTGACCTGCCTGCGCTCGCTGGCCGTCGAAGCCAGCGCGCGCGATGATGACCTGGTGATGTACCCGCTGCCGCTGGCGCTGCCGGGCATCGAGGTGATGCAGATCTGGCACGAGCGCACCCATGCCGATCCCCTGCGGCGGTGGTTCCGCCAACAGCTCTGGGCGGTAGCCCAGCAAGCGGCGATCAGCACGGGTAACAATTCCTAAACAACAATGTGACATTTTTTTTCAGCTTTCTCGCCAAGGAGCTGTCAAATGAAGGTCACGGTTTTCGGTACCGGTTATGTTGGCCTCACCCAGGCAGTGTGCCTGGCCCAGGTGGGGCATTCGGTGTTGTGCATGGATGTCGACGCCGCGCGGGTCGCCGCCCTCAATGCAGGCCACTGTCCGATCTTCGAGCCGGGCCTGGCGCCAATGCTGGTGAACAACCTGGCTTGTGGTCGGCTGCGCTTCACCACCGACGCCAGCGAAGCGGCCAACTATGCCAGGTTGCAGTTCATCGCGGTCGGCACCCCGCCACAGGCCGATGGCAGCGCCGACCTCAGGCACGTGTTCGCGGTGGTCGACAGCATCCTCGAACATGCCGACGCCCCCAAGGTGATCGTCAACAAATCCACCGTCCCCGTCGGCACGGTGCACCGCATCAAGGCGCGCATCGCCCAAGCCGTGGGTGACGCTCGCCGCTTTCAGGTCATCAGCAACCCCGAGTTCCTCAAGGAGGGTTCGGCCGTGGACGACTGCATGCGCCCGGAGCGCATCATCATCGGTGGCGCGGAACCTGCCGAGGTGGAGCTGCTGCGCGAGCTGTACCTGCCGTTCAGCCGCAACCGCGAAAAGCTCATGGTCATGGACGCGCGCAGCGCCGAGCTGACCAAGTACGCGGCCAACTGCATGCTGGCGACCAAGATCTCGTTCATCAACGAAATCGCCAACCTGGCCGAGCACCTGGGCGCCGATATCGAGATGGTGCGCCGTGGCATCGGTTCTGATCCGCGCATCGGCTACGACTTCATCTATGCCGGCTGCGGCTTCGGTGGCTCGTGCTTCCCCAAGGACCTGCAGGCCCTGCGCCGCAGCGCCGAGGCCGAAGGCTTCGAGCCGCAGCTGTTGCGTGCGGTGGAGTCGGTCAACGAGCGGCAAAAGGGCCGGCTGTTCAGCAAGATCCAGCGTCATTACCCAGGTGGCGTGCGAGGCAAGGTCTTCGCCTTGTGGGGGTTGTCGTTCAAGCCCAACACCAACGACATTCGCGAAGCCTCCAGCCGAGTGCTGCTGGAAGCATTGTGGGCCGCCGGGGCGCGGGTACAGGCACATGACCCACAGGCCATGGACGAGATCCAGCGGCACTATGGCACGCGCCGCGACCTGCGCCTGATGCCCTGCAAGGACGATGCGCTACGCGGCGCCGATGCCTTGGTGATCGTCACCGAATGGCAGGATTACCGCGTACTCGACCTGGACAAGGTGCTCCAGCAATTGGCCGACCGCGTGGTATTCGACGGGCGCAACCTGTTCGAACCGGAGCATATGGCCGCCGCTGGCCTGACTTACTACGGCATCGGCCGTGGCCAGGGGCAACCCGCATGCCCGTACTGATTACCGGTGTGGCCGGGTTCATCGGCTACCACGTGGCGCGGCGCCTGTGCGAGGCCGGCATCGAGGTGGTCGGCATCGACAACCTCAATGCCTACTACAGCGTCAAGTTGAAGCTGGCACGCTTGCAGCAGCTGTTCGACTTCGCCACCTTCCGCTTCCATACCCTCGACATTACCCACCCGGCAGAGCTGCAACAGTTGTTCGCCGCGCAGCCGTTCAGTGAGGTGATCCACCTGGCGGCGCAGGCCGGGGTGCGTTATTCGCTGGACAACCCCAGTGCCTATGGGCAGGCCAACCTGGTTGGCTTTCTAAATGTGCTCGAGGCCTGCCGCCAGCGCCCGCCGCGCCACTTCATCTATGCCTCCAGCAGCTCGGTTTACGGGGCCAACGCCAAACTGCCGTTCAGCGTCGACGACCGGGTCGAGCAACCGCTATCGCTCTATGCCGCCAGCAAACGCGCCAACGAACTGATGGCGCACAGCTATGCCCACCTGTATCAGCTGCCGACCTCCGGGCTGCGTTTCTTCACGGTCTACGGCCCCTGGGGCCGCCCGGACATGGCCCTGTTCACGTTCACCCGCGCCATTCTCGAAGGCCGGCCGATCGCGGTCTACAACAACGGCCTGATGGCTCGCGACTTCACCTACATAGACGACATCGTCGAGAGCATCGTGCGCTTGCGCCTGAAGCCGCCAGTGCCGGCCGGGGGGCAACCGCCCTGTCAGTTGTTCAACATCGGCCGTGGCCAGCCGGTACGGCTCCTGCAATTCATCGAATGCCTGGAGCAGTCCCTGGGCATCCAGGCCCAGCGCGACTACCTGCCGCTGCAACCCGGCGACGTGTTGCAAACCTGGGCCGATGTCGGCGGGCTGGAGCGCTGGATCGGCTACACCCCCGGCACATCGCTGGCACATGGCGTCAATGCGTTCGTGGCCTGGTACCGCGACTACTACCGGGTCTGAACCGCCCAACTACAACAGGATCACAAGTCCCCCATGACAGCCCCACTTGAGCTTTCGGTACTCATACCGGCGAGGAACGAGGCCGACAACCTGCCGGCACTGCTGCAGGAAATCCGCGCCGCACTGGCAACCCTGGACTACGAAGTACTGGTGGTCGATGACGGCAGCAGCGACCACACCCTGAGTGCCCTGCAACAGGTGAAGAGCCAGGGCTACCCGCAATTGCGCATCCTCCGCCACGCGCACTCGCTGGGCCAGAGCACTTCACTGTGGCACGCCGCCGAAGCGGCGCGCGGCCAGTGGCTGGCCACCCTTGACGGCGATGGGCAGAACGACCCGGCGGATATCCCCGGCATGCTGGCCCTGGTACGCGCCAACCCGCATTTGCCAGGCAACCTCAAGCTGGTGGCCGGGCACCGCGTCAACCGTCACGACAGCACCAGCAAACGCTGGGCCTCGCGCCTTGCCAACGGCCTGCGCCGCCGCCTGCTCAGGGATGCCACGCCCGACACCGGCTGCGGGTTGAAACTGGTCGAGCGCGCGGCCTTCCTGCGCCTGCCCTACTTCGATCACATGCACCGGTTCATTCCGGCGCTGATCCTGCGCCACAACGGGCGCATGCTGGTCCACCCGGTCAACCACCGGCCGCGTCAGGCCGGGGTGTCCAAATACGGCAACCTGGACCGCGCCCTGGTTGGCATCCTCGACCTGTTCGGGGTCTGGTGGCTGATCCGCCGTACCCGCCTGGACACGCGCCCGCAGGAACTCGAAGGATGACCCGTGAAAGCTTGTGGCTGATCGTCGGTTTCGCCGGCCAGGCCGTGTTCACCGGGCGCTTCGTACTGCAGTGGCTGTACAGCGAGTTCAAACGCCGCAGCCTCATCCCGGTGGGCTTCTGGTACCTGAGCATGCTTGGCAGCGCGTTGCTGCTGGCCTACGCCATCTATCGCCAGGACCCGGTGTTCATCATTGGCCAGAGCTTCGGTCTCCTGGTCTACCTGCGCAACCTGCAGCTGATCGCCCGCCACCCGCAACAGAAGGAATAGCCCGTGCCAAGGTTCGACTCGCTCATGGCCGAACGCCTGGCGCTGATGGCCCTGGCGCTGCTACTGGTGGGTGCCGGTATCGGCTGGCGCCAGCCGATGAATGTGGATGAGGAGCGCTTCCTCGGCGTTGCCCTGGAAATGCTGCAGAGCGGTCACTGGTTCATCCCGCACCGGGCGGCTGAAATCTATGGTGACAAGCCACCGTTGTTCATGTGGACCGTAGCCCTCTTCACCAATCTGACCGGCTCGCCCAGCATCGCCCTGTACCTGCCCGGGCTGTTATCGGCAGCGACCATCACCTGGGTGCTGCACGACCTGGGGCGGCGCCTGTGGAACCGGCGCATCGGCGTGATCGCCGCCCTGCTGTTCCTTGCCACCTACCAAAGCTACAGCATCCTGCGCACCGGGCAGATCGACAGCTTTCTGTGCCTGTGGGTGGCGCTGGGCCTCTATGGCCTGCTGCGCCACCTGCTGCTGGGGCCGGCCTGGGGTTGGTTCTACCTGGCTTGCGCGGCCATGGGCTTGGGTATCATCAGCAAGGGCGTGGGCTTTGTGCCTGCGCTGGTATTGCTGCCGTATGCCTGGGCGGTGCGCCAGCATTGGCACGGCGTGGTGGCGATGCCCGGCCAGGCCCGGCGCTGGAGCCTGGGCTTGTTATGCCTGCTGGCCGGTTGCGCGGTGTGGCTGTTGCCGCTGCTGGTGTCGATTGCCCAGGGGGGCGGCGCGGCAGAACTGGCCTACCTGAAGGAAATCCTGTTGCGCCAGACCGCCGGCCGCTATACCAATGCCTGGGACCACCGTGAGCCGGTCTGGTACTTCTTCGTCAAAGTAATCCCAAAATACTGGCTGCCACTGGTGCTGGCGTTGCCGTGGCTGGTACCGGCCTGGCATCGGCAGCTGCAGAAGCACGACGGCCGCTTCCTGTTGCTGCTCGGCTGGGTGGCGCTGGTGCTGCTGTTCTTCAGCCTCAGCAGTGGCAAGCGCAAGCTGTATATCTTCCCGGCATTGCCGGGCCTGGTGCTGGCCATCGCGCCGCTGCTGCCCTGGCTGCTCAAGCGTTGGCTACGGCGCCGGCCAACCTGGCGCAAAGGGTTCACCACCATAGCCCTGGTATGGTTCGCGCTATGGTTCGCGCGCGGCTGGGTCGAGCCCTTTAAAGAAGGCCGCAACCCACATGACACCTTGATGAGCGAAGCCGCGCGCGTCACCGGCGGCGCCGAACTGGTGCTGGTTGGCTGGCGCGAGGGGCATTGGCTGTTTGCCCGCCAACCTATCGTGCATTTTGGCTTCAGCGGGCAATCCAGGGCAGATACGGCCGCCTACTGGCTGCGTCATCACCCTGCGGCCTACGCCTTGGTCCCGGCCGCCGCACTGGGCCGCTGCTTCAGTGCCGAGAAGGCGCGCAGGCTCGGCGAAACCTCGCGCGCCGAGTGGTATGTGGTCGCCGCCGATGCCGACACTGGCCAATGCCAAGCGGCAGCGCCCAGGCATGTCTATCACTTCGCCTGGGCGAGCCCTGCCGGTAACCCGCCAGCGTTGCGCCGGCCACCGCAACCTTAGGGCCAGCAGCGCTTGCAGAAATATTGAGCGCCACACCTTCTGCGCGTGCTTCAGGCCGCCTGTTCAGGCGGGTGCCACAGGTCGCGATGAACTGCCTGAACTTCAAATCCACTTGCAATCGGCGCTTGCTCAAAATACTGTATGAATAATCAGTATCCGGTATGACGCCATGCAACTCATTGCCAAACTCGGCATCCTCGCCGACGCCGCCAAGTACGACGCCTCCTGTGCCAGCAGCGGCGCGCCCAAGCGCAATTCGCGGGGTGGTGATGGCCTGGGTGCCACCAACGGCATGGGCATCTGCCACAGCTACACCCCCGACGGCCGCTGCGTGTCGCTGCTCAAGGTGCTGCTGACCAACTTCTGCCTGTACGACTGCCAGTACTGCGTGAACCGCCGCTCCAGCAACGTGCCCCGCGCCCGTTTCACCCCCGAGGAAGTGGTGCGCCTGACCCTGGATTTCTACCGACGCAACTGCATCAGCGGCCTGTTCCTCAGTTCCGGCATCATCCGCTCGGCCGACTACACCATGGAACAGTTGATCCGCGTGGCCCGGCTGTTGCGCGAGGAACACAACTTCCGCGGCTACATCCACCTCAAGACCATCCCTGATGCCGACCCGCTGTTGATCGAAGAAGCCGGTCGCCTGGCCGACCGCCTCAGTGTCAACATCGAACTGCCCACCGACGCCAGCCTGAAGCGCCTGGCGCCGGAAAAGCAGGCCCACACCATTCGCCAGGCAATGGGCGTCATCCACCAGGGCCAGCAAGCCGTGGCCAACGAACCCAAGGCTCCACGCTTCACCCCCGCCGGGCAGAGCACCCAGGTGATCGTCGGTGCCGACAATACCGACGACAGCACTCTGCTGCGCAACGCCGAGTCGCTGTACCAAGGCTACGGTCTCAAGCGCGTTTACTACTCCGCCTTCAGCCCGATCCCCGACAGCCCGGGCAGCGTGCCCCTGGCGGCACCGCCGCTGCTGCGCGAGCACCGCCTGTACCAGGCCGACTTCCTGTTGCGTGGTTATGGCTACCAGGCCGGGGAGCTGCTCGGCCAAGGCGACAACCTGGCATTGGACATCGACCCCAAGCTGGCCTGGGCACTGGCCAACCGAGAGGTCTTTCCGCTGGATGTGAACCGCGCTGAACCCGCGCTGCTGGCGCGCATTCCGGGTATCGGCCTGCGTAGCGTTCAGCGCCTGGTCGCGTTGCGACGCGAGCGGCGCATTCGCTATGACGACCTGATCCAGCTGCGTTGTGTGCTGGACAAGGCGCGGCCGTTCATTGTCACCAGCGACTACCGCCCGGCCCAGGCCGAGCTGCGCAGCGGCCTGTTGCGGGCCCGTCTGCGCGAGCCACAGGCACCGGTGCAGATGGGGTTGTGGGGATGATTGCGCTGGACTGCGATGATCTGTTCGCAACCTGGCGTGAGCAGGCGCGCGTATTGTTAGGGCATGGTGTCGATCCCGCGGAAGTTACCTGGTCGCAAGGGCCGATGGCCGACTTGCTGGCCATACCGACACCGCTCCCGGAAGGCCCTGGCCCTTTTCGTGCCAAGGTACCGGCGGCCCTGCTGGATCTGCTGCAACAGGCCGCACACTACCGTGGCGAGCAACGCTGGAACCTCCTCTACGAGGTGCTCTGGCGTGTGGCCCACGGCGACCGCACCGCGATGCTGGCGGGGGATCGGCTGGGCAGCGAACTGCATCGGCGGATCAAGCAGGTCAGCCGCGAGGCGCACCATTTGCACGCCTTTGTACGCTTCGTGCCATTGCCGGAGGCCTTGGCGAGCCACTTGCAGCTGGACCTTGTGGCTTACCACGAGCCGGCCCATGACATCCTCGAAAGCGCCAGCCCGCACTTCGCCGACCGCCTGGGGCGCCTGCGTTGGTTGATCGCCACCCCGCGCGATGGCATACGCTTCGACGGCCAGGCGTTCGAATACCGTCGGCAATGCCCCGAGGCCTGGCGCCACTGGGCGCGCAACGCCGATGACCCGGGCGCCGAGCTATGGCGCACCTATTACCGCCACACTTTCAACCCTGCCCGCCTCAACCCCGATGCCTTGCGTCTGCACATGCCGGGAAGGTTCTGGCGACACTTGCCGGAGGGCATGCTGATACCCCAGCTTGAAGGTCTGGCGCGTCAGGGCAAGCAACGCGACGGCCAAGCGCTGGAAGTGGCAGCGCAGGCTGGCAAACAAATCAACAAGCCAACACGGTCGGTGTAGGAGCGGGCTCGCCCGCGAAGCAGGCAGCACGGTGGTTGGGTTGCCGCAGGCCGCCGAACCGCCGCTCGCGTCAATCCAGCATCCAGCCCGTATCGCCCTCTTCGAGCACACCACCATGATCGGTTCGATCGCCCTTGCGCGCGACGGCTGCACCTTCGATCAGAAAATGCGCAGCACCACTGATTATTACGGCGCCACACGTGGTACGGTCCCCCACTCTGGCAACCGGCCTGCCATTGAAGGTGTACGCGGAACAGCCGCTTTCTACCTGGTTGGTGCCATGCAGCGGGCAGACATGCCGATGGCCTACGAGTATCACGGGTTTCATCGGGCGTCACCTTCAGACGGGGCAGTACGGGATTCACGGTCAATGGCTTCCGGCCAAAGTACCTTTGGCGCTAGACAGTGCATGTGGCTCAGGCCATCGTCATCGTTCCAGTCACGGGGTGGATGGACGAATTTCGGCAGGGCTTCAGGGCCTTGCTGCATGAACAGCCGGGCGATGGCCCAGTAAGCTTCGCCACGGTAGAGGTCATGAGCGAAGAACACGCGGTCGATGACTTCGTTGGTTTCCGGGTTGCGGACCGACAGCATGACGTTTTCGATCAGGCCACCGTGGCCGGGGGCGTAGACTCGGTAGACTTCGGCGGTTACGTCGTCCCAGTTGTAGGCGACCGGTTTTACGCCCCAGTGTTTGCGGCTGAACAGATAGATGTAGTGGAATCTGAATTGATAGAGATAGATTTTGCGTCGCAAGCGATTGAAACGGATGGGTTCGTCCCGTGGGAGCAAGAGATCCATCTTTACATAGGTCGCAATGGCCCACATGCCTACCGGAGGCATTAGAACCGCAATAAGACCAACATCCCAGTCGAGCGACCAGCTAAAGTCAAGCATGAGTGAATATAAATAGACTAGGCCGCCTAAAGAAACGAACAAAAATGGAATGCCCAGCAAAGTTGCGACACCACGCAAACTGACAGTAGAGCGAGAAAGCTCGAGGTAGACCTCGTCGAAATGATTTGGCGACGGGTCGATGTCTTCAAAGCTTAACAAAGGAGTTGCCTGCGATCTGACATCAGGTAGGTCATGGCTCCAACCTAAAGCTCGCTCGCAAAGAACCCTGGAGTTAGATTTCAATCATTACTCTCCTTTACGCAGACCTCAATATAAGTACTGTGCATGCTTCTATCTGGCCAGTACATCACCAATAGCGTCGCTGCACGGATAGTATGCGGCCCAATAGACGTCACTAGTTCTACTGTTCCAGTGATCTCCAGCCAGTTTGTTGCGAGGTCAGCAGAAACTGACGTCTGTTGATTTCTATTCAGCAAAAATTCACTTCTATAGTCAGGTAGACTTGGCTTAGAAAACTCAGCGAACTCTGACGATGGAGTGAGGGCTTCAACCGAGACAGCTTGGTACTCGTCCACCAGCAGGGTCTCTCCACCAATGAAATCGGGGAAGGTCCCGTCACCTTGACGATGCACTATTACAACCCAGCGAAAAGCCGAGTGCTCATCACTATATTTAGGCAGTACAATCTGAAATTTGAGTTTGTGCTCTAATTCTAGATTGACTAGACCGCCTATCTTGGAGCCCGCTGGATCGTTCGAGCGTTTGGATTCAAAATGGATTCCCGCACGCATGCCGAGCGTAGCCGCATTAAGTTCTGCAAATGCAATATCTGCATATTCAGGAGAAGCCCAATGGACAGCAGGATTCTCGTCAGCTTTTCCAAAGTAGCAGCGACGCGCCCACCGTTCGAGGGCAGTGGTTTCGTTTCCACTAGCTTGTTTTATAAGTGCGTAGGCGCCGAGAGCAAACAGCATAGCCAAACCCAGGGGACCCAGGAGGAAGGATTTAAAAATTGCGTAGACAAATAACCCAGTTGAAATTCCATACAAGAAACCTGCGCCAGCATGAAGCATGCTAGCCACGTGATCCCCAGCAGCCCATGCACGCTTAGCAGCAGAAAAAGCTTGTACCGTGTCAAAAACCCCAGCTATCGCACTTATGATGGCACCGATTCTTATCAGCGATACTCCAGTACCAGACGCGCTTTTTGCCCACGGTGCGGCAATATGCTGGGTACTTGACCTCAGAATGAGCCCCACCAGCTCAATCTGCCCACCCAACACGCCCAGCTGGGATCCTTGCAATGCCAACTTGGCCTCGTACGCCTTGGGCCCAATTTCCGCTTCCGCCTTTTCCTGATTCCGGCCCAGGCTGTCCTGCTGCAGATACAACCCGCCTATCGCCAACAGCACTTCCCAGCTCCCAGCCACCCCGCGCAACCCGGAAAAACCGGTCCTTACCAATCGCGCCGCCTGCTGCGAGGTGATCTTCATCCCTTGCAACAACCTGCGCGCATCGCTTTCCAAGGTCCCCGCCGCCACCGAGATATCCACCAGGGCAAGCTGCGCCAAGCTGCTCGCCTGGTTCACGCCCATGCTGGCTTCCTTGAACAACCGCCCATGCACTTCCTCGGCCGTGCCCTCGACCCACACCGTCACGCTGATCATCGTGTGGGTGAAGCGCGGGTCGAGCACGGCCAGGCTCATCAGCCCGTGCTGGATGATCGGCCGCACCTTGCGCATCGACTTCATCGAGCCAAACTCGAAATCGTCAAGGTTGCGCTGCATCCGGTCCCGCGCCGCGGCGATGGAGGCATTGGCCTTGTGCTGCATTTCCCGCAGGTGCTGGCTCTGCAGGGCGTAGTACTCGCCCAGCTTCATCTTCACTTCCAGCTCGATCAGCTGCACGCCGTTGTAGAGATACTGCGTGGCGCTGTTCAGATGCCGCACGGCTTTCTGGATGCCTGGCGACAGGCAGGGCGCCAGCCGCTGGCTGGCTGCGTTCAGCGCGCTTTGCGTTTCGGCGATGGCCTGCTTGAGGGTATTGCGCAGGCGCAAACCGGCGTCGTCACTGGCAATGATCTTGCTCAGCATGCTGTAGAGCTTGTCACTGTCATTCCAGCTGATGCCTCCATCCGCGGCAAAGCTCGGCAGCAGCCCGGCCAGCAATGCCCGGTCGCGCATCAGCAAGGCGCGGTAGGGTGGGCTGTCGGGGTCCTGCAGCCATTTCAGCCAGAGAGCCTCGCTGGTTCCGGCTGCGGGAATACGCGGCTCGGTGGCCGGTAGCATGGCTTCGGTAACGCCGCCACCCAGACACAGCGCCAGGGTCTCGGCATACGCCACGCCGGACTCACGGTCGTTACCGTCGTAGTCGTATGCCTCGACCACCTGGAACATCGGCGTATCGAACAAGGCAACGTACGCCTGCGCGTCCTGGTCGATGTAACGCTGAAACTCGCCTTCCTGCTGGTCGTAAGCCGCCTGGAACGCCGCGCGCTGCGGTTCGTGGTAGCGTTGTTCAAGCCGCTCGTCACTCTCCTGCTGCTTGCGCTCGACCAACTGTCGTCGCGCGACTGCCGGGTCGGTGAACACCGGTGGGGCATCACCGGTCAGCGGTTCCAGCGACGGCACTTCCTGCGCGGCCCGTTCCCTGTTGGTGGCACGAATGATCTGCAGGATCTGCGAGGTCTGCAGCTGATAGGCTCGCATCGGCTCCTCGCGCCAGGCCTGGCGCTTCACGACCCAGTTCAGGCGTTGCTGGTTGTACTCCTGGATCAGCCCGACGGTGTCGTCGAGCACCACGGCCAGCACGCCGTTTTCCAGTTGGTGGCGGTTGATCGCATTGATCAGGTAGCCACGCAGGGCGAACCGGCGCAGCCAGCGGCTATGGAAACCGTGCGCACTGTCGAACGGTGAACATGCCTGCTGT